>CAVPCG010000025.1:0-108208 GCA_963702325.1 uncultured Acidobacteriaceae bacterium | reverse complement strand
TCGGCGTTGGGCCAATCTTTTTTCGATTCGTATAACTCGCCGAGCAGGATATAGAAACCAGCCTCCTTGGGATTGTCTTTATTTTTACTGTTTATAGGTTTCAATTGCCCGATCTGGCGAACCTTCAGCGACCTGAACCTGGCCCAGCTTGAGCAGTGCGTCCGAATTATGCTTGTTTAACTCCGCGGATTTCTTAAACGCCGCTTCGGCCTGATCCATCCCTTTTTTGTTTGCGAAAGGCCAGGTTCCAACAAATCGTAGAAAGCGCTGTTATTTGGCGACTTTGCGATTTGCGCATTTGCCGCCGAGATAGCTTTGTCCACCTGTTTCTCCGCGGTAAAAGTATTCATCAAGCCCGCAAGCGCATCCGACGAATTCGGATCGCGGTCCAGGGCCTGCTGGAAAGACGCTTCCGCGGCAGGAAATTGCTTCTGAACAAAATGTAGATTTCCCATTTGCAGGTAGCCTGCGGGCGATTGCGGAGCCAGTTCAATCGCTTTGCGCGCGTCCTGCTCGGCCGGAGCAAATTGCTGACGATTGATATTTGACAGCGCGCGGAAGGCATATCCCTCGGGAGATCCGGCTCAATCGAAATAATCTCATTGGCCGTTTGCTCAAGCGCAGGCATGTCCCGCTTCAGTAATTCCAGCGCAGCGAGTGCCCTCTGCGCCTCGATCAATTGCGGGTGGATGCGCACTGCATTTTGCCATTCGCTCTCGGCCCTGGCAAGGTCTCCGAGTTGCTCAAATGCCATTCCAAGGTGGTAGTGCGCAACCGCATTGTCAGGATCATTCTTGATTGCTGTCTGCAAGGTTTGCGTGGCATCATTTGCGTGGCCGTCGCGGATCTGAATTTGCCCGCGGAAAATCAACGCTTCTTCATCTTCCGCATTGCCTTTCAGTATTTCGTCGTTCAACTTCCGCGCTTCATCCAGTTGTCCTTTGAGGATCAGCAGCTGAATGTAATTCTTTTTCAACTGGGTATCCTTGGGATGTTGCTGGTAGAGTGCCGCGTACTCGGCAGTTGCCTTGTCCACATCGCCGGTGGCGAAATAAAAATCGCCCAGCATTCTGTAACCGGCGGAATTGTCAGGAAAATCCGCCTTCGCCTTCTTTAGAAATTCCTCGGCTTCCGCTTTCTTTCCCTCAGCCAGGTAGAGACGAGCGAGCGCCGCGCGGGGTTCGGGATCTTTGGGCGCAATCGCGATGGCATTGTTGAATTGCTGCTCGGCCTCGCTCGGGCGGTTTCGCGACTCGTAATAGGCGCCCAGGGCCAGTTCAGCATTCATCGCTTTTGGATTAAGTTCGATGGCCTTCTTGAAGTTCGTCTCGGCAGCGTCTGCCTGATTGGATCGCATCTGGAACATCGCCAGATTCAAATAAGGTTCCCATTCACCCGGACTCAACTCAATCGCTTTTTGAACCTCTTTCATTGCATCCGGTAGATCGTTCTGCGCCGCGAGCAGATTTGCTGCCGCCACATGTGCCTGTGGGTTATTCGGAGCCTTCTGCAACACGAGGTCCGTGTGCTCCTGTGCTTGTTTCAAGTCGTGACCCGCGATCAGGAGATTGGCCAGGTCAATGTGCGCCTCATAATTCTCCGGCTGTATCTCGATGGTGCGGCTAAGCTCTTGGTAGGCATGCATCCAGTCCTGGAGCTTTAGATATGTCTGCGCGAGGTGGAAGTGGGCGTCGGCATAACGCGGATCCTGCTGAATCGCGTTGCCAAATTGAATCGCCGCCTCCCGGTATTGACCCTTCTCATAGTAGCGCTGCCCGCTTTCAAAATACTTCTGCTTTCGAACATTAGGATCCGCGAAGCATGCCCGTCAGTAGAGCGGCAACAATTGTCAGGGCAAGGACGAGGCGAAATACGGAAGATCGCGTCATTTTACAAGTCTCCACAAACCAAGCGCGAGCGCTGGACAAATCTCGATCATGAACCTTCAGTAACTGTACAAAGGTTACTGCAATTAGGGGTATAGAGGAAAGGTTACCCGCGTCACTGTTCTGTGGAGGCACTCCGCTCCAGAGATAAGTCTGTCACGGTCGGTCTAGGTTCGGGACGAAGATCGGTTAGGGGCGGGGTCGGGACATAAAGTAAAATCGCTCTGCCGTAAACTGGTCCATTTACATCGTCAATGGTTCTATGGCGAACATCCTCAAAGGGACCAAGCTTGCTAGTCCAGTCCCCGGAATCAAGCTGACGCGACGCATGTGTCGGGGTCGTCCTGCCATTTACTGGATTAGTAAGTCCATAGAGCGCAACTTTCTCCACTTCAGGTTCTGGGAGGTGTCGTAGCAGAGCTTGTACCCGAGGTCTCGTATGCCTTTACGAAAGCTTCCATAGTTTAATTCTGGGGACCTGGACCGGCCGCGACATATGCCCATCAAGTCAGGCCACCAAACATATCCATCATCGCTTTCCGCACCAGCGATGCAATTGTATTGCCGTGACGGCAAACTTGTATTTCACAGTTGGCTTCATTCAGATTCGGGAGTTCGCGTCCGGCCAGCTACCCAACATAACCCTGAGTCTCGCCCCATTTAAGCCACGCCGCAGCCATTTTGCGGCAATTACCCTGATCCTTTTGGGTAATGTGTGGCGGATTCAGGTCCGCTTCCTTTGGTGATTGCTATTAACGCCCAGAACCATTGATCGGGGTCATCTCCTTCCTCCCGAAGTTCTGCGAGGATAATTTGCAGCGCGGCTGGCCCGATACCGACAATGCTCTGATATGAAGGAAGCATAGACATTCCACTGATGGACGACATAGGACCGCGTTCATTGCGCGACTGTTGAGCTAACTGCTTGAATTTCCCAGATAGGCGTTCTGCCTTTTCGTACTCAAGAGCGCCAGGTTTAATGACAATATCTAAACCCTCCTGAACGGAGGTAGCTTCGGGGATGCATCCGGCTACAGGGTTAGACAATGTTTGCGCCTCTACTGGCGGCGCACCACTTACGATAGCTAGACCCATCGCACCTGCAAGCACTACGGCGGCTTTCCCGAGATCACATGGTTGAATATTGCTCATTGTCAATTAGCCCTTGTTCCTGCCGGGGCTTCTCGCAAATCAACTCGGTACGTTTTGGTGGCTACGGTCATCATCTGATTTGACTGCAACACATACAAAGGATTTCCATCATTGTCAAATTTACCGTCAACACCAGTGACAGACAGGACGTTGGGTTTAACTGCAGATAAATATAGTTCCATCCGCTAACGATACTTCCGACCATTTCTCGGGGCGGTTTCTCTTGATCGCGACGTCAATTCCTTCAAGCACACCCTGAGGAGTCGGTATTTTTCTCCTGGTTTCCGGCATTTTCCCCTTCAATCCGACTGGGACTCGGTTTGTTCTTTGCTCTTCGCCCAGCGCGTCATGACAGCGTTTCTGGCGCTTTCACTGCGTTGTTCCGGTGTCATATTAGCTGCTCGAGCAGGGCCGCCTTTGCG
The DNA here is from genome assembly GCA_963702325.1 of uncultured Acidobacteriaceae bacterium. Lineage (GTDB taxonomy): Bacteria > Acidobacteriota > Terriglobia > Terriglobales > Acidobacteriaceae > PALSA-188. The sequence goes on along the minus strand of CAVPCG010000025.1, from coordinate 104,748 downwards.
GCCACCCTTGCGGCCTAGCGCAACAGCATACGGATTTTTGCGCTTCTTCGCCATCGAGTTTAATTATACGTGAGCGGTCACGAAAGTCGATCGTCTCGATTTATACGTGAGCGCTTACGTATAAAGGCGATGAAGGTGATTCCGTTAAAGTAACAACTTGTACGCACCCTTTTCTTATGAATTGGTGCAGACTACCTCGGAATATATTGATTCAGCAAAGGGCCGATATTTCCGGCGAACGATACTAGCCGCTCTTGTGCATGCTCTTGAGTTTCGTCGGGCAATATCGGCGTTGTCACCCGTACCAGAGAGCCATCGCTCCTGCGCATCCGGATTGAATCGCTTATCAGGTAGAACTTCGCCCAATATTCACTGGCCACTCCGCGGTCATGCGCCCAATACCAATACAGTACGAGTTGCCGATCCGTCCCCTTCGCGATTATGTAACGATTGACCGGAAATGGCTGATGACCCGGTAAAGAAATCGTCATACGGCTGGATTCAAGCGGATACCAACCGGATCCCGGAAGGCAATTCTTAGGAGAATGGATCGTGTCCCCTGCCTGCTGAGACGGGAAAAATGCCACGAATAAGCTGACATCCGGAATGGCGGAAGACTCATCCTGGTAATCCCGCAACAGGAATTGCCCAGGCCCAAGGACGTTAAGAGCGTCCTGTGGAATCTTGAGATCCGAGCCCTCCCAATTCTTCAGCTGTGCAGGAAATTTCTCCAAAGGGGAGATGTGGCGGAAGCACTTCATCGCTGCTGCGAGCATGCAAAAGCAGCGCCGCAGCAATCAGCACCGTCGCAGCAATAGCGAATCTGATGTTCGCCGTCAATTGCTGGCCCTCGAATGCCGGCTGCCTAATTGCAAAATCTGATGCAGCAGATAAAGCATCACGAGCGAAACCACAAACACCAGCCATCCGGAAAATTCATGAAAAAAGCCCTGCGCCTTGTCCGGATCCCAATACTGAACCAGCAACCCAGCGCCTACAATTCGGAAACTGTTCGCGGCCACCGCGATCGGAATAGACGCCACTGCCAGCACCACACGAACCCAGATTCGCGTTTCCATCAAGTAGCCATAAATGATTGCAAGTGTAGTCAGCGATAGAAGCGACCGGATGCCGCTGCATGCTTCTGCCACCTCCAGGGGCATTGCAGGCAAATTAATAATGTTTCCTTCCCGCAAGACTGGAACGCCCGCCAGCGGCAAGACCGCTGCCGCAACTTTAGAGGCTAGAATTTGCAGCGGGAAAGTGATCTGGTTAAAGATGATCGCCGGCAGCGGGATCATCAGCAGCAAAAAAGCCCACGGGAACAGCACCGCCCGGAAGTAAGTCCATCCCTGAAAAAAAATTACTAATCCCGCAATGACCAGTAGTAACGACACTCTCGACAAGAAAAGCTCCGCCCCAAGTACTCCCAATACAAGGATCAGCACACCGAAAATGAGAATAGGCAGTCCCCAGAGAGACGGCGCCGAAGGAAGTTTTGATAGGCGAGCCCTATCCTGCCAAAGCAAAAATAGGGAAAAAAGTGGCACAAAGAACCCATGCGAAAAGTTGGGATCTTTTGACCACTGGCCAGCCAGATGCAGGATGATGTGAAAGTAAAGCCAGCCGGTAAAAAGCACCAATGCCGCTCCCCGCCACGATCCATATCTTTCACTGAGTGGCACAGCCTGCTCCGGCATTAGCCCCGTTTTCGCAACCGACTTCACGATGGACGGAGCATAAGCCAAATAGCCGAAGCCACGCAATGGATATGAGGAACCCAAGGTAATTGCACCGTTCCGACTTGTTTGCCAACCAGTGGAAAAGTTTTTCCTCAATATCTGCCACGAATTCCGTCACAGTACGCCTTTAGTTCCAAATAGTTAGATCGAGGGCCGACGACGCTGGGGAAATTGCGCCAGAGTTTGGTTACTACCGATTAGGAAAAGACTTTCCGTTTAGTACGGTTCAGATGTAGGGTTAAAAGTGCTCCAAAACTTGTCGGAGTTGCGGTATCCGTGCTAAACGCCACAAAACATTGCTCAAACGACTTTGCAAAAGGACATGGTTCGATCGAACAGGATTGGCATCGCTCTTGCACTTGGAGGGTTAACAACCTTTTTCCGCATACCTCCCCCCCAGTAATTTTGAGAATTTTCATGATGAAGAGTGATTTCGGCGCAAAAACCGGCAACGCGGAATTTGTGAAGACTTCCAACCCAGGACAGCAGGCCTTCGTGGAAGCCGTAAGCCCGAGCATGCGGGCGGTCGAAATGGTGATCCATGAACTCGCGCAGAGTGATGTCCCCGTGCTGTTGCTCGGGAGGCTGGTTCCGGCAAACGCACACTTGCCAGGCGTATCCACGAAAACTCCCACGAAAACATTGCGAACTTCCGAATATTTAAATGTGCGGGTCTGACCAGCGAAAATTTTCAGGAATTGCATGCGCCCGGTCATTCCGCCGCAGGCACTGTCTTCTTGCAGGAAATCGCCGATCTCGACTCATCCTGCCAAACGCGACTACTGCAAGGCCTTTCCACCTTTGCAAAAGGTGATGTCCCAAAAGCACGGTTGATCTGCGGCAGCGGTCGCGATCTCGGCTTCGAAGTACGCGAAGGACGGGTTCGCGAAGATCTTTACTACCGCATCAGCGGCGTCTGTCTTCGTTTGCCTCCTTTGCGTCAGCGTAAAGAAGATATTCCGGCCTTGACGAGCTTCTTCCTGGCGAAATACGCGGCGGATTTTGACTGTGCCGTCCCAATCGTAAGCGTTCAAACTCAGCGGCTGTTTAACGAGTACTCATGGCCCGGCAACATTCCGGAATTGGCGGATGCCGTCAAGGCCCTGGTGGCGCTGGGAAATGAATCGCTGGCCATGCGCGGTTTGCGTGCAATGTTAACCAGGTCCGACCCAACCCCAGAAGGGTCGGCAGTTTCATTGAAGAGCGTGGCGCGCGCGGCTTCGCGAGAAGCAGAAAAAGAGGTCATCCTGAAGGCCTTGACGCGAACCCGCTGGAACCGCCGCAGGGCTGCCGAAGAGCTACAGATCAGCTATAAGGCGCTCCTGTATAAGCTGAAACAAATTGGTTATAGCGAATACGAAGCTTCATAGATGGAGAAAGTATGAGAGCAAGATCCGCGATTACGGCAACATTACTGTTAGTTTTCATTGTCGCCGCAAGCTGGGCGCAGAGCGCCGCAAAGGGTTCTGACAGCAATAAAGGAAACCAGTCCCGCGCCAACCTCGAGCGCCGCCACTTCGCTTCAGGAAGCTTCGTCCGTCGCGCCCCCAAGCTACGTGATCGGACCGGAAGATACAGTCCACGTTTCCGTCTGGAAAGAGTCAGACCTAACTACGACACTACCGGTGCGGCCCGACGGCATGATTTCCTTGCCCCTATTAAACGACGTGCAAGCCGCTGGGCTCACTCCCATGGAGCTCTCCGCCTCCATCACAACCAAATTGAAGAAGTATCTCGCCGACCCTCGTGTCACTGTGGTCGTTACGGCCATCAACAGCAAAAGGGTCTACGTTACCGGCGAAGTTCTTCACAGCGGATCCGTCGCCCTGATGCCCAATATGACGGTGCTGCAAGCGCTGGCCAGCGCCGGCTTCACGCAATTCGCCAACACTAAGAAGATTTACGTATTGCGAACCGAGAATGGCAAGCAACAAAAGTTTCCCGTGAACTACAAGAACCTGTTACGCGGCGACGCTGCGAGCAACATCCTTTTGAAACCCGGAGATACGATTGTCGTACCTTAAGAAGTTTGCCCAAAAAACGTGCGTGATGAGTCTCGTGCTGGTGGCGCTAACCCCGCTCTCTGCTTGGGCGCAGGACGACACCACCGCTCCGCAAAATCCAGCGGGCACCGACCAATCCGCAAATGGAAGCACTCAACCGGATCAGACTGCGCCCGCTCCCGCTTTTGGCTCGAGTGTAACCATACCTTCCGCCACCGAGAATCCGCCAATTTCGGGGTTGGACCAGCCATCTCTCGAGCCCGGTGCTGTCACTCGAAGCTTCTTTGCGCCGGGGGCCATTCTTAGCCAGTCGGGGGACTCAAATATAGCCGGCGCCTTTGGCTCGGCGAACAACGAATCTGGCGCGGCTGGCATTACCCGGGCCTTGGGAGGGCTGACGCTTCAGCGAATCTGGAATCGCTATGAAACCGACCTGCAATATATCGGTGGAGGCATTTTCTACGAAGGCGCCAATCACAGCGCTACCCAGACTCATGAAGCCGAGTTTGCTCAACGCGCTATGTGGCGTACTGGTCAACTTGCTTTCCGCGACAGCGTGAGTTATTTGCCAGAAGGGAGTTTTGGCAACGGATCATATGGGGGCGCGTCAGCATTGCAATCGGGCCTTGCGGGATTGGGGGCAGAGGCAGGCGCCGGCGGTATTTCATCCGGCATCGGAGGCGCTTTGTCCGGCACACTTAGTGCCAACCAATTTATTTCCGTCGGCCAGGCCCCGCGCTTAACCAATAGCGCTGATCTTGATCTGGTTCAGTCTGTGAGTCCCCGGTCTACTTTCACTATGGCCGGCAGCTATGGATTTGTACATTTCACCGGTAATGACCCTTCTGGGTTGATTGATAGCGCCCAGACGGCGGCGCAAGTTGGATTCAGCAGGCAAATTAATCATACCGACCAAATTGCCGTTTCCTACGGCTTCCAGCATTTCCAGTTCCCTCAGGTTTTTGACACCTCGGTTACCGCCAATACGGTTCATCTCGTGTATGGCCACAGGCTCACTGGACGATTGGATTTCATTGCGGCCGCCGGCCCACAATTCACTCAAATTCAGAGTCCGTTATTTGGTTCGAATACCAGGATCTCGGCCAGCGGAAATTTGAAATTGCGTTATCGCTTCTCTCGAACGTCAATGGAGCTGGAATATCGGCACTACAATACGAATGGTTCAGGGTTTTTTCTAGGTTCGATCACCGATGTGGGCACGCTTTCAGTTTTACGGAACCTCGGCAGGGTATGGGAACTTAACAGCGATATCGGGATCGCAAACAATACGCGTCTTGAGCCTGGTTCGGTTGTGGTTCCTGCCACCTCGGACCGGTATATTTACGCCGGAGCAGCAGTTCATCGCCACATAGGCCGCCGGTACCGCATGTTCCTCAGCTATCAGTACAACAGAACGTCATTCAATGAGTTAGTTTGTCTGGCAGACGCCGGTTGCGGGAGAACCTCCAACCGCCAGATGGGTGTAGTCGGCCTCGAGTGGTATCCACGTCCGATACGGCTGGACTAATTCTTCAGGCCGCCGGAAGGCAGCCAGAACGGGAACACAAGATGATTTCGAATCGCGAATTGAGCATGGATGACTACCTGGCAATGTTGCGCCGGCGCCTGAAACTAATTTTGGTTCCGGCTCTTCTCGCTCCCGTTGCCGGCTTCCTCGTCTCTTATGCCTTTACCCCCAAGTACACCTCGCAAGCTCGCATTTTAGTGGAAGGGCAGAAGGTTCCCGAAGGGTACGTCAAGCCCGTGGTCACAGAAGACATTGTGCAGCGCATCGCGACCATGCAGGAACAAGTGCTCAGCCGCACTCGTCTGATCCCAATGATTGACCGGCTTGGACTGGCCAAGGGCAAGAGCGCCGACGATGTAATTGACAGTATCCAGACGAATCTTTCGATTGAGCCGGTTGTGCCCGATGTGCCTCCCGGCGCTCTTCCGGGAAGCAAACCCGCAACCCATAAACCTGGACAGAGCAGCGATGTTCCGGGGTTCAACGTCAGCTTTACCGCCGACAATCCACGAACTGCCCAGCAGATTTGCAGCGAACTGACCTCCATGATGCTGGAACAAAACCTCCAGGCCCGTGAGCAGGTTGCTCAGAGCACCACTGATTTTCTGGCTCGTCAGGTGGAAGACGCCAAACACAATCTCGACCAACAGGATGCAAAGCTCGCAGCATTTAAGAGGCAATACATCGGACAATTGCCCGGAGATGAAGAAAGCAATTCGAAGCTTCTGTCAACTCTAAATACGCAGCTGGACGCAAGTACTCAGGCACTGAACCGCGCCCAGCAGGATAAGGCCTATACGCAATCGCTGTTGGCGCAGCAAGTGGCCGCTTGGAAAGCCTCTCAAAGCTCGGTAAATCCTCAAACTCTGGCACAGCAATTGGCCGACATGCAGGGGAAACTCACAGCATTGCAATCGCGCTACACCGATGACTATCCCGATGTCATCAAAATGAAAGCTGATATTGCAGAGCTAAAACGGCAGCTTGCCGCCGCAAATGCGGCATCTCCTAAAACATCCGACGCGAATGACAAAGCGAGTTCCGCCGAACCTCCCGAGATTCGTCAAATGCGGGTACAGATACATCAATACGACGATGCGATCGCGCAGGCCACTCGCGAACAAGAGCGCACACAGCGTCAGATTCAAACCTATCAGAGCCGCCTTTCACTCAGCCCCGCCATTGAAGAGCAGTACAAAGAATTGACCCGCGATAACGACACCGCGCAAAAATTCTACGACGACCTGTTGTCCAAAAAGAGCGAATCCCAGATGCAGACCGATATGGAGAGCCGTCAGCAGGGCGAGCAAATGCGCCTGTTAAACCCCGCTGGCCTTCCCGAAGACCCCAGTTTCCCGAATCGGCTATTGTTCGCCGCCGGTGGAGCAGGCGCGGGTCTCGGCCTGGGTTTTGCCCTCGCAATTTGGCTGGAGTTTACCGATAAATCTATTCGTACGGAAGAAGACGCAATTGCAGTGCTGGATTTGCCCGTGATGGTTTCTATTCCCTGGATAGACCGTGATCAGGAAGACAAGAATCTTCATGGCAAGAACAGCCTTCGACAGAAGCAAGTCGGGAACGAGAAGGAGACCGTCGAGGTATAGCTACCCATGTATAAGGCATTCTTCGGATTACGAGCCAACCCTTTCAACGTCAACCCGGATCCGCGTTATTTATTTCTAACGCGGCATACTGAGGAAGCACTGGCCTGTCTTACTTACGGTATTCAAAGCCGCAAGGGTTTTGTATTGCTCACCGGTGAAGTCGGGACTGGCAAGACCACGCTCATCAATAAATTGTTGGAATGGTTGCGCGTTCAGCAAGTGCCAACCGCTTTCGTTTTCAATTCCCGGCTGAATGTTTCGCAATTCCTCGACTACATGATGGCCGATTTTGGCATCCCCTCGGACACCAGGTCGAAGAGCCAGATTTTATTGCGTCTCTATAACTGGCTTCTCGATCGCTATCGCGCCGGCGAAACCGCCGTACTGATCGTGGATGAAGCTCAGGGTCTCTCCGAAGAATTGCTTGAGGAAATCCGCATGATGACCAACCTCGAGACTTTCACCGAGAAGCTTTTACAAATCGTTCTGGTCGGCCAACCAGAACTGGAGCAGAAGTTGAAGCAGCCGAATCTTCGGCAATTGCGTCAACGGCTCACTCTGCGGGCAAAAACTTATCCGCTGACCTCCGAGGAAACCAAGTCTTATGTGGCTCAGAGACTTCGCATTGCGGGCTGGAATGGGCAGGCCATTTTCGAGCCGGAGTCGCTGGTCGCAATTCACCGTTATTCTTGCGGAATTCCTCGTGTCGTCAATCTGATTTGCGAGCATTGTCTTGTGAGCGCTTTTGTGGATCAGCAGAGAACAGTAACCGCGAGCGTGGTCGAAGTGGTTGCCCGGGATTTCGATCTGATTGATAACCCGGTTTCTGGAATGGCCTTATCCGCCGAGCCCGTTTCCTTGTCTGAAAGCCCTTCGCATGAAGCTGCCGCTCCGCCAATCGCGAAGACTCCACCTATCTCCGTAGAGAAAAGCACAGTTCTTGATGCGGATTCGCCGAAGACGTCCCTCTCCTACCCACGCAGGGATTTTGCTCCCGTGTCACGCGTCACTTCGAAACCAGTTACAGATAACTCTATGTCAACACCGGCCGCTGACGATTTTTCCTCCGCTCCAACCTCAGCCACGCCACTAGTCGCATTGCGAAATTCGTCGCCCGAGCCTGCGCCGGTACCCCCATCCCCTTCGGAGGCCTCGCCAGCGGCGTCGTCAACTGAAAGATTTGATTTGGTGGACGCTTTGAAGACTCTCGCCAATCTCGCCGACCGATTGCGCGAGCCAGAACAAAAAGGCCCGAAGGAAAGGAAAATATGAGCCGGATCCACGAAGCTTTAAAGAAGGCGGAGGACGAGCGCGCCGCATCGCAGCAAACAATTTACGTTGAAGTTAACCCTGAGGTGCTTCCGCACAGTCCAATTCCTCAGTCGCCGTCCGACTCCCGTTCACCCATTCCGCAGAATGTGCCGGGCCAGTTCAATGCTTCGTCAGCTCAGGACGTATTGCTAACACGCACCGTTGAAAGCAAGTGGGCGCCAGAACCTGGAACGATGTTATTTTTCAATGAGGACGAACAGGCTTTTGGCACTGAAGAATTCAGAACCCTCCGTTCACGGCTTTATCAGATTCGCGAAAGACAACCACTAAAAAAATTGCTGGTAACCAGCGCCCTGCCACAGGAAGGAAAGTCGTTTGTCTCTTCCAATCTTGCCCAGGCTATGGTGCGGCAGCATGGGCGCAAGGCTCTCTTGATTGACGCCGACCTGCGGGCGTCGCAACTGCACCGAAGTTTGGGAACCAATGCGACCCCGGGCCTGGCCGAATATCTACTGGGCGAGAATGATGAATTCGCCATCATGCAACGCGGGCCTATGGAGAACTTATTCTTTATTCCGGCGGGCCGCATGGTATCGAATCCGGCCGAACTGCTTGCCAATGGCCGTCTCAACTCTCTTCTCAACCGTTTGGAATCGCTCTTCGATTGGATCATCGTGGATGCCCCCCCGGCAGTACCCATTTCCGACGCTGCTCTGCTCGCCAAATGCTGTGACGGCGTGCTCATGGTCGTCCGCTCCAACGAAACACCCTTTGATGTCGCACGAAAAGCCAGAATGGAATTCAAAAATACCGCCCTGGTCGGCATTGTCCTGAACGGCGTGGACGGCGGAACTTCCTATAGTAAGTATTACTACGCAGCCTACGGTAACGAAGCCCGCGCCGGAGCGAAGAAATAGCTTGATCCGCATCTTCAAAGTTTATTATCCGGCGCGCACCCTCATTTTATTGTTGGGTGAGGCGCTGATTATATGGATGTCTTTCCTTCTGGCCACGCTGCTCCAGCACCCTGATGACAGCTATATCGTCCTCAACTATGAGGGCGGCTATCTAAAAATTGTCGGCCTTACTGCTCTTGTGCTTGTTATCTCGCATTTGTGCGACCTTTATGATCCAACTCACTTTGACGCCAAGGGGGAACTCTATTTCCGGCTTTTACTTGTTCCCGGGGTAATCGCTCTCGCATTGGCCGTGGCGGAAGCAGTGTTTCCGAGCATTATGTTGGGGAAATCATCGTTCCTTGTGGGACTGATTTTTCTGACCATCGCTTTGTTGTGTTGGAGAACTATCTACTCTTGGCTGGCGAAGAAACCATATCTGCGAGAACAGGTGTACGTACTGGGGGGTGGTGAACGGGCGCAGAGACTTGTTCAAGGATTGCGAGCGCGCTCTGAACTGGGCGCGGATGTCATTGGGTGGAGCGGCAACGTGCAGGGCCCATTGAACCGCCAGACGATGGGGGCGCACCTGACAGACATGGTTCAGCAAACCAGCGTGCACCGCGTCATTGTCGCAATGCAGGACCGCCGCGAAGCCACGCCCATGGAAGAACTTTTAAGACTCCGTCTCCGCGGCGTGCACATCGAAGAGGCCACCACCTGGCTGGAAAAAATTTCCGGCAGAATTGAAGTCGAAAACCTCTATCCCAGTTGGATCATCTTCGCTCAGGGCTTTCGTTTTAGCAGTGCGTTTCGCATCTTCCGCCGCCTGCTTGCATTTTCGGCAGCCTTACTTGGGCTTCTCCTCACCTTGCCGCTAATGCCATTCGTCCTGCTTGCCATCAAACTCGATTCGCCAGGTCCTATCCTGTACCGCCAGAAGCGCACCGGCCGTGGTGGAGAAACTTTCTATTGTTACAAGTTCCGCACCATGCGCCAGGACGCTGAAGCCGATACCGGACCCACCTGGGCCTTGGACGATGATCCTCGCATCACCCGCATCGGAAAATTTCTCCGCACGTCGCGGCTGGATGAAATCCCGCAACTGTGGTGCGTCCTCAAAGGCGATATGGCTTTCGTAGGCCCTCGCCCCGAACGCCCCGAGTTTGTCGAGTGGCTCACGGAACAGCTTCCTTACTATGGCGTTCGCCACATGGTTCGCCCGGGCATCACGGGTTGGGCGCAGGTTCGCTACAAATACGGCAACACGATTGAGGACGCCAGAGAAAAGCTTCAATACGATCTTTTCTACATTAAGAACGCTTCTCTCGGCTTGGACGTCTTCATCATGTTTCAAACCATCAAGATCGTCCTGCTCGGACGGGGCGCGCAATGAAATGGTTGTTCTGGGGATCGGTTGGAGTCATCGCATACACCTACGCCGGTTATCCAGGATGGCTGTGGCTTCGCAATTATTGGCGTCGCCGGCCCATCAGGCGGGCGCCACACACTCCTACAGTTTCATTCGTAATGGTGGTTCGCAACGAAGCTGATGTCCTCGAAGCGAAGCTACAGAATTTGATGGACCTGAATTATCCCCAAGGCGAGCGTGAAATTATCGTCGTATCGGACGGCTCCGCCGACGCGACCAATCAAATTCTGTCTCAATGGTCAAATAATTCCGGCTCAAATAATTCCGGTTCGAATAATTTCATAGCCCACACAATCCTTTGCCCGGACTCTCGTGGAAAATCCGCCTGCCTGAATGACGCGATTGCAACCGCAAAGGGCGAAATTGTCGTTTTCACCGATGCCCGCCAAACCATCGAGCCGAACGCAATATGCTTTCTCGCCGAAAACTTTGCCGATCCCGAAGTCGGTTGTGCCAGCGGAGAACTCATGCTGGGCGATCCCGAATCCGGCGAAACCGCTAAGGGAATGGGTTTGTATTGGCGCATCGAGAAGAGCATCCGCGAAATGGAGTCCGCATCCGGATCAGTCGTCGGCGCCACCGGTGCGCTCTACGCCGCAAGACGCAGCTTGCTCGCACCTGTCCCTTCTGAAACCATCCTCGACGACGTCTACATTCCCATGAATGTCGCACGCCAGGGATTCCGGGTGGTTTTTGATTCTCGCGCCATCGCGTGGGACGTGCCAAACTTGGGAGTGACTCGCGAGTTCGCCCGCAAAGTAAGAACCTTAACCGGCAATTACCAACTGGTACAACTCGCGCCGTGGTTGCTTACAAGCTCAAATCCGATTCGCTTCGAGTTCATAAGCCACAAACTTCTGCGGCTCGTTGCCCCCTTCACTTTGGTCGCGGCTCTTGTGTCTTCCATTTTCCTGCAAGGGCTTGTTTATCGCGTCGCCCTGATATCGCAACTGGGATTCTATACACTCAGCCTGCTTTCGCTCGCCCAGTTCAAGCGTGGGCCCATAGCGAGAATCGCGGACGCTTCATTCACTTTTGTCGTACTCAACACCGCCGCTTTTATCGCCTTTACGAATTTCATCACTGGGAAAAAAGCGGCCTGGATTCGCTGAAACAAATCGGGCCTGGATCGCATTACCTGTAAGCCTTCGCAGGCCGCCCTCTGACTGGGATCCGTCGAGACGATGAAGATTCTTTGGATCAAGGCTAACAAGCTCCTGCCCCTCCACAGCGGAGGAGACATCCGCTCATTTCAAATCCTGAAACACTTATCTTCCGGCAATGACGTTACATTTCTCTCGTACTACGACGGCGCGGAAGACAAAACATATGCTGCCGAATTAAGCAATTATTTTCCGTCCTCGACTGCCCTGCACACCGGCAAAAGCGCGACCTTCATTTCGCGCATGTCAGATTACTTGCTCAAATTGTCCTCGCCAGCACCCTACGCCGTGAGCAGATTCGCCTCGCCACTCGTGAAAGCAAAAATAAATGCTCTTTTGGAGACTGGCTCTTTCGACGTAGTCATCGCCGACTTCCTCGATGCTGCGATAAATCTGCCGCACCAGATGGCGGTTCCGGCGGTTCTCTTCCAGCACAACGTGGAAAGCGAGATTTGGCGGCGTCACGCCGCAACAGAGACCAATCCCGTCAAGCGCCTCATTTATAAGTTTGAATTCCAAAAAATGCTGCGCTATGAGCAAAACGCCCTTCGAAAGTTTCAGCACGTCATTACCGTTTCGGATCACGACCGAGACCTCATGCGAGCATGGACCTCCTCCGGTATCACGGTCGTGCCGACGGGTGTTGACGTAAAACAGTATCAGCCCACCTCGGATCATCGGAATACCGCCCCGATAGTGATGTTCGTCGGCGCGATGGATTGGGAGCCGAATATTGACGCCGTGGAAGTTTTTGCCGGCGAGATCTGGAACACAATCGTGGCCGCCGTTCCTGGCGCCCAATTCTGCATCGTAGGCCGCAATCCAGATCGCCGTGTGCGGAAGTTGGCTTCCAATTCAATTGAAATCACCGGCCGCGTCGAATCCGTGGCGGACTACCTGCAAAAAGCAGCCGTCGTGATCGTCCCATTGCGCGTCGGCGGAGGAACACGCTTGAAAATTTATGAAGCCATGGCCGCCGGCAAAGCCGTCGTCTCCACCACCGTCGGCGCTGAAGGTTTAGATATCTCCCCGGGCCGCGATATTGTGATTGCGGACGATCCACGTGAGTTTGCCAATGCCGTTGTATCTTTTCTAAAAGACCCTGACCTTCGACAGCGTTACGAGCATGCCGCCTCCGAAACGGCCAGGAAATATGATTGGTCTGTCATTGCGAAAAAATTCGGTGAAGTATTGGAATCGGCGAGAAAAACACAGCAGCCCAATTAAATATTGCGGACGGAAATAACTGCCGTCTCAACTGCAAAATCATGCGAGTCCCTCTCCACGCAAACTCGCTGCCACAATTCCAAATTCAGCAATCGCCAGATGCGATCATAGTTGTCCCGTCGTCGTGTCCGGTGTTCCCGAAACAATCGCTCGATGGCGTCTCTCTCAAAGAATCCACGGTTCATGCTGCGCGGTTCCAAAAGCATCTTCTCAATAGCATCCAACTGCTCTCCGGCTAGCCATCCACTCCAGGGCGTTGGAAAACCCAGCTTCGGACGGTAAATAATCGAATGTGGCAGCAAGTCCTCGACAGCTTTTTTCAATATATGTTTCCCCGCCATGCCCCGGAGTTGGAATTTCGCAGGAATATTGGCGGCGAATTCTACAAGAACATGATCAAGGAACGGCACGCGGCTCTCGATGGAAGCCGCCATGCTCATGTTGTCCTGTTTCATCAGCAGTTCGACAAGATAAGTTTTGATGTCCGTGTAAAGCAGTCGTTGCAGCATGTCGCCCGAGGAAGCTTCCCAATCCTTGAGAACGTTGCGATAAGCTGCGCCCTCAGAAAGTTCTCCGGTGAACTCTTCGGTAAGCAGTTCCCTCTGTTCCCCGGAGTCAAAAGCTGAATAAAAGTTATCGAAATAAAACGACGGCCACGAGTCTCCATCCAACGCCAGGAAAGTATGCGAAAGTTTTCTCCGAACCGTGGCGCCGATTAGATCCGAATTCGAGATTGATTTACGAATCTGTTTCCGCAAATTTGCCGGCAGCAGTTTTCGATATACGCGGTCAAACGCAGCATTCCGCCGTGTAAACGCATACCGCGTGTAGCCTCCGAGAGTTTCATCGCTGCCTTCTCCCGTTAGCACAACCTTCACATGCTCGCTCGCCAGTCTCGCAACGAAATACAGTGCCACGCTCGATGGCCACGTGATGGGTTCATCCTCGTGCCATATCAGGTTGGGTAGCGCGCCGAAAAAATCCTCACGGCTTACCGAGACTTCATGGTGATTCGAATTCAAGTGCTTCGCCACCGTTCGAGCGTAGGGCAGTTCGCTGTATGCGTGTTCCGAATACCCAACCGAAAATGTTTCGACAGGCGCGCGCCGTATTTTTGTCATCAGCGCGGCAACCGCGCTCGAATCCAGGCCGCCGCTCAGAAACACTCCTAACGGCACATCGCTCATCAGCTGGCTGCTGACGGCCTCCTCCAGCATCTCGCGATATTTCCGGACGTAGTCGTCTTCGGAATAAGAAGGAACATCCCCGGTCAGTCGCAAATCCCAATACCGCTCTATTTTGACCTCGCCGTTTTCGCTGAGTTCAAGCGTGTGTCCCGGCATGAGCTTGAGGATCCCGTCGTAGAAAGTCTCCCGCCCGGAGAGATATCCAAAGGCCAGATATTCGGGAAGCGCCGCTCGGCGAAACTTGGCCTCCGCCGCGGGATGCGCGAGAATAACCTTTATTTCGGAACCAAAGAGAAATGAGTCAGGGGCCAAACGGTAATAGAGCGGCTTGATTCCCAACCGGTCACGCGCCACGAATAAGCTTCGCCGGTTCGAATCCCAAATCGCGAATGCGAACATCCCCCGCAAATGTTGCACGCAATCGCGTCCATACTCTTCATAGAGGTGAACAATTGTTTCGGTATCGCAATGCGTGCGGTATTGATGTCCTCGTGCGAGCAATTGCTCGCGCAAAATTGCATGATTGTAAATTTCGCCGTTGAAGACGATCCAAACTGTGCCATCCTCGTTGCTAAGGGGCTGATGCCCGGCCGCGACGTCTATAATGCTGAGCCGCCGCATCGCCAGCCCAATCCGGCCTTCGGCGTGAATGCCTTCGTCGTCAGGGCCGCGGTGCACCATCGCGGCGCACATCCGTCGAAGCACTTGAGGATCAACCTCGGTGCGCCCGCCGAACTCGACTACTCCCGCAATCCCGCACATTTTGTGTCCTGATCAACCTTGGCTACAGTTAGCTGGATGGTCTAAACGACTCCAGCGCGTTGATGGAAATCGAATTCACCGCAGAATCGTCGGACGAGAAAATCTCTCTCGTTTTCCTATTCCACTCGAAGCGCTCAATCTTCTCAGAGTGACGAGCCACTCGGATTCCATTCAGCTTCACTTCACGGGCTTCAGAAAAAATGAAGTGCCCAATAAGTCCGTCTTCGACGTTGAAGTATAAAAATCTGGCGTCGCTCGTCCACTCATTCCATGTCCATGTTTCTGTCTGAGGATCGGCAAAAATCATATAGTGTTTCGCATCGCGATCCTCGTAGCAATAAACCGACAAATGCGAGGTCGCCTTTCCGAATTCTTTTACGCGCGAAAGCCTTCCAACTGCTTCCGGCGTCGCGAACGGCAACAACATAGTCGCGTGATTCACTGGAAGTCTCAGGCGACCGCTCGAACGCACAGTCAATGTCGAATCTTTTCTCCCATATGCAGGAGACGTCGAGTCAGATTCGATCGTATGAGTCCAGCCAGCCTCCTCCACGGGACGCAACGCGAATCCGCCTTCGCCCGCGAGCGGCGCCTGTGTCGCCCTCGCAACAAAGCCATGGCCCGCCTTCTCTATCACAACATGCGGAGCAAAATGCCAATTGATTTCGAGTCGGTGTTCTTCGCGCCCCTCCACAACATCTCGAATAATCCAAAATGCGTCGTGAAGATAAAAGATGCAACGCCGATGCAGCACGGGATCGGCGAGGCGCATATACCCGGTATGGTTGCCCTCAAATAGCGTAAAAGTCTTGCCCGCGATCCATCGCTCGCAATGAACATCAGGAATTGATGTCCACGCGAAAGGCCCGTCTGGAACTGCCTGATCAAGCCCATCCACGCTCAGCGTGTTGTGTGCTCCTGTCCCTCGGAAGCGGTCGCGTTCATCGCACATATAACAATATGTGCCGGGATCAATCAGCCAGCGTCGTCCATCCATCGCGACGCTGACGCTGAGAGCGTCAGCGTGGCCATGACCGCTGCGTCCAGTGCCTTGCGGGCCGGCGTCAATGATCATTTGCAGCAGGTTTTTCTTATTACTGGCCATTACGTAGAGTCCGCCCGCGTTGAACGATGTTGATCCAACTTTCGTGGGACCCTTCGCAGGACTATTTGCAGGCAAATCGAAGTAAGAAAGTGCACTCTTCCCGAAAAGCCAGACTGCTTCCTCTGTCGGCGAAGTCGCAGATTTCAAATCTTCGCGTAGAAACAATATCGCTCCCAGCGTCAGGGGATCAGTGAGATGCTCGCTTCGATTTCGCCGCGGATTAAAGACTCGTCCGCCATCATCGTCCCCAAATCCTTCCGCCACTCCGGCCTGTGATACCGAGGAGACAACGTCCAGCATTCGGTTCAAGATCAAATCAAAATCTACGGGAATATCTATCCCGTTCCGTTCTGCCAGAATTCGGGCATGCAAAAAGAAATCTAGCGCATAAACGTGGTAGTAAAGCGATTGTTCGAAATAGACGCCGTCCGGGCGAACTTGCCGCTGAGTCTCTTCGAGTAAAATGCGCCATCCATTCCTGCGCCAGCGTCCCGCACCTGCAATCTCAGGACACATCACCCCAATGAAGAACAGGCCAACCGCCTCCCCTAGCAGATGGGTATTGGGAGAAAAATATGTGGACAAGTTGCGTTCAATGTGGCGTCCATGGATCGCCAAATCGCGAATCATGTTTTTCCGAAAGTCCGAGCCGGCTACGCCTTCCGGAAGCAGCGCCAATATCCACACCCACGACAAACTACGAAACGCAACCTCCAGACTGCTGGCCCAATTCACTCCGATCGGATAAGGATTCGCCCGCTGCCATGAAGTCCACTGGCCTCGCAGTTCAGTTATGTATTGCTTGTCCCCCGTAAGCCACCACGCCTTCGCCAGCGTTACAAGATGCTGATGCCGGTTCAACTCCCAAATAACTTTGTGATCTCCCACGCGCTCGAAATCCAAAAAATCAATCTTGTACCACGGCTTCATCGGCGCGCATTTCCCGTGCACCGCATCGAGATGCCAATCAATATCAGTTCCGTAATCGAGATCTTCATAGCCCAGGAGATCGAATCGGTGACGGCAAATCTTGTCGGCCTCTCGAATAGCGTTGTCTGCGTCCGCGCCCGCCCGCTCTTTGAAAAGCACAACTCGCTCCGCCAACTCAGCATGTGAGAAAAAGAACTCGCCGCTCGCTGGAACAATATCCTTTACCCTGTTTCCCAGTGGCCCCACGCCCACCCGATACCAGCCGAGGTCAACTCTCTTATGGATCTCCTGAGCGATCCGGGTTCGTCGCTCATCCCAGTTCATCTGCGTAATGCGCGACCAGGCTTCGGCAAACCTTTTCATTCCAGCTAATCCTAAATGCTAATAGTCCTCGGTCATGGCATTCCGCATATGACTTTTCAGGTTACGCGGGTAACAACTGTTTTGGCCTCACCTTATTGTGCGTAGATTATCTGGGCTAAACTGAATATGAATCCTCAAAAATGATTGTCTTCCGCCCGCGTACTCGTAATTTTTAATGAAGTGCAAGACTGTCAATTTCGATGCTGCCAATTGGGAATCGCTGGACAAATTTCACGACCGCACCGTATTCCAGACGCGCGAGTGGATAGATTTCATCAGCCAAACCCAGATTGCCACTCCTCTCCTCGTGGAATTGCACGAGGCCAAGGACATCGCTGGATATTTCACCGGATTAGTATTCAACCGGCTCGGCGTGAAAATCCTCGGCAGTTCATTCCCCGGATGGACCACCCCTTACATCGGTTTCAATATGGTTCCCGGCGCCTCTCGCAGGGATGCTTTAGCGGCCCTTGAACAATTCGCGTGGGATGAACTGAAGTGTCTGCACATGGAAGTCTCCGATCCCAATTTCACCGTCGAAGACGGCAAAGACTTGGGTTTCACATGCAGTTCCTACGCGTCTTATCGCACGGATCTCACCAAGTCAGAAGAAGAGCTCTTCGATGGAATGGACAGTGCCTGCCGCCGCTGCATCCGCAAAGCAGAAAAAAGCGGCGTCGCAATCGAAGAAGCCCACGACCTGGCATTCGCTGACGAATACCATGAACAGCTGAAAGACGTATTCGCGAAGCAGGAATTGGTCCCTACATATGATGTGGAGCGGGTCCGGGCCTTAGTTCGGAATCTCGAGCCGACAGGCCGGATTTTATTGCTGCGGGCGCGCGATTCTGAAGGGAAGTGCATAGCCAGCGGCATCTTTCCGGGCTTCAACAAAATCGCTGAATTCTGGGAAACGCCAGCTTCCGTTCCAGCCAGAATCTTCGCCCAAACGAACTCATCCACTGGTACGCGATGCGCTATTGGAAGCGGCGAGGCGTTGCAGTTTACGATTGGGGCGGTGAAGGCGCATACAAAGAAAAATATGGATGCACGCCACATCAAGTCCCTTGGTTCACCAAATCCCGCTACGAATTAATTTCGAAACTCCGCGGCGAAGCCAAAAAAATGTTCGACCGAAAGCAAAAAGTTCTAGGCTGGTGGGCGAAAACAAACTAGCAGGGAATGCTCCGAGGGGATTCCCGATCTTGGAATTGTTGATTCCACTTAACACGTAGGGTGCCCCATGTCTCGCCGCCGTTGCGAGACATGGGAGCCTGTAGAGGGCGTTCGCCTACTTCTTCCCCGACAACCGTCCTCCGCCGCGAAGACTATCAAACGAAATCGGACCCGCCCCAAAAAAGATCAGCGCAAACGCAATGGCCGCCACGGCCAGCGGAAACTGATATCCATGATCGCCCATGAGTCCGTTCTTCCAATGAACTTTCCAAATCGCGACCGCCATATCTACTAAAATCGCCAGTGCCGCAAACCGGGTCAAGAAGCCCGCAATCACCAGAATCCCGCCAAAAAATTCCGCCGCCGCCGAAAAATATGCCAGCCATCCCGGCAACCCCAAGCCGCTCACCATTTGCACATGATGGGATAGCCCCCCAAACACCTTGCCCGAGCCGTGGGCAATCATAATCACGCCCAGCACAAGGCGCAGCACAAACAGCGCGAATGGTTGAAGCCGATCCAGAAACCGCAATGTTTCCCTCTTCTACGGACGCAGAAATTATTGCATAAGCAGCTTTCGCGCCCAATCAGAATTCAATAGAGAGACGGCCGTCCTGCGAGGACTCACTGCTGTTGCTGCTCGTGTTGAAATTGTTCCCATCCGCCGCGGTTTGGAGATCGCGTGCGAAGCACCGTAGTCGGAACTATCTCCTCCGGGGACGGAGCCTCCGCAGGCCTCACCATCACTGCCACGCTCAACTCGCTTTCCGCATCCCCCTTGTAAACTCCGCGTGTCGGAGGCACATCCGCATAATCCCGTCCAATCGCCACGCGAATGTGTCGTTCGCCGCCCACCAGATCGTTCGTCGGATCAAAAGAAACCCATCCCGCCCCCGGCAAAAACGCCTCCAACCATGCGTGGGTCGCCCCATCCGCGGACCGGTCATGAGCACCGTCCCGTTGGCAAAGATATCCACTCACATAACGGCATGGAACTCCCAGCTCCCTCACCATCGCAATCATGATGTGCGAAAGATCCTGGCAC
Source organism: uncultured Acidobacteriaceae bacterium (assembly GCA_963702325.1). GTDB lineage: Bacteria > Acidobacteriota > Terriglobia > Terriglobales > Acidobacteriaceae > PALSA-188. The sequence continues at coordinate 85,313 of CAVPCG010000025.1, read as the reverse complement.
ACTCCCTTGCGATCTCTCAAAGCGTCATCAATCGGAGAATCAACATTCGTCACATTTTGAACATAGTCGAATGCGCCATAAATCGCATGATTCAATTCCAGCATTCTCTCCAAAGGATTCCCACTCCGCTCCCACCTTAGCTCCGCGCTCAACTCCCGCAACAGTTCCGTTGATTGAGCAAACAGACTTGGCAGCAACATTTCCGAAAAGTCGCCGCCATCAACCGCGGCATCCAGATCCGCCCAACTTCCGACCGCATCCAGCGTTGGCGCAGGAACAGCCTGGACATCTACGAGCGCCTGCGCGGTCACCTTGAATTGGCTATGCCGTCCCGGAATATCAAAGTGATGTACCGTGTTTCCAAGAAAATCACGATACGTCATGATGTTCGCCCGCGGACTGATATCCAAAGAGAATGTCAGGCATCGTTGCCGCGCTTCGTTGCGCGGTTGTACTCTCACTTCCATCACGCTCTCGCGGATGGCCGGCTCATACACAAAGCTGGTAACGTGTCGGATCGAATAAACCAAATTGTTCTCCCTGCTAACTTGCCAACGATTAACTTGCCAAAGCGCTTTCCACCGGATAATCGAAATAAATCTGCTGAATGGCGGCGTGGGCTTGCGTGCATTGACCGCGAATGTTTTCCATATACAAGTGCACTCCTTCCGCCATAATTTCCTCAATTTGACTGAAGCTCAAAGCCGCCCTCATTCGCCCCGCGATGCGCACCGGCTGGGTTACTTTCCGTTCCGTAAGCTCGCCAATGCGGCCGAGGCCGGCATGCAGGCTCTCAACCGAAAAGCGAATCGAATGCGGAAACTCGGAATTCAGCAGCAAAAATTCCGCCACGCGAATCGGCCGAAGCTCGGCGGAATAGGCTTTGCAGTAAGCCTCAAATGCCGCACAGCACTTCAACAATCCCACCCAGTCCAGATAATCCGCGCCCTCCACCGGCTGATTTGCCGGATGCGACAGGCGGCTGAAATGCGTGGCCACCAGCGCTGCGACCGCATCCGTCCGCTCTACAAATCGCCCCAGTTGGATGTACTGCCATCCTTCACCGTGAGACATCGTCGAATCCGTGATGCCCTGAAAAAGGTGCGCGCCATCCTGCACCGCGCGAAACAGAATATGAGATCGCAAAACCCATTCATCTTCCGCCGGACTCCCCGTCATTTGCAGATACAGCCGGTTCAACTGCTCCCACATCTCGGAACTCGACTGCTCCCGCACATGTCGAAGATTTTCTCTTGCCGACGCAATACAAGAAACGATGGACGAGGGATTCGTCCGGTTGAAAGTCAAAGTGTGCGCCAGGCGCGTCGCATCTACGTTGCCCGCAAGCAGAGCCGGGACGTGTAAGGCCTCGACTAGCCGCAACCACCGCCCCGTGCTCGATTCAAGCGATTGGTCCAGGCGCAGTTGCAGATCCACGTCAATCAGGCGCGCCGTATGCTGGGCGCGTTCCAGATAACGGCTCATCCAGTACAGACTCTCTGCGACTCGTGAAAGCATAAGGAATTCAATGCTGAATAAATTGGTGCTGAATAAATCTAGTGTCGCTAAATTTGCTGTCGAAGTGGGCTCCGTTAAGTTTTTGACGTCATCCTGAGCTTGCGAAGGATCTCGCGCGTAGTGCCCGCGCCCCAAACTTAGTGACAATCAGTCGGACGGCGCCCTCGCCCGCGATTGCATCAGTCCTCCTCCTTCCGCAACACCCAAGTATCTTTACTCCCGCCGCCCTGGGACGAATTCACCACCAGCGAACCCCGCCGCAACGCGACTCGCGTCAGCCCCCCAGGAACCAGCGCAACACTGCCGTTAAACAATATGTAAGGCCTCAAATCCACGTGCCGCGCCTCCACTCCACCGTCCAGAAAACACGGCGCGCTCGATAGTGCCAGCGTAGGTTGCGCAATGTAATTCCTCGGTTGCGCGATGATCCGCTGTCGAAACTCCTCACGCTGCGCCGCGGTGCTGTGCGGGCCGATCAGCATGCCGTATCCTCCCGATTCGCCGACGGCCTTAATCACCAGCTTGTCCATGTTCTCCAGCACATAATTGAGTTCTGATTTTTCAGTCAAAAGATAGGTTTTAATATTTGGAAGAATCTCATCTTCTCCCAAATAATATTTAATGATGCTCGGTACGTACGCATAGACCGCCTTGTCATCTGCGACTCCCGTGCCAATCGCATTGGCTAGCGCAACATTCCCCGCGCGATATGCATTGAACAGGCCCGGAACACCAAGATTGGAGTCAGGACGAAACGTCAGCGGATCCAGAAAATCGTCATCCACGCGGCGGTAAATGACGTCCACTCGCCGCAACCCTGAGGTCGTACGCATGTAAACGATGTTGTCGTGCACCAGCAGATCGCGCCCTTCCACCAGCTCAATCCCCATCTGTTGGGCCAGAAACGTATGCTCAAAATAGGCTGAATTAAAGACTCCCGGAGTGAGCAGTGCAGTGGATGGTTCGTTCCTTCCCGCCGCATTAACCGGAGCCAGGCTGCGAAGAGTCGCGAGCAGGGCCGACGTGTAATGGTCAATAGGGCAAACGCCATAGTCGCGAAACAAAGTCGGAAATACGCGCTTCAGCACCTTCCGGTTTGCCAGCATGTAAGACACACCGCTGGGCACTCGCAAATTGTCTTCCAACACCGCGAAACTGCCATCCGGCAGGCGCACCAGATCACTTCCGCAGATGCTCACATAAATGTCGCGCGGCACATTCAAGCCACGCATTTCTCGGCGGAAGTGCCGGCAACTGTAAATCAGTTCACGCGGAATAATTTTGTCGGCCAGGATATGGCCGTCGTGATAAATGTCCTTGAGAAAAAGATTGAGCGCCGCGATTCGCTGGGTCAGGCCTTCTTCGATCTTTTGCCATTCCTCGCCAGGAATAATGCGGGGAAGAAGATCATTGGGAAATATCCGCTCCGTTCCCTCGTTGTTGTCATACACGGTGAACGTTATGCCTTGATGAAGAAAGGATAAGTCGGCCGCCTGTTGGCTTTTCTTCAGTTCTTCAGGTGGCAATTCCAGCAGCGTCCGGTAAAGGGCATGGTAGTGCTCGCGAGGAACGCCCGTGCTGCTGAACATCTCGTCGTAAGACTCATCCAATTCATAGTTAGGGAATGCATTCCCAACGTTCGCACTCGACGAAAGTTTTTTTAATAACGTCATCGCGGATGCGTTCATCGCCGTGTTCCTCGGGCCGGGAAAAACAACTCTCCAGCCCGTTTCCTCTACCCTGGTCGAAACCTGCCGGGTATTAGATGCTCACAAACTTTAGGCGCAAGATACGGGACTGTCCAATTGAAATTGCTTATGGATTCCATCTTCACAAAGCGCGACTAGATCCCGAATCCGGGCCGGAATCACGTAGGGACAGCCGCCCCCGTGTCCAGCCGGAACCGGGGGCCCATCCTTCTCGCGTTCTTTGCGGGAGGGTAAGATGTTCTCCAGCGCTGAAGTGGATACCAGGAGACGGCCGACCACTCCGGCTCGGGCATCAATATCGCCTTGCAGAACCCGCTGCTGGAGTCTCATTTTCCCGCAACCCCTTAAAACCCATCAGCTTCGCTTCCCCTTAGCCCAGCCTCCTCGCGCTCGTACACAGACCTTGGTACTCTCCCTAGTACTTTAGTTATGTGTCCCGTCCCAGCCACGAATCTGGCAGCCATATAACCCTTCTAATTGTGTGCGCCGAAACTCTAACCACAATATCTAGACTTTCTCTCAAAAGCCAGTTTGGTTACTTTCCAGAAAACCCCCATAAAACCCAATAAAACGCGGATATTCACTTTGACCTGCTGCAAATGGGGGCTGATATATGCTCAGTCCACTTGATTCACTCGAACCGCATTTCTTGAGCAGCTCGATTCGAGGAATTTCTTCCCAATCCTGCCCGGTTGTAGCGGGTGTGATCGCGTAACGAGGGATTTTGAAATTTATGGCCGACTCGCGTGAAGTGATGAACATTCGCCAGGCGTCCCAGTACCTGGGAGTGAGTCCTGACACGCTTTACAAGTACGTAGGTGAGCAAAAGATTCCTGCTTTCAAGTTGGGCAACCGCTGGCGCTTTAAGAAATCAAGGCTGGATCAGTGGATGGAAGAAAAGTCGAGCCACATGGAAGTGAAGAGCAAGAACAAACCGAAGGCGGCTTCCAAAGCTGCTGGGCAATCGTAAAGGCGGACACATGTTTGGATTAGGAACAAAAACGATTGTTGGCCTGGATGTGGGATCTTCCAGCATCAAGGCAGTGGAACTCAAAAAGGGACGCAACGGAATCGAAGTAGTCCATTTGGGATTAGAGCCGCTGGCCCCGGATATCGTCGTGGATTCCATGATCGTGGACTCCGGTACCGTTTCCAGCGCGATTTCAAAACTCTTTGCTGACAACCAGATCAAAACCAAAAATGTCGCGACCGCTGTCAGCGGTCACTCCGTCATCGTCAAAAAGATTTCGCTCCCTTCCATGAGCGACCAGGAATTGGCCGAGACCATTCAGAAGGAAGCCGCACAGCACATTCCTTTTGACCTCGCCGACGTGAACCTCGATTACCAGATTCTTTCCGAAGACGTCGGTAATCCGCAGATGGACGTTCTCCTCGTTGCAGTCAAAAAGGACAAGATTCTCAATTACACCAACGTACTCTCGATGTCCGGCCGAAGTCCCGCTATCGTGGATATTGATGCGTTGGCGCTTCAAAATTGCTACGAATACAACTACGACCCCGCGCCGGGTCAGGTGGTCGCATTGTTGAACCTGGGTGCGAGCGTGATGAACATCAACATCGTAAAAGGCACCACGCCGCTCTTCCCGCGTGATGTCAGCGTAGGCGGACATCAGTACACCGATTCGTTGCAGAAAGAACTGGACCTGAGCTTCGAAGACGCCGAGTCACTGAAGCTCGGGCACAAAGTAGGTACGGTCAGCGAGGACGCCAAGACTCCGGTGCTACAGCAGGTTACCGAAATCATCGTCCTGGAAATTCAAAAGACGTTCGATTTTTTCCGCGCCAGTTCTTCCGGTGAACACATCGAGAAGATTTATTTGGCGGGAGGATCGTCGAAGGTTCCCGGTCTGGTTGAGGCTTTGCGTCAGGAGTTTTCGCTGCCGGTCGAGATCTTCAATCCGTTTCAAAAGATCGCCCCTCCCATAGATGGGCCGGGCGTAGGGCTGATCGAGCAGAATGCAGGCCAGTTGGCGGTTGCCGTCGGTTTGGCATTAAGGAGCTTTGAAGACTTATGATCCGAATCAATCTGCTGGGAGCATCGAAACCGAGAAACAAGCGCGGCGCAGCCTCTACCGCGGCAGTCATGGAGATGGGGGACGCTGGTTCCCCAAAACTCAAACTGCTGATCATTCTGGCTCTCGTGGCTGGGCTCAACTTTGCCTATTGGTACAGCCTGGATCAGCAAAGCAAGAAGATTACCGCTGAGATGGCCTCCGCTGAACAGAAGAACCGTGAACTGGCGGACGTGAAAGCTAAATATCTGGAGCGGCAGCGCCAGGCCGACAGCTACAAACGTCGCGTAGATGTGATTGATCAATTGCGCGCCGGCCAGATGGGACCCGTGAATCTCTTGAATACCGTTGGAGAAACCGTCAACGGCACCGAAGCGGTCTGGTTGAGCACCATGAAAGATCAGGGCGGCAGTGTGGCTATAGAGGGTATGGCTCTGAGCACCGACGCGGTTGCGAACCTGATTCAGAATCTGCAAAAGACCGGTTATTTCAAGACCATCGAGATTAAGGAAACGTATCAGGACGACTCGCTTAAAGATATGCAGGCATTCCAATTTACTTTGACCTGCGAAAAGTTGAAAGCCTAAAGGCGGAGAAAATGGGGAATTTTAGCGAATTATCGGGTCTCAAACAGTGGGCGGCCTTGCTCGTCGGAGCAGCGCTCGTAACGCTCGCTCTCTACTTCACGGTTTTTAAAACTCAACGTGCTGCAAATGATTCGGCGCAGCAGAACCTGCAATCCAAACTTCGGGAAAATGCGGAGTTGGAAGCCTATCGGCCAAAGCTTGCCGAAATCGAACGTCAAGTGGCCAGCCTGAAGCAGCAACTCGAAATTGAACGCCGAATCGTTCCCGATGAGAAAGAAGTTGACAACTTCATGAAGATGCTCGATTCCGAGGCTCTCAAGGCCGGAATTGAAGTGCGGCGATATACCGCAGACCCCGTCTCGTCTAAAGAGTTTTATTCCGAACTGCCCTTTGAGATTGAACTCGACGGGCCTTATTACTCGGTCCTGAATTTCTTCGATCGAGTCAGTAAATTGGAGCGCATCGTAAACATCTCCAATCTGCTGGTTGCCACCACCAAGAAGCCCAGCGAGGCAAAGGCAAAACACACATATCAATATGCCGCGAGCGAGAGCATTGTGGCTACATGCACCGCAACCACGTTCTTCAGTAATGACGCGCCAGCGCCAGTAGCTACGCTGGCCAAAAAGTAGGGGAATCCTGATGAAGCTGATAGGCGCAATTCTGCTAGTAGGAATGACGGCGGGAACTGTTTACGGACAGAATCCCAACATCATCACCAACACGAAGAGCAAACTGGATACCGTTCAGGCGCAGCGGGTTGCTGATTCGAACGCCGCCCTGGGTATCACCGCGGAGAAAGCTGCGAAATCACCGTACAGTTCGGCGAAGCCTGCCGCGCGTAAATCCGCGAAAGCTCACCGGCCTGCACCCGTGGTGGATGTCGAAAACGCGGCAACGGCGCCAGACAGTACAAAATCTGAGGGAGCGCCTGCCATGAACATAACCGGGCGCAGAGATCCTTTTGTCAGCCCGGTCGTAAGCCGCTCCATGTCGGGCTCAGGATGCAGCACCGGCAAACGCTGCCTCGCTATTGATCAAATTAATCTTCGCGGCGTCGTGAAGTCCGACGACGGCATGATCGCGGTTGTTGTCAATGCCCTCGACAAAGCTTATTTCCTCCACGAGAACGATCCGGTGTTCAACGGGTATGTTGTCAAGATCACCGGCGACTCGGTCATTTTCAAAGAAAGCGTGCAGGACAAATTTGGAAAACCGTTCACGCGCGAAGTTACAAAGAAAATTTTCACGCCGGCAGTTTAGGCCCTGGCAACAAGCCGGTCATCCGGCGAACTAAAAATCTGTTCAGAAAGTCACGGGAATCGTAGAGCGTAACCCGTAGGGAGAAGCGAAATGCGAAAGCAAATGCTGGGTATTTTTCTACCGTTGCTGGCAATGGTTCTTATGGCAACGGCCGAAACTCAGAGCGCGGGCATGAATGACACTGCTCATGCCTCGTTGCAGAAGGTCAACGTTGTGCGCGGTAATGATGGAATCACCCTGGAAGTCATAGCCCGCGGGCAATTGACCCCCAAGGTTGAAACTCTCAGCGCGCCCTCGAGGCTTGTCATTGACCTGCCGAACACTGCTATGGGCACGTCCGTGAGCCGCATTGACGTGGGCTCCAACGGCGTGAAAGGCGTGCGCATCGGCACCGACAATCTGGCGACACCCACCACTCGCGTTGTGGTTGATCTGTCGCAGAAGTGCCGGTACGAAATCGTTCCCGGTGCCGACGGCACGTTCACTCTGAAGCTGCATTCCGCGATCGCTGTCGCCAAGGCGGTCCCACCTGCAAAGGCTGTACCCGTGGTGGTAACTGCTGAGCCACTGCCGGTGAGCACAGTCTCCGCATCAACGAAAGAGACAAGTGTTCCGCAGCTGCCCTCTTCGATCTCGTCCGCGCCACAAAAAGATGCGGCGCCGGCAACATCCGCCAGCAACTTTGTTGTGGTTGAACCTTCGTACAAACCAAAGCCGGCAACCGAAGATTCATTCCCGGCAGTGACCAGCCAACCCGCGCGCGCAATTCAAGCCGCCGCCAAATTTGTCGAGCGCCCGGATATGGACTTGTTGCCCAAACCCAGCGCCTCAATGCAGTCCGGAACGCCGAGCGCTCAAGCGCCCGCCGCAAATAATCTCGCCGCGGAACAAAAAGCACAATTGCAGCAACAAGCTCCGGTCATGGGACCCAAATACACCGGCGAACCAATCTCCGTAAATCTAAAAGATGTAGACCTGAAAGATTTCTTCCGCCTCATCCACGAAATCAGCGGACTCAACGTAGTCCTCGATCCCAACGTCCACGGCACACTAACAATCGTCCTAGACGATGTTCCATGGGATCAGGCGTTGGATATTGTTTTGAAGAATAATGATTTGTCGCGGCAGTTGGATGGGAATGTTTTGAGAATCGCGACCGTGGACACGCTGAAGAAAGAAGCGGATGGACGGCGTGAAGAACAGGAATCAGAAGCGCTGGCCGTGGATAAAGTTACGGTCACGAGATTCCTGAGCTACGCACATTCAAAAGATGTCGTACCTACGTTGAAGAAATTCCTAAGCCAGCGTGGTGACGTTATCTCTGATGACCGAACGAATGCCGTCATCATCTCGGATATTCCTTCGGTGATGCCGGGAATTGACCGCTTGCTCACGCAGCTCGACCGCAAGACTCAGGAAGTAGAAATTGAAGCCCGCGTCGTCGCTGCAACCCGCAGCTTCGCGCGTGACATCGGAACCCAACTCGGATTCGGATGGGGCAACGGAGCGAATGCAGTGGGCGGCGTTGGAGCAGTGGGAACTTCGCCAATCACTGTGAACGGAATCAGCCCGTTTTATCAGACGGTCGGAACCGGCAGTGGGAGCAGTGGCGGAACTCAGATTCCATTGTTCTCCAATCTGGGCGTTACCAGTCCGACCAGCGGTCTTAGCTTTGTCAACGTAAGCAATCACGTTCAGCTGGATGCTCTTCTGACGATGGCTGAATCACGTGGCTTGCTGAAGATTCTTTCTCGGCCGCGCGTCGTCACCCAAAACAATATTCAAGCTCTGGTGCGCCAGGGCGTCCGGGTTCCAATTGTGACCCAGGCGCAGTTGGGCGGACCGCCAACCGTTACTTACGTAGACGCTTTCCTGCGGCTGACGGTCGTTCCGCAGATCACGTCTGAAAACACAATCTTCCTGAACGTTGACGTGGAAAACACCACGCCAGATTTTGGACACGAAGTGCAGGGCAACCCAACGTTGATCACGCAGCAGGCCACCACGCAAGTGCTGGTTACAGATGGCGGCACGGTCGTTGTCGGCGGCGTTATTCAAACCAATAACTCCATCAGCGTGGACCAGGTACCATTGCTCGGAAGCATTCCGTACATCGGAAACCTTTTCAAACACACGACGGTCAGCACTTCAAACCAGGAGCTGATCTTCTTCATTACTCCACGGATTATCGAAACTTAAAAAATTTAAGTCGAGATAAAACGCCGCCGGCCTCTGAAGAAACTGTCAGAGTCCGGCGGTTTGAGTTTTTGGGGAGTGTCCTGGGAAAACCTAGGTCGCAATCGTGTTGGCTTTATCGCTCCCACACTTCGCAAAAGGCGCGAAGTATGGGCCACCCGTTGTATTGGTTGGTGTGTTTTGGTTGATGCCGGGAAAGATCAAGAGAGGCGGGATTGGGATCCTCCCTCCCACTCTTCGCAAAAGCGGCGAAGAATGGGGCAGCCTGTGACTGCCAGGCACATAAATCCCACCTTTACAAAAACGTATACTTGGGCGCCAGCCGGCCTAACAGCTTTGGGGGGAAATCATGAACTTCTTCCTGAATGCTCCGAGGATACCAATCGCGGTAATTCCTGCGAGGGATAAGCCCGATGCGTCCGGCACAGTGCCGATGACTTGAGTTCCTGTTTCGCTTGTGGCAACCGTTTGTCCATCCAAGTCAACGTTGTAGATCGAAATTCCACCACAGGCAGCCGAGTAACAAAGTTGATCGTAGAATGCGTATCCGCTGTAGAGAGCGAAACCACCAGCATCGGGCGCCCCGAAATCGAAGGTCAAATCAGTAGCCGAGGCAATTAGATCGCTTCCAACACTGCTAAAGATACCGCCGGAAAGCGGCTCGGTGTTCGTACCGTCACTCAATACCAAATTCACGGCGACTATGTTCCCAGCAAACCCGACCGGTCCGTCAATTACGCCCCCAGTGTTGAGTACTCCAATCGTTCCGTCGGTTGTTATGGTGCCCGTAACGCTCCCAGCGCCAACCGTCTGATCAATGTTGTATGTAATATTGTCCGCCCTCAAAAGCGAGGGTGAGACCATGGCTGCGGATAGTAATATCGAAAATGTCACGGATCGAATTTTCATGAACCCTCTTTTCTAAATACTTGATGCCATGAACAAAGGTTTCACATCGGGGACCACGTACCAATGGCCTGTTGTGCTGGTTACTAAAGTTCGGAGGTGTTTTGGTTGATCTATTTTGATTGATGCGGGGAAGAGCGAGAGCGGCGGGATTGGGACTCTCGCTCCCACTCTTCGCAAAGGGCGCGAAGAATGGGGCACCCTTCCTTTTGGTTGGGACGGGCGAAGATCAAAGGCGGAGGATTGTGAGGTATTCTTGAATTCGGTGAAATGGGCGGCCGCATTTATGGCGTATCACGTGGTGGCTTTGACGATGGCTCAGGTCAGGCGAGGTGGACTTGGCTTTCAGCGGGAGTTGAGCGCCGTGCTGCGGGAATCGAAAGAGATAAAGGTATATTCGGCGAGTCCGTTTGATCTGGATGAACGGAAGCGGGCGAAGGACCGGTTTGGTGGGGATGTGGTGTATTTCTTTAATGACGCGGCACGGCAGGAATGTATGCGGCTCGGGCTGGATGTGGAGTTCATCGCGGAAGTTAGCGATGAGGAACTGCCTCGGAGGCGGGCGCTGTTTGTGGGGATTCCGGAGTAGGGGCAATCCTCCTCGCTACCGCTCTTCGCAAAAAAGATGCGAAGGATGGGGCACCCTCGGTTTGATTGTGGGGACGGAGATCAAGAGCCGCGGATCGGAGATCCTCCCTCCCACTCTTCGCAAAAGCGGCGAAGAATGGGGCACCCTCGGTTTTGGTTATGGGACGAAGATCAAGAGTCAAAACCCCGGCCCTCTCGCAAAGAACGCGAGAAGGACGGGGCACCTCGGTTTGGCTGCGGAGATCAAGAGCGGCGAATGGAGATCGTCGTCTCCCACTCTTCGCAAAAGCGGCGAAGAATGGGCCACCCCACCCTCGGTTTTGGTTATGGGACGAAGATCAAGAGTCAAAACCCAGGCCCTCTCGCAAAGAACGCGAGAAGGACGGGGCACCCTCGGTTTGGCTGCGGAGATCAAGAGCGGCGAATGGAGATCGTCGTCTCCCACTCTTCGCAAAAGCGGCGAAGAATGGGCCACCCCACTGTTTGGTTGTGGGGACGAAGATCAAGAGTCAAAATCTCCCTCGGTTTGTAGATATGTGTATAATAGTGCTCAGCTAAGTTTGATTCACGCAGTTGAAAGCCGGTACCGCCAACCAGCGTCACCTCTTCTCACCAGCACGATTCTTCTCAGCACAATTCAAAACAGAAATAAGGAAAAAACAAAATGGCAGAACAAGGAACAGTGAAGTGGTTTAACGACGCCAAAGGCTATGGTTTTATCAGCCGTCAAAGCGGCGAAGATGTCTTTGTGCACTTTTCAGCAATTCAGGCGGGCGGCTTCCGCAGCCTGCAAGAGGGACAGACCGTCCAGTTCGACGTGACGAAGGGTCCGAAGGGTTGGCAGGCAGAGAACGTTCAGGCAGTCTAGTTACTGAAACTACAAATTTGCCCGCGATCCGCAAAGGCTCCTGGGCATTTTTGCGTTTGGGGTGAATGTCTCAGGGTTTGACATTAAATGGGGACCTCAGTTTGGGGTGACAAGGGCGAAGTCAAGAGCGGCGGGTTGGGATATTTCCTCCCAATCTTCGCAAAGGCGGCGAAGATTGGGGCACCCTCGATTTGGTTATTGGGAAGAGATCAAAAGCGGCAGATTGTCCAGCTTTGCTCGATTGGACAGGTGAGGGCCGCCGTCCCTACGGGTTTCCGGCATTGAGGACGATATTTAGCGGCGCGATTTTTTCTGGTTTTACATAACGGTTCAGCAGAAAGCGGTTGCCGTCTTTGGTCACGTCATAACTGAACAGATCGCTCGAAGAAATAGGTGCGCGGTTGTGAACCTGGAATAGGGGCGTGGGAACTCCCGTAGAAAATGTACCAGTGGTACTGACTGATACCGCCGTGAGCATTCCGGAGGGCCCGAGATAGAAGATTTCTTTGCCGTCTCCGCGCCAGCGTGGTTCCGTGCCGCCTCCGCGTGAGACTTGCCACTTGCCGGATGCGCCGGGAAACGTGGTTACGTAGATCTCCCAATTGCCGGATTCATCGGAAGCGTAGGCGACCCATTTTCCATCGGGAGAGATCTGACCGTTTGTCTGATTGCCCTGTCCGGACTGGAATGGTACCGGCTTTCCTCCATTCACTGGGACCAATGCCAGATAATGATTCTTAGGATTTTCGTAAGTGCACAAGACCTGCTGATCGCCTGTGCGCCCAGGAATTGGGAAAGATGTCATCGAAACCGGCGGCTTCAAATACCTGGCGTTCTCGCTCCAGGCCATTAGTTGGCTTAAAAACCAGCAATAATCCCCCGGTGCCTGCCGCCGTCCGATATGCGATTGTCCGCTGGTCGTGCGACCATACCGGCACCACCTCTTCAGCGGGATCGAAAGTAAAACGCGAGTTCCCGGCGTTGGTTGTGCTTTCTATCCAAACGTCAACGTTGTTGGCTTTTTGATCGCTGATGTCGAGGGCAACCCGGGTGCCATCGGGCGACAGCATGGGATTAGCCATAACGCCCGGCTCGCCGATGCGTCTCAGTTCCTTGCCGCTGCGGTCAACCCAGGTAAGAACCGATAATGCCGCGCCCGCGCTGGCGTTATAAATGAGAGTCCCATTCTGCGCTGCGGTCACTGCTACCCAATAGGTGGACGGCTGAAAGCCGACAACATCCGCAATGACGCTGGCGGTACCCGAAACGGTGGAGGAAGTAGCATCGAAGGCTATGCTGACCAAATGCCTGTTATCGTCAGCATAAAAAATATGGCCGGCAGCGAGAGCGAAGCTGGAATGGCACAGAACGACCAGCTTTTTGTCCTTGCCATCCAGGGAGCCGCTATAAATACCGCTGAAGGAGTCCTCCTTGCGATTTTCAAAATTGCCCGCCCAAAATAAGAAATGAACTCCGTCCGGAAGAAAAACCGGCCAGCGATGAGATTGGTCATCCTTGCCGAAAAAATTCGGATAAACTGCCGCTGAACCCGTTCCATCCGCATTGATGCGCCACAACGGACTCGACGCGTCGGGCTCATAGACGATCACGTTACGGTTGCCCCAGCTTCCTCCGCGGGCTGACTGCACATTGGCCAATACTTGAGGAGGGCCTCCCGCAATCGCGATCTTTTGCAGCTTGCCACCGGCAAAAAATGCAACGTACGCGCCGTCGGGAGACCAGAATGGATAACTCGCTCCTTGCGTACCCGGCAGCGGAGTAGCATCGGGCGAGCCTACGCGCTGGAGAAAGAGCTCGGGCGTACCAGAATCCTGGTCGGGTGAGACGAAAACCAGCATGGAACCATCGAGCGATAAAGCCATGTGACTGGTTTCGCCGGGAACTGCGATGGCGAACTGCATGCGGGCTTCAGGCGCGTGGCGTCTCGCGAGAAACCACGTCACTGCGGCGACGATTACGAGCGAGGTTGCGATGGCGGCCCACAGCACCCAGGGAATCCTTCGCCGAGGTTCTACGGTATGGAGAGCGGCGCTGCTGTGAGTGTCGGTGGATGAGCCGAGGGCGAATGACAAGTCTTTCGCGGATTGGAAGCGCTGCTCTGGATTTTTTTCGAGGCAGCGGCGGATGATGCGATCGAGAGCCGGTGAAATCGGATGGGTTGAATTCTGCGTCTCGGGCGGATCTTCTTTTAAGACTGCGGTCATGGTTTCGGCGGGTGTGTCGCGGAGGAAGGCGCGCTTTCCGGATAGCATTTCAAAGAGCACGGCGCCGAAGGCGAAAATATCGGTGCGAGGATCAACCGCCTGACCGCGTACCTGTTCGGGCGCCATATAACTGGCGGTGCCCATGACGGTTCCTACGGCGGTGGGCGAACTGGTGAGGGTGATGCCATCGGTACTGTGGCGAGCGTCCGGCTTCTCGGTGAGCTTGGCTAATCCGAAGTCGAGGATTTTTACCCGGCCGTCTTTGGTCACGAATAAATTTTCGGGCTTGAGATCGCGATGGACGATATTTTTTTCGTGCGCTGCTGCTAATCCATGGGCGATCTGAACTCCGTAGTCAATGGTTTTGCGCTGGGAGAGCGTGCTTCCGTTGAGTATTTCCCGGAGACTGTCGCCTTCGAGAAGTTCTGATACGAGAAATGGAGTGCCGTTGTGCTCGCCGACATCGTGAATGGCGAGAATGTTGGGGTGGTTGAGAGTGGCGACGGCGCGGGATTCCTGCTCGAAACGGCGGAGGCGGTCATTGTCGCGGACGAGAGATTCCGGAAGAATTTTGAGGGCGACGTCACGTCCCAGGCGGGTGTCGCGGGCGCGATAGACTTCGCCCATTCCTCCGGCGCCGATGGCGGCGAGGATTTCGTAGGGACCGATTTTGGTGCCGTTGGTAAGAGACATGGGAAGCAGTCATTATAGAGCACGGTGCGGTTCGCGGGAGGGGTCGGGGATTTTCGGTGAAATCAAAATCCTCTCGCAAAGTACGCGAGGAGGATAGGGCACCCTGGTGATTGGGAATTTTCTCTCCCACTCTTCGCAAAGGCGGCGAAGAATGGGGCACCCACGATTTGATGTAATGTAGCGAAGTCAAAGTCCCCGCCCCCGCGGGTTGAAAATCGCAACAAGACGGTAATTTTGTAGAAATCTGGCTCACTATTTTCGCCAATTCGCATCTTAACGGGGGCGTTTTGTCCAATTTGCGTGAGCAAGGGCCCAAAATTGAGCAAATCAATTCTTCAAACGACTTTGGCAGGCTTGGTGGTGAGTGTTCTTTCTATCGGAGCCTATGGCGAGGAACCGTTTTCAGTTTCGATGCTGCGGCTGCCTGCATCCGGAGTTCAAGGGACTGCTTTCATCCCGAATCTTCGGATTCCGGATTTTCAATTCGGAACGCTCGACGAGAATAGCGCCGACAGCCCGGATGCTGCTCCTGATTCTTCTTCCAGCAGCTCGCAGCCTGGACTGTTTAAGCGGAGCGTCAAACGGATTGGAGAAGATCAAAAGCGGCTCTATTTCGTGAGCCCGTTCGAGCGGCATAACATTAAGTGGGACGTTTTAGTGCTGGTAGGCACGGGTGCATTCCTCGCCGCCGACCGCCACATCGAAAATAATATTTCGCACACGAATGTCTCGGCATATCAGACTACGTCCGATATTGCGATTGCCGGATTGGCCGGGTCGCTGGCTGGGTTATACGCTTACGGATTTAAAGACGACCATAGTCACGCCAAAGAGACCGGCGACCTCGAACTCGAAACGCTGGTAAACACCTTTCTGGTCTATACCCCGATGCAGCTAATTTTTGCACGGCAGCGGCCCGACGAGGGTAACGGGCGCGGCGACTTCTTCAAGCACCACGCGGTGAATACTTCGTTCCCCGGTGGCCATGCCATGTTTAGCTGGGCGATGGCCTCGGTGCTGGCTGACGAATATCCGAAACCATGGGCGCGCTTTCTGAGTTACGGTGCGGCATTTACTGTAACTTTCAGCCGCGCGATGGCCCGCGATCACTGGTCATCTGACATGTTCCTTGGATCTGCGCTGGGCCTTGCCATTGCCGAGAGTACCTTTCATGCCCGTTGCAATCCGGAGTTCGAATCAGAGTGTAAGGGTCATCGGTGGTGGTGGAAGCGGGCGAAGAAGGACATTCCATAGCAGGCCAGCGTGGGCAACCTGCTTCATCACACTGATCAGCGGATGAAAGTCCCCACCCTCTCGCAAAAGACGCGAGAAGGATGGGGCACCCACGAGAAGATTACTTCGACAGGACGTCCGTCCCTCCATGGCAGTTGCTAAACTCTAGATATGGATTATGGGGCTCGACAGAAAAAGCTGCGAGGGTTGCTCAATCAGAACGGGCTCGATGGATTGCTGGTTACGCATCTTCCGAATGTCCGGTATCTTTGCGGATTCACCGGAAGCTCGGCGGCTTTTATCCTTACTGAAGATCGCAGTGTCTTCTTTTCCGATGGGCGTTATATCGAGCAGGCGAGAGCTGAGGTCCGGAATTCGCGTGTGGTGATTGGACGGAAGACTGCTTTATTGGCGGCAGCGGAATGGCTGGTGGGGCATCGGACGAAGTCGCGATCTTTGAGAAAGCGCGCACTGAGTCTTGGAATCGAAGGCGAGCATTTGACGGTTGCCGCGCGATCTAAGCTCGCGAAAGTATTCGGGTCAGGGATCAGGTTGAAGGAAACGCCTCCGCTGATAGAACGAGCGCGGATGGTGAAGGATACTGAAGAGATAAAACTTATTCGAGCGGCAGTGCGGATGGGGGCGAGTCTATTTTCCACGCTGATCAAGAATATCCGGCCAGGAATTCAGGAAAACGAAGTGGCGGCGGAGTTGGAGTATGAGGCTCGACGGGCCGGGGCGGAACAGATGTCTTTCCCGACTATTATTGCTTCGGGGAAACGGTCGGCATTGCCGCACGGGGTCGCGTCACAGGCGAAGATCGGTGCCAGGGGATTCGTCGTCTGCGACTTCGGTGTTATACTCGCGGGCTACTGTTCGGACATGACTCGCACGGTTCATGTGAATAAGCCGGGCATGGAAGCAATCGCGGTGTACGAGGCGGTGCGCGAGGCGCAGCAGGCAGCGGTGGAAGCTGTGGAGCCCGGAGTGGCCGTTGGCGGAGTTGATGAAGCCGCCCGCAAGTTATTGAAAAAGCGAGGCTTGGCAAAGTATTTCAGCCATTCGACGGGGCATGGCGTGGGCCTGGAAATCCACGAAGCGCCGCGAAATGCGTCGGGTCAAACCGACCTTTTGCAAGCTGGAATGGTAATTACGATTGAGCCCGGCGTTTATATTCCCGGGAAATGGGGAATCCGCATCGAAGATATGGTTTTGGTGACCGAAACCGGGTGCGAAGTGCTGACGCCCACGAGCAAGGAACTGATAACACTTTGAGGGGCTACCCAAGAACTCGGCGATTTCCGGGCTGGGGAAGGGCACGACTTTCAGTCGTGCCGAAAGCGCTGTTAAGTCAAGATTCGGCCCGACTGAAAGTCGGGCCCTTCCCAATTGGAACCTGTTGGGTCGAATTTTCGGGGAAAATCCCACCTCATCCATGAACCAAAAAGAAATAAAGGAACTCATCGAATTCCTGATTGAAAAGGATATTGCTGAGTTTGAACTGGAACGCGGCGATGTGAAGGTGCGCATAAAGCGTGCGTGCGAGCCCGTCGCATACACAGGCGCCCACTTCTTATTTTGCGGTGCATCCGCCAGCGTCGGCTGCTCCGGAAACGGCGGCCCCATCGGTTCCATCCCAACCTCCTCCTGCGACTAAGGAACCTGAGCCGGTTCCTGAAGAGCCGCTGCATATGGTTAAGTCTCCGATTGTGGGCACGTTCTATGAGTCGCCTTCGCCGGGGTCGCCTCCGTTTGTGAAGGCTGGGGATATGGTGGAAGTGGGACAGCTTCTGTGTATTGTCGAAGCGATGAAGCTGATGAATGAGATTGAGTCGGATGTGGCCGGGGAAGTAGTGAAGAAGCTGATTGCCAACGGCCAGCCGATTGAATATGGGCAGGAGTTGTTTGCCATAAGGCCGCGGAAGTAAGAATTTGTGCGGCAGAACTTCGTGCCTCATGAAACTTGGTTGTGGGAACGGGTAGGGCCCGACTTCAGCCGGGCCGATGAGCAACATCTCAGGCGTTACGGCACGACTGAAAGTCGCGCCCTTGCCTTCCAAATTTTCTAACAAATGTTTAACAAAATACTTATAGCGAATCGGGGAGAGATTGCTCTTCGAGTGATTTGCGCGTGCAAGGAATTGGGAATCCGCACGGTCGCGATTTATAGCGAGGCTGACCGCAATTCGCTGCACGTACGGTTTGCGGATGAGGCGATCTGCATTGGGCCTCCCCAACTGGCTTTGAGTTATTTGAATATTCCTGCCGTGATCAGCGCCGCCGAGATTGCCAATGTTGACGCCATCCACCCTGGGTATGGACTGCTGGCTGAGAATGCGAATTTCGCCGAAGTAACGGAAACCTGCAACATAAAGTTTATTGGGCCGCCGCCGGAGATTACGCGGTTGATGGGAGAGAAAGAAAAAGCGCGCGCGATCATGAAGAAAATTGGCGTGCCGATTCTGCCTGGGTCGGAGGGAATTCTTGCAAGCGATGGCGAGGCGCTGGAATGGGCGCGGCAAGTGGGATTTCCGGTGATCATTAAAGCTTCAGCGGGCGGGGGCGGGCGGGGCATGAGAATCGTGCGCAGCGAAGAGGAGCTTCCGGCACTCTTCAAAGCGGCGCAGTCGGAGGCGTCGGCGGCGTTCGGTAATGGCGACCTGTACATGGAGAAATTTATCGAGCGTCCGCGGCATATCGAGTTTCAGATTCTGGCGGATGAATATCGCAACGTGGTCAGCCTTGGCGAGCGCGAATGCAGCATTCAGCGGCGGCATCAGAAGTTGCTGGAAGAGTCGCCGTCAACGCAGGTGAGTCCGGAGTTGCGGAATGAGATTGGGCAGATGTTGTCGAGAACGCTGTCTGAGATTGGGTATGTGAATGCGGGAACGATTGAGTTTTTGATGGATGAAGACCGGAAACTTTATTTCATCGAGATGAATACGCGGATTCAGGTCGAGCATCCGGTTACGGAGATGGTGACGGATGTTGACCTGGTGAAGAGCCAGATTCGCGTGGCTGCCGGAGAACGTCTCGACGCGATTTTGCAGGCACCGATCGTGCATCGCGGGCATGCGATTGAATGCCGGATCAATGCGGAGCATCCGGAGAAATTTACGCCGTCGGCGGGGAAGATCACTGCATTCAATCCTCCGGGAGGGACCGGAGTGCGCGTGGATACCGCGGCGTATGCGGAGGGCACGATTCCTCCTTATTATGACTCACTGATTGCGAAGTTGATTGTGCATGGGAAAGATCGCGCTGAGGCGGTGTCGCGGATGTCGAGAGCTTTGGAGATGTTTATCGTGGAAGGAATTTTTACCACGATTCCGTTGCACAGAAAAATTCTGGCTGATCCGGATTTTCGCGCGGGGAACCTGGATACGACATTTATTGAGAGATTTCTGGCGAAGCATCGGATTGGGAAGCCGGCGGCGTAGCTAGAGTCGAGATTTCCGCTCTGTGTTTCCGAGGAGCGAAGAAACCGAAACTTTCGTGGGGGCAACGTCAAGATTCCGGGGGAGACGGTTGTGGAGGTAGGGGTCCTTCGACTTCGCAGAACGATTCGCGAGCGAATCGTTCTGCTGCGCTCAGGGTGACAATTGGTTTGTCGGTACAGCCCGGTGATAAAGTTGGCTTCATGGCCGACACTCCGAGTCCCGAAAGCTTTGAGGAGATTGTGGAGTGGGCATACGGCACGCTGCCACAGAAGATTAGGGCCTTGCCAGATTTCCCCGGCATTCAGGTAGTGGACGAGCCTCCCGCAGAAGTATTCGGAGACATGTCGCACAAAAAGAAATGGCGGCGTGGAACCGAGTTGTTGGGACTGTATAGCGGAACGGTCAGGACGAAACAGTCGTACAGCCAGGTGAAGTACGCCCCCGACTTGATATTTGTTTTTCGTGGGCCCATTCTGCGCTGCTCAAAAGGAGATTTGCGAGCCGAAGTAAAACGGGTGGTCTGGCATGAGGTTGCGCACTGGCTCGGCTACGAAACGGAGGAGCAGGTGAAAGCCCTGGGTTTGTGAGCACGAGTCTATGAGCCGCTACAGGAGCACGGCAGACGGCTTATGTGCAAGGTCTCCGACTGGAAGGAACTACGCGTCATGATCACGGTGGGGGCAGTGTCCGATTGCACATGCAAAAAGACACCATCGTGCCAAGCTTTGCGCGCCATATAGCGTTACCTTTACTAGAGAACTCGCGCCCACGCCATGGGCACGAGGGGTGCGCACACTTCGCCTGGAGGGACCCAATGCCCGCGCCGAACCTGTCTGATTTACGCCGCAGCTCAAGGTTACCGATCGCCCTCCCCATTCACGTTACCAGCCTGGAACCGGATTTCGCCTTCTCCGAATTATGCGAGACGTTGGTTGTCAACGCCCACGGCTGCGCGATGCGTTCTTCCTCGAAGCTGGAGGCTGGCGTTCCGGTGCAATTCCGAAGCCAGGACGGGCGCTGGACGATGGCCCATATCGTTGACTGCCAGCCAATGGATTCTGACCAGAAGGGCTGGAGGCTGGGCGCGAAGTTGGATCAGCCAGATAACTTCTGGGGGCTCGAAACCTTGCCTGAAGACTGGGCACTGACGGAGGCGTCGGCGCACGGGGAGCAATCGCTTCTCGATAACGCTCGCTTTCGGGCCGTAGTTGCGGAATTGGTTGAGCCGTTGCAAGCCGAAATTAAAGAACTCCGCGAAAAGCTGGCGCAACCATCAGCAAGGCAAAGCAAATTTGACATATCGCTCACGCACATTCCTCCGGAGGTGCAGGAAAAACTTTTAGTGCGGCTGCGTGACGATCTGGGCGTGCAAGTTCTGCGCCAGACAAGCCAGCAGTCGGCAGAAGTTCTTGAGGCGGCGAAGGAAGCCATTGGTAAGAAGATCAGGGACGCCCACAATGAGTTTCGCGAGCAACTCGAACAGGACTTGCAGGGGGTAGAGCAACGTGCTCACGGCTTCTCGGAAGAAATCACTAAAGTGGTGCAGAAGCATCTCGATTCTGGAGCCGAGCGGTTTCAGCAGCAAGTGGTGGAAGCGGGAATCAGGCTTGAACGGCGCAGCGAGGAGTTCCTACGAAGCCTTCAGCAACGCCTGAGCGAAGAGCACGAAAAGTATCGCCGGGAAATGCAAACAATCCACGAAGCCGCGGGGACGGAATCCTCGCGCTTGCACGCACAAAACGCCGATCTTGCAACTCGCATAGCCAAGCTTGACGAATCCGCGCACCGGCTCGAGACAGATCTGGATGGACGCCTGGTGCAAATGGGCAGTGACATTATTGCCGGCGCCCGTAAGCAACTGGAAAAGGCGTTAGACGCGGTTCTCAAAGAGCTGGGCACACGCAATTCCCAGGAACTCAACAAGCAACTTGGCGATGCCTGCGAACATTTGAAGAGCGTACAGAAAACGATCGAAGGCTCGATCTCGCAATTGCTCAAGTCGGAGGTTACGGGATCGTTGCTCTCGTTCGGACAAACGATGGAGGAGCTGGCGCAGGATACCGTGGGACAGTGGCGGCAGGCGCTAGCCGAGGATTTGGGTTCACTGTCAAGCACTCTCGGCAGGCAACTTCGACCGGAGAGTGGGTCCAAAAGGCGGGAGATTCAATATGCGTCAGTCAAATAACGGGTCACATTCAACTTCGTATGTGAAGATTACATAATTAACGCAGAGGAACAGGACAGCATGACTCCCCCACTGTTAGCGCGACTCTCAGAAATATTTTGCCGCCATCAATTTTCCTGGCCACATACTGGAGCTCATGGGCAGGACTATCAGGTCTGCCTAGTTTGCGGGGCAGCCTACGGATTTGACTGCCGAACCATGCGCCGAACCGGCCGACTGCCGGCAATCGTGGCTGAACGGTCGGGGTCCTCAAACAATAATTTTCCGCCAAATGGAAAGAGCGTTGGGTAAGCCAGGCGTCGGGAAAATCTTGCCGATGACCGCCTTCGCGGTACTGCTCCGCTAACGTCCTCGAGTGCGCTGCTACAATGCGGCGCATGTCCGCGAATTCTGCAAAAGACGTAATCGCAGAGTCCAACCCGCCACGCTTGGGCGAAGCAACCGAGCCCGATCTATTGACGATTGTTGCGATCAGCGTTGCTGCCACGGTGATTGCGGATTTTATCCATGAGGGACTTGGCCACGGAGGCATGTGCGTCGCTACGGGTGGGCGGCCGCTAGTGCTCTCCACGGTGCACTTCGCATGTAGCTCGGACACACGCCTTGTCGCGGCGGGCGGAACGCTTGCCAATCTGATCTTCGGCGCGGTCTTCTGGGGCGCTGCGCGTGCCGTCAAACGGTCGGCATCCTGGCGATATTTTTTTTGGGTGCTGATGACTTTTAATTGTTCGCAGCGGGAGGATATTTCCTGTTCTCCGGCATCGGCAACATTGGGGACTGGGCGGACGTGGTGGCAGGATGGCAGCCAGCATGGGCGTGGCGCGTGGGCCTCGCTGCGATGGGGATCGTTGTTTATTTCTTTGTCTTTGTGCCTCTGTCCTTGCGCGAACTGTGTCCGTTCTTAGGGAAAGATGGGGCTGTCCGGGTGCGGCGCGCGCGGCGGCTTACGCTCACGCCGTATCTCACTGCTGGAGTCCTGGCTTGCGTTGCGGGCGCGCTGAATCCGGTGGGGCCGCTGTTGATTCTGATCTCCGCTGCGGCTGCGTCTTTCGGCGGGCAGTCGGGGTTGGCATGGATGTGGACACTGCTCTATGGTCCGCGCATCCCCAGCAGCGAGTTCCAGATGCCCGAAATCGAACGCAGCCGTGGATGGATGATCGTTGCGGTGGCCCTGGCGATTGGGTTTATCGCGGGACTGGGACCTGGGGTGAAGTTTCGTTCATTCTAGCGGGCAAGACGCTTTCGCTAAGTCGCTTCCAGCACCGACAAGATATTCCCTGCGGGATCTTTGAACCACGCGATCGTCCGCCCATTTCCGCGGAGGATGCCGCGTGCGTACGAGTTTCGGCGAAATCAAAATCTAGTGAAGCTGGGGCATAGCTCGCTTCGCCTGATCAATAGCGGATGAATCAGACTTCAGGAGCCGCATCCCATTTCGGCTTCATCTCTCTGCCCCATTTCTTTGGATCTTCGTTGTGCATTCTTTCCTGCTTTTTCGCTACATCGGGGTGCTTCTCCATCACGTGCTTCGTCATGGTTTTTACCATTTCATCCCAGTTCCGGTCGAATAGACAACCTCTTGAAAGATCACAGCAGGCTCTGCCTCACTGCTTTGTAAAGGCGGCAATTCGCGCCGCCGGATTTCCAAGAGTCTTTCAAAGATCAGAACCTCTCACTATGCCGGACCTACGGGGATGGTATCGAGGCCTCAACTTCGTTGGAGTAACCACTTTCGACCCCGGCGTTAACGGCTGTGGTCACGTAATAGTAAGTCTGTCCGGCGAGTACGGAGAGGTCAACGAAACTTGGGCTCGCATCAACGATCGGATTGATTTTGGTGTATGGGCCTCCTGATTGAGAGCCGCGATAAACGTTGTAGCCGTTTACGGAGACGACTGCATTCCACGAAAGGCTTACCTGATGATGAGGAGGCGCGAGAGTTCCAGACTGGCCACCCGCGGTCAGAGCGGCGTAACTTGCGGCCGATCCAAAGGTTCCATCGCCATTGCCGGAAAGTATAGTGATGGCTCCTTCTGCGCAATTGAAAGCGGGCAGGCAGGAATTGGCCACCGCGAGACCGGTGCCGCCAAAAGTATTGAAATCTGCCGCAACTACCGAAAATGGATTTGTGCCGTCGGAGTCATAGTTCGCCGCTGCTTGAAAGGTCCCGTCGCCGTTCCCCAACAGCACGCTCACGGTGCCGCCGTTCGAAGTTCCGCCGTATTCATTCGTGACAGCGAGGTCGGCGTGCCTGTCCAGGTTGAAATCGGCAACCGCCAGCGAGTAAGCGAAAAGCCCTCCGGAGTTGCTGACTATCGGAGCCTGAAATGTTCCGTCCCCATTGCCTAGCAGTACGCCGACCGCGCCTCCATTCGAGCAGGCGCCATTGGCGCAATTGTTGACCACAGCCAAGTCCGCATATCCGTCGTCGTTGAAGTCTGCGCTCGCTAACGAATAAGCGCCCTGGCCTCCGGAAGGGTAGGTGACCGCGGGCTTGAAAGTTCCGTCGCCATTACCCAACAAAATGCCAACGCTGCCGCTTGAGCAACCAGTGGTGGCGCAATCATTTACTACCGCGACATCCGGAATGCCATCCCGATTGAAATCTCCGACCACAATCGAAAAAGCGCCCTGCCCACCGGATGCATAGCTCACCGGCGGCTTAAACGTTCCATCACCCTTCCCAATCAATACAGTGATTGTTCCCCCGGAAGCGCAACTGCTGTCCGCGCAATTGTTAGCGATCACGAGGTCAGGAATGTGGTCTCCATTGAGATCTCCCATGGCGATGCCAGTTGATTGGTAGCCGCCGGCGCTGGAATTCAGTGGCGACCGAAAGGTCCCATATCCGTTGCCCAGCAGTACACTCACCGAACCATTCGTGCAGGCGCTAGTGGCGCAACTGTTCAAGACCGCCAGGTCTTGAATTCCATCGTTGTTGAAATCGCCGACCGCGGCAGCGAGACTTTCGATTCCGCCGCTCGAATAAGTCACGGCGGGCTTGAAGGTTCCATTTCCGTTTCCCAACATTATTCCGACAGAACCTGAGGAGCAGTTCGTAGTGCTCAAGCAACGATTAATGATTGCCAGACCGGGATTGGAATTGTTGTCGAAGTTTCCAGCAGCCAGCGAGTAGGCGTAGGGGCCTCCAGAAGAAACCGCAACGAACATTGCACCCGCACTCTGAATTCCTGCGACCGTCACCGTGACCGGTCCTGTCAGCGCGCCGGATGGCACTGACACCACAATTGAAGAAGAACTCCAACCGGTGGGAGTGGCGGTTACTCCATTGAACTTCACCATGCTGGAGCCTTGAGTCGGTCCAAACCCAGAACCTGTGATCGTGACTGGAGTGCCAGCCGCCGCCAACGCGGGCGACAGGCCGCTCAGAACCGGGCCGGACACAACCGTAAAACTAGCCGAAGCCGTCGTGCCTCCAACCGTGACTGCCAGCGACCCGGTTGTTGTTGCTCCGGTTGGTACGGGAACTGTAATCGCCGAGTCGCTCCAACTAATCGGAGTTGCCGGGGTGCGGTTAAATGTGACGCTGCTCCACCCCTGAGTTACACCAAAGCCGGATCCGTTGATTGTGATTGATGCGCCAATAGCGCCGCTGGTCTGGGAGAGGCTGGTTATCTGAAAATGTTGAGGGACTGTGAACTGCACGCCATTGCTGGCGACGCCATTAACGTTCACTACTACTGGCCCGCTGGTGGCGCCTGCGGGAACTGGAACCAGGATTGAGCC
This sequence comes from uncultured Acidobacteriaceae bacterium, assembly GCA_963702325.1. Classification (GTDB taxonomy): domain Bacteria; phylum Acidobacteriota; class Terriglobia; order Terriglobales; family Acidobacteriaceae; genus PALSA-188. The sequence continues at coordinate 60,122 of CAVPCG010000025.1, read as the reverse complement.
CGCCGTCCAACTCGCCGGCGTCGCTGCGATGCCATTGAATGTCACTGTGCTGAATGTTTGAGTGGATCCGAAGTTACTACCGATCACCTTGATTGAGCTGCCGATTGCCGCAGATGCAGGCGACAAACTGCTAATCGCCGGACCTGAAACGATGGAAAAGCGACCAGCCAAGGCGGAGGCGCCTCCCACTGTGACGGTCAGCAACCCGGTCGTAGCTCCGGCAGGGATAGCAACGATAATCGTCGTGTTACTCCAACTAGTGGGCGTGGCGTTCAAAAAGCCGAACTGAACACTGCTCGCACCCTGGCTCGCGCCGAAGCCGGTTCCCGTGATGGTGACGACAGTGCCAACCGTTCCAGAGAACGGGGATAAGCTTGTGATCTTAAGGCCCTGAGAGACAGTGAACTGTGCGCTATTGCTGGGTAATCCATTAATGTTCACTATTACCGGACCGCTTGTAACGCCCGCGGGAACCGGAACCAGGATTGAGCCCGCGGTCCAACTCGTCGGGTTCGCGGGGATGCCGTTGAATGTTACTTTGCTGAATCCTGGAGTGGATCCGAAATTGGCTCCCTTGATCGTAACGGTTGTTCCCGGAGCACCGGAAGCCGGCGAGAGGCTGGTAATTGTGGGAATCACAATGGCAGTTGCACACCAGGATAGAGACATAACCGTGATGATGACTGCGACAAATCTTTGGGGGAGGTAAATCACAGTAACCCTTCAGTCGCTTAATTTCTGGCACACGAATCCTGCTAAAAAGCACACGCAAATATTCACAGGCGGAAGGAATCGCCTGTTGATAGAGGATTTATTCCTCTACGATGGTCCGGCGCTTTCGCGGACCCGATCCTTTGGTTGAGGAGTCTAATACGCCAACGAAAAGAAAGAACTTATGCAGAAGGGCTAGGCGCGCGGTCTCGTTAAAATGGGCTATCTCTGGGAAGCCTTACTGGTGGCTGGTTTTGGGGAAGAAGACTCTACGTCCGTTTCTAAGGAACAAACGGCCTGCCCGTCAAACTGTACTGGAAAACGAAGCCCTGGAGGGTGCCCTGTTTAACTCCGCTTGAGGGTTTTATCTTCGCAAGCGAACCTCGTATGGGAGGCACTACTCCGGGTCAATGATCCAGGGCCGGTTGCAGGCAACGCTGTAGTCCTACAAGATCAAAATCTTGCAGAGTGAAGCGGCCACCCTCAGTTTTTTTGGATTACGGGTTGAAGTGAAATTCCACTAATTCCATGGTTTCGTGGTCGGCCTTTTCCCACTTCCAACTGTGAACTGCAGACTGCGCCGATTGTGCAAGCAAAGGACTCCCGCCCATGACCTGCATGGATTTGACGTTTCCGTTGGACTGCACCAGCACTTCTAGTTTGACGGTGCCGCCCAGCTTCATGGAGTGGGCCATCTGTGGATACATTGGCACAACTTTATTGACCACTTTGCGTCCGTTGGGACTCTGCTGGTTTTGCGCGAAACATGCCTTCGGTTGGACAATCACCAGTATTGCGAGCACGGACAGGATGAGGAACGGGGAGCGCTTCATCGTGCCTAAACACTAGGCGAAGGGACCAAAATGGGAAAGAGTACCGAAGGGGTGCGGAACGCGTTATGAAAGTAATCTTAGAGCGTCAGGCATTTTGTGGCGGAGTTTTCCGGAAAGAGTGGAGAGCTTGTCATTTCTGATTCCGTTTCCGGGCGCGGGTTTCACAGGTAGCGGAAAAATGAACAGAATACGGGGAAGAGGTAAGGGCCCGACTTTCAGTCGGGCCGTAAATGCTTCGAAATCAGTAATCGGCCCGACTGAAAGTCGGGCCCTTCCCGATTGGAATGGGTTTTTCCGCAGCCTATTTCAGCCGTGCCGCAAATTGTTCAGCGGATATTCGGCATCGCTAAAGCGATGCCCTGATACAAAGCCAAGTTCAAAAAACAACTCGCAAGAGGATTCTCGGCGCCTCCTGAAAAGGGGCGTCAGTGATCATGCGGGGAATCGAGCGTGCCGTCGGACCATTTGGCGACTGGAATCAGAAATATCGTCAGCCGCTCCAGGGGGTCCTCAGCTGCCAGGATCGGTGAGCCATGCAAATTTGCGCCCCACGTTTTAGCATCGGCAAGTGGAACGAAAAACATTAAGTGGGGATGCCAGTGCCCATCGCTATCGCTTAGGTATCCATGCTTTGACTGCATATAGCTCATCGCGCCAGGTTCCAGCGTGGGCAATTCTTTCTTGTCGAAAGCGGATTGGAGATCCGCGGAGATCTGCGCTGTGGATCGTCCAGCCAATACCCACTCGGTTTTCTTGGTAATGAGTGGAAGGAAGGATCGTACGGCGGGCGCGTTGATGCAGATCGGAGCCCGCAGCTTGGGATTCCAGAACTCGGGATCGTCGGGCGCGGCGGCCCATGATCGTTGCACGAAGCACACGAAACCGTTTTTACCTTTAACGGCGGTTTCGTAGCCGTGACGGCCGAAGACCAGGACGTCGGCGTCACTTGAGATTGATTCCGGGGCCGCGCTCCGCGCCAGGGCTATCTCGGCATCTTTATCGGCAATCAGGTATTGCTCAAGTGGGGCCATGGTGGGGTACGGCGCTTTGACGTCCTGCGCTTGTAACGCTGTAGCAAGCATGATGACCAGCGCGAAAGTTCTTACCGTGATCGTCCTTACCGCGGTCGCCCAGAGAATCTTCCGCTTCATTTGATTTCTCCTAAGATAGCAAAGTCGTCGCTCAAGCGCAGTTGAACTGGGCGTCGTCGAGCGTACCTTATAAGTTTTGGACATGCGCGGCGGAACGCGAATCATCGGCCTTAAGCATGGCGAATCCGAGGAGAGCGCCGACCAGTATCGGAATACCATGGATATCGCGGAAATAGGTGAGGACGATCGCGCCGAGCAGGATAACGAGTCCGCCGAACTGAGCGGGGCGAGTTTGGCATTTGTAGACGAGCCATATCGCGAGGCTGCCGAGCAGCCCGGCTCCGGCGACCGATGCCCCAGCGCCCTGAGGCTGCCAGGCATAGCCCGCGAGTTCTCCGGAAATGCCGGACACGATATAAAGAATTAGCCAGCGCCGGGGTCCCCAGAGGTTTTCCGCCAGAATCCCGACGACTAAAATTGACGCAAAGACGAAGACAATTGCGCGCCATCCGTCGGGTTGTATCAACAGCGGTGTTACGAGACGCCACCACTGGTGTTGCCCCAAAGCTGTGGGTGTTCGCTGGAGGGATGGCAACAGTTGTGGGACGACATAATGAAGGCCAGTCACAATGCCGGTCACGAGAAGAGCGCTCAGCGTCGCTGTTGGCCTTGTCATCGGCTACTTGGAGCGGAGGCTATAACATGCATTCCGCATAATAAGGCCTTACACGAACGTAGTGGGACTCTCATGTGCGGCCAGCACCCATCCTACGATTGCCCCTAAGAGGAGGTCGGAGCATAGCGTCTCCCAGAAATGGCTGTGGGCTACGGAAGCGGGCATCAGCGGGTTGGGAATGAACAGCGCGAAGCTTCCTACTGCGAATAGCGTGGCGATGATGGCCGCGGTTTCGGTTCTGCGGGTGTTCAACATCCTGACCACGGGATATGCGAATAGGACCCAGAGAAGTCCGCGTGCGAATTGAAATGGCAGCATCCAAGGCGTTGCCGTCATGGTAGATCGCATTTGCTGGAAGAAGGTCTTCAGCTCGGTTGTTCCGGAGTAGTAGAGGCGCAGTTCGGGATTCTGCCAAGCGACGTAATATCCGAAGAGGTAATAGAGCGCTACGTAGACGATTGCGAGGATGGCGAATCGGGCCGCCTTGTTCTGCACGGTGAGGACACGGTCGGAATGCGGCTGCTCGGGCCCGCGTATTTTTCCCATGATCAGCACTGCCAGGGGAACAAACAGAATCGCGACTACGACTCCCAACACAAAGAGGTTCTTAATCAGCCCGGGCGGCATTTTTGCGCGCAGGTAAACGATAGTTTCGATCTGGGTGATAACCGTCATAAGGCCGTAGAAGGTGAAAGTGAGCGCCGCAATCAATTTCAATCCGCGCCACCGTGATCTTTGGATGATCCAGGCAGTCACCAGCGAAACCAGGAACGTGTAGGCCAGGAGTGGTACGAACAACGAAGCGGCTTGTTGCGCCTGAGCTGCTGGAGTGGGCGACGGCTTGGCTGATGGCGACGGTGACATGCCAGCCAAGTTACTCGCAATGATGAAAACGATGATGAGAACGAGAGTGAGTACGAGAACCCGTAATGCGAACACGGCTACAGTTTTCATCGTCACCTCGCGGAAAGAATTGGGTTGCTTCTGTGTGCTCGGAAACTGATTGCGGTACTGTGAGTCCAACCCTCAACCCCTCATTTTAGGACGCGCGAAAACCGCGATGAGGGCGGCTCCCTGACATTTACGTTTTTAGCAGATGTGAAGTTCACGGAAAATAAGCTTCGACAGTTGCTTCACCCTGACTGCTCCAGACTTTCGCGGATTCACTCGAATCTTTCGGAAGGTCCCAACACTACGCAATCCCGGGCGGAACGGCTAAACTATCTGTAGGAAGGCCATACATCATGAATAGCTTTAATAGCCGCTCAACCCTTCGGGTGGGCAAGCTTGACTACGAGATCTATCGTCTTGACGCGCTCGATAAGCAAGGAATTTCGACACAGCATCTGCCGTATTCCTTGCGAGTTCTGCTGGAAAACCTCTTGCGCACCGAAGATGGCCGCAATGTCAGAAAACAAGATATTGAAGCGCTTGCCGGATGGAGCGGCAAGACCGCAAACGACTCCGAAATTGCTTTCACCCCCAGCCGGGTGCTTTTGCAGGATTTTACCGGCGTCCCTGCCATCGTTGACCTCGCCGCGATGCGCGACGCGATGAGTAAATTTTCAGGCGATCCAGCGCTGATTAATCCTTTGCAGCCCGCGCAATTGGTGATTGATCATTCGGTTCAAGTGGATTCGTTTGGAAGTTCGCAATCATTCGGCCTCAACGCCGAAATGGAGTTCATTCGTAATAAAGAGCGCTACGCGTTCCTGCGCTGGGGACAAACCGCATTCCGCAATCTTGCCATTGTCCCTCCCGATACTGGAATCGTGCATCAGGTCAATCTGGAATATCTAGCCCACGTGGTATTCGTTCAGAAAGCAAACGGAAAACGCTTCGCGTATCCCGATACGCTAGTCGGCACCGACAGTCACACGACAATGATTAATGGGTTGGGCGTGCTGGGATGGGGAGTCGGCGGGATTGAGGCTGAGGCTGCGATGTTGGGGCAGCCGGTATCTATGCTCATCCCGCAGGTGGTTGGCGTGAAATTGACGGGCAGGTTGCGAGAGGGAGCGACAGCGACCGACCTGGTTTTGACCATCACGGAAATGCTGCGCAAGTTTGGAGTGGTCGGAAAGTTTGTAGAGTTCTTTGGACCGGGGCTGGCGGAACTGGCACTGGCCGATCGCGCCACGATCAGCAATATGTCACCGGAGTATGGCGCGACCTGCGGAATATTCCCGGTAGATAAGGAGACTCTGAACTATTTACGCTTGACTGGACGTTCCGACGACCAGATCGCATTGGTCGAAGCTTATTGCCGCGAGCAGGGATTGTTCCACGACGCGAAAACTCCGGAGGCGGAATACTCGGAACTGCTGGCACTTGATCTGGATTCGGTCGAGCCGAGCATCGCGGGACCGAAGCGCCCGCAGGATCGCGTTGCGCTCTCTAAAGCAAAGGAATCTTTTGAGCTTGCGCTGCCCACGCTGTTAAAGCCTGGACAACATTCTCAACCTGCTCCCTCGTCAGGTAACGGGCATCTTCATCATGGCAGCGTGGTCATTGCAGCCATTACCAGTTGCACGAACACTTCGAATCCGTCGGTGATGATTGCCGCCGGATTGCTTGCCAAGAAAGCTGTGGAGCGCGGGCTGCAAGTTCCAGCATGGGTGAAAACTTCGCTCGCACCGGGATCGAAAGTGGTGCGCGACTATCTCGACCGTGCGGGGCTTACCGGATATCTCGAGAAACTGAAATTTCATATCGTTGGATACGGCTGCACCACTTGCATCGGGAACTCCGGCCCTTTGCCAGAAGAGATTTCGCGCGTGATTGATGAACAAGATCTGGTCGTGGCCTCGGTGCTTTCCGGCAATCGCAATTTTGAAGGGCGCATCAATTCCGAGGTTCGTGCCAATTATTTGATGTCCCCCCCGCTGGTCGTCGCTTTTGCATTGGCGGGACGGATTGATGTTGACCTTCGCAAAGATCCCGTCGGAAAAGATAAGCAGGGAAAGTTTGTTTACCTCGCCGACCTCTGGCCTTCGCAACGCGAGGTCGAGGAAACGATTCAGCAGTCCATTTCTTCGAGCATGTTCCGCAAGAGCTATGGCGAAATTTACGATGGCGACGATCGCTGGCGTTCGCTGCCGGTTCCCGATGGCGAAACGTATGCATGGGATGAGGAATCAACCTATATTCGGCGCGCACCTTATTTCGACGACATGACTTTGCGGCCGGGGCAGGTCGAGGAAATAAAGGAAGCGCGGGTGCTGGCCGTTCTTGGCGACAGCGTGACTACCGATCATATTTCGCCTGCGGGTTCGATCAAAAAAGACAGCCCTGCGGGAAAATATTTGATTGAACACGGTGTGAAGCCCGGCGATTTTAATTCCTACGGATCGCGTCGCGGGAATCATGAGGTCATGGTTCGCGGTACGTTTGCCAATGTCCGTCTCAGAAACAAAATGGTGCCCAAGCTTGAAGGAGGATTCACGCGTCATCTCCCGGATGGTGCGGAGATGTCCATTTTCGAAGCATCGGAGAAGTACATTGCCGACGGTGTACCACTGATCATTATTGCGGGCAAAGAATATGGATCAGGCTCATCCCGCGATTGGGCTGCCAAAGGGCCGCTCCTCTTGGGCGTTCGCGCCGTGATCGCGGAAAGCTACGAACGCATCCATCGCTCGAATTTAGTCGGCATGGGAATTATTCCGCTGCAATTCGTCTCCGACGAAAATGCGCAATCGCTCGGACTCACGGGCGAAGAAGTGTTCGAGATTTCTGGAATCCGTGAGTTGACTTCTAACTTTGCACCGGGACGCCGGGTGAAGGTGCGAGCAGCATCCGGCGGTCAAACGAAGGAATTCAATGCGCTCGTCCGAATAGACACGCCTCAGGAAGCGCAATATTACGCGAACGGCGGGATCTTGCAGTACGTTCTGAGGCAACTGCTCGCGTCGAAGCCCAGCGCGCAGACCGTGGGTGTATAGGTCTTTGACATTCGGTATGCCCCCACCCTTCGCAAAGCCGGGCGAAGGATGGGGCACCCGCAGTTGGGCGATGCTGGCGAGATCAAGAGCTGAACGGGGCGGCTCAGCCAACCATTACGGGGTGGCCGCGCGGGTTTGCTGTAGCGATACGCACTGCCAGCGTCCATCTTTCTTCACGTAGACGCGAGTGAACAGAATTTGTCCGTTAGCGTCGGCTCCTCCCAGAGTGCCTTTGACGTCAGCTTTGCCTGTGATGACAGCAGTGTTGCCATACACGCGAACCTTCAGGTCGGACAAGTCGTCGGTGGTGATTTTCGTGCGGCCAGATTTGAAGCCCTCGAGCATTTCGGCCTTGCCCGCGGTCCCTCCGTTCAGGTTGATCAGCACGTAGTCATCGGATGTTTGTTTGTCGAGCATTGAGACATCGCCCTTAACATTCGCCTCGGCGCGATCCATCTCCAATTTCTTCAGTTGTTCCTGCACATCCGCTGCCCACGCCGAAGTGAGTAACGCCGTGATCAAGAATAGTGCTGCGAACAGCGACCGCCTGTGATGCATCATGAAGTCCTCCATTTGGGGTTTGTGAAATCCTAGCGATGGAGGAGCTTATGGTGAGGGATGTTGTTTGTCAAATCTTTCAAGAAGAGTTCAAGGCGCGGGAGAAAGATCCATCTTTTCTCTCATTTCTTGCCACTCTTCTTTCACTCTGGGTTCGCCAGAAAGATCGGCGGCCCGGTGCATTGCCTGCTCGGCCTTGGCCGGGTCGTTGAGCTTGAAATAACACTTTCTTAAACCCGCCCACGCAAACCAGTCCTGCGAATATTGTTGAATCGCCTGCTGAAATATGGGCACCGCTTCATCGTGTTTCGCCACGCTCAGCAGATGCCATCCCCAGGAATACGTGTCGCTTAGAATGAAGCTGAGCCTCAGCCATAAAACAAAAAAAGGCCAATAAAAACTCGCCGGGCCGCCGGCGTTTTGTGCCCACACATAATTTGTAAAGTATTCCCACACGTGTCCGGACGATTGCAAGCGGGGATCATTCACGAAGTGATGGTCGTCGAGAATAAATTGGAAATTAAGTGCGGGCTATAAATTGCGAATACAGCCGCCGCTAAAATGATCGCAATCATGAAGGCGGCCAGGGGCGAACGCAAGTCTTTCTGCGCCGCTGGCACCTGAGTGGAAGATTTTTGTCTCTGAATCGAAGGTCGAGCTTTCATCGCGATGGAAACATTGTAGCGGCAACGTGAATCAACCGATCTCAGTCGAACTGTTGGATAGTGGACGCCAAACCCCGCCGCCTACTCGCTGAATCCGCAAAGAACGCGAATGAGTTGGGGTGGCCAACAGCTGCTCTCACCCCATTAACATTCCGCCGTTCACGCTCAGAACGTGGCCGGTGATGTATGAGGATTCCTCAGAAGCGAGAAATGCGGCCGCAGATGCAACGTCTTCGGGAGTGCCGATGCGGCCGAGCGGAATCATTTTTAACGCTTCCTTTTTGAGGTCGTCGGCAAGTCCGGCGGTCATGGCAGTTTCGATAAATCCGGGAGCGATCGCATTGCAGGTGATATTTCGCGATCCGACCTCGCGGGCGATCGCCATGGTCAGGCCGATCAATCCCGCTTTTGACGCTGCGTAGTTCGCCTGGCCAGCTTGCCCCGTCTGCCCAAAGATGGAGGTAATGTTGATGATGCGCCCCCAACGCTGCTTGAGCATGGAGCCGATCACTTGTTGAGTGCAAAGGTAAGCGGACGTTAAATTGGTGTTGATAACGGAATCCCAATCGGCGCGCTTCATTCGCATGACCAGCTGATCTCGCGTAATGCCAGCGTTATTTACGAGGATATCTATTTTCCCGAGATCGGCCAGCGCTTGTTTGATGGCGTTCTTGACTTGGGTTTCGTCTGCAACATCCATCACGAAGGCAGAAGATTTCCCGCCAGTTGCGGTGATCTCATTCACCAATTCTCTTAATTTTTCTTCGTTACGCGCGGCCACCGCCACTGTGGCGCCAGCCTGTGCCAGCCTCACTGCGCACGCTCGACCGATGCCCTGAGAGGCCCCGGTGACAAGCGCGACCCGGCCCGAAAAATTCATGCTGTTCTCCTTAAAATGAAGATGGCAGACGGGATTATAGCTGTATGGGCGTTGCAGCGGTTGCGATATAGTTTCGACGATGGATCACGAGAAACATCCTCGAAAGCTGGCTTCCGTTTGGAGAGCCATAGTCGAAATGGCTTTCATAATCTTTCTGTTTTATTCGAACCTGTTGATGGGCGAATTTACCCACGCAAATGGACAGGGGAAAAATCTGGCATTCGCTCTCCGGGATATTTTTACGATTGCTAATTTTCTTATTGCCATGATCTCCGCTTTCGCGGGGTATGTAGTTTTTGAATATTTCAGGAAAAAACTGTGACGCGCAAATCGCCGGGATCCATTCACACTGGAGAAAAGCTACCAAGCGTGTTTTATGGCTGTTCTTTTATCCCAAGCATTTTGTCGGCAAGCGATAAATAATAATCCGTGCGCGAGGAAGCGGTGCCTTGGGTCAGGCGATCATCCAGGGGGATGAGTCGCAGCCCCTCATCCCTCGCTAGCGGGTCTTTCGGCGAAAGGATTTTGACTAGTTTCTTTTTCCTGGATCGCGAAGGCATATCAATACCCCGCTGAATGCTTGTAGAGCCATTGTAGATTGGAGAACGTATGGCGAGCGAAAAAATCCTCCATACGTTACATCCCGGGAAACTTCATGCCGGCAAACCTGCGCGCGAAATTACCCTTCCCCATCTGCTTGAACATTTTTCGCATCTGCGCATACTGGCGCAGCAGATTATTGACCTCCTGAACGCTGGTGCCGGAGCCTCTGGCAATGCGCTTGCGGCGGCTTCCGTTCATCACCTCATGGTGAAGGCGTTCGTGGGCTGTCATTGAGTTGATAATGGCCTCGACGCGGCTGATCTGTTTTTCATCCACTTTGTCGGCAGCTTTTTGTAAACCGGCAAAGGGACCGATGCTGGGCAACATTCCCATCAAACTCTGGATGGATCCCATTTTCTTGACTTGAAGAAGTTGATCGCGAAAATCTTCCAGCGAAAACCCATCCCCGGCCAGAGCCCTGCTGGCCATGTCCTGAGCCTTCTTCTTGTCAACATGCTGCTCGGCTTTTTCGATGAGGGAGAGAATGTCGCCCATTCCGAGAATGCGCGACACAATGCGGTCAGGATGGAATGGCTCGAGAGCGTCGTATTTTTCTCCGACGCCGATGAACTTAATGGGCTGACCCGTGACCTGCCGGATGGAAAGAGCCGCGCCACCACGGGCGTCGCCATCCATTTTCGTGAGCACTACGCCAGTCAGCGAAAGCTTCTTGTGAAATTCCTCGGCGGACCGCACCGCATCCTGGCCGGTCATGGCATCGGCGACGAATAATATTTCCTGCGGATTTAGCAATCGCTTCAGCGATTGCATTTCATCCATAAGCTGGTCGTCTATGTGGAGCCGGCCGGCGGTGTCCACGATGAGAACATCGGAGCCAGTGTTGATAGCTTCTTTTCGCGCTTCCTTGGCGAGACGTTCGACGGTGGCCGTATTGGCTTCTCCGACTTCGCCTTCGTAAATGTTGGCTTTGATGGCGTGAGCCACAACTTTGAGCTGCTCACGAGCGGCAGGCCGATAGACGTCAACGGAAACCAGCAGAGGCCGATGCCCGCCATTCTTGAACCAATTTGCCAGCTTGCCGGATGTGGTTGTTTTGCCTGAACCCTGAAGGCCGGCCATCAGAACTACGGTTGGAGGCTGGGAAGCGAATTTTATTCGAGCCGTGTCCCGGCCTAAGGTCTCGATCAGCTCATCGCGAACGATCTTAATTACCTGCTCGCCTGGCGAGAGGGACGTTTCCACTTGTTGACCGACAGCTTTCTCCTGGATGCGATCAATAAGCTGCTTTACGACTTTGAAGTTGACATCCGCTTCAAGCAGGGCCAGGCGAATCTCACGAAGCGCCTCTTGAATATTCTCTTCATTGAGAACGGCCTGCCCACGCAGGGTCTTGAACGCACGCTGTAGTTTCTCTGAAAGATTTTCAAACATGGTTAAACGTATTTTAGCAGGGGGATGGTTCGATCTCGTGAAGGCGCGCAGGCAATGGCGAGGCGGCCGAGGCTACTTTCATAGGGCGCTCACTGTATGAAATCCTACCTTTGGAAGAGAAACGAGCAGATAGTAAGGCGGACTAAGCCGAATAATCGAAAGTCAATCGTATTGTTCAACATTGCCTCATGGCTTGTAATCATGAAGTTCACGAGGATGAATGATGAATAGACCAACGATCATGCCAGCCCCTAAGTTGCAAGGAGAGCTGAAGCACAATTTTGAAACAGCGCTGGAGGAGTTGCACGATGACGATCCCAAAGCTGTTACACGCCACATGCCAATCGTCCAACGAAGCTTCGGGACGAACCGAGCCGACCCCAGGACACGGGCTTTGTCGGTAGCAGCGACCTCGTTAGCGACGCTCTGGGGTTTGTAGCAATCAAAGTTGGAGGCGCGGGTGAGAATCGAACTCACGCATAAAGGTTTTGCAGACCTCTCCCTTACCACTTGGGTACCGCGCCTTACCATCCACTTAATTCTTGCAAACGCATAACTTGCTGACATTTACACAAGAAATTGGAGCGGGAGACGGGGGTCGAACCCGCGACATCGACCTTGGCAAGGTCGCGCTCTACCACTGAGCTACTCCCGCTCGGTAGACAGATTATAAACAGCGCGCCAAGGGCAGGCAATGGCACCAAAGATTGAGGGAGCGACACCTCAATTTCAGAGTGCAGATTTTAGATTGCAGAATCACGACGGTTCTCGCATTCCATCGCTTTAACTCAAAATCTGAAATCTCAAAACTCGTGCCGGTATCGCGCGCTCTCAAACACGTCTCAACAGGCAGCGGAAAAACTCGTTCTAGCCGGGAAGGGCCCGACTTTCAGTCGGGCCGATTACTGATTTTGCAGCATCTACGGCCCGACTGTAAGTCGGGCCCTTCCCTTTTCCGCGCATTCTCTTCATTTTTCCGCAACCTCTCAAGCTGCGATCTGACCGTCGCGCATGTGGATGATTCGGTCTCCGTAGGCCGCGGCCTCGGGATTATGCGTGATCATTAGGACTGTTTGTCCTAGCTCACGATTGGAATGGCGAAGCATATTGAGGACAATCTCCGAATTCTTCGTGTCGAGGTTGCCGGTAGGCTCATCGGCAAGCACAATTGCCGGCTTGTTTACCAATGCTCTGGCTAACGCGACTCGCTGCTGTTCCCCGCCAGAGAGTTCCGATGGCCGGTGAGGCAGACGCTTCTCGAGCCCCAGCAGGCCGATAATCTTATTGAGGTAGGCATTGTCCTTATCACCGTTTGTGCCGGCAATCTCGCGCGCCATTTCGATATTGGTGGAAGCATCAAGGGTCGGCAGAAGATTAAATTTCTGGAAAACAAACCCTATTTTCCGCTTTCTCATGCGGGTTCGTTCCGCATCGGAAAGCTTCGCAAAATCGGCTCCGTCAACAATCACATGTCCGGAGTCGGGTCGGGTCAGCCCCCCTAGAAGATAAAAGAGCGTAGATTTGCCGCTGCCCGACGGGCCAACTACGCTTACAAATTCTCCCTTCTGCACGGTAAAGGAAACGCCGCGTAATGCGGGGACTTCTATCTTGCCCACGTGGTAAGTCTTGCGGAGATCTGTTGCTTCGATAATTGCGGGCATGGAAGAAAGCCGTGGATTCACGTCTGGTCCATCCAAGGCAAGCGAAAATCAATATTACACGACAATTTGGCGAGGCCGGGAGATGAACAGCAACGGCTCAGTTTAGAGTTCCGGCTTAAATGTCGGACATTATCTTGAACCCGAGAGGATCACTACCGCTACGCGCGAGATCCTTCGGGACTGAAGCCCCTCCAGGATGACGTCAGGGTTACGGGTGACATCGGCGTGGTGGGAGGCGCCGGATGGTAGGAATGACGTTGGGATGGTAGAAGTTCCAACTGACCGACTCAAAACAGTTGGTGACGGATAATTTTACGCGGCTGTGGAAGTATTCCCCGGCACCGGCACGGGTTGAGAGCGTTTGGGGCCGCGCTTGCGCACCAATAGAAGACGAATCCGATCAAGCAATTCGGCGGGGCCATACATGCCTTTGGATAAAAAAACATCGGCGCGACTCTCGCGGTCATAACTTCTCACTTTGGAAGACAGCAGAATCGCGGGCGTTTCCGGAGAAAGGCTCTTGATCTGCTCGACTAACCGAGTGCCGTCAAAACCCGGCATAATCAAATCAGCGAGCACCAGATCAATGCCCCCTTCCTTGAAGCGTTGCAGAGCTTTGTCGCTGCTTGAGTAGGTCAGCACGCGGTAGCCCCGGGTTTCAAGCATAACTTTTCGTATGGAGAGCGACTGCTCATTAGCGTCAGCACAAAGTATTGTTTTCTTTGGTTTCATGAACGTTTCAATTGCTCCCGAATGCGCCGTGAATTTAGAAGTATTTTAAGAAATGAAGGCGAACGAATCGTAGCGGGTGTGGAGACGAGGGTAAAGTAGCACAGACGCCAATGGCACTGCGGGAGTATTGAAAAATTTTAATGTTTGTGCGTGGATCGCCTTCTTGCGGGAATTTAGATCATTTTGTTGGGCTCCGCGGAGCCGTGTCACGAAACATGACAAGGATTTCCACTGACGTTCACATTGACTAGTTTGTTATTGCCGCTGGTTTTGGATTCATTTCCAACATCCGCAGTCAAAACTTCTAGCGTTAGAAAGGGCACGCGGCAGGGTTTCCTCTAAGGCTAGCCGTTTTCGACACGGGCCTTTATATCGGCGTAGGCTGCATGGATGAGCCTTCTTAGTGCTGCGGCGTTCGTGGCCGTTCCGGGTGTCAACTTCACGTGGCGCATGAACTTGCCGGTGCCTTGCAACAAGCGAGCCTGATCGGGGAGGGCTGCGCCCTGAAAGAACCCGACGTTTACGTGCGAAGTGAATACATTAACGTAGCCGAAGGGCACATCTCCCAAACATGCGACCGGACAGCCGTCATGCAAAAGCTCCCGGACTTCGTCCCCGCATTTTCGCATCATCTCGAACCACTGCTGCGCGATAGCTCCTAATTCACCTGCATGCTCTTGCATCCAAGCATCAATGGCAGGATCCCGTCTCGACAGCGCCGTTGAATCGCAGCAACTCCGTTTGCCGCTTCATGGCGTTTTGGGAGCGGTCTGGTTCCAGGAGCCACACTTTCTTCATACTTCATTTCCGGGAGAGACGAGTTGGTTGCGGCGAATTAATCTCAGGCGATTACTTGGTGCCTTATATGTGACAATCGCGACCGTCGCATCCTTCATGGAGCTCTCCTACGCGAGCCTCAGGGCTTCAACTTGATGCGTCAATATCTACCGGATGAACAGTTCGCTTAGATCGTGGACATGACGCAACAATGGGCCGTAGCAGACTGCCAGCAGAAGCAATCCGCTCACGATGAATAGCGCCGATGGTTGCCTGCGTCGCGGGGTCGCTGGGCGGGGATGCCACGCCATCAGGCGTTCGATACGCGCGCGCAGAGCCTCGTCTTTGTCTTTGTCTTTGCATCTGTCTCTGTCCGGTACGAGGCTTGTTGCAAGGTCGGGTATTTGTATGGCGGAAGTCTGAGCCGCTATCTTGAGCAAGGCGGACGCGAGATCGAGAGCGCTGGACTCATCGGTCACGGCGGCATCATCGGCGGCAACTTCCGCTGCGTGCATCCAACTCTGTTCCAATCCTGACAGAAACGGGAATTTCGCGGCTCGAAGCGTCAGCTTTTTGAAGTTGTCGTGGAAACTCACGTGAGCCAGTTCATGCCGGATTGCCACCTGGGTTTCGCCTTCATCCAAGAGTTGAACCGCCTGTTCTGAAATGAGCAGCTTGGGCCGACAAATACCCGCAACTAAAAGCATGGGCGTCGCGGTAGCAATTTCAACCACCTGTGATTTGTCCAATTGCCTCGAACGCTTGTCCGGGTACGACGCGAGAAATTGACCCGTTTTCCGTAAGGCCCAGAGAGCAGAGACGGCTCCGAAACCGAGGACCACGATTCCACCACAGGCCAGCCCGAGGCCTAAAATGCCAATTCTTTCGCCGGTCTGATAGGGTTCCAGGAAAAGAAATGAGGGTACGACCAAAAAAACGACAAGAGCAACTGCTGCCGCAAGAGGAAGGGCTCGCAATCCATACAAGAAGGATGCGTTCGATGGTGTGGCCCTTCTGTTTAGGAACTGCCAAGCGCAGGCGACGCCGATGGAAAGCGTGACATATATGAGAAAGAATGCGCCAACCCATAGCAACGCGCCCCTAAGGAAATAGGTCACAGTTTTTCCCTCCGGCGCAATTCCTGCCGCTTGCGATTGACGGCGCGCTGCAATTCGTCAAGCAATGCGCGGTCATGCTCGGTTACGGCATCAACCAGATAGGAAAGAGGCAGGGAAGGGTTCGCAGCGGATTGCAGTAAGCGGTTGAGATTCGCTCCGAGAACAGCGTGGTAAAACGTCTGCTCGTCCTGCTTCAGGCGATAGCGAAATGCCTGTCCCTGAGCATCGGTAGCGCGACTCAGAAACCCCTTTTTGTACAACCGGTCCAAGGTCGTCATGACCGTGGTGTAGGCGGCCTCAATTTTTCCTGAGTCCAGCAGTTCACGGACTGTGGCATGTTTCCGCTGGCACAACAACGCGAGCAGATGCGTCTCCAATGGACCCAGTTGAGGCGGCTTTGAACCCGATTTGGGCGCTGACCTCATCGAGCTGTTCTCCAAAGAACACTAGCTTACGTCACCCGGCTTCAATACACCAATCGCACCATAAACTGTAGCGAGCGAGCGGGCAGTTGGTTCGTGATTCCAGTGAGAGGCAGCCCGAGAGCGGCACTCGACGTGGCCTGGTTGCCGAAGGTGCTGTTATAGCCGACAAAATTCGAGTGATTGAACACGTTGAAGGATTCGACGCGGCCCTGTATTCGAAATCGGTCCGTGAGCCTGAACGACTTCTCAAGGAATGGCGAAAAATCATAGATCGCGTTTCCTCGCCCGGTGTTGCGCCCGACCACCACGCCATTGATTACCGGACGATCTGTGGTCCCGCCGGTGTCACCACTGTTGGTTGATCCGGTCACATAGTTGAAGGGCAGGCCCGAAGCGAGTGTGGCAATTCCGCCGAAATCCAAACCAAGCGGAGCATGATATGTGCCGCTGAGCACGAAGCGGTGCCTCTCATCGAAAATCGCGTTGCCTTCTTCTTGTTTTCCGGTGAAATTCGGATCGTTCGGATTTTGGCCAGGAACATCGGGATCAACGTTGTCAATCGCGTGCGAGTACACATAGCTCGCGAGCATAGCGAAGCGGCGCGCGAACTGGTGACTGAGATTGAGATCCAGCGCGTTGTAGCGGGCGTAACCGTCGTTCACGTCCGTTTGAATCACACCGTATGCGGGTTGGGGCGGATTCGCCGCGCTGGGGTTGCAGGTGCGCCCCGCGGCTTCATAGAACGCAATCCACAGGGGACGCGTGCAGTTCGCTGCCTGTGCGCTGCGAGTTTGCCCCTGGGCGGTGCGAACGAAAGGCGACGGAGGATCCACGTCGAGCGGCCGCAACACGTGGATGGCATGCGATCCCACGTAATCCGCACTGAGCACCCAGCCTTTCCCGAGTTGCCGCTGGACGCCAAAAGTCCATTGCTCAGAGGATGGATTGAGCAACGCATCTGGATATCGAATAAGCAACGAGGTATCGAAAAACTGGTTATAGAACGCGGCTCGCCCAGGCCGGATGTAAATACTGCGTACGGGTGCGACAGCCCCCTGAGGAAAGGCCGGCAGCGGTACGTCCGACACACTTGCCGGGAATCCGACTTGGCCCGGGCCCGCGGAAAAATTGAAAAAGCCGGTGGGCCCGCTGAGCGCATAATTCGCGGCAGCATTGTCCACCATCTGTGAGTAATAGATTCCGAACCCGCCACGGATGACAGTGGTGCCGCGGTCCTGCCAGTCATAGGCAAAGCCGAGTCGGGGCGCAAAATCCTTGCGGGAATCGGTAAACGTCTGCTGCTCATAGCGCAGCCCCAAATCGAGCGTCAGATCGCGGCGGATTTTCCAGTTGTCCTGCGCGAAGAGCGCCCAGATCGTATCGTCCACGGTGTAACTGGCGTTGCCGTAGCTCTGGTTGTAGCTCGCCACGTTGGCGATATTGCCTAGATAGGCCGAGCTTTCGCATTGGGCAAGCCCCAGATTGCACGGATTGTAGGTGAGCTGTCCCAGGAAGAAGGGACCACCAAATTCCTTGCTGTTCCCTCCGCTGTGAGAGTGCACGACATCAGCGCCGAACTTGAATTGGTGCTGGTTCCAATTTGCCGCCACCGTGTCATTGAAATCATACTGGCGATTGAGAAGCAGCGCCGACTGCGAGGTTCCGCTGGTAAACGTTCCACCCTGAGTGATCGGCACGATAAATTGGGTTCCGAAAATGACGGGATCGAATTCCGTGATTGGCGAAGCAAGTTGGAATTGAGCACGGGCGGTGTTGAGCCACGATGGCGAGAGGATGGCCGTGTCGCCAAGCTCCAGAGAATACGTCCGCCGGCGGAAGATTCGATCCACGGTCGGCAGGCTGTTTCCACCCACGGTGCCGTTGGGGTCGGTGTCATGGAAGCTGTCAGTATTCGCCCGCAAGAAGAGTGCGTTCGCATCGCTGATGCGATGGTCAATGCGAAGAAAGGTCATCCAATCGGTATAATGCCCGACGAAAACGCTGGGTTCGAGTGGGGACGTTACCGGGGAGCCGCGATCTTCGTGACTATACTCACCGGCAAAGAAAAAGTGAGTGCGGTCGCTGCCGGGCACCGGCCCGCCAAGCGAAGCTCCCGTCTGGCCTAACGAATCGCTGACGATCTGGTTGCCGCTGGTCGCATTGTTTGGGGTGAAGCCCGCGAGCCTGGCAGCGGTACCGTTTGGCCGCCACATTCCGAGTAGGTCTCCGTGATATTCATCGCCGCCTGTTTTGGTGACGACATTTACCACACCGCCAGTAGTTGCGCCGTATTCGGCTGAAAACGCGTTCTCGAGTACGGTCATCTCCTCCACGGCCTCTCGCGGGACGTTGGTGAAAATTGTCTGCCTTCCCCAACTGTCGTTTCCCGTGCTGCCATCCACCACCCACGACGTTTGCCGGCGTCCTGAGCCATTCGTCGCAAAAAGATCCTGGTTCATGAAGACATCGCCCTGGTTCAGCGCCGGGTGGTTCGCCGCATTCACCAGGGGCAGATACGTAATCCTCCGGTTTAGCAGCGGCAATTCCTGCACCTCTGCTGAACTCAAACGATCGCCAAGTTGGGGCTCGTCGCTGCGAACTTCCCCGGCCGTTCCGGTCACCTGAATCTGCGTTTGTACGGCCGAAACACTGAGTTGAATCTTAAGATCGGCCGTAGTTCCGGCGACAAGCGTCAGGGTCTGGCTCGCATTTGCAAAGCCCTCCTTGCGCACAGTCAGTGCATATTGACCGATTGCCAAGCCGGACAGGCTGAAGTTCCCAGACGAATCTGAGTGCGCATTGCGCTCGAGGCTCGTGAGCGTTCCCTTGAGCATGATCTCAGCGCCCGGTACCGCGGCATGGCTCTGATCGCTTATTTGCCCTTTGAGAGTTGCTGTGTCGGGAGCCTGGGCAGCCACGCGGCCAGCGAAAATGGCCAAGACGACAAGGAAAGACACATGTAAACAATACTTTCGGAGTACGACGCAATCGGTAAGCCAGCACATCAACGCTTACGTTAGCCTGTGCGGATGCACTACTACCACTCTAGTATCCGATAGCCCTCTGGTATCCGAGCCACTGCGGGGAGGTACTCGAAATTCTGCGATGAGAATTGGAGGTTCGTTGCATATCTGAATGCGGGCGAGTGACTCGTCAGACATATGACTTGGGACCGTTTGTAACGTTTCGGGTGATTCGGCGCATGCTATCGCGTTCTCATTGACTGAATTCCGGCCCATGAGTATGCTGTACCCATGCGCGTAGGCTCCATTCCGGCAGGCCTGTGTTGTTGTATACGGGCGCCGGCGTGTGGGTAGCGCAGTAGTTTTTCCGTAACCCACCCGCCGCACATTGGGTGGGTTTCTTTTTGCAAGGAACTTCGCCCGACGAGCTTCGGGCGATTCCGCACTTCCGCCCCGGTAATTCCGGGAGATTAATTTTATGAGGAGAGAATGATGAGCACAGATACAGCAACTCCGACCGCCCAAGCGCCAGCGCTTCGCATCAATGACACGGCCCCTGATTTCACCGCCGATACCACGCAGGGGAAGATTAACTTTCACGAATGGATCGGCGATGGATGGGCGATTTTGTTTTCTCACCCGAAAGATTTCACTCCCGTTTGCACAACCGAACTTGGGACGATGGCGGGACTTCAGCCCGAATTCGCACAACGGAATACGAAGATCATCGGACTCAGCGTTGATCCTGTTAGCAGTCACAGCAAGTGGGCTCTCGATATCGAAGAGACGCAGGGTCACAAGGTGAATTATCCGATGATTGGTGATCCGGAACTGAAAGTGGCGAAGCTCTACGGCATGTTGCCGGCGTCGAGCGGGACTACTTCTGAAGGTCGCACACCGAGCGACAATGCCACCGTGCGTACGGTGTTTGTGGTTGGCCCCGACAAGAAAATTAAACTTCAGCTCATCTATCCGATGAGCGCGGGCCGGAACTTTGACGAAGTGCTGCGGGTGCTCGATGCGTTACAGTTGACCACCAAGCACAAGGTCTCTACGCCGGCGAACTGGAAGCCCGGCGATGACGTGATCATCAGCGGCGCGGTTTCCAATGAAGAGGCGCAGAAGTTGTATCCCGCCGGTTGGAAGACGTTGAAGCCGTATTTGCGGGTGGTTCCTCAGCCCAAATAGCGAATGTCATCGGGCGTTGTTTTTTTGATCGAAAGCGAGCCGACATACCGGAAGCCGAGCTTTGCTCGGCTGGGCAGGTGAGAGCACCTGCCCCTGCGCAGAGGGACTTTAGAGTCTGTGTTAGAACTCAGCCGTCCCTCCGGGACTTGAATCATTTTTTCCGCTTTTCCAGCGCTGAAGCGCTGGGCTATTTTCATTCGCCCCTTCGGGGCTGGGTTCTGGCAGAGTTCGTTCCACTCATTTATTGCAACAAGGAGTTCTCACACAGACTCATTAGCTGTGCGCTAAGGGGTCATTTTCCCGGTGGCAAGATAGTTCTGGGCGGGCACGCCGAAGGCATCGGCGACGCGATTGAAGAAAGCGAATAGTGCGATGACATACACGGCCTCTGCGATCTGATCTTCGTTCCAGCCCGCATTTCGCAACTTGTCAACGTCTTCGGGCGTTGAACGGTAAGCAGCTTCGGTGATCAGCTCCGCGTAATTCAGAGGGCGCGCTCTGCCTCGGTCAAGCCTGCGTCATCCAGCCTGCCTTCGAAAATCGCCGCTACGCATTGATCGGTTGCTCCCTGAACACGCAGGAAGTAGGCATGGCTGTCCAGTCAATATGGGCACCGGTTTAAGTAAGAGACGTAGCTGGCGATCATCTCTTTGTGGCGGCGAGAGAGATGCCCTTCGGAAAAGTGAACGGTGTTTGAAAATTCGACTACTTGCCGCAAAAAATCAGGACGCGCTCCGAAGCACTTGATGATTCCGGGAACTTGCTGCCTGCCTGAGCCACTGCGCCAGAAATCGTAGGCGGCGGCGGTTTCGCCGGTTGCTTCCGCGTCTTCGATGATTTTGATTTTCGTGGCGGGTTTTATGGCATTCTCTTCGTTCATTTGCAATCCTTCCCTCTGGCTTTCAGGTTACCTTGCGCTGAAACAAGCTGTAAACGGGCAATCCCGCGAGAACCACTGCGACACCGAGCAAGGTTTCCCCGCGGACTTCGCAACGCTACCAAGGCCAGCAGAATCAGGACCAGGGATACCCCTCTTTCTTTCAAAAGAATTAAAAACGACAGATATGGAACGACTGATTTAGTTCTGCGGTTCGATTTTTTCGATCACCAGTGCGGTCGAACCGCCACGCTGAAATGTTTTTCCGCTGGCAGTAACTTTTTGCCCTGCGAACGGCAGCAGCTTGTCATTCTGTCCGCTGGCGGGTGTGGTATCGGCGATTGGCCAATAAATTTTCCCGCTGTCTGACAGGATTACAAGCGGAGACCCGGCCTTTGCGCATGCAGTTGCACATTCGGCGCTGATAGGCTTCTTCAGGCCTTTGGTGAATGCGCATGCGGAATCAAGAACGTATCCTTTTACTACAATTGATTTGCCGGAATCTGCACTGGCCGCTATCAGCACGAAAGCAAACGCGGACAGAAATCCTAATCGCACTACGTTCTTCAATTTCATCTTCGCCTCCTGAATGTCGAGCGGCTTATCGAGATCTTCAGATAAGTGCTTCAAAACATGTGACGGCTTTGATTACCGATTTCAGTGAATGATCCGGTGGCCGCGCCGAAACATGCGCTAAAGTAATTACCCGCTGACGGAAGCACAATAACGAAAAACAATTAGACCCCGCGAAAAAAGTTGGGACCGACAAAAAGAAGGCGTGGGATCGCCCGCGGTCAGTAATCTGTTTGTAGTATTGCTCGCGAATGTCTCCACGATTAACGTGGTCTGGCTGTCATCCCGGCTTGCGGCCGGATGGGACTACTTCCAAAGCAGGACTTGCAAATGGCTTATATCAAGCTTCCCGAAGAACTTCCTGGCATTCGAGGGCCGCTCGCATTTAGTCCAGCAACCACCAGACCCCTGTGCGAACTGGCAGAGGTTCTGTTGCGAGGTCCAAACACCTTAACTCCCGCCGAACGCGAGATCATCGCGGCATATGTTTCTTCTCAGAATGACTGTTACTACTGCCAGACATGTCACGGATCTACGGCGGCACAGCATCTTGGCGGCAGCGGGGCCGATTATGAATTGGTTAGTCAGGTCAAACAGAACTTCGAGACGGCCGAAGTTTCAGACAAGATGAAAGCACTTCTAAATATTGCAGGGAAGGTTCAGAAGGGCGGCAAGCACGTTACCGCGCAAGACGTCGAGCGAGCTCGAGAGGGCGGAGCGTCCGATAAAGAAATCCACGATACGGTATTGATCGCTGCGGCTTTCTGCATGTTCAATCGGTACGTGGATGGTTTGGGCACGTGGCAGCCTCGCGATCCTGAAATGTACCGGGAAATTGGCAAGCAAACGGCGCAACTCGGCTACGCAGGCCGCGACCGGAAGCAGCCGTTGCAGGCGGTGGCAACTAGATGATTCGGAAAATTTCGCTTCCGTCCTGGAAATTGAGTCCGACTGCCCGACGGCGACTGCTTCGCGTTTCAATTGGGCTGCTGGTGATTTACCTGGCATTTGGAGGATTCATCTGGTGGTCTATGCATCAGCCTCCCGAAGAGTTCGGGCGCGTGATGGCGAAAATGCCCGGTCCGGTCCCTTTTTTGCTTTATCCATTTGAAACATTATGGACGCGCGCCCGCGCCGGAACTCTCAATGTGGGAGACGCTGCTCCAGACTTTTCGCTGAATAAGTTGGACAAGAGTGGGACCATCCGGCTTTCGGAGTTGAATCAACGGCAGCCGGTTATGCTGGTCTTCGGCAGCTATACTTGACCGCCATTCCGGCGGGAGGCTCCCGCTATCAATAAGCTCTACGAGCAGTATCATGACCGCGTCGCATTCCTGGTGGTTTACATCACCGAAGCCCATCCAAGCGACGTGTGGCAAATGCAGAGCAATATAAAAGACAAAGTTGTTTTCGCCACCCCAAAAGATGAAGAAGAGAGAGCATCCATCGCCGGAGCTTGTGTACGGAAACTTAATTTGAAATTTCCCGCCGTGTTGGATGAGTTTGGTAACTCCACCGAACGCGCCTATACGGGCTGGCCGGATCGCATGTATGTGATTGATCCGCACGGTAAGATTACTTACAAAAGCAAGCCGGGACCATTTGGTTTTAAGTCAGATGAGCTCGCCGCAGCGCTGGCCAAAATCGTGACGAAGCCAACCAATCAGACAGCGAGCAAGTAGGATTAAGAACAATCCGTTCCACGTCGTCGGTTTGCAGAGACCGAAGTTCGCGGTATCTTAGTAGCATGCAAAGTAGCATGCAACTCCGGGGATGCGGTACCGCGCTCGTAACTCCGTTTCGTCAGGACGGTTCCATTGACGAAGCCGCTTTGCGAAATCTGGTCGCATGGCAGGTGGAATCCGGCATTGATTTTCTTGTCCCCTGTGGCACCACTGGCGAAACCCCTACCCTCTATCATGACGAATGGTTGCGGGTTATTTCGATCACCGTCGAAACGGCTGCGGGGCGCGTGCCAATCGTTGCGGGTGCGAGCTCGAACTCAACCCAGGACGCGGTTGCGAAAGCGAAAGAGATCTCCGCGATGGCCGGAGTAGATGCGATTCTTACGGCCTCTCCGTATTACAACAAGCCCACACAAGAAGGCCAGTATCAGCATTTTCGGGCGATTGCCGAGGCGGTCAATAAGCCGATCATTCTATACAACGTTCCCAGCCGCACGGGAGCGAATATTGAGCCTGCAACTTTGGCCAGGCTGGCCGAGTTGCCGAACATAGCAGGTGTGAAAGAAGCCAGCGGCGACATGACGCAGGTCGCCGAGATGTGCAATCTGGTTCCGGAAAGCTTTTTAGTTTTTTCTGGCGACGATGCTGTGACGCTTCCTGTGATCGCCCTGGGCGGCGTCGGGATCATTTCTGTGGCCTCGAATGAGATTCCGCGGGAGATGGCGCAGATCGCCCGGCTGGCATTCAATAATGAGTGGAGTGAAGCACGCCGCATTCATCGAAAATATTTGCCGTTGATGCGCGCCAATTTTATCGAGTCGAGCCCGGCTCCGGTTAAGGCTGTTCTGGCAATGATGGGAAAGATCGAGGAAGTTTACCGGCTGCCGATTGTCCCAATGCGGCGGGACACGCGCACCAAGTTACAGAAAATCGCGGCTGAAGTTGGTCTGCTTCCGAAAAAAGCGGCTGAAGCGCCCGCACCCGTGAACTTTTATATTTACGAAAACTGGGCGGCTGGCCCGCATAAGGTTGTGCTGCATCGGTCAAATTGCAATCAATGCAATCCCAACGGGCATGCTTCGGGCGACGCGTCTAATCATTCGCGATGGCATGGTCCTTTTCCCTCTTTGGATGAAGCTCGCGACGCGTCGCATGGCATTCCTTCGGTTCTGATTCGCAGCGAATGTAAGTGCATTTGACTCGACGTTCCTTACTGAATGCTGAGTGCTGAGTGCTTGCCCTGACTACCTGCTCTTCGATTTCCTTTA
The DNA here is from genome assembly GCA_963702325.1 of uncultured Acidobacteriaceae bacterium. GTDB lineage: Bacteria > Acidobacteriota > Terriglobia > Terriglobales > Acidobacteriaceae > PALSA-188. The sequence continues at coordinate 35,502 of CAVPCG010000025.1, read as the reverse complement.
TACTTCCTCCTCATGCAATCTCTTCAATCTTCGATCGAACATCTCGCTTCACTTCCTGAGGTGGAACGCGAGTCCGATGCCCGCCAGATTTTCATGGATTTCCGCGACGCGCTCACCGAGGGCAGGATTCGTGCCGCGGAAAAGATAGATGGTCAATGGAAAGTAAATATCTGGGTGAAGCAGGGAATTCTGCTGGGATTCCGCCTTGGCGAACTCAGCAAGATGGGCGAAGATGTAAGCCTGTCATTCGTGGATAAAGATACGTTTCCAGCGAGGCGATTCACGGTAAGAGATCGAGTGCGCATTGTCCCCGGCGGGTCATCCGTGCGGCTGGGGGCGTACGTCGCGCCGGGAGTGATTTGCATGCCGCCGATGTTCATCAATGTTGGAGCGTATGTGGACGAAGGCACCATGGTGGATTCGCACGCGCTGGTGGGTTCGTGCGCGCAAATTGGCAAACGCGTGCATCTGAGCGCGGCTGCACAGATCGGAGGCGTTCTCGAGCCGGTGAGTGCGGTTCCAGTGGTGATTGAGGATGATGTGCTGGTCGGCGGGAAATGCGGAGTTTATGAAGGGACGCTGGTTCGCACTCGGGCGGTGCTGGGGGCTGGAACAATCCTGACACGCTCGACTCCGATTTATGATATTGTGCGCGGTGAAATATACCGGGCGACGGAGGAGAAAGCGCTCGAAGTTCCTGAAAATGCGGTAGTTGTTCCGGGTTCACGGGCGTTAAAAAAGGGTCATGCGGCGGAGTGGAACTTGTCTTTATACGCGCCAGTGATCGTAAAATATAGAGATGAGAAGACGGATCGGGGTACGGAGTTGGAGGATTGGCTGCGTTAGATAGGTTATGCATATGGGCACCCGATACAACATAGAGTCTCGAATCCCTCGTCTAATTGCCGGCCTGACGAAATGAAAAGCATTGGCCTCCAATCCGTGGCAAAGCTTATCGGGATCATTTTTCCTTTATTCCTCTTTCCTTTATTCTTCGTGTGGGCGCAGGTCGGGGTCGCGCAGAATCCGGCGAGCTCGTCTATACAATTGGTGCGCGAGGCCATCCACAATGAGATCAGTAGCAACAATCGCGGTCCGAACTTCATGTTTCGAGAAGTGAGCCAGGGATCGGATGGCTCGAAAACTAAGCTGCTTGTTGAAACGCGGGACGCAATGGCGGGACTGTTGATTGCGACTAATGGGCATCCTCTGACCGCCGATCAACGGCAGGCGGAACAAAAGCGGCTGGAGCACCTGGTTAACGATCCTGATGACCTGGATAAGAAGTGCAAGCGCGAAAAAGAAGACGCAGAGCGCACTCAACGGATCATGAGCGCATTCCCCGAAGCGTTCTTGTATGAAGAAGATGGAACCGCCTCTGGCGAAGAGGGCCTCGGAGCGCCGGGCGATCCATTGGTGCGCTTAAAATTCCGGCCCAATCCAAGATATTCGGCTCCATCGCACGTCGAACAAATTCTCACTGGGCTCCAGGGGACGATGCTCATTGACCGCAAGCAGCACCGGATCGCGAAGATTGATGGCACACTGATGAAGGAAGTCGGATTCGGCTGGGGCATATTGGGGCACCTTGATCGGGGAGGTCATTTCATCGTGCAGCAGGGTGACATGGGCGGAGGACATTGGGAAATCACGCGCATGGATTTGTCATTTACGGGCAAGGCCCTCTTTTTCAAGACTCTGAATATTAAAGACCAGGAAGTTTATAGCGATTTTCAACCGGCCCCGCGCGGTCTGACATTCGCCCAAGGCGTGGAATTACTGAAGAAGCACGAAGCGTTGATGGCGCAAAACCAGCCGCCTGATAGATAGACCAGCAACAATCTATGCTAGAAATGCAGCTTGCTGCGTCTGTATGCAAGACTCAGCGAGCTACGACTCTGCGATTATTTTGTGCCGATTCCAAAGACTTCTTTTCGCGTAGTCATTTTATCCACCAAATCTGCTCTCACCGCGTATCCAGTTCCCGGCTTATCGGAAATCGGAATTGTCCCGTGTGGTGTTACTTCGACCTCGGGTTCAATAATGTCTTCTTTCCAATAACGTTTTGAAGCCGAAACGTCGCCGGGGAGCTTGAAATTTGCTAGCGTGGACAAAGCGATATTGTGGCTGCGTCCGATTCCGGATTCGAGCATTCCGCCGCACCAGACCGGGATGTTTTTCGATGCGCAAACGTCGTGAACTTTTATGGCTTCGGTGAAGCCGCCAATCCGTCCGACTTTAATATTTATGATCCGGCAGGCGCCGGTTTCGATAGCCTGCTTCGCATCGCGTGCATGGTGGATGGATTCATCCAGGCAAATTGCGGTCTTCAGTTGGCGTTGTAACTGAGCGTGGAAATAGATATCGTCGTCCCAGAGAGGCTGCTCGATCATCAGCAGATTGAATTGATCGAATTCGCGCAGATGATTTATATCGGCGAGAGTGTAGGCTGAGTTGGCGTCGCAACTGAGCGTAATGCCGGACCACTGCGCGCGAATCTTTGCGAGCACTTTTAAATCCCAGCCCGGTTTAACTTTGACTTTGATTCGTTGATAACCGGCGGCCAGTTCGATTGCGATCTTCTTGAGCAGTTGTTCGATTGAATCCTGGATTCCGATGGAAACTCCGCATGGAATTTCTTGGAGCGTGCCGCCGAGAAGTTTCCATAACGGTATCTGCTTTTGTTTTGCCTCCGCATCCCAAAGCGCATTTTCCAGCGCGGCTTTGGCCATCCGGTGGCCGCGAATTCTGGCCATCAAGGGAACGCAATCGCTCGCCGATTTCAACTCTCGTCCCAGGAGAGCCGGGGCCAGGTATTTTCCGATTGTCGCCCAAGCGGTTTCGGACCATTCCGAGCTATAGAAAGGGCCATCGTCGGCGACGCACTCTCCCCATCCTTCGATGCCATCGCAATGCGCGGTGACGAGAAGGATGCGGCGGCTGGAGATGCGGCCGAAGCTCGTCTCGAAGAAATGGACGAGCGGCATTTGGATCTCCCGAAGCGTGATGGCTTCAATTTTCATATCGCGAAACACGCAGGGGCAGCCGCTCTCAATTGTCCGGTTGGGTGAGGCTCAACAGATTGTATGGAAAAAGATAAAACGATGCGTTAGGAAGTTGTGTCATGGCATTCTATTTGCAAAATTTGCAGCGGTGCTTGGCCCCGCTTGGACAGCCGAGGGAGGCTGTCCCTACGTGGGCGATTCTGATTTCTTGGCCCGTTGCCATAGAGACTCCAGTTCTTCCATGGTCGCTTGCTCCGGATGTTTACCCTCGCGACGAAGCTGTTCCTCCATTGCTCCAAAACGACGCCTGAATTTTCGATTGGTTTTCTTCAATGCCGATTCGGGATCAACCGATAGATGGCGGGCGAGATTCACCAGAACGAAAAACAGATCGCCCACTTCGTCTTCAACGCGTGCGGTTTTCAATTCAGGCGATTGTCCCAGTTCGCCCTGAAGCTCCCGAATCTCTTCCTGGAGTTTGTCGAACAGCCCGGTCACATCAGGCCAGTCGAAGCCGACTTTGGAAGCCCGCGAACCTAGCTTATGCGCTTCCAACGAAGCGGGCATGACTGCGGAGATCCCATCCAGAAGCGATATCTTGCTTTCACCAGACTGTTTCTCGGCCTTTTCTTTTTTCTTGATGGCTTCCCAATTTTGCAGCACCTCGGATGAGGTCTCCGCCTTGACGTCACCAAACACATGCGGATGGCGGCCGGTCAATTTGTCGCAGAGGCGATCCAATACGTCATCAATGGTGAACTTCCCGTCTTCCCCTGCCATCTGGGAGTAAAACAACACTTGAAGCAGGAGATCGCCAAGCTCTCCGGGCAACTCGTCCCAGTCGCGGTTATCAATAGCCTCCAGAACTTCATAGGTTTCTTCCACGGTATACGGCTTGATGGAATCGAAAGTCTGCTCACGATCCCATGGGCATCCGCCCGGGCCGCGAAGGCGCGCCATGATTGAAACTGCGCGCTCGAAACGCTCTCCTGTAGTTGGCATGAGCACTCAATCTAAATCAAGCTTGAAGTTCGGACAAATGGCCTCAGGGTCGGCAGCGTCGCACTTTCAAACTTCTGTCTTAGTGGGGGGGCGTGCTGAGCTTGCGAAGAGCCTGTCCCGAGCGCAGCCGAGGGAATCTTGCGTGTAGCAGATACGCGTCAAACCGGAGCGACCGTGCCGGTGCGCGCGAGATCCTTCGGGACTGACGAGTCTGCGTGAGAACTCGGTCGTCCCTACGGGACTTGAATTGTTTTTCCACTTTTCCCATCGCTGAAGCGCTGGGCTAATATCGTTCGCCCCTCCGGGGCTAGTTTTCGCAGAGTTTGTTCCCTCCGATTATTGCCAAATGAGTTCTCACAAAGACTCTGACGTCCCTCAGGATGACTTCCGATGTGGGGATTGGCAAAGCGAGGTGGTACTTGCTTTGCCCGCTGCCAGGTTTGGCATCAATCGTGCCCACAATAAAGCAACCTCTCGCAGACCCCCTCGGCAGAGAGGACTTTGAGCCCTCCTCCTACTGTGTGTTTATGAGCCCGGCCGACACCGGGCTCTTCGTTTCTTTGTACCGTCGGCAAACTTTATTGGGTAGGGCCCGACTTTTAGTCGGGCCGTAAATGCAGCAGAATCTGCAATCGGCCCGACTGAAAGTCGGGCCCTTCCCGGTTGGAGTAAGTCTTTCCGCAGACTGTTACCGTAAGTTCTAATCTTAAGTTTTTTGTTTTTGCGTTATTTACGTCCCGATCGAGTCGAGGTCGTTTCCCTTTGTGTGATGGGAGATGATTCCCGCTAGCGAAAAACGCATGTTATAAAACTGCCGACCATTCGGCACTGTGCCATCTATTCGGCTTTGAGGAAGATTCCGGCTAGCGGAGGAAGCGTCAACGTAAGAGAAAAAGGACGCCCATGAAGAGGCTGGGCTTCGGCTTGCCTGCCGCCCATATTGCCCCAGCCGGCTCCGCCGTACTCTTGTCCGTCGCTATTGAGAAGTTCCCGCCAGAATCCGCCAGATGGGACGCCTAGCCGGTAAGGCTGCCTCGGCACTGGAGTGAAGTTGAAGACGGCAAGAATCGTATCTTTCGGCGACTTGCCCTTCCGCAAAAGGGAAAGCACACTCGACGCGCTATCGTTGCAGTCTATCCATTCAAATCCAGCGGGATCGCTATCAAAAATATGCATGGCGGGCTCGCTCTGATACATGCGGTTCAACTGCTCCACCAAGTTCTGAATACCTCGATGGCTTGCATGAACTAGCAAATCCCAATCCAGGCTCCGGTCGTGGGACCACTCCCGCCATTGCGCGAATTCGTCCCCCATAAACAGCAGCTTTTTTCCCGGCTGGGCGAACATATAGGCGAACAGGAGCCTGAGGTTGGCAAATTTCTGCCACAGGTCGCCGGGCATTTTGTCGAGCAAGGATCCTTTTCCGTGCACAACTTCATCGTGCGACAGAGGCAACACAAAATTCTCGGTATATCCGTAGAGCATGCGGAAGGTCAGCGTGCCCTGGTGATATTGGCGATGAATGGGATCGTGCGAAAAGTACTGGAGCGTATCGTGCATCCATCCCATATCCCATTTCATTCCGAAGCCGAGTCCACCCAGATAAATCGGCTTCGAAACCATCGGCCAAGCCGTGGATTCCTCGGCATACATTTGAATGCCAGGATATGACTTGTAAGCTTCCTCATTGAGTTGCCGCAGGAAATCAATTGCGTCGAGATTTTCCCGTCCGCCGAATTTGTTCGGAATCCATTCCCCAGCCTTGCGCGAATAATCCAAATAAAGCATGGATGCGACGGCGTCCACTCTCAGCCCGTCGGCATGGTATTGATCCAACCAGAACATGCCGCTCGAAAGCAGGAAGCTGCGCACTTCATTGCGGCCATAGTTGTAGATATATGTGTTCCAGTCGGGATGAAAACCCAGGCGAGAATCGGCATGTTCGAACAAGTGCGTTCCATCAAAATAGGCAAGCCCGTGCTCGTCGGAGGGGAAGTGCGACGGAACCCAATCCAGGATTACGCCGATGCCGCGTTGATGGAGATAATCCACCAGGTACATGAAATCTTGCGGCGTGCCGTAGCGCGACGTGGGAGCAAAATAGCCAGTGGTCTGATATCCCCAGGAGCCATAGAAAGGATGTTCCATGACCGGCAAAAGCTCAACGTGCGTGAACCTGAGGCGCTCGAGATGTTCGGCGAGTCGCGGAGCAATCTCGCGATACGTCAACGACCGCGCGTTTTCTTCGGGGACGCGCATCCAGGAGCCAAGGTGCACTTCGTAGATCGAGATTGGCGCTTGCAGAGAATCTTTATCTGCCCGGTGCTGCATCCATTTCTGATCAGACCATTCATAATCCAAGTCCCAGATAATGGAAGCAGTACGTGGAGCGATTTCGTGATAAATGCCGAAGGGGTCCATCTTGTCGGCGGTGTATCCTCGTGCATTCGAAACAATGTGAAATTTGTAGGTTGCGCCCTTGCTGATGCCTGCGATGAAGCCTTCCCAGATGCCGGAACTCGCGTGCGGATGAAGAAAATGTGATCGCGGATTCCATCCGTTGAAATCGCCGATTACCGAAACCTCGCGCGCGTTGGGCGCCCAAACGCCAAACGCGACTCCAGTTTCGTTGCCAACTTTAGTGAGGTGAGCGCCCAGACTTTTATAGGCTTGATATTGCCGGCCTTCGTTGAACAGGTAAACATCCTGATCGGTGAGAATATTTTTTGGTGGAACTCTCTGAGTTGCGGCTTCGCTGGATTTAATCATTTTGAAGTAATCGCAATTCCTACCTGGACAACGCACGATTCAAAAATCAGCTTACTGAGATGCGTCCTTTAGTGTATCGGAGAGTCGGTAATCGTGAGATTCTGGCACCGGTGCGGTTGTTCCGCAAAGAAAGCCAATGCTAGACTGCATCTTGCCTCTTTCTTCACTTCACCGCAGGGATTCCCGCTAAATGCCAGTTCTGCGCGTGGTCATTCTATGGCACCAGCACCAGCCATTCTATAAAGACCTGGTCACGGGTCAGTATCGGCTGCCTTGGGTGCGCCTTCACGCCTTGAAAGATTATTACGGAATGGTCAAACTGCTGGACGAGTTCCCGCATGTTCATCAGACTTTCAATTTGGTTCCGTCACTGATTACGCAAATTCAAGATTATGTAGCGGGAACGGCACAGGATCCGTTTTTAGAAGTAGCAACAAAGCCAGCCGGCGACCTAACTTCAGATGAGCGCCGGTTTGCCCTGCGATATCTTTTCCAGGCCAACCAGGCAAACATGATCGCGCGATATCCGAGATACCAGGAATTGTGGGAAACCTTGCGGAGCGCGGATCTCGATCCCCAGCGGGCGGAAAAATATTTTCACGCGCAAGATTTTACCGATCTTCAGGTGCTTTCGCAGATCTCGTGGTTCGACGAGTTTTTTCTGGACGATCCAGACATTGCGGCGTTGGTCAAGAAAGGACGGAATTACACACTCGAAGATCAGAGTTTCGTTATTGCCCGGGAGCGGGAGCTACTGGCCAAGGTACTTCCAGCACACGCCGATGCCGCGAAAAAGGGGCAAATCGAAATCTCAACTTCGCCTTTTTATCATCCAATTCTGCCTTTGGTTTGTGACACGAATACAGGGGCGGTGTCCGCGCCCGGACTTCCGTTGCCTCAAAATCGTTTTCGCCATCCCGAAGATGCTCGAGAGCAAATCCAAAGAGGACTCGATCTTCATCAGGAAGTATTCGGAATCATGCCTAGAGGGATGTGGCCTTCAGAGGGAAGCGTTTCCGAAGAAGCGATAGGTATTGCCTCCTCTCTCGGCCTGAACTGGATGGCTACTGACGAAGAGGTATTGGGGCGGACGTTGGGAACCTCATTCTCTCGCGATGGTTCCGGACGCCTGCCCGAGGAAGCCGGACGAAAGCTTTATACGATGTACCGCTACGAAAGCGACCAGGCTGCAATGCATCTGGTTTTTCGCGATCACACCATCTCTGATTTGATTGGATTCGTTTATTCCGGCATGCCGCCGCAGGACGCCGCAAATCACCTTATCAGCAGCATTCAGGAAGCCGCAAAGCCGGTTCTTGCCAGCGGACGCGATGCATTGGTTTCAATAATTTTGGATGGCGAGAACGCATGGGAATACTTTCCGCAGTCGGGCCGGGAGTTTCTGCGCCGGTTCTATGAACGTCTCGACCAAAAGTCTGGAATCGAGGCGGTGACAATATCGGAGGCGATCGAACGGCATCACAATGTTGAGAAATTAAACTCGCTGGTTCCAGGCTCGTGGATACGGGCGAATTTTAATGTTTGGATCGGTGCTCGTGAAGACAATCGAGCATGGGATTATCTCTATAACGCACGGAATTTCTATACCCGGGTTTCCCCGAATTGCACGCCGGAGCAACAGAAGTTGGCATACGAGGAACTGCTGATTGCGGAGGGCAGCGATTGGAATTGGTGGTACGGTCCCGAACATTCGTCGGCCAATGACCGGGAATTTGACGAACTCTATCGCAAACATCTCTCGAATGTTTATCAGGCTTTGGGAGCGATTCCGCCGGATTATCTTGCACAACCAATCAATCGCACCGGCGTCAATCCGCTTTTCACGCCGCAAAGCTCGCAGATTCGTCCGCGAATTACCGGAGACTCGGTACGCTACTTTGAGTGGATGGGGCTGCTGTTTTATACCCCCGACCGCCGCGCCGGCGCGATGCATGGCAAACAGTTCCTGCTGGACACAATATACGTGGGCACGGACGAAGCTTTCGTTTACGGGCGGCTGGATTTTGTTGAGGAGTTTCCGAAAGCTCATTTTGAAGTGGTCGTGAATGTCGAGCCGTCCGGTTTGAATCAGCCCGATTCCTCGCACTCATTGAGGCTCGATGTGGCAGTAGCCGGCGGGGCGATTCGATCCTGGAACTTGTGCGCACAGGATCAACCGGAAGCCGTTATTACCTCGGCCCAGCTTCAGAATAATTTGCAGGTGGCTCTGGGCCGAAGTTTCGAGTTCAGATTGCCGCTGGCATTGCTGTCCGCCGCGCCACTAGGCCACGACGGACGCGCGAATGCCTCGGCCGTCGCAAAGCCGGCGGTGACAAAACTTCGACTCCGAGTGAGCCTGTGGCAAAACCGCCTGCCCGTAGATGCATTGCCGGAAGAAGGATGGATTGAATTACAGGCCGAAGCCGAGGATGCGTGGCAATTGTGAGCCACACATGGCTGGTATAATCGCAAGTTCCGATCAACATTTTAAATCATCTCTCGCAATTGAGCGGGAGAGTTCTGTCGGAAGACAATCCAGTGCAAATCGCACTCGCAGAAGGGAATTTTCATGAGCAATATTATTGACGTACATGCACGCGAGGTGCTTGATTCTCGCGGTAATCCAACCGTGGAAGCCGAAGTCATTCTCGGTGACGGCACCCAGGGGCGAGCCATCGTGCCCAGCGGCGCTTCAACTGGAGAGCACGAAGCCGTTGAGTTGCGCGACGGGGACAAGAAGCGCTTCCTCGGCAAGGGCGTGTTGAAAGCCGTGGAAAATGTGAACGGCGAGATTGCCGACGCTCTGGCCAATGTTGATGCCGCTGATCAGCGCGCAGTAGATAAAAAGATGATCGAGCTTGACGGCACTGGTAATAAGAGCCGCTTGGGGGCAAATGCGATTTTGGCGGTATCCATGGCGATCGCCCGGGCATCGGCTGTCTATTTCCAGCTTCCGCTCTATCGCTATCTCGGAGGCGCAGGGGCTAACACCCTCCCTACGCCCATGATGAATATTCTCAACGGAGGCGCTCACGCCGACAACAACGTGGACTTTCAGGAATTCATGGTCATGCCGGTGGGAGCCAAATCATTTTCTGAGGCGCTACGCTGGGGAGTCGAAGTGTTTCACACGCTGAAAGGCGTGTTGAAAAAGCGTGGATACAACACCGCAGTCGGCGACGAAGGCGGATTCGCGCCATCCGTGAAGTCGAACGTCGAAGCCATTGAAGTTGTGCTCGAAGCGATTCAGCAAGCCGGATACAAACCGGGTGCGGAAATTGCGATCGCTCTCGATCCCGCGGCCAGCGAATTTTTTCAGGACGGCAAATATGTTTTCAAGAAGTCTGATAAATCCGCGAAGAGTTCCGATGATATGGTTCGCTTCTGGGCGAAGTGGGTGAATGATTATCCAATAGTCTCGTTCGAAGACGGCTTCGCCGAAAACGATTGGGACGGCTGGAAAAATCTTACTGAACAAATCGGCGGCAAGGTTCAGCTGGTGGGCGACGACTTGTTCGTCACCAACACCGAATTTCTGCAAAAGGGAATTGATAAAGGCGTCGCCAATTCGATTCTGATCAAAGTTAACCAGATCGGAACCGTAAGCGAGACCCTTGACGCGATTGATCTGGCGCGGCGCAATGGATACACGTCAATTATTTCCCACCGCTCCGGCGAGACCGAAGACACGTTCATCGCGGATCTCGCGGTGGCGACCGGGGCGGGGCAAATCAAGACCGGATCAGCATCGCGGACAGATCGAATCGCGAAATACAACCAGTTGCTGAGGATCGAAGAAGAGTTGGGCGAGTCGGCCAGGTTCCTGGGGTTGAAGGCGCTGAACTATAAGGGGTGAGGGCGAATAAGGCGCCTTCCCAAGGCAAAGCCCCGATGTTGACTTAGTCCACGACTTAGCTATACTTAGTTCATGGAAGTCAACATCCACGAGGCCAAAACTAACTTTTCTCGCCTGCTACAGCGCGTAGCCATGGGCGAAGAGGTAATTATTGCTAAGGCCGGAAAACCCGTCGCTAAACTTGTGCCGATAGACGGTCGGCCCCAAGAGACGAATCCTAGGGTCAGCCAAGGGAGAATTCGTAGTTCCCGACGACTTTAACGATCCGCTGCCCAAGGAAATCGAAGATCTCTTTTACGGAGAATGAAAGTCCTCCTCGACACGCACACCTTTTTGTGGGCAATCGCAGATGACAGAAGGCTTTCCCGTCGCGCACAACAAATCTACACTGGACCAAATGATCTCTGGCTGAGCGTCGCAAGCGTTTGGGAGATTTTGATCAAAGTACGGGCAGGCAAACTACCTCTTCCCGAGCCCATCGGGTCTTTACATCGTAAAAGAACTGGCGAAGAATAGAATCGAAGTGCTGCCCATCCAACTGGATCATGTTTTGAGGATCGAATCCCTGCCATCGCATCATCGCGATCCCTTTGATCGTATACTCATCGCGCAAAGCCTGGAGGAGAACCTTCCGCTGGTTACGTCCGATCCAGTGTTTGAGCGCTATTCTGCAAAATTAATTTGGTAACGTAAAAGGCGGCCTTTGCGGGCCGCCAGATTCAGATCTGAAACCAATTCTATTTGTTAATGAAAGCCATCCCGTGGGGACTCACCAATCCGGTCACGATGTCAGTGAGAACTCCGGTTGATGGATCCAAGGCCGCAACGGAACTGGGCGTCGCACTGTAAGCCGCACTGGGCGCGAAAATGTTTCGCGAGATCGCGTAAACCGTTTCCCCGTCACGGTCTGCCACCAGAATTACTCCGTGGCTGGCTGTGGCAAAAATCGTGTCGTCTATTTGGACTGGAGAGCCGTTCTCGGTGATCGGCAGATGGTATACGCTCTGGTCATCAGAGCCTGGGTGACGCAGGATGATCAGTTCGGCGTCTGCCTGGCTATCCAGAACCAAGTCCCCGAGCGGATTGAAGATCATCGAGTCTGGGTCTTGCAAGTTAAGAGTGGTTGGATCGTCTGTTGGGATATCCGTAGCGGTAGCGGTGCCGCTGAGAACCGGTGTCACTACGACTGTGCTTCCGCTGATTTGTGCCTTTACGATGGCAGGCGCGGCGTTCGGATTATTGGCGGGATTAGAAGCGCTGATAAATACATCGTCACCGTGGAATGCCATGTCATCGTAGCCGCCGCCGTGGGGAGTGGGGCCGAAAGTGTACATCGTCTGGGTTTGAGTTTTCGGATCAATGATCACGAGATTGGGACTGGCGTCTTCATTCTGCAATGCCCATAGCTGCTTCGTCTTGGGATTCACGCGAAGCCCGTCGTTATGACCCATTACGGTGTAGGTCGTGACGACATCTCCGTTCGACTTGTACTCAACAATGGTGCTGCTTTTGCCATCGGAACCATCAGGCGCCACACCATCGCCGTAGCCGACAAACACATGCCCATTTAGCACGGCAATGGAATCGGGGGCGAAGTCAACCCCGGGAATGCTGGTAGCGAACGTAGAAACTGTATACGGGGCCGATGCTGTAACCTGCGCTGATGCGGCGAAGCCACTCAGCAGAACACCACAAGCAACCATCAATTGCAAAACACTAGGGGATTTCATTGAATTCTCCATGGAGGCACGTGGGGGTCAGTGCACAGTGGGAACTTATCTCTTGAAGGTCACAGTCAGGTTACAACCCGGTTAATTTTCCGTGAAAACGCCCACCGGGCGTGCGATTCCGGGTCGTCGCGATCAAGTACGAGCAAAGGGTTGGTACTCCGGGGCCGAAAGGGTGCGGTTTCTGAGCGAGAACCACAAGAACTGGTTTCCCTTACTGCTTCCGCCAAGTCATCTCCACGCGCACGGGAATCTCGTTCTTTATGGGCAGCGTCAAGAGCGTCGGGGGATCAATCTTGAAATCGGAGAGTGTCGCGGGAATTGTTCCTGAGATTTTGCTTTCGTTTCCTTGAGCGGTCAGTTGGAATGGGACCTGCTTATAGTCGGCAGTCTGCCCGGCAAACTGTATCTCGAGATCGGCGTTGATGGTCGCTGACCCAGCGGCTGCTTCGGGGATCTTCGTACGAACAGTCACCATGGGAAATTGCGCCCCGCGCGTTACTTGAAGCATGTGAAGGTCGCGATTGCTGTCTCCGGAATCAAACGATTTGACGGGAACTGCGATCAGGAAATCGCATTGCCCATCATGGCAAACGCCCTTGCCGCGTGCTGCGTGGCTTACTCCGTCCGTCTGATGCAGCGGATGCGAGACGTGATAAGTCAAAGTGCACTGGTCAAGAATCCACTGGCTGTCGGCTGCAAAAACTGGGAGCGCCACAAGCTGTGTGACTAACAGAAAAATCAGCACAGGTTTCTTATTCATAAATTGCCTAGAACTTAAGTGAAACCGATAGAAGGGCTGCCCCAAACGCTCCCGCCGTAATGATCGCCACCGGCGCATGCGCTGAGGCGAGCCCATGAACCTTTTCCCCGCGGTTTCGTTGATCGTATGCCATGATCCCCAAAATCGGCGTCAGGATCATGCCCGGCCCATGAATCCAAGCCAGAGCTTTGTGTACGCGGATGGGGCCTTTGGTTTCGGTTCCCGGAATTCTGGGTGCACGGATGGCGAAATAAGCGGTGGTGAAATACAAGTCCGCGGTAACCGCACCCAGAGCGGTATGCACGTCACGCGAGGTTGTGCTTGTGTTCTTGCCGCCGGCATTCAGGGAAGTGAGCAGCGTGGCCAGGAGGGGAACGGTTGTGATCAAACCCATGCGCTGATGGATTTTCAGCATGTGCGTTCGTTTGTCGAGCCGTGCCTGTTCTTCGGGATTGCTCTGTGTCTGGGCCGAGGGGAAGCCGAGATCACCCAGCGAGGGCTCGGTCGTCTGGCTGCTGGAAGGCGCGCTCGGCAGATTGTCCTCGGGCGTTGAGGTTGTTCCCTGAGTTGCTGGCTTCTTATCCTGAGACGCCGGGGCCGCTTCGGCGCTAGGTCCCTGCGGCGAAGTCTGCGCCTGTAGCGGCAACGAAACCGCGATGGAAAGCATTAAAATTCCCAGCCCTTGCATGAGCTTCGCCACTTTGAGTTTCATGGAAGCTGCTCCCGTGTATTCGCGATGTCTGGTGGATATTTTCCTACAGATGCGGCGACCCATCCTAAAAGATGTATAAGAAAATTGCTTGCCTAGAATCCCATCTTGTCATCTGCCGAAGGGCCGTAAGTGGCCGGCACAGGCTTCTCGTTCAAACGCAAGTACACGCCAAGCTGGGCGCGGTGATGTACCAGGTGATTCATGAACATCTGCCGGTAAGCAAGGAAGCGCGAACCTTCAAAAATGATTTTATCTCCAGACCTTAACTTCCAATCTTCCCTCCATGCGTCGTCCTTGGTATTTTGTAGCGCTGTCCTGACCTTGGCGGCTCCTTCATCGAGGGCGTTTGTAAGTTGAGCTGCGGACTCGAAGGGCAATGGCTTGTAACTTCCTTTCGCAAAGTCGAGTTCGGGAGTTGTGAGTATAGACAGGCCGAAACCCGCAAGCTGTGCGATGTGCGGCGCGAGCTTTGAGAGGGGTGCAGATTTCGGATGAGGTTTGAAATCCTTTTGGTCCAGCGGAACCCGCTCCAACGCGGTGCGCGTCTTTTTCATCTCTTCATCAAATTCAATCAATAAAAGTTCGCTGACAGACATGAGTTTCTCCTTGATATGGGCACGAAATCGCAGGGGGCTGCGCCCACAGAGGATACCGCAGACATGAGGCGAAGACGAATTGTATTATTCGGTATAATTCTCATCCATGGAAGAAACGGAAATCATCTTTTCGATTCAGGAATCGCCAGAGGGCGGGTACGAGGCGCACGCCTTAGGACACTCGATCTTCACTCAGGCCGACACGATGGACGAATTAAAGGTTAACGTGCGCGAGGCGGTTCACTGCCATTTTGACGAGGGTGAGGCTCCTCGGGTCATTCGTCTTCATATGGTGAAGGACGAGGTCATTTCAGCTTGAGGCTGCCCCGTGATCTTTGAGGTCACGAACTGATCAGGCTGCTTAGGCGCTACGGTTACGAAAAGACGCGCCAGGTAGGCTGCTGATTTCAATTGATGACTTCTCTCCCGGTTTCGCCAAGAGCTAAAAGCCAGGAGCCAAAAGCTAGAAGCGTATGACTCGCCCAAAACCTCTCGTTCTTATCATCCTCGATGGCTGGGGGTATCGCGCTGAAACTAAAGCCAACGCCATCGCGCTTGCTCGCAAGCCCACTTATGACCGTTTTCTTCGCGAATATCCCAACACTTTGATTCATACCAGCGGGCATTATGTCGGCCTGCCAGATGGACAAATGGGCAATAGCGAAGTGGGACATCTCAACATTGGCGCCGGTCGAATCGTTCATATGGACAGCACTCGCATCGAGTTGATGATTCAGAACGGCGAGTTCTTTCAACATCCCGTGCTGCTTGCGGCCATGAAGAATGCGCGTCTTGACGGCCGTCAGCTACATCTTTTCGGCTTGGTTTCAGACGGAGGCGTTCATTCTTATCAGACCCATCTTCATGCGCTGCTGAAAATGGCAAAGCAAAATGGAGTTGAGCGCGTGTTTATCCATGCGTTCATGGATGGCCGCGACACGCTACCGACAAATGGCGCGGGATACCTGGAACTGCTTCAGCAGAAAATGCGCGAGTACAACACTGGCAACATTGCAAGTGTCAGCGGGCGCTACTACGCAATGGACCGTGATCGCCGCTGGGAGCGCATTGATAAAGTATTCCAGGCGATGGTCAACGGAGTTGGCGAGGGTGGAAAGTACGCCGATCCCGTGCAAGGGGTGAAGGATTCTTACAACAAAGATGTCACTGACGAATTCATAGTGCCGTTTGTTTGTACCGATGAACACGGAATATCAATCGCAACTGTTCACGATAACGATTCCTGCATCTGTTTCAATTTTCGCGCCGACCGCGTACGGCAAATTACCCGCGCGGTTGCTCGCAACAGCGGACTGAACGCACAAGCCGGACGCGATTTGCCCGGCGCCGATGACCTCGATTCCGCGATTCCGCGAGATCGTGTCCCCAGCAATTTGCAATATGTGTGCATGACGCAGTACGACAAGCATTTCAGCTTGCCAGTCGTCATCCCGCCAGAATCCATGAGCAATCTTCTCGCCAACGTCATGGGCGAGATGAATCTGCGCAATCTTCGCGTCGCAGAAACCGAAAAGTACGCGCACGTCACTTACTTCTTCAACGGCGGAGTGGAAACTCCTTTTCCCGGAGAAGATCGCCTGCTCGTTCCATCGCAAAAAGTCGCGACTTATGATTTGAGGCCGGAGATGAGTGCCGCCGGCATCGCGGATGCAGTCATCAAAGCCGTCGAAGATGGCACATTCGACGTCATCATCGTCAATTTTGCCAACGCCGATATGGTGGGACACTCCGGCAAGATCGAACCCACGATCCGCGCCGTGGAAACCGTGGATGGATGCCTGGATCGCGTCGAGCGGGCCGTCCGCGCGAAAAGTGGCGCAATCCTGATCACCGCCGACCACGGCAATGCCGAGATGCTGATTGACCCAGTCACTGGAGGTCCGCATACGGCGCACACCACGAATCCGGTACCGTTCATCGTAATCGCGGAGAATGGGAAAAAAATAACGGTGAGACCGGATGGGTCGCTGCGAGATATTTCACCTACGATTCTTGGAATGTTAGGCATTCCGCAACCAAAAGAGATGACGGGGCGGGATTTGCGGGTCGTGCAAAATTCGTAAATCTTTTTCCCGTTGTCATCCTGAGGACGCGGAGGTCGCTCGCTAGCGAGCGGCCTCCCAACGAAGGATCCCTGCACTAAAATCCCGCTCTGTTGGCGGCATCGCCTCCCATCCTTTCGCAAAGTGCGCGAAAGGATGGGCCACCCTCATTTTTTGTTGCTTAACGAGATCAAAATCTTCTGAGCTGTGACACTCTCGTTCTAATATCATTCCATGAAGCTTCTGGTTCTTCCTTACAATCGAGGCAGTTTTTGGAATGCTCCGGCGTGGTTTTCCGAGCGGCTGCGGAAAGAATTTCCGCAGGTCGAAGTTGTCCATCTCAGCGACTTTGATCAGATCGAGAAACAGATCGGCGACGCCGAGATCGTCGTGACCTGGACTCTTCGCCCTGATCAATTCACTGCCGCAAAGAAACTTCGCTGGATACATTCCCCTGCGGCAGCGGTCCATCAACTGTTGTTCCCCGAACTGATTGCGAGCGACGTAATCCTGACCAATGGAAGCGATGTTCACGGAGCGACGGTGGCCGAGCTTGTGATTGCGCTGATCTTTGCGTTGGCCAAGAAACTGCCTCTGGCAATGCGATGTCAGCAGCAGCGCGTTTGGGGACAGAATCAAGTCTGGGAATCGCGACCGCAGCCGCGTGAAGTAGCCGGCGCAACGCTGGGCTTGATTGGATTGGGAAGCATCGGGACCGAAGTCGCGGAGCGCGCATCGGCACTCGGCATGAGAGTGATTGCGGTTCGCAACAGAGTGGAAACGCGGAAACCAGACAACGTCGAGCAAGTGTATGCTTCGTCGCAGATAGACTTGATGCTGTCGAATTCCGATTACGTAGTCATCGCCGCACCTCTGACCGCGTCAACGTCCGGGAATGATCAACGCGCAGCGGCTCGCCCGCATGAAGCCGGAAGGCTACCTGATCAACGTCAGTCGCGGCCAGTTGGTGGACGAATTCGCGCTTGCCGAAGCTTTGCGCGCGAACAAAATCGCCGGCGCGGCATTGGATGTTTTTGAAAAAGAGCCGTTGCCGCCCGACTCGCCGTTGTGGGACTTGCAAAACTTGCTCATCACTCCGCACATTGCCGGCTTTTCGGAAAAGCTATGGGACAGGCATTATGCGTTCTTCACCGGAAATCTGCGGCGATATCTGAGTCATCAGCCGCTGATTGCGATCGTGGACAAGAATCAGGGATACTGAATCATCGTTCGGGACTTCATTCCAAATGATCTCGTGCGCACTCCGCAAATTGCCGGCAAAAGTGCCTATCCGCTCCACTCAACTTCCCTCGGCTTGCGCCATGGGACAGGCTCTTCGCCGCTCCGGATGACGTCTCAATTTTGAAATTGATGCTCAGCATCCTGTTCTTCTCTGATCTTAAGTCTCGCTCTCAGTTCAAAGCGCTACGCCGCAGACACCGGATCACAGCACGCCTCCAACGTTCTACAAAGATGTCCTGCCAATCTTGCAGCAGCATTGCCAAAGCTGTCATCGTGATGGAGAAATCGCGCCGTTCCCGTTGGTCACATATCAGCAAGCGCGATCAAGGGCGCAGCAGATCAAAGAAACAGTGCGCCTGAAAACGATGCCGCCCTGGTTTGCGGATCCGTGCTGCGGCCATTTTTCCGATGATCCTTCACTCACGCAGCAACAAATCGCAACTATCTCATCGTGGGCAGATTCGAATGCTCCTGCTGGCGATCCGCGAGACGCGCCCGCGCCTCCGCATTGGGCTTACGGATGGAATATTGCCACCCCCGATGTTGTTTTGAAAATGCCGAAAGCCGTTCCGATCCCCGCGCACGGAGATGTGGAATACACGTACGAAATCGTACCGACCGGTTTTGCGACCGATCGCTGGGTACAGATGTGCGAAGTGCGTCCTTCACAGCGGGCGCATGTCCATCACTCAGTCGTCTACATTCGGCGGCGCGAATCCACTTGGCTGCGCGATGCGCCGATTGGCGTTCCGTTCACGGCCTCGACTTTCCGCGATCCCGAGCTCATGCACGAGGCGCATGCCACTAACAGCGACATGCTTCTTGTCTATGCGCCGGGTAGTTCGCCGGACAATTGGCCCGAAGGCATGGCAAAATTCATTCCCGCGCACTCCGACCTTGTATTCCAGATGCACTACACGACGAACGGCCACGCTACCCGAGACCAGACGAGCGTAGGTTTGGTTTTGCTAAACATCCGCCCAAATTGCGCGTGCTTACTCTACAGCTGGCGAACGACCATGACACTATCCCGATTCCTGCCGGTGTGGATAACTATCGCGTGGAAGTGCATGGCACGCTTCCCAATGACGCGACCCTGCTCAGCTTCTTCCCGCACATGCATCTTCGGGGGAAGCGCTTCGAATACAACATCATTCATCCTGACAGTGCTTCCGACAAAAAAACCGAAACGTTGCTTAGAGTGAACTACGATTTTTATTGGCAGATGAGTTACCGGTTGGAGCAGCCACTTTTTCTTAAGGCGGGAACTGAACTTCAAGCGGTTGCGTGGTATGACAATTCAAGGAACAATCCGCACAATCCCGATCCGCATTCTGCGGTGATCTGGGGAGATCAGACGTATAACGAAATGATGGTTGGTTTTTTTGATGTTGCGGTGCCTGCGGATATGGACAAAGCGCATTACTTCATTCGTCAGAAGAAGTGATTGTCCGAAGGACTTGCCTTAGTGAATGTCAATATCTCCTGATCCCGTTGCGATCTGCACCGGGACACCGCCGCTGCGAACTTTTCCACGAAGATCTTTTTTATTGTTGGATACTTCCGCGGTGATTGGGAAGCCTATCGACACCGTCCCTGAACTGGTATGAGCATCCAGATCGAATGAGGCATTCGACGGTAAGCGCAGTTGAACTGTTCCAGAGCCGGTATGAAGGGTCCACGCGCCTGTGGGATCGCCTTCCGCTTTTATGGATCCACTGCCAGAGCTGGCTTCGAGAGAACCGTGAAGACCGCGCAGATCAAGGCTGCCTGAACCGGTACTCGCCCGAACCGAACCCGATGAAGTCTGTTCGAGATGAAGATCGCCACTGCCGGTGCTGCCTTCAAAGCCGCCAGCAACGTCGGTAGCGCGAACCGAGCCGCTTCCGGTTTTTGCGTGCACGTTCCCTTTTACCTGCTCGATTCCTATATCGCCTGAGCCGGTGTCGGCGCGGACGGTGTTACCTATGGAGGAGATTTTCAGCCGTCCCGAGCCGGATGAAGCATCGAGAGACCCGTGAATCCCCTCAATATCTTCGTTGCCCGATCCGGTTTTGGCGCGTAGTTGCGTTTCGGCGGGTACGATCAATTCGTAGCTGATGGAGACGTTATGCCGCAACTCAGGGTCCTCGATATGACCCACGCGAATTTCGTTACCGTTCTGCTCAATCGGCGGGTGGTCTTCCAGTCGCTTTACTTTTTCTTCCGCGTTACCGCCAAAGAATTCCGTTACCCTGATTCGAGCAGAAATGCGGACTTCGTCCGAACTCCCCGTTTTTACTTCTATGTTTCCGGATCCAGTCGTGACTTCGAGATTGACGTTACCGGTGACTTTCAGCGTGCGATCAAAGGATCCCTCTGAGGCGGCAGACGCAGGGACCGTTCCCAAGATCAGCACGGAGAATAATGCAGTGGCGAAAGCGAGCCTAAGTGGAAGACTCGCCGCGGGATTGATTTTTCGTTTTTGCAATTGTTTTCCTCTCGTTTCGCTGCGGATTACAAAACTCGATGCGACGGACGACGTCTCGCCCGTCCAGTTGGACGGCTATTGCAGCACGACCTGATCGCCTTCCTTTAATCCGCTGAGGACTTCCGTTTTGGCGCCGTTGGAGATTCCAATGTTTACGGCAAGCTTCACTTTGCCATCCTTTGCCTTGGGCTGTGGAATCTCAACAGAGGCTTTCTTGTCTTTGTCGTAAATAATTGAGCCCTCGGGAATTTGCAGCACATTCTTGTGCTCTTCGAGAATGATTTCCGCGTTGGCCGTCATCTCGGCCTTTAATTCTCCGCCCGGATTATTGATCGAGACACGAACCTCGAACGTGGTGACGTTATCTTTCTCAACGCCCATCGGCGATATCTTGGTTACGACCCCATTGAAAGTCTTGTCTTTGAAACTTTCCACTTTAATTCGCGCGGGTTGCCCCAAATAGACCTGGCCAATGTCGCTTTCATCAACTTTGCCTTTTACGTAAACCTGGCTGGTATCGCCCAAAGTCATAACCAACGTTGCGGACGATCCCAAAACCAGAATCGAGCTTACGGCGTCTCCGAGTTCGACATCTCGAGACAGCACTACGCCATCCATCGGCGATTCGATATCGGTGTAGCTGAGTTGTTCTTCAAGCTGCTTCAGGTTGGCGCGGCCCTGCGCGATTTGCGCTTCCGATTGAGCGATTTTTGCCTGCAACACTGTGACTTGCGCCTTGGAGACGTTCTGTTTATTCAGGGCCATCTGATAATTTTTGTTCGCGTCATCCAACGTGGAGGTGGAGACAATACCATCTTTCGCCATCCCCTGCGCGCGCACGTATTCACGTTTCAGCAAAGGAACATCGGGACCTTCGGCATCCACCTTGGCTCTTTGCCAGTCCGCCTGCGAGCTTGTGAGATTCGCCTCGTCCGCCTGTAGCGCGGCGCGCGACTGGTCTACCTGAGCTTCAATTTCAACTTTATCTAACTGGGCGAGAAGCTGGCCTTTCTTTACTTTGTCGCCGGCATCCACGTACAGCTTCGTAACAATGCCGCTCGCCTTCGACTTGACCTCAACTTTGGTGATGGGCTCGACTTTTCCGGTTGCGACTACGCTTTTGGCAAGGTCGCCTTTTTCAACCTTCGCAAGCTTCGATGGATCAAGTTTCGTGCCGCCGCGATTGAACGCGTAGAGCGCGCCCGCAAACACCACAATCAGTAACACGACCACGGTGACAATGATGATTCGCTTACGCCGCTTTTTTCTGCCGTTAGTATTGCCGTTCACATCGCCTCCTGATTTGAAACCAACAATTCCGCCCACACCTGTTCTACGCGAATGAATTCAAGTAAGTTCCGAAAAAACCATTCTTTTCGCAGATAGAAACCGATCTCACGTCCTCCAAACCGGAGATCATTCTTCGCAAGACCCAGCTTCTTTTAGACCCAGCTTGATTAGACCCAGCTTCATTAGACCGAGGGATACCCAAAAAGAAAGCAAGAAAGTCCAGAATTGCTGCAAAGGCGCGAAGCAGCGAAAAGAGCACAAAATCGGTCTAAGTACCTCTAATTCTACAGGTCCACCGCCTGATTGAAAACGCCTCCCTTGGGCTTGGAATGCTAAAATTGACCATTCATGGTCGCCTTTGTGCTGCTCCGGGTGTTCCTGGTGATTCTCCTGGTCGCAGCCAACGCTTTCTTTGCCGCAGCCGAATTCGCCCTGGTCAGCGTGCGCGATACGCGTATCCAGCAACTCATCGAAGCCCGGCGTATCGGCGCCAGAATCGTTCAGAAACTCCATCGCAATCTGGATGAAGTCGTTAACGGCGTCCAACTCGGAATCACGATCGTCAGCCTGACCCTGGGATGGATCGGCGAACCGATCGTAGCCCACATAGTCGAGGCCTCGCGATTCATTCGTGAAGTCCCCCACGCGATGGTCTATGCGCACGGCATCGCGATTGTTGTCGCGTTCAGCATGATCACATGCATGCACGTGATACTCGGCGAACTGGTGCCGAAATCGCTGGCGCTGCAACGCTCTGAGCAGGTAGCTCTTGCTGTCGCCGCGCCGATGGAAGTTTTTCTTACGCTCACCAGGCCCGTTCTTTTTCTTATGAGCCGCGCCGCTGGTTCCGTTTTGCGCACATTTGGTTCGCGCAGAATTCAGCAAGGACCCATCCATTCGCCTGATGAGCTTAAGCTGATCGTGACCGCCAGCCGCCAGTTTGGGCAGATTCCCCCCTTCCAGGAAGAGATGATTCATCAAGCCTTGGAACTCGATAGCATCACGGTCCGCGAAGTGATGGTTCCTCGTCCCGACATTTTTTCGCTTCCGGGAAATTTGACTCTCGATGAAGCCCTGAAACGTGTCGTCGAGGAACAACACTCGCGTATCCCCGTGTACGACCCACAGAGTGGGCCGGAACACATTATCGGCGTGCTTTATTCGAAGGACTTGATGCGATGGACGCGCTTGCGGCTCGCCGGGAATTCTCCCCAGCCGATTGCGACGCGTATTTCTAATATGAGAATCAGCCAAATCATGCACGACGTTCTTGTAGTTCCGGAGACCAAGGTTCTAACCGAGCTTCTTGGCGAATTCCGTCAACGAAAGCGGCACCTGGCTGTTGTCGTGGACGAATTTGGCTCAACCGCCGGCGTTATAACGGTCGAAGATATCCTCGAGCAATTAGTGGGCGAAATTGAGGATGAGTTCGATGTCGTTCCCGCAGATCAGGCGATGGTCAATGGTGAGGACAAATCTCTGCTGCTGGATGGATCGGTGAACATTCGCGACCTCGAATCGCAATATGACTTATTATTGCCGCGAGATCGCGGCTTCGAGACCCTGGCGGGATTTGTGCTGGCGCAACTGCAAAAAATTCCGAGCGTTGGCGAAGCGTTTGACTACGAAGATCGTCATTTTGAGATTGCTGAGATGGATGGCCTTCGCATAGCCAAGGTCAGGATTGAGACTTTGAAACCAAAAGCGGTTGGCCAGGCGGGAACATGAAGGGCGCAAACGGTCGGGGCAGCAGCCAACGACCGACGACGAACGACCAACGACGTATCTGAATGCTCCGTTACCTTTCCCTTCGCGTCCTCTACACGCTGCCCGTGATCTGGCTCGTCGTCTCTCTGGTCTTCCTGCTAATCCATTTAGTTCCCGGGATCCGATCCTCCAAATGCTCGGTGAAGGTGCGCCCGCGACGGATATTCAAGCTGCCCGGCATGCATATGGCCTCGACGTTCCGCTAGGGCAACAATATCTTCACTACTGGAAAGGCGTGCTGCACGGCGATCTCGGTCCGTCGGTGAGATTCAACCAAAGTGTGAGGAGCCTGATCGCGCAACGCTATCCGTACACTTTGCAACTCACGATTGCGGCGCTTGTGGTTGCGATTTTGCTGTCAATTCCTGCGGGCGTGCGGTCGGCGCAGAGACGAAATCGCTGGGACGACCGCACACTCAGTGTAGTCAGCCTTTTCGGATTATCGTTTCCAAATTTTGCGCTGGGTCCGATATTAATTTTATTTTTCTCCATCAAGTTGGGATTGCTTCCAGTGTCAGGATCCGGCAGTTTCGCCCACTTGATCTTGCCGGCTATCACGATGGGCGGCGCATTGGCGGCGATTCTCACGCGCATGGTTCGCACGTCCATGCTGGAAGAACTCGGTCAAGACTACATCCGCACCGCACGCGCCAAGGGATTACCCGAACGGACGGTCGTCTATCGCCACGCATTGCGGAATGCAATGATTCCAGTGATCACAGTTCTAGGTTTGCAGTTCGGAGCACTGTTAGCCGGTGCAATCGTGACTGAGACGATCTTTTCGTGGCCCGGAATTGGCAGGCTTACTATCCAGGCCATCAGCAATCGCGACTACTACTTGGTGCAGGGATGCATTCTGGCGATTGGACTGACGTATGTTGCGGTCAACTTCCTGACGGATCTTTTGTACTCGGTGGCAAACCCGAGGATCAGACAGTAGGACGGCTCGCGCCAACGTCACGTCGTTCCACCCGCCTTCCCTCGTCACGCCACTCGAGTGGTACCCTGCGGCCTCTGGTCCCCCGATGGCAATTTGCTAAGTTCAGCGGATGGCCTCGGTTGAATTAGAGATCCCGCGATATTGGCGAGCAGAGCGAGCAGGAGGGTAGTTGTGGCCAGACCGAGCGCCACCGCGTCCTCGGATGCCGATGCGTTCGCGGCGCGTTCCTCCTGCTCTGCTTGTTCGAAGTGAGTGCGTCCGATTTCGCCTGCTATGTCGGCCCGAATTGCGTCCTGCGATGCGTTTGCGGCGCGACCCTTGTCCTCAATGAGATCCGAGAGTGAAAGCATTGCGACAAGAAGTGCCGTCGCTTGCACGATCGCTGCGAAAATTTGTAGTATTGCTCTCACGCAATCACCTTTTGCCCAAGTGGAGCGGGGCTGACAACTTCGGAATGACGTGGGCAGCTCGTATGCGAACGAGGGCGGTACCGATAATTTAGACTATTGGC
Source organism: uncultured Acidobacteriaceae bacterium (assembly GCA_963702325.1). Taxonomy (GTDB): domain Bacteria; phylum Acidobacteriota; class Terriglobia; order Terriglobales; family Acidobacteriaceae; genus PALSA-188. The sequence continues at coordinate 10,789 of CAVPCG010000025.1, read as the reverse complement.
GAGCGGCCAACTCAATAATCGCCAGTTTTTTCTTATGCGTGACCCAAATCGGGAGCCGAGCCGACAGTCCTGAGGTGAGGCCATGTGCCTATGAAGGGCGGATTCTTCGATCTTGATACTCCGCAGCAATTTTTTCAGAAGCTCCAACATGATTACCAACGCATATTGAAGGCGCCTGGAGACAGATACGCAGCAATGGACTTCGTGCTCACCGCGACGCATTTGCCGAATTGGGTGCTAAATTACCCAAAGGGTTCCTTTGGCCCTCAAGAAATCTGTCGCGAACTGGCGAATGGATCGAAGCACTTTCATCGGAAGTACTATGCGGTTAGGGATGCAAAGGTCGTCGGCGGCGCATTTCAGTTCCCAGGCTTCGATCCCGCCGTTTTCGACGTGGGCCATCTTATTGTTGAAGTCGGGGATCCCTGGGCAGCAGAACTCGGCGATGAGATCGGAGTGGACGCGTTAGCGGAGATGGTTCTTGATTATTGGTTAGAGAAATTCTCGCCTTGAGGTGATCTGCAGAAAACGGCTCCCCCGTCCTGCGGGCCGCCCCCTGTCTCTGTTCACACCAATTCGATCACCACCCGCTGACCTACCAACGCCACAGCCCGCTCCAAACTCGCATTGTGATATCGCGTTTCAGGCCGAGAATGCGATCCGGCTGTGACCGGCTTGAAGTGTATATACATACGCGCTATCATGTATATATTGAAAGGGGATCCGATGGCCGTAACCATGACTTCAATCCGTCTTGATACCGACCTCGCCGACGAGGCCGTGAAAGTGCTTAAGGCAAAATCCCGTACCGATGCCGTCCACATCGCCCTGCGTGAGATCGTCGGGCTGAAGCGCTTCAAAAAGTTGATGAAGAAGAATGAAGGGAAGCTTTCTTTCAAAGGATATATTGATTGACTTGGTCATCTTCGACTCGTCGGTCATAATCGATGACCTTCGGTCGCCGCGCCATCGGGAGAGGCTTCAGTCTGTCGTCGGCGCGGTCCGCGTATCTTCCGTCGTGCTGGCGGAACTATGGCGGGGGGCCACAACACCTTCCGATCGTAAGTTTCTTTCGGCTTTGGCAAGAAACCACACGATTCTGACTCCAACCCAAAAGAATTGGCTGGAATCGGGCGAGATACTCTCCCGCATTCGGGCCGATAACGGCTTCGCGCCGGCTAAATTGCGAGACCTCCATTTCGACGTTCTCATCGCTCTCACCGCTCGCTCTCACGGCGCCCGTCTCATCACTACAGATCGGACGGATTTCGAGCTGATCAATCGTTATCGCGAAATCAAACTGGAAGTGTGGTGAGGTGAAGAGGCGATCGCTCAATGGCCTTGGCCGCATCCTTGACGACCAGGTACGGTGTAACCGAGTTGTGGTCTTTGGGAATATATGAAACTTTGCTCATGATTCTTCGCTTAGAATGTTAGCTAGGGGTGGAGGCTTTGGCGCGCATGCGGGTTGGCCCGCACAACAGTGTCCACTGATCAGAACATAGTTCTCGCAGTCCCACAGGGCTGGGTAGCAATTTAAGATTCCTCCATGTCCACCGCCGCCATCTCTTTCCGTCGTGTCGCCAGTCATAATGTTCTGGCGCTGATCGGAATTGTCCTCGTAACAATTTTCACTCTTTCCGCGATATTCGCGCCCTGGCTGGCTCCGCAAAATCCTGCCCATATTGATCTGCCGGCGCGGCTGTCCGCTCCCTCGCTTGCCCATTGGTGCGGCACCGACGAACTTGGCCGTGACATTTTGTCCCGCCTGATTTACGGATCGCGAATTTCAATGCTCGTCGGCACTTGCGTAGTCGCAGCATCACTTGCACTCGGACTCATCGTCGGCTCAATCGCGGGATATTATGGTGGCGCGATTGACCGCTTCGTGAATGTCCTGGTGATGAATGCATTTTTGTCGTTCCCCGGAATTCTGCTTGCAATTGCTTTCGTCGCTTTTCGCGGACCAGGAATCTTTAATCTGATATTGGCGCTTTCTCTCGGAGGTTGGGTAGGATACGCTCGCTTGGTGCGCGCGCAAGTCCTTGCCGTGCGCGAGCGCGAATTTGTGGAAGCGGCAAAAGCGCTCGGGGCTACCGACCTGCGCGTGATCGTCCGGCACATTCTTCCAAACATTATTCAACCAATTGTCGTACAGGCTGCCATCGGCATGGCTGGCGCAATTCTCGCGGAAGCAACGATGAGTTTTCTTGGTCTCGGCGTTCCTCCACCAACCGCGAGCTGGGGAGCAATGCTAAATGATGGCCGCGCCCATCTATTCGATGCGCCGCATTTAGTGATTTTTCCGGCGCTCGCGGTCATGCTTGCGGTTCTGTCTTTTAATTTCATCGGTGACGCCCTTCGCGACGTGCTGGATCCCCGGTCGAGAATCGAAGCTGGTTTGTAGCCGCATTTCGATTTAATCCGTCAACACTGGTGTATCCGCTTTAAAACCAACACTTCGCAAGCCTCACACCCATCCGCAACATTTCTTTACACTCCGTGTTCAAACTTCCAGCAGCCAGAACCACCCAAAAAGGCTGACGTAAATAATACGGAGGCGGAGACGATATGAAAAAGCAATGGAGCAACATATTCCTCGCGGCGGCAATGGCTGCACTCGCTTTACCTGCGGTGGCGCAGACCGATACGACCACCCAACCGCAAACCATCAACCAGCGAAAAGAAAACCAGCAGGACCGCGTTAGCCAGGGCGTTCAGAGCGGCCAGATGACGGCTGGCGAAGCTGCCAATGTCGAAAAGAAAGAGTCCAACATCAATGGCGAAGAGCGCGATATGCGCAAATTGGATAACGGACATTTAACCGCATCCGATCGCGCCACGCTCAACCAGCAGCAGAATCAGCTCTCCAACAAAATCTATCAGGACAAACACAACGCGGCGGTACAGAACACAAATCCGAAAAGTGAAGTTGGGAAGCGGGCTGAAAATCAGCAGGATCGCATCGCCCAGGGCGTAAAGAGCGGACAGCTCACGTCGCGAGAGACTGCGAATCTGGAATCAACAGACGCGAGCATCAATCGCGAAGTTCATAACGACCGCGCCGCCAATGGGGGCAAGCTGACCGGGGCCGAAAAAGCGAAGGTCAATCGCCAGCAAAACCGAGTGTCGCGCAATATTTATCGCGACAAACATAATGGACGCAAACAGTAGATCGCCGAATCAACCTGTCGCGAGGGCGCGGCTTCAGGCCGCGCCAACATTTGTTCCGGCTCGCCTTGAGCCGTCCGACTCAAAGCTTGGTGTCTTAACTTTTATGGCGATAGGTGATTTACCTTACGACCGCTTTCGCCATGATCAGCATCTTTCCCATGGCGGCTTGTCATTTCTAGCATTTTGAATCCGGAGGAGTTTAGAACATGAACATGAAAAAGATTGGGTTGTCGTTAATCATCTCGCTGGGACTCATATTGAGTGCTTGTGGCGGCGGAAATAGTTCTGGAAACATTAATGGAAATTGGGCCGCAACTTTGAGCGATCCAAATAACAACACCGGTCCAGATTTCGCTTTCACGACTACTTTTACCCAAAGCAGCGGTAGCAACGTGAATGTCGTGAACCTTGCATTTACCACGAAAGATTCGTGCTTCGGAACATCCGGAACCGAGACGGGATCCTTTGGCCTGGCGGGGGATTTTAACGGCAATGTCACCGGCACATTTGCAATGACTATTCAATCGGCCACGCCGAGCGGAAACACTCTTACTTTGAATGGGACCGTGAACAATGGCACGATTAGCGGCACGTGGACGCTAACCGGGACCGGATGCACCGGGGCGGGCACGTTTACGATGAACAAGATGTAGTCTGCGGCTCAAAGGGTAGCGCACAAGCATTCTCCGCTCGTGCGCTACCTCATGCGCTGGCCTTGTCTATTAAGGGAAGGATTTGTTCCGCATTCGCTGCGTCGAGTTCCAGTTGCTCCTGGCCGCTGAGCGCCGTGACCTTTCCGCGATAACTCTTTAAGTGTCGTTGTGCGGTCTCAAAGGCGTCTTGGGCCTTGTTGAGGTTTTTGCCGACGTTCTCAAATTGACCCTGGAAGTGGTCGAACGACTTTTGTGCCTTGGCCAGTTCGACGCGGCTCTTTTCGAACCGGCTAGCAACCTCATACCATTTGTGAACCAGGGCGATGGTCTGAAGGGTCATCAGCAAAGTATTCGGTGAAACGGGGAACACGTGTTGCTGGTTGAGCCAGTCAGCGAGTTCGCGATTGCGCACCGCCTCCATGTAAAGAGTTTCGCTGGGCAGGTACATTAAAGCGATTTCTGTCGTGCCATGCTCTGGCTGAATGTAGGCTTTTATGCGTTTGGCTTCGACCTTCATGACACGAACAAATTCGTGGCGTGCCAGCTCGATCTCTGCTTCCACATTGCTTTCGAATAGTGCAAGAACTTGCTCGCGAGGGAACTTCGCATCAATCGGCAAGCGGCGATCGGGGAATTGAATCATGGCGTCAACTCGTCCCCCACCATTTACCGTGCATTGCATTTCGAACATATGGGCCGGCAAAAAATCCGCCAGCAATCGCTCCAGGCTGGCTTCTCCGAAGGTGCCTCGAAGATGAGGTAGCTTCAGCAAATTATTTAAATCATTGATGGAGTGACCCAGAGCTCCAACTTCACGCAGTTGTTCTTCCGCAGCTTTCAGATGCTGCTGCACCTTTTCGAATTGCGCGAAGCCTTCTTTAATATTTTGATCCAGCTTTTGCTGGACCTGATCGGTGATTGCGAGCAACTTCGCGTCCACGCGGTCGCGGATTGAATCCAAACTCTGCATTGTTTTTTGAGTCAGATTGTCGAATTCGGATTTGAGCTGCGAGGTGGTGAGGGCCAGCGAAGAGGTCAATTCTGTGCGAGCCTCGGCAAGTCTTCCAGCCTGCTCATGGCGTCCAGCCTTCATCTGCTCTTCAACGCCGCTGCGGATGGAAGAGAAACCATCTCCAAGGCGGTCCGCGACCTGCTGGCGGAGGTCGCCCTTGGTCTGCTCAAGCCTCATGGCCATATCGGCGGTAGAAGCAGCAAACTGCTTCGAAAGAGTCTGATGCAGTGATTCAGCCTGCCGGGCCAACTGCATGACAGCCTCAGAATGCCCGCTGGACTGGGCAAAGCGCTGATATAGCAACACCGCAAGCACCAGAAGTACTAGGTTCGAAACGAGAAGAAAGCCGAGCAGTAATGTCTCCATTGTAATGATGCGTGACTGAATTCTAGAGCGTATCGTCCTAGGAACAAAGTAATAAGTTGCATCTCCTGGTTCTGAGCAGGGTTAATAAAACCATGTCTCGGACCATCATAATTTGGCTAGGCATTTTGTTGGTCGCGGCGGCAGTCGGGGCGCAAAACCCGCCACCAAAGCCAGCAACGGTGAACGACGTTTCGCTCCATCAATTTCCATCCGGGGCGAACGCCTTTCCCTTTGGTTCTGAACAGGAACGGAAGCTTTTTGATCTGGCGAACCAGGCCCGAATCGAGGCCGGACTCTCGCCCTTGCAGGCCGATGAAGGATTGACTCAGGCGGCCCGTGCACATGCCGCGGCAATGGCCGCGCAACAACAGCTTTCGCACCAGCTCTCCGGCGAGCCCGCGCTACCACAGCGCCTGGCGGCGAACAGCAAGCTGCATCTCGATGTAGCCGGGGAAAATGTCGCCTATGCGGGAAGCGTGGAACAAGCCGCGGACAGCTTGATGCATTCTCCGCAGCATCGGGAAAATCTGTTGAGCGCGGATTACAACGTGGCGGGATTCGCCGTCGTACAGAGCGGACCGCGGTTATATGTAGTGCAAGATTTTGGCCACAGTTTGCCGACACCTTCCGTCAATCAAGCGGATTATGCAATCGCCGCCGGAATCACTCGCCTGCGCTCTGAAGCGCGCCTTTCACAGTTGCGACAGGTGGATAGCACTGATGCGAAATCAACCGCATGCGCTATGGCTCGTGCGGATTCCTTGAAAACTCCATCCCCGCGAGGCCGCTACATCATGCGCTATACCGCGATGGAACCGGGCAATTTTTCGTCCGGAATTTCGCAGATCATCTCTGACCGCGCTGTTAGCAGTTTCGCAGAGGGGACTTGCTACGCGAAGACCGCAAGCTATCCCAACGGGGCGTATTGGGTCGCGCTGATTTTCTACTAGAAACCTCTGATCGCTTCCTCAATTTGTGACCATAAACGTCTGTTCTTCTTTTCTTCTTTGCTTGCGAAGAAGAACCGAGTCGAAGGGACCTCTCTATCAAATTAACGGCGGTGAAGTTGCAGGGGTGTTTCGACTTGCTGAGCTTCCGCAAGCGGAAGCTCAGCCGCGCTCAACATGACAATGCGTGAGCAGGGAGTGACCAGGATGCGGATTGTGCTAACCTCGAATTTCGAACATGGACTCTGCGCCTCAAATCCGCATCGGCACTGCTGGCTGGTCTTACAAAGATTGGGACGGCGTCTTCTATCCGCCGGGCATGCAGCGTCGCAAAGAACATCCGCTGGAATATCTTGCGCAATGCTTCGATCTTGTCGAGATCAACACGTCGTTTTATGGACACATCAAGCCGGAACTGGCAAAGCTGTGGGCGCGCAGAGTGTCGTCGAATCCAAATTTCGTTTTTACTTCAAAGCTGCACCGGTCGTTCACACATTCACCGCTGGCGGTGATGGAGCCGACATCCGCTGCCAGCATTAAACCAAATGACGAAGACGAGAAACTGGCTCGCGAGGGATTGGAAGCGTTGGCATCCACCGGGAAATTCGGCGCGCTTCTCATTCAATTTCCCGTGTCGTTCAAGAATACTTCTCTCAACCGCGAGTACGTCGAAGTGTTGTTGCGGCAATTCATCGAGTATCCACGAGTGCTGGAAGTACGACATTCGAGTTGGGACAACGACGAAACCCTCGCGTCATTCACCCAGAATAATGTCGCGTTCTGCAACATAGATCAGCCCGTCATCGGACGATCTCTTGAGCCAACCGAACATGTAACTTCATCGGTTGGATACGTTCGCATGCACGGACGAAACTACGACCAATGGTTTGAATCCGAAAACCGCGACGACCGCTACAACTATCTTTATAAAGAATCCGAACTGACCGGCTGGAAGGAAAAGATTGAACGCATCGCAAAGAAAGCAGAAATTACCTACGTTGTTGCAAACAATCACTTCGAAGCGAAGGCCGGAGTGAACGCGCTACAACTGAAACATTTGTTGACAGGGCAACGTGTCAGAGCGCCGCAACCGTTACTTACGCATTATCCCGAGTTGAAGAGTATTGCCGATCCTGTCCCTGATGCCCCGTCCGGCGCACCCTTGCCTCTCCTCGCATAGCGAAATTCACGTTACTGAAACAATTCTCGTGGAACATTCGCGATAGTTGTGCGTATCTCCACTAACGTTTGATCGCATGTTTCGTCAAATGAGAGAGCGGGGGAGGAAGTTATGGACGCAAAATACAATTTCATAATTGACAGTTGGAAATGGCGGATTGCATTGAATGTTGCAGGATTCGCACTGTGGCTAACGGCAGCGGTGGGCTTACTAAAACTGGCGGCGTAACAGGGTTTGATTTCAAAGATAAACGATAGAGGTAGGGGTCCTTCGACTTGGTTCTTCTTCGCTAGCGAAGAAGAACAGGCGCTCAGGATGACAAAAAAGCGCTGGTTGAAGTAGTAGATCCTCGGAGCTTAGTGAGCCGCGACTGCTTCCCGCGCGGCATAGTGCGACTCGACGTAATCATCCAGAATTTGAATGAATTCGGCCACGATTCGGTCACCCTTCAACGTCGTGAACAGGCGGCCATCAACGTAAACCGGAGCTTTGGGCTCTTCAAATGTTCCGGGCAATGAAATGCCCAAGCTGGCGTGCTTCGATTCGCCGGGGCCGTTTACAACACAGCCCATCACCGCGACTTTCATTTCTTCTACGCCAGTGTAATTTTCTTTCCACACCGGCATCTGTTCGAGCAGGTAAGACTGAATCTGCTCCGCCATCTCTTGAAAGAACGTGCTGGTGGTGCGGCCGCATCCCGGGCAAGCCGTTACTTGAGGAGTGAAACTCCGAATCCCTAGAGATTGCAGAATCTGTTGCGCAACTCGAACTTCTTCGCTGCGATCGCCGCCGGGCGCGGGCGTCAGCGAAACGCGGATGGTGTCGCCAATACCTTCCTGCAACAAAACGCCCAGCGCAGCACTGGAAGCAACGATTCCTTTCGCTCCCATGCCGGCTTCGGTGAGTCCCAGATGCAGCGGATAATTGCAGCGTGATGCGAGCGAACGATAAACGTCAATGAGATCCTGCACGCCGCTGACTTTTGCGCTCAGAATTATTTGATCGGGACGCAATCCATATTTCTCAGCAAGGGCCGCGGAATTCAACGCGCTTACCACCATCGCTTCCATTGTGACTTCGCGAGCGCCTTGGGGTTCGGGCAGGCGGGAATTCTCGTCCATCATGCGGGTCAGTAATGCCTGATCGAGCGATCCCCAATTCACGCCGATGCGCACAGGCTTCTGGTTCTCCACCGCAACTTCAATCATGGTGCGGAAGTTGGCATCGTCCTTGCGGCCTATGCCCACGTTGCCGGGATTGATCCGATACTTCGCGAGCGCGCGAGCGCATTCGGGATATTTCTTGAGAAGCAAATGCCCGTTGTAATGAAAATCGCCAATGATCGGGACGCGAACGCCTTGACGGTCAAGTTGCTCGACGATTGGCGCAACGGCGGCCGCGGCATCGTCATTGTTTACGGTGACGCGAACAAGCTCAGAGCCAGCGCGTGCCAGGGCCGCAACCTGCTGGACCGTGGACGCCACATCAGCAGTATCTGTGTTGGTCATGGATTGCACCACAACCGGTGCATCGCTGCCAACTCGGACACCGTTAATCGAGGCCGTTACACTTTTCCTGCGTTTAATGTCAGCCATGTTTATTCTAATTTTAGACCATTCGCGCGAAAGTGAGAAACTCCGCTAACCAAAGAGTTCACTGTGCGAGCCGACTCGCACAATTTGCAACACTTCCCGACCAGTTTTGCGGTAAATCATAAGAAGGTCGGGTTTGAGATGGCATTCGCGGCAGTCTCGCCATTCACCCCAAAGACCATGGTCGCGACTCTTTTCGGGAAGTGGGTTGTCTTCCGCCAGAAGAGAAATCGCGCGAATAAGAGTGAATCCAACTCGCGTTTATGCGGTCCGGATTTCTCCCGCTTGTAGTCGCGCTTGAAAGCGTTGGTGCGCTCAATCGTCCTCATTCAGATCGGTCATCAAATCTGGAACGTTGCGAAATGACCGCAACCCACCCGCACGCGCCTCCCGGATGGCCGCAACCGTCGTAGTATTGGGCACCTTCACTTTGAAGGGGAGGGCCTTTTCCGCGGCCACGCGAGTGAGCAGCACTCGGACTGCATCCGACACAGAAAGGCCCATGGTTGCAAGAGTCTTCGTAGCTTTAGCTTTAATCCGCTTATCAATCCGGACATGAACCATCTCTGTCGCTGGCATAAATCACCTGTTGAGATACATTGTATCTCAAGAGAAAGTGCCATAGCAATGCATGCATTCATGCGTTGACACGCAAGAGAACCGAGGAAAGGAATCCCCGAAGGGAATAACGAGAGGGTCTGAGCGATCTACTGCAATCGCTGTGCGAATCCTGGCATCATCTTGGCGATATCGTTGTAAATCACGACTACGGTGAACAGCACCAGGAATACGAACGCAACCTGATAGATGCGCTCTTTAATTTGCAGGCTGATGTCGCGGCCAATCAATGTTTCGACGAGCAGCAGCAGGATCACGCCGCCGTCGAGAATCGGAATCGGCAGCAGGTTAAGAATACCGAGGTTAAGGCTAATCCCAGAGGTCAGGCCCATCAACGGAGTCCAGCCTTTTTCCTGCGCAGCTTCGCCCGCATCCTGAGCGATTCCAATGGGACCCGAAAATGCCTTGATCGAAACTTTGTGCTGAACAAGCTTCTGTACCAGTTGAAGAATCAGTACGGCATACGTTTTATTTTCCTGCAACGACTGATCCAAAGCCTGGATGAAGGGCAGCTTCTCCACTTTCGTCTCTGGCTTGTCCTTGAAACCAATGCGATATCGCTGCTGGCTTGGGTCTTCGGTGTTCGCCAAAAGCGGTTGAACTTTAAAGTTCAGAGTTTGACCATCCCGAAGGGCGGTTAGTACGACAGGTTTATCCTTCGACTGCTGCATGCTCTCGATCATGGATTCGATCGAGAGTACCGGCTTGCCATCCATCGCGATAATTTTGTCGCCTTCTTTAATTCCAGCCTTTGCCGCGGGCATATCAAATTCGAGATCGCCGACGATGACGGGCTCGTCGGGATACCACCCGGCCGAACCGTATCCGTTATGCGATATTTGCAGGGCAGGAACGACCGTCTTATCGAACGTCTGGCTGCCCCGCTGAATGACCACATCCAGGGGCTGATTCGGATTCAGCATTTCCTTGAACGAAACTTGCTCCCACGTCGGATTCACGATGCCGTCAATGCGGGCAATGCGATCACCGGGCTCAATGCCGATTTTGGCAGCGGGTGAATCCGGCTTGACCGAAGAAATAACCGCCGGCTTGTCCAGATAGACCTGCTTCTCAAAATGCACCATATAGACGACTGTCAGCAGGCCGATTGCGAACAGGATGTTCATGGTCGGCCCGGCAATTGCAATAATGAAGCGATGCCAGCGTGGATGAGATAAGAATTCTCCCGGATCGCCGCTGCGGGCATCCATGGGATTCTCGCCGCTCATCTTTACGTAGCCGCCCAG
>CAVPCG010000024.1:0-4304 GCA_963702325.1 uncultured Acidobacteriaceae bacterium | reverse complement strand
GTCACATTGGTGGAGTCTGCCCGCAATACCGACTTCGAACTTCATGTTGTTCGGAATTCCGGTGCACTTGAAATACGACTACGTGGGCTTTCTGGTGATTCTGGTGATCACTACGATTCTGGTGATTGGAATCAAAGAATCGGCAAATTTTACGACCGCAATCGTGATTTTGAAAGTGGCCGTTGTGTGCATGTTCATTGCCTTGGCGACGGCATTCTTAATGTCGCATTCCTGGCAACCCAATCACTGGCATCCTTTTATTCCGGCAAACACTGGCGAGAGAGGGCAGTTTGGTTGGTCGGGCATTTTGCGGGGCGCAGGAGTAGTGTTCTTCGCCTATATCGGGTTTGACGCAGTTTCGACCGCGGCGCAAGAAGCGAAGAATCCGAAGAAAGACATGCCGCTGGGCATTTTGGGTTCGCTAGTGATCTGCACGGTGCTCTACATTCTTGTTTCTGGATTGCTGACCCGGCTGGTTCCGTACTCCGAACTCAACGTTCCGGACCCCGTCGTCATTGGCATTCGCGTAGCCGGACGCTTGGGCCACGTTTATGGTGGAGCTTGGCGCTCTTGCCGGACTGGCTACGGTGATGTTGGTTATGCTACTTGGGCAGTCGCGCGTGTCTCTACTCCATGTCGCGAGATGGGCTGCTGTGGCCGTGGGCCAGCAAGATTCATCCCCGCTTCCGCACGCCTTACATTACTTCGATTGTGGTGGGAATTTTTGTTGCCCTTCTGGCGACGCTGATTCCACTGGGTATCCTGGACGAGATGACGAGTGTAGGCACTTTGCTCGCGTTTGTGCTGGTCAGCCTCGGTGTCTGGGTGATGCGCCGAACTCATCCAGAGCTGAAGCGGCCTTTCAAAACGCCGCTTGTGCCCCTGGTCCCGATTTTGTCCATTATTTTCTGTAGTGTTCTGATTGTTTCGCTGTCGGGTTGGACGCTGCTGCGGCTGATCGTGTGGCTGATCATTGGGCTGGCGATCTATTTCAGTTACGGACGCAAACACAGTAAGGTGCAGATCATGAACGAGGTCAAGCCGCCGCTGGTAACCGGAGATTAGCTGACAATGAGGAGTCAACAGCAAAAGCTTTAACCACAGAGGACACGAAGGTACACAAAGGAAGCCCGCGAGCCAAAAATTAACGTGGCGTGCATTTCTTGACGTTTGGACGCCTAAGCGCTGAAGCTAAATGCCCCTGAGCGATTGGGGCTTTTTGTTTTGCAGTGGAATTCTGCGAACATAGGATCTGGAATAGCCCATGAAAATTGTCACCGCTGCCGAAATGCGAGAGATTGATCGCGTGACCAGCGAGCACTTCGGCGTTCCGTCGCTTACTTTGATGGAAAATGCGGGCAGCGCCGTCGCTGCCTTTGCGCTGGAGAGATATTCGTCAGCGCAATCTTCCGGAGTTGATCTGCGGTAAAGGCAACAACGGCGGCGATGGGTTTGTAGCGGCGCGGAAACTGTTTAGTGCCGGGAAAAATGTGCGAGTGCTGCTTCTGTGCGAGCCATCTGAATTGCGTGGGGATGCGGCGGAAATGTTTGGCAGACTTTCCATCCGTCCATTTGTTGTGCGGTCAATCGAAGATTTGAAGGCACGGCGGGAAACTCAGGCGATATTTGGATCGGATGTTTTGCTGGATGCAATCCTTGGAACGGGTTTCCGCCCGCCGGTCAGCGAACTGTACAGAGCAGCCATCTCAACGATGAATGCCTCAGCAGCCTCCATCGTGGCTGTTGACATCCCGTCTGGAGCGGACGCAGATGTCATGGGCGCTCAGACGGGTGCAGTCGCGAGAGCGGACGCGGTTGTGACTTTCACGGCGCCGCGTCCGGCGCATAGTTTCGGAAATCTGACTGCGGGGCCGACCGTGATTTCGTCAATCGGATCGCCGGAGAAAGCAATTGTCTCTGCGCTGAATCTCAATGTAATCACCGCCCGCGAGGTTGCGCCACTGATCGGGCCCCGTCGCCCGGATTCCAACAAAGGAAATTTCGGACACGTTCTCGTTGTCGGAGGTTCGCTGGGGAAATCGGGGGCGGCTGCGATGGCGGGCTTTTCCGCATTACGAGTTGGAGCGGGGTTGTCCACCGTCGCGATACCCAGGTCAGCATTAGCGACAGTGGCGGGATTTCATCCCGAACTCATGACGGAGCCGCTCTCCGAAACGGAGGTGGGAACAATCTCTGAAGAAGCGCTGGAACAACTTGAAGGACTGGCAAAGAACAAAACCGTGCTAGCGATTGGTCCCGGAATTTCGCGAAATTCCGAAACTGCTGAATGCGTGCGTACCATGGTGAAGAGAACGAAAACCACGATCGTGTTGGATGCCGATGGTCTGAATGCCTTCGAAGGACGCGCCCAAGAATTGAACGGAAATGGACGCTCGCTCGTGATCACGCCGCATCCCGGAGAAATGGCTCGGCTCGTGGGTTGTAGCGTAGCAGAAGTGCAGCGAGACAGGATGAACGTTGCCCGAACATTTGCGCGTGACCATGATTTGATCGTTGTGCTGAAAGGTCATCGGACATTAGTCGCGAAGCCGAGTGGCGAGGTTTGGGTGAACACAACGGGCAATCCTGGCATGGCGACGGGCGGGACCGGAGATATTCTCACCGGCATGGTTAGCGGGATGATTGCGCAGAATCCGAAGAGCGTTTTCGAGGCGATAATTGCTGCGGTTCATCTTCATGGCTTAGCTGGAGACGTTGCGAAGGAAAGCATGGGAGAGCAAGGCTTGGTGGCGACGGATTTGATCGTGGCGCTGCCGGAAGCGTTCAGACGGACGAGTGCTGATGCGGATCGGAATGAGGTCAAGATTGGCGGGTGAATTACTGCCGCATCCCCCGGCGGAAAAGCAGATTCGTGGCCTTTAGCCCCGGACTGCACAAGAGATATTAAAACTCGGAACGACAAGGGTTTACCGGTCTTGGAGTGCGAGCCAACCACAGGTCCCAAAAGGCCTAAGAGGTAACAGGGCACATGACCGGAACGACTCGAATTTGGACAGGCGCTTCCGTAATCTGCCGGGTGCGGTTCCCGCGTGACATAGTTATTCCTGGTTATGACACACTTCCCCCAGCCCCAAGCAGACCGTCGCGCAACGCGGGTTCATGTAGGAAGCACCATCTCAGCTTTGGTTACCCTTGAAGACGGCAATCGCGCTAAATGTAAACTCCAGACGATCTCGATCACGGGCGGTTTGTTGCGCCTTACCAAGGCCCTGAGCCAGGGCGACTTTGTCGAAGTAGCTTTTCAGACGCAGTCTGGTCCAGTGCAGGGCATGGCTGAAATGTTAAATCCGATGGGCGTGGCCCGAGATGGGGTACTGCAACCGTTCCGCTTTATCGCACTGGGAGATGACGACCATCGCACTCTGCGAATGGTGGTTGATGCAGTTTCTGACCGCAGTTTCATGGGAATTCGATCGAATCAATTCAATCTCGCCAAGAGCTAGTCTTAGACTTCAGCGTTAAACTCCGCGCCACAAACAGCTTCATCTACTTATTACAGGACGGCGAGGGCGCCTGTCTCTCCATCGAAAATGTTCGGAGCTACATATAGAATAAGCGTCACGCGATGGACCCGCAGGAATTCACGACACATTCAGCCGAGGAAACTACTGCGTTGGGGCGGACGCTCGCGGCGAAAATTTCTGCTCCGAAGCTGATTTTGCTGCGGGGTAATTTGGGCGCTGGGAAAACTACCTTAATCAAGGGCATCGTTGCGGGTTTCGGCGCGGCCACCGAGGATGAGGTGACGAGTCCCACTTTCACACTGGTGCATGAATACAGAGGACCGACGGCTACGCTGTATCACATTGATCTTTACCGGGTGGACACTCTGCGGGAGCTTGAAACGCTGGGATTGGACGATCTGATGACGGCGAACAGCATTTTGCTGATTGAGTGGGGAGAGAAATTTGAGCGCTTCCTTGATGAGCGCGACATTGAAATTGCCTTCGAGCGGGTTGGGGAGAACGACAGGCGGATACGAGTCAGTGAAAAAAAGCAGATTCCTCCGGGCTAAGCGCCCGTTCGGAATGACAATGTTTTTGTAATTTCAGAATCCCATGATGTTGTAGCCGCAGTCCACGTAGATTACTTCTCCGGTGATTCCGGAACTGGCGTCTGACGCCAGGAACACTCCGGTTGATCCCACTTCGCTGACATCCACGTTGCGTTGTAGAGGCGAACGTTCGGCATGGGACTTCATCATCTCGCCGAGCCCTGATATTCCTCGAGCGGCAAGAGTTTTGATTGGCCCGGCGGAAATGGCATTTACACGAATTTTGCGC
>CAVPCG010000023.1:0-170886 GCA_963702325.1 uncultured Acidobacteriaceae bacterium | reverse complement strand
TCCTCTTCGCGTAAGGCGCCGACCACATTGGCCAGCGTTTGCAGTGGCCGAATAATCTGGTCGTGGAGCACTCCGATAATTAACAGGCAGATCAGCAATTCGACAAAAAGGAAAGCGAGCTTTGACTCGATGCTCCAGGGCTGAAGCCAAATCAGAACAGCGCTGGTAATCACTCCAGGTATGGCGAGCCACAATGAGGAATAAATAATTCGCCGCTCAAATGGAGCGCGGCGTGATTTTCTTCGCTTGGAATTTGCAGTGGAGGTCGGGCTAAAGCCCATACTTTTCCATCCGGCGATATAGCGCGCCACGGCTCAGGCCGAGTGCGTCCGCAGCCTGGCTCACATTGCCCTCGAATCGCTGCAAAGCTTTCCGTATCAGAATGCTTTCCACCGATTCCAGGCTGAGTTCTTCCAGATTCTGCACTAACGGCCGCTGCAAACCCAGGCCGAGGTCAGCAGGCTGGAGCAGGTCGCCGCGGCACATCAGGACCGCGCGTTCCAACGTATGTTCCAGTTCGCGAACATTGCCTGGCCAGGAATATTGCACCAGCGAATGCAGCGCCGATGGGTCTAGACCCCGAATGTCGCGCCGGTAGCGGGAAGCGTAGTGAGATAAGAAGTGAAGAGCAAGAACCGGAATATCTTCGTGACGCTCCCGCAGAGGCGGCAAGGGAATCTCCACTGTGTTGAGCCGGAATAGCAGGTCTTCCCGAAAGTTTCCGTCCTTACAGGCAGCTTGAAGATCAATATTTGTAGCGGAGATCAGCCGGACATCTACGTGCTTGGCGCGAGACGATCCCACGCGCTCGATTTCGCCGGACTCCAGCACGCGGAGCAGTTTGGATTGTTGACGCAATGGCACGTTACCGATCTCGTCGAGAAAAATTGTGCCGCCGTCCGCAAGTTCAAAGCGGCCGATGCGGTCAACCCGGGCGTCCGTAAAAGCGCCCTTCACATGGCCGAACAGTTCGCTTTCAAAAACACCTTCAGCCAAACCCCCAGTATTCACAGCGACCAACGAACGCGAAGCGCGCAGCGAAAGTGCGTGAATGGTGCGTGCAACCACTTCTTTTCCGGTGCCGTGCTCGCCGGTAATCAACACATTCGCATCGGACGGGGCGACGCGAGTAATGGCGTCAAGCACCGGCATCATCGAAGGGGCGCTGGCTATGAATTCCGGCCGGTCCTGGACTCTCAGCAGGCGATTCTCGGCAGCCAGGCGTTCGGCGCGTTGCAGCGCCTGATGAAGTTCGACCTGCGCTCGCAAGATCGTCACCAACCGCTCGTTCTCCCATGGCTTCTGAACGAAATCGCGTGCGCCTCGGCGCATGGCTTCGACGGCCAATTCCACATTGCCCCACGCGGTCATAACGATGACTGGCAACGTACTATCCATCGCAACAATTTCCGAAAGCAGATCGAGGCCTTCTTTCCCGGACGTGGTATCTCGCGTGTAGTTGAGATCAATCAACACCGCGTCGTAGGAGCAAGTCGCCAACGCTTCGCGCGCAAGTTCCGGAGAACGTGCGAGGTCCACCTGATAGCCCTGCGGCTTTAAGAGAAGTTCAATCGCTTCCAGAATGTGCTGCTGATCGTCGGCGGCCAGAATACGGGGAGGCCTTAGGGCAATTTTCGCCAACGCAGCGGAAAGTTTACCTTCCTCCGGTTTGGTCGAGCTTGGCATAGTTGGCTGGCGCTATGGGCTTGGACTGGCGACGGTGCCGGTTATCGCGTCCTGAAGCTTGATTCCATTATGTTCCAAAGTGCTGCCAGTTGCGCGGTCAAGTTCAACTTTTGCCTTTTCATATACGGTCATGGCCGTAACCAGATCGAGTTGAGCAATCGCCAGATCATGCTGGGAAGTCAGTGTCTGGTAGCTCGATCCTGCGCCCAGGGTCTGCTCTTTCTGCATGATCTCGAACGTGCGCTGTGCGAGGTCCCTTGCCTTTGTCGCAGCGCTGACCCGGGCGCCAGTTTGCTCTAAAGCATATTGCGCATTGCGTACTTCGATGCGAATTTGTTTCGCAATTGTTCGCGGCGTAATTCGGCCTGCCGGTATTCCAATTCCGAGCGATACTGATCTGCTTTAGCGACACGGTTTCGTATCGGGATATTAAGGTTCAAGCCGATATAGTAATCCGGAGAAGAATTGTTGAACGCATTTTGCAGCGCACCGGGAAAATCGGTGGGAACCTCTGAAACATTCGGACTAGGAAGGTTATAAATAGGATTTAACGGCCCGGCTAATCCAGATCCACCGTAGAACCCCACGAGAGACAGGGCGGGCAAAAGAGCATTTCGCGCGGCTTTCCGGCTTATCTGGCGGTTCACCAGGTCAACATCAGATTCTTCAAGTTCGGCCCGGTCTTGCAACGCCTGCGAGATCAGCTCCTGAACATCCGTACTGTTTGGAGTTGCGGCCGACTGAAGACGATCAGTTGGAACAACCGGCATCGCTTCGAGAACAGGATCGTCAAGACTCTTGGTCAGTGCATTCTTAATAAGCAGTTCCTGGAGTTGGAGACCTGTTCGCGCAACAGTTAAATCCTGATCACGCTTCGAGACTTCAGCTTCGGCGCGCATCACGTCCATTTCCGGAATACTTTGCAGCTGCAATTGCTTTCTGGCACTGTCCAAAGACTGCTGCGCAAACGTCAGCGATTGCTCGTTGACTTGGGCCTGCTCGTAAGCATCCACCAAATCCCAGTAAATGTTCTTGATTTGAGTAACGGTGGCGATGACCTGATCCTTGAAAGCAATATCAGAAATCTTTTTGTTATTTTTTGCGATCACGAGATAGCGCAGGTTAGGTCCGAAGCCGAATCCGGCGAGCAACTGCTGCTGAAAGGAAAAACGAAACATGGAATTAAGGACTGGCGACAAATTGAAAAACGGACTGTTCGTGGTCTGGCGGCTGTTGTTGAATTCGGCGGTAAAGCTGGTTCCCGTCGGAAAAGCCTGCCCATAGCTAACGCTCGCTTGCCCCGTATTCGATTGCAGCGAAGGAACGCCATAAATTTGACGATTGGCCAGAGGAGTGGTCTGGTGCTCGGCGCCGATGGAACTGCTGATCACAGGATCGTACGAAGAAACCGCGGTACCTGCACCTAGAGTTGACTGCACCAATCCCGATGCACCTGCTCCCGCGCCCCCCGCGCCGCCGGTCGTGCCACCTGCGCCGGCTCCGGGAGCGCCTGTTCCCAACCCACCAACTCCTCCACCAGGAGTTCCCTGCACCACACCGGCATTCACGCCGCGAAAAATCCCTCCCGCCTGCGTTCCGCAATATGTCGGTGTTCGCGATCGGGAGATTGTAGCGCGCAATCGCCAGATCGAGATTATTTTCCAGCGCCAACTGGATTGCGTTGTTCAGAGATAAATACAGTTTGCCGTCATGAATTAATTGCCCTAACAAAGGAGAATTTGTGAGGTCAGGCTGTGGAACCTGGTCCGCCTCATATGCGTTCAGGGGATTGTGAGACTTGGGCATGTCGAAACTGGCGGCCTGGTTCGTTTGTGCCGAGGCTGTGGCTGTGATTCCGATCAGGAACCAGGTCATCAGCCGCGCTAAGAAGAGTCGCATATTCCTCATTGCTTCACCACTTCATACGGCTGCAATTCGGGATTGGCCGTGTCGCCGACCAGCCAGCCATCACGAAGCTGAATAGTGCGAGAGCCGTATGCGGCATTTGCATCAGAATGCGTCACTTGCACGATCGTCGTTCCCTGATTGTTGAGTTCACGAAAGAGCTCCATAATTTCCTGTGCCTGCGACGAGTGCAGATTTCCCGTGGGCTCGTCCGCAAGCAATAATGCAGGCTTGTGGATCACCGCGCGCGCAACTCCCACAAGTTGCTGTTGTCCTCCAGAAAGCTGACTGGGAAACAGATCCTTCTTGGCGACGATTTGGAAGCGGTCGAGCGTGTCGGCCACCATTCCCTGCCGCTGCTTGTGCGGAACGTCTTTATAGGAGAGAGGAAGATCAATATTCTCGCGCACGGTTAGATCGTCAAGCAGGTGATAACTCTGAAACACCATGCCGATGTTCTTCTTCGCGAGTTCGGCGCGGGCCTTGCGCTTCATGTCGTGGACGGCCTGCTCGCGGAACCAGTATTCGCCGGCCCATTGGTCATCGAGTAAGGCAAGCACGTTCAGAAGGGACGACTTCCCAGCCCCGGACGGCCCCATGATCGTAATGAATTCGCCTTCGCGAATTTCCAGGTTGATTCGCCGCAGGACCCAAGTCTGTCCCGCGGGAGTTTTGTAGCTTCGCTCGATGTTTTTTAGTTGGATCATAAAGGTCTCAATGTTAAAAATGTTTTCAGTCGCCTATTCGTTGTGAAACTAATCTCACTCGTACCTCAGTGCCACCATGGGATCCACCTTCGCTGCTCGTCGTGCTGGTAACGCTGCGGACACGAGCGCTAACGCTGACACCAGGAAAACCACCACGCATAAAGTGATCGGATCGTTATTTGAAATTCCGAATAGTTGGCTGCGGATCGTTCGAGTCAGTAATAAAGAGGTTGGTAACCCGGCTGCGATGCCGATTCCTGCGAGCCACAACACCTCGGTCAACACCATCCGCATTACCGTCGCACGCGTCGCGCCGAGAGCGATCCGAATGCCGATCTCGCGTGTACTTTGCGCCGTGGTATAGGCGAGCACTCCGTATACGCCGACAGCAGCCATGAGCGCGGCAAGCACGCCAAATCCCGACGCCAGAAGGGCGACTGAGCGCTCGCCACTCAGGCTGTCGTCAATCTGCTCATGCATCGTCTTGAAACCATCGAGAACGAGTTTGGAATCGAGCGCCTGCATCGCTCCCCGGATAGTTGCTTCGCCGGCTTCGGGAGATTGCCATGTGCGAACGTAGAAGGTCATTCCGAATGACATCGCTTGCATATCTAGTTCCTGTAAATACGGGGTGAGGACGGTTCGGCGGGGTTCCTCGCGAAGAGTTGTGTGCTTCGCATCTCCGACTACACCAACGATCTCGGTGTCTATTTTTATGTCTCCCGGCGCCCCAACCGAAGAAATGTCCCAGTGCGGCTTGTGGCTGTCCAAAATAGTGGCGCGCGAAAGTCTCGTTCACGACTGCCACCTTTTCGGTTCCGGAGCCGTCGTCTTTCCCAAGCTCCCGGCCCGCCAGGAGAGGGATGCCCAGCGTTGAGCAATAGTCTGGACTCACCCTCGCCCGCTCCACGTTAGTATCCTCGTGATCTGTTGGGACGTAGCCCGGAATAGTGAGGTTTTGGCCCCAATTATTGTTTGCCAATTCGGGGTCATTTGTAGCGGCAACGGAACGAACGCCAGGAAGCCCCTGCAACCTTTCCAGAACGTTTTCGTAGAGGGCAATCGCCTGTTCGGGCGCGTATCCCGCCCGTTGAGGATCAATCGTGAACTTCACCAGATGATCCGTCGGAAATCCCACGTCGAGGGTTTGGAGATTGCGCAGAGTGCGCACAAAAAGACCCGCGCCGAACAGAAGCAGGAGAGTCATTCCGATCTGGACCACGACCGCGATCCTGCGAAACCGAAGCGGCCCACCCGCAACCGTCACAACTTGCTGCTTCAGCGCGGGAGTTACATCAGGGCGCCAAAACTGAAGCGCTGGGGCCAAACTGAAGAGCACCCCGGCGATGAGCGCAACCGCAAAGTTGAAAAGGAAAATACGTGAGTCGGGATGAGAAGAAAATGGAAGTTCACCGGTCGTTTGCTGCCACATCAATCGCAAGAGCAACGATGAAATCTGCGGGGTGATTATGAGACCGGCGATGCCTCCCGCGAATCCCAACAGAATTCCTTCCACGAGAAGTTGCCGGATCACTCGCCTCCGCTTTGCGCCCAACGCATAGCGAACTGACATTTCGCGTAACCGTCCCGCCATTCGCACCAGCAGCAAGCTTCCGACATTTGCGCATGCCATCAAAAGCACCAGGGCGGCCATCGCCATGACAATGAGCAGAGGATTGACTAGCGATCCGTCAATGGCCAGGCCTTTCGATCCATCTACCAGAAACATGTGAGATTTGGTCAGAAACTCCTCGCGGAATTGCGGTGAGCTGTGACCCATCTGCGCCAACTCGTCTGCACGAATCGAATGCCAAAGCGGATCAATACCAGCTTGAGCCTGTTCTCGACTGATGCCAGGTTTCAGCCGCCCGATGATGTTCAGCCAGATAGAGCGGCGGTTATCGAGATCGTTCCATTCCGGAGTGATCTCGGGCTTCATCATCATGGGCGTAAAGACGGCAGGAGTGTCGCCGACAACGACACTATGGAAACCCGGCGGTGCGACTCCGATTACAGTGAAAGGATGCCCGTTGATCGAAATGGTCTGGTTCAGAATTCTGGGGTCAAGGCCAAAGCGTAGCTGCCAATAGTTAAAGCTCAAGACAACGACTGGGTTAGCGTTTTGCGCGACGTCATCAGATTGCACGAGCAATCGGCCAAGGGCGGGCTGCACTCCTAGAACATCGAAATAGTTACCCGAAACTAATTCCGTATCCACGAGTTCCGGTTGGTTATGCCATTCCACGCCAACCTGCTCTCGATCTATCGCGATCAGTCCGCTGAGCACTGAATTGCGATCGAGCAGATCGCGGTACATCGGATAAGAAAAAGTCAGGGCTTCATCATGTCGTGCTCGTGTGGCTCCCGATCCCCGGCCGGAAAAGCGCAGCAAGACTAAACTCGCTGGATCCTTTACTGGCAGTCGGCGCAACAACGCCTGATCAAGCAGACTGAAGATCGCGGTGTTCGCTCCAATGCCCAGCGCCAGCGTGATGATCGCGACCGCGGTAAAACCTGGGCTCTTCCGCAACTGCCGTAGCGCATAACGAATATCCTGAATTAGGCCGGTCATTGAGAAGGCTCCTCACTCATACCGTAGCGCCACTATGGGATCTACTTTCGCCGCCCGTCGCGCAGGGATAAAACAGGCAAGCAGGACCACGCATATCATCACGACGAAAGTAGTGGCGAGTACCCCTACATTGAGCGCGCCTACGTCGAACAGGACGCTTTGCATGGCGTGGCCAGCTAGCCAGGTTCCCACTCCTCCGAGGAGAACACCAACCAGAAGGAGCCTTGCGCCCGTCCCAAGGAAAAGGGTGAGCACCTGCTTAGGCAAGGCACCGAGCGCCATGCGCACGCCGATTTCTCTGCGACGCTGCGTTACGGCATAGCTCAGTACTCCATAGGTGCCGATAGCGGCGAGGAGTAGCGCTACGGCTGAAAAGATTCCCGTTAAGAGCGCCGGAGACCGCCGCGTCACCAAGCTATCGTCAATGCGAGTTTGCATGGACTGAAGGTTGCTGATGGGCATATCGGGGTCAACTTGGCGGACAATTTTCCGTAGCGGATCTTCTAGTACTTCGGGAGGAAGACTGGTGCGAACTGCCAAAAAGTAGCTGCGGCTAAACAAAAAAACGTAGGGAAAATAAATTGCGCCGTTACCGGGGCTTTCCGTCAGGTTATCGTGCTTCACCGCACCCACAACGCCCACGATCGTGTAGGTGTTGGAGCCGTCGGCTTTTCTGGGTATATAAGCGATCTGCTGACCGACGGCGCCGCCATGAGGCCAGTAATAGCGGGCGAAGTTCTCATCCACTACGCAGATTTGTTGGTTGCTGTACGTTTCATCCTTGGTCAGGAATCGCCCTTCGCGCAGAGGAATACCCATCGCAGAAAAATAATCTCCGACGACACCGAAAACGGGACGTAGCAGCAGCGAAGCTCCCGGCGGCGAAGTGTAGCCGACCGCGGCCAGTGCATTGGTGTCGGGCGCCCCGCTCAGCGGCACATAGGTGATCAATCCCGCTGCGGATACACCGGGCTGCTGGCTTGCCTTACCCAACAACGAGTCGAAGAACCGCAGGAATGACGGACCATCATGGTAGCCCTCCCACGGAATGCTCAGTTGGCCCGTTAGTACGTGATCCGTGCGGAAGCCTGGCGAGACGGCCATCGCGCGTTTCAAACTTCAGTCCCAGCAAACCTGCGCCTGCCAGCAGAACAAACGCTGACGCAATCTGAATAACGATGAACCCATTCCGAACGCGTTGGGCAGAGTGGCCGGTTGTGCCTCCACGAGATTCGGATTGAAGGGCAGCGGCCAAATGTCCTCGAAGGTTGTACCAGGCGATTGGCAAGGCGATAAAGACACCCAATACGAGGGAACTTAGCAGGGCGACGGTTGCGACCCTTCCATCAAACGCTATGGTCGCCCCGAGCGGCAATTGATCCGCGCCGAGCACCGCCAGTAGCCGGATTCCTGCCGCGCCAACTGCCAGACCAACCAGACCCCCAATCAAGGCGAGCGAAACGGTCTCCGCCATCACCTGCGCGATTACATGCTTGCGGCTTGCTCCCATGGACTGCCGGACCGCCAACTCTTTTGCGCGGCCACTCGCGCGAATCAGCAGCAGATTCACGAGATTCACCCCGCCTATGAGCAGCAGGAACAGCGCGCCCGCCTGCAATAACAGAAGTGTAGGACGAACCGACGCAACATGGTCCGCACGTAACGAAGCGACTATTGTGCGGAAACCAGCGTCCGTCACTTCCTTCGCGTAAGGAGCTCCCGGCGTGATGGCGTTGTTGAGCGCATCAATTTGCGATTGCGCCTCGCCCAAAGTTGCACCTGGTTTCAGGCGCGCGATCTCCAAATTGTTGTTGCTATGCCTGGCGCCCGCATTGCGCTCATTTTCTTCGGATGAGAGCGGCATATAAATCTGGGCGTGATTCGATAGAAATCGAAACCCCGCAGGCAGCACGCCGACGATTTTTCGCGGATGTTCGCCGCAGCGAACATTTTTTCCTAGAATATTCGGATCGCCGTTGAAATGGCGCTGCCAATATTCATAGGTCAGAATCGCTTCGTTGTCGGATTGATATGTCATCTCCGAGTCGGTAAAAGCGCGGCCCATCAGTGGCGCGACGCCCAGAGTAGAGAAGAATTCTGATGTGACCCGGCCAATGTCCACGGCTTCAGTCGAGCCAATTTCGCCAACGACCGACGAAACGTAGTTCATGGACGCAACTTGCGAAAACGCGGGAATGTTGCCACGCCGTTCGTAATAGTTAGTAAGCGAAGCTCCATCGCGAGGTTTGCCGGCCTTCGGATAGCTGTTGTAAAGAATTACCAGGCGGTCAGAATGGGGGAACGGCAAAGGCCGAAGCAAAATCGCATCCACTGCCGCAAATATCGTGAGATTTGCACCAATGCAAAGAGCGACCGTAACTACCGCTATAGTCGTGAAGCCGGGACTCTTGCGAAGCTGCCGCAATGCGTAACGAATATTGCGAACATTCATAATGATCTCCTCACTCGTACCGCAGCGCCACCATGGGGTCTACTCTCGACGCGCGGCGCGCCGGAATGAATCCTGCGAGTGCCGCAACGGTTGCCAGTAATAGAACAACCGTTAGCAAAGACAATGGGTCTGCGCTGCTTAGTCCGAACAGGAAACTGTGCAGCACATGGCTGCTGGCCAACGCTAAAGGGATGCCGACTCCAAGGCCAATTGCGGCAAGAACCATTGCTTCGCGCAAAACCAGTTGCATTACATCGGTGCGCTGAGCGCCAAGTGCCATGCGCACACCGATTTCCCGCGTGCGTCCTGACACTGTGTAAGACATGACGCCATACAGGCCAATGCACGCGAGTAATAACGCTAACCCCGAGAAGAATGCTGAGAGCTTGGCCAGAGCGATCTGATTGGAAGCGCTACTCGTCACGAGGCTGTCAAGCGTTTTGACAAACGAGATGGGAAGATTGGGATCGGTAGCTTTAATCTGGCTCGTGATGTTCGCAACGGCGTCCGAAGGTGTTCCGGCGACTCGCGTCTCAAGTACGATCTGAACCGGATCCGGCATCTGCTGAAAGGCCATGTAGAAGCGCGGTTTGACTTGCTCGCGCAAACTACTCCCATGATCCTTGGCATCGCGAGACACGCCGACGATCGCGAGTGGTTTATCGCGCCAGTCCGGATCATCAATAGTGAATTGGCGCCCGATGGGGTCCTGGCCATGAAAGAAATGCTTGACCATCGCTTCGTTGACGACGGCAACACGCGTGGATGTCCCCGCATCTCGCGCTTCGATCCCGCGACCGGCAATAATGGAGATGCCCACCGCCCCGAAATAGTTCGGCCCAACATAATCCTCCTGCGCGGTGCGATCACCGATTTCGCTGGGGTTGAAACCCGGCACAAGGATGGCGTCATTCGATTCGGTCCCCGCGAATATCCCATTGGTCGAATAAGTAACGGCGCGGACTCCCGGAGTGCTTGCAAGCCGGGCATCAAGTTGCTCAGCCAGTATCTTCATTCCTGCGGTGCTATAACCGCCGGCGGCGGGATCAAGCCGCGCGATCACCAGGTGATCACGCTCATAGCCGAAATCCTGCGTCATCAATTTTTGCAAACTGCGGATGAGCAGGCCGGCGGCAAAGAGAACTAACAGCGAGAGGGCGACTTGCCCAACAATCAGCGCCTTGCCCCAGCCAAATCCGAAGCCTCTATCCGACGTGTTTCGAGCCGCGTCTTTCAGTGTGGGATAGACTCGTACGCTTAGCGTTCTAAGTGCCGGAACCAAGCCAAAAAAGATCCCTGTAAGCAGAGAGACCGAGATCGCGAAAGCAAACACTCGTCCATCGGGAAAAAGTGGAAGGGAAGTGTGGGACTCGAAGATTCCAACCATTAGCCGTACACCCCAGATCGCAAGCACTGAACCCGTGATTCCGCCAATAAGCGCCAGAAGAAGGCTTTCGGTCAAAAGTTGTCGTAACAGCCGCCGGCTATCCGCTCCAATGGCCATGCGGATTGCGATTTCCTTATTTCGGGTTGACGCCCGGGCGAGCAGGAGATTGGCCACGTTCACGCAGGCGATCAGCAGAACCAGCCCAACAATTCCCATTAGGAGCAGCAGCGGAACCCGGTAGTCCCCACGCAGATCAGAGATTCCACTTCCACCCGGCGAGACCGGAATCTTCATTCGCTGCTCGCTAATTGCTTTTCTGTCATCCGATGAAAGCGCTGCGCCGTAGCTTCCTTTGACAGCCCGTTGAAACACCACGTTCAAATCAGCTTCGGCCTGGGCCGGAGTAATTCCCGCCTTCAAGCGTCCGAGCAACGACAGCCACGAAGCGTTCCTGAATTCCGCCAGTGGCGGCCGCGGACAATCTGCGGCTGCATGCTTAGGGGGACAAACAATGACATCTGCTCTCCCACCACATCGCCATCGAAACCAGCGGGCGCGACGCCGACAACTGTGAAGGGATATCCATTCAGCCGAACATCTTTGCCAACGATTGCTGGAGAAAGCCCGAATTTGCGCTGCCAATATCCGTAGCCCAGCACCACGACGGGATTTGCATTTTCAGCCGTGTCATCGGAATCGAGGAGCAAACGCCCCGCGGCCGGTTCGAGCCCGAGCACAGTAAAATAGTTTCCACTTACCATGCGTCCCGTAGTTTTCTGGTCTAAGACTTCGCCCTGGCCAGCATCCACTTCCACCCCGTGGTCGCTTGCCGCCGCACATAGGCCAGTGAAGACAGAATTTCCGTCGCGGAGCTCCTTATATAAAGGATAGGAAAAAGTGTCAGTGCGTGGCGTGCCGTCGGAACGCCGGTTGGGATGCGACGAATCCCCAACTACCACAAGTTGCTCAGGATCTTTTACCGGCAGCATCTTGAGTAAAAGCGCATTTACCACAGTGAAGATGGCAGTGTTCGCCCCGATGCCGAGCGCCAGCGTAACAACAGCGACCGCCGTAAAGGCAGGATTCTTCCGTAACTGCCGAAATGCATAGCGAATATCTTGAAATATTCCGTTCATTTCTTTATTCCGTCACTCGTACCGCAACGCCACCATGGGATCAACTTTTGTTGCACGTCGCGCGGGGACATAACAGGCAAACAAAGCCGAAGTCAATAAAAGAATTGAAACGATGGAAAATGCCGTGAAATCAATCGTGCCGACACCGAATAGCGTGCTCCGTATTGCACGGCCTACAAAGAACGCGCCGACCAGACCCAGGCCGAGACCGATGAGGGCGAGTGCAACGCCTTCTTTTAAAACCAACCCAAGTACGTGGCCTCGATCCGCTCCTAAAGCCATGCGAAGTCCGATCTCATGCGTGCGCTGGGCCACGGAGAAAGCCATCACTCCGTAAATACCCACCGCCGCCAGCAACAGCGCAACCACAGCAAAAGTCATGTACAGGACGGTGACAAAGCGATCTCCCAGGAGATTTTCGTCCACAATCTGATCCATAGTTTTCATGCCAGCCAGCGCAAGGTCGGGATCCATTGATCCGACAACAGCAGCCACACTTTTGCTCATGGTTGCAGGATCGCTTAAAGTGCGGACTGCCGCGTTCACACCCGGCCAGGGACTTTGATAGAACGGGACATCAATTTCAGCGAAGTTATCGCCGCGAAGGCCTCCCGTTCGTACGGTGTGAAACACTCCGACAATTTCCCATGGCACAGATGGCCCTAACTTGGTTACACCGGGGATCAATTGTTCGATCATCAATCGCTGTCCGATAGGCTCTACTCCCGGCAGGTAACGACGGACGAAGTTCTCATTCACCATGGCAACTCGCGGACTGCCATCAATATCCTGTTCTGTGAAACTGCGGCCTTTCACCATTTGAATGCCAAACGTTTTAAAATAATCGGGCGTCACCATTTGAAAACCTGCTCCATGCCTGGAACCGGCCTCAAGTTTGGGTTGGCCGACAACATCAAATGGCATGCCGAATCCAGTGCCTTGCAAAGGCGTCCCCGTTCCCACTTCCGCTTGAGAAACTCCGGGAATCGCTTGCAACTTGTCCAACAGTTGGCGATAGAACGAGACCATCTGTTGTGAGTTCGCAAAGTGTTGCGGTGGAACTGGCAAGCCGAAGGTAAGAATGTGGTCCGTACGGATTCCCAAGTCCACTCGTGTTAGGTTCCAAAAGCTGTGGATCGCAAGTCCAGCTCCGGCGAGTAAAGTTAACGCCAAACCAAATTCTGAGATAACCAGTCCGCGCCGCAGTTGGTGACGGCCGCTGCCGGTCCCACTGCGTCCACCTTCTTTCAACGTTTCGTTCAGATTTACGCCAGACGCTCGCCAGGCCGGAACACAACCAAACAGCACGCCCGCTAGCATGGTGGAGAAGAAGGTGAAAAGTAATACCGGCCAACTTAATCTCACGTCGGCTTCCGACGGCAACGTGAATGGCGGCATCAAGACAAGCAGCGCTTTCAACATCACTTCACTCAAGCCGATGCCTGCCACCCCGCCAATCAATGCCAACGCAATGCTTTCCGTCAGAAACTGCGCGAATACTCGCGCGCGCGTTGCTCCCAGCGAAGACCGCACAGCAACTTCTTTCAATCTTGTGGTTCCTTTTGCCAGAAGCAAATTCGCCACGTTGGCGCAGGCGATGAGCAGGATAAAGCCGACAGCTCCTAGGAGTACCCAAAGCGTGTGCTGCGTGTCTTTCGGAAAGAAATCGTTATGCAGAGGCTCGACACTCGCACCCCATCCTTTATTGGATTGCGGATAATCTTTGGCAATGCGGCTGGTGATGACGTCCATGTCCGCTTGGGCCGACGCCAAAGTCACTCCGGGTTTCAACCGCCCCATGACCAGAATCCAATGAAAATCGTGGTTGATTTGTTCCGGTTCGAAGGCCAGCGGAGCCAGCATCTCGGTTTGTAAACGGTCCGGGGCACCCGGGGCCATCACTCCGACTACGGTATAAGGCTTGCCATCCACGCGGAGCTGCTGGCCAATGATGTGCGGGTTAGAACCCAGCCGCTTCCACAAACGGTTCATCAGGATGACTTCCTGATCTTTGCCAGGCTGGCCCTCTTCGGGAAGAAATTCTCGTCCTAAAATAAAATTCACTCCCATCATGCTGTAGAAACCCGGCGTGACTAATTGACCGCTGATTTGTTCTGGTCGTTCTCCAGTAGCCAGGTTGAAACTTTTCCCTGTCCAGGCGACCATATCCTGAAACGTCGTGTTCTGCTTTTTCCAGTCAAGGAAGTCGCCAGCCGCGACTCCATTGTTTCCTCCCTGCACTTTGGACCACACCATCACAAGTTGGTCGGGATTCGGGTACGGCATTGGCTCCAGCAATGTGGCGTAGATGACACTGAAGATGGCAGTGTTTGCGCCGACTCCCAAAGCCAACGTGATCACAGCCACAGCTGTGAAGCCGGGACTCTTGCGTAAAAGCCGCAATGCAAAGCGAAAATTCTGAAGCAGCGTGGTCATTTTCTGTTCATCTCCTTACTCGTACCGCAGCGCCACCATCGGATCAACTTTTGTTGCGCGGCGCGCGGGGACATAACAGGCCAGAATCGCAACGAACACAAAAAATATAGAAATGCCCACAAAAGTCGGTGCGTCTGTAGCGCCGACTTGAAATAGCAGATCTTTCAAAACGCGGGTTAAACCGAATGCAGCACCGATGCCCACGACAACGCCGGCAAGAGAGAGGCTGAATCCCTGACCAACGACGAGCATGACAATATCTCTTCGTCGCGCGCCCAGCGCTGACCGAATTCCTATTTCCTTTGTCCGCTGCGCAACCGAATATGACACGACCCCGTAGAGCCCAATTAATGCAAGCAGCGTCGCGACGACTGCAAATGCACCTAGCAGTTTCATCATCAGTCGAAGCTGCCCCTCCGACGATTCCACAACGTCATTCATAGTTCTGACGTTTGAGACTGCCTGTCCAGGATCAATGGCCAACACCTGTTTTTGAACTGCGGTGGCGAAAAGGAGGGGATCGCCATTAGTCCGAACGACAAGCGCCGCGGACCGATCAGCCACGTTGGGAAAATAGAGGGTCAGCGGCGCTGCATGGTTCTTACCTTTTTCAAACACATCAGCGACTATGCCGACAATTTGTCTAGGGGGGTGATTAGCGCCCACCAGCAGATACTGGCCGATGGGGTCTGGACCCAGAGGATACTGAGGCCAGAAGCGCCGAGCCAGGCTTTCATTGATAATTGCAGCCGGAAGTGACTGGTAATTGTCGTGCGCTGTAAACTCTCTTCCCCTTTTCAGCGCGATTTTCATGGTCTGAAAATATTCCGGCGAGGTAAGTTGAACGACGCTGATAGGCCGTTCATTCAACTTCATCAGTGGCGCGGCCGCGAGTTGGACAGGCATGCCCATCCACCCCGTCATCGGAAGTGTAAGAGTCACCGCGGCACCGCTGACCCCGGGAAGTGACTTCACGCTGTCCACTAGCTGTCGGTAGAACGCCTCCATCTTTGCGGCGGTGTCATAGCGCGCCGGAGACAGGGCGATGTGCATGGTGAGGAGATTGTCGGATTGAAAGCCCGGATCAACCCGATAGAGCCGCGCCAGACTTTGTATCAGCAAAGTTGCGCCAATCAGTAGTGTGATTGAAAGGGCCATCTGGCCGATTACTAAAAAACTGCGCGGTCGAAATCGCAGTGTGGCCCTACCTGATTTCGAGATCATCGAGGCGGATGCCCCGTCGAGTTCGCCGCTTCCTTTTAACACACTCGCGAGATCTGATCTGGACGCAACCAAAGAAGGCGCCAAGCCGAACAGAAGTCCCGCGAGGGTCGAGAGCGCCACCGCGAATGCCAGGACCGTGCCGTCCACGTGGATTTCCCCGGCCCGTGGGAGATCAATAAATGTCGCACTTCTAATCAGGCCCAGACCGAGGGCGGCCAAGCCCAGACCCAACTCGCCACCAACCACCGTCAGCACCACGCTCTCAGCAACTAGTTGGCGCACGATGCGCGCGCGTCCCGCCCCGATTGCGGCTCGCACCGCGAATTCTCGCGTCCGCGAGATTGCACGAACCAGCAGCAGGCCTCCTATGTTGGCGCACACAATCAGCAACACCAGGCCTACCGCACCGAGCAACATCCACAGCTTTGGGCGGATATCCGATAGGATTTCATCCTTCAATGGCAATAAAGTCTCGGGTGAGTTTGGTTTTGCATCAAGCATTCCCGGGTGGGCGGCCGCGTACTGACGCCTGAGGACGGCGAGTTCCGCATTTGCCTCCTGAATACTCACATCCGGTTTTAGCCTGCCAAATACTTTGAGTGTCGGACTGATGGGTCTGGACTGAGCGCCTATCGCCGACAATTCTGACGGTTTGCTCACCCAAACATCCACACCGGAAAATGGAAATTGAAACCCCGCGGGGAGAACGCCAATAATTGTGTTTGGTGCCCCGGCCAGAAAAATTATTTTGCCCACAATTCGCGGGTCCTCACCGAACCGCTGCTGCCACAATCTTTCGCTGATCATCGCGACCGCAGGGGCGCCGGTTTTGTCCTCTTCAGCCAGGAAATTACGGCCTATAAGAGGGCTGACTCCAAGAACTTGGAGAAAATTAGCCGATACGCGCGCACCACTCAAAACTTCCGGCGCGCCCCGCTCTGAGAGCGTCATTGGCTCCAGGGTTCCAGCGAAGGCTCCCAACTCCTCATAGGATCGGCTTGCCGTCCGCATTTCGTCGAACCTGACCGGAGTGACTTGTTTGGTGAGCAGTACGATGCGACTTGAGGCGCGGTATGGCAGTGGCTTCAGTAGGACAGCGTGAACCACCGAAAACATTGCCGTTGTGGCACCGATTCCGAGGGCCATCACGGTTATGGCGAAAAGAGCAAAGCCAGCATTCTTTCTTAGTTGCCGCACCGCATAGCGAACGTCTTGGACTAGTCCGGTCATCGTTTAGTTCCTCACTCGTAACGCAGCGCCACCATGGGATCAACCTTCGTGGCTCGGCGGGCTGGGACTAATGCCGCAAGTAGCCCCACAAATGCCATCAGCACAACCAGGGCGGCAATCACAACACCTTCATTTTTGTATTGAATGGTCAGCACACTGGAAACGACCCGGCGCAGCAAAATTGTCAGGAGCACTCCTGCTCCCAAGCCGATGGTCGTCAGCAACGCAATGCGGGCAAGCACCGTCTGGGCAATCTTCAGGCGCGTTGCCCCGAGCGCCATTCGCACACCGATATCCCGAATGCGGCTGGTGACTTCCTGCATCAGGAGTCCATAAATGCCAATCACCGCCAGCAGCACCGCAATTCCCGCAAAGATGCCAAACAGCCAACTTTCCATGCGGTTGTTAACGAGCGTGCCTTCGAGGACTTCGTCCATTGTTGCGGGAGTTTGAAAGGCAACGCTTGGCGCGATGCTTCGCAGCGCATCCCTCAATTGAGGAGCCACACTCATGGTTGGGACCAGGGTGCGCACGAAGAATGTCACGTTAAACGAGCCGACATTTGCCTGAGCTTCCTGCGACTGTTGAGAGAACGGAAAATCAATTTCTGGCCGTGCTTTGTCCAGTACGCTTTGTCGTACATCCCGAGCCACGCCAACAATAGCGATGTTTGGACGGCCTTTTTGCGCTTGAAATGCCTGCGCTAGCGGATCTTGCTTGTCAGTCAGGAATTCCTTCACCCATGCTTCATTGACAATCGCGACGGGCTGCGAGGTTGGCGTATCCTGCGGGCCGAAGTTGCGGCCCCGCACGATATTTAATCCCAGGGCAGGAAAATAGCCGTCCGTTACGCTTCTAGTTTCTGAAAGCCGTTCTTGATTTGGCGGATCAGGCGGCTGGCCGGCAATGTGCTGGGTCCAGGATGATCCGTAGCCCACAATTGGCATTTGATCAATAAATCCCGCTGCTATAACTCCTGGTATCGCTTGTGCCCGCTGTTCCAGAGGCTCGAGCAAAGATGTTACAAAATGGCCCTCGAAGCCTCCCGATGGAATGTTGATTTGCAATGCCAACAGATGCTGTGGATTGAATCCGAAATCGGTTTGCAGCATGCCCTGCAACGTGAGCAGGAGCAGGCCGGAAAAAACGACCAATATGAGCGATAGCGCAATCTGTACGACTACAAAACTTGCACGAATTTCATGTTGCTTGTGAGACGTGCCGGATGTGATGCCGGACTTAAGCACATAGCTGGGAGCAGTCTTGGCGGCGCGCCACGCCGGAATGAGACCGGCGCTTATGCTGAAAAAGAGGGCGGCGCACAGTGTAACTGCAATGACATAGACATTCACGTGGACGTCGCCGCCCCGCATGAACGCGTGTGCGAGGAATATTTTCATCGCAGCTAGCAACGCCACTCCCAACAAAAGACCTACCCCCGCACCTAATAAACCGAGCAATGTATTCTCAACGAGAAGTTGCCGCACGGCCTGGTCCGCACCGCCCCTATGGCGATCCGCAAGGACATTTCTCGCTCGCGGGCAATGCCACGGGCAAGCAATAGCCCTGCGACATTGGCGCAAGCGATCAGCAATACTGCGAGCACGGCGCCCGTCAACACACCGACTTCTGATAATTCGTTGCCGTGCAATGCTGTCGTGATCGGAATTAGACTTGCAGTCCTACCTTTATCCGTGGCCGGATATTGCTCGCCAATCTCCTCCATTACGTGCGCCATGTCTGCCTGCGCCTGCTGGATTGTGACGCCCGACTTCAATCGTCCTATAGTCATCAGCCAGTTTGTGTCACGGGCATTCACCCAATTGGGTCTGACGTGCATGGGAATATAGAGAGCGTTTGATGCGTGCGATGAAAAACGGAACCCCGCAGGCATGACACCGATGACGATGTACGGTTGGCTGTCCAGCCGAACCGTTGTGTTTACTACGTGTGCATCGGCATTAAAGTCCTGCCGCCACACTTCATAACTGAGGACAACGACGTTGTTTTTTCCGGGCTGATCTTCGCCGGGCAGAAACGTCCTGCCAAGCATGGGCCGCACGCCAAAGACATCAAAGAAATTGTCCGAGCCTTGGGTTACCTGGAGATAATGCGTCTGTTCGCCCGTGGAAAGTGTCATCCCCCAGTAGTCCTCGTAAGCGGCAAGGGCCTTGAAAGTTGTGCTCAACTTCCGCATTTCGAGGTATGCGGGCCACGACGATACGTGCTGTGTTCCCGAAGGATCACTCGTTCGCACAACTACGATCCGACCTATCTCGTGATACGGAAACGGACGCAGCATGACAGCGTCAATCACACTGAACATGGCAGCAGTTGCCCCAACGCCAAGGGCAAGCGTGATTACGGCAACCGCTGTGAAACCTGGGCTCTTGCGAGTTGCCGCAACGCATAGCGAATGTCTTGGAGCAATCCAGTCATATTTATTTCTCAACTTTCTACTCGTACCGCAGCGCCACCATTGGATCAACCTTCGCCGCGCGGCGCGCGGGTACCAAAGGCGATTCCCGACACAACCCCAGCAGCGCGATGACGCCAAGATATGTGACTGTGTCTAGCTGAAAAATGCTGAAAAGCAGTGAGCTAAGAGCGGCTGGAGACTCCCGCTCCTAGTAATCCTATAACCACTCCGATCCCAGTTAGTCGCATCCCTTGACGAAGCACCAGCGTGAGGATGTCACCGCGGGATGCGCCGAGTGCGGCACGCACTCCAATCTCACGCGTTCGTTCGTTGACGCTGCCGGATAGAACGCCGTAAATTCCGATAGCCGCGAGTGCAAGCGCCGCGATACCGAACGCCTCAAACAGGGTGAGCACGAACGTCCGTTCGGCCTCGGAGATGGCGACCAGGTTGCTCATTGTTGCGGTCCGCACAATTGGCTCGTCCTTGTCCACAGACCAGATTGCGTCTCTGACGGCAGGCGCGATGGACGCTGGATCACTCTGCGTGCGCACAACCAGTGACAGCATGTCGTCCGCGAACCATGTTTGCGTCGTTGAGATATACACCGCATCCGGTTGGTTCAGTGCCAATGAGGTCTGTTTCACATCGCCCACGACGCCGACAATGACATACCACGGCCGGTCGCTGGGACCGACATGAAGACGCTTTCCGAGAGGATGCTGACCGGGAAACTGACGCTTGGCCAACGATTCGCTGATCAGCGCGGCTTGGGGTGCACCAGGGGTATCGTGCCCATCGAGAAAACGGCCGCTGCGCAACGGAATGCCCATGGTCTGGCAATAATCCGGAGTCACCGCATAGCGGAACACGTTGTGACCCCCCTGCGGATCGTCATTTTCAAAGCGAGCGCCATAAGTGCTCACCCACGATGGATCGTCGCTGAGCGGCAAAAGGCTGGTGAACGCCGCCTGTTTCACTCCTGGGATCCGTCGCACCGCCTCGATCGCCTGCTCGAAGAACCGGCGTCTAAGGCTGTCGCCACCGCCCGGGGCTGAGGGGACATTGTCAAATTGATGGCCGGAGGTTTGCACCTGCATGGTAAGCAAGTGCGAGGTGTCGAAGCCAGGATCTGTGGCGAGCAATTGCCGCATGCTGCGTAGAGTCAGCCCGGCGCCAACCAGCAATACAAGCGCAAGGGCCACTTCGGTGATCACAAGCCCTTGCCTCATCCATGAATGCCACCCAGCCGCGCGGCGGGAGCTATGCTCTAGTCCAAGGTGAAGTTCCTCACGGGAAAGACGTAGCGCCGGGATTAGCCCCGTAATCAGGCCGATGAGTGTTGTAAGACCCAGCGCAAAGGCAAAACCCTCCCGGTTTACGGCAATCGCATCGAGCCGCGGCAGTCCAGGCGGACTGAGCGCGACGAGCACCCGGACTCCTGCTACAGCAACGCCCATACCAAGAGCGCCACCGAGCGAAGCGAGTAAAACACTTTCTGTGATGAGCTGCCGGGTAACTCGCAGCCGCGATGCCCCTAGCGCGGTGCGGACAGCGAATTCTCCGCGCTTTTGCGCGCTACGGGCCAAAAGCAGATTAATTACATTGACGCATGCGATCGCGAGAACAAGGATGACTGCGCCGAGGACCGCAAGCAGCGCGGGCTTGACGCTATTCGCAATGTCATCTTGAAGAGAATCGATGATCAGCCCATGCTGGAGGGAAGCCCAACGTGGCCGGGGAAATTCCGAGATTGGGGAGAACGCGATTTGACCGAGCTCATGCGCCCCTTGATCTCTGCTTACACCAGGCTTGAGGCGGCCTGCCATGTGCAGATGAAGTCCCCACTCCCCAGTATTAAAGTTCGTTGTAATTTGGCTCGTGTCATATTGCAGAGGAGTCCATATTTCCGCCGAAGGCGACAGGACGTTCTCAAAGGTAGGCGGCATCACTCCTATGACGGTAAAGATGTCGCCGTCGAGCTTGATTTGATTTCCAACAATCGTTCGGTCACCATTGAAATGCCTGCGCCACAGCTTATTGCTCGAAATTGCGACCTTCGGTCCGTGAAATTCGTCCTCCGACGCTTGGAAATCCCGACCCAGGAAAGGGGCGACACCAATCACGTGGAGGAACTCGCCGCTTACCGCCTGTCCTTCGAGCCGCTCTGGCTGCCCGCCTCCAGTCATCGCCGGTTGCCAGGGCTGGAAAGCGGCCATCGCCTCAAAAGATCGGCTCCTCTCCACAAGTTCACGATAGGTGCCAAATGCTATTTCTGTGCGAGTGCCCTGATAGGTGTTCCAGATCATTATGATTTTGTTGAATGAGGGTAGGGGAGTGGCTCAAAAAGAATAGGATTCACCGCGCTGAAAATCGCGGTGTTGCCCCGACGCCGAGCGCGAGCGTCAATACGCAGACGATAGTGAAGCCGGGCTTACTGCGCAGTTGACGCGTCGTGTAACAAATGTCTTGTCGTAGCCGCTCATGCGTGCACATCCGCCATGAGTTTTTTCAGCTCTTCTTCCGCTACGACTTTTCCGTCGAACAAATGAACTTCGCGTTCCGCATGCTTGGCAAATCGCGGATCGTGCGTCACCATGCAGATGGTTGCGCCTTCACGATGCAAGTTCTGCAATAGGCTCCATCACCGCTTCGCCATTGCGCGAATCGAGATTTCCTGTGGGTTCGTCGGCCAGAAGAATGGAAGGTTTCCCGCCAGCGCCCGGGCCACGGCGACACGCTGCTGCTGACCTCCCGAGAGTTGCGATGGATAATGACGCACGCGGTGGGCCATGCCTACGCGCTCCAGCGCTTCCATCCACACGCTTCCTTCTTTTCAACCGAAGGCATCTTTTGCCGATAGGTCAAAGGGAGTTCGACATTTTCGTAAACCGTGAGATCACCGATCAGGTTGAAACTCTGGAAGATGAATCCGATCTCCTGATTGCGAATGCGTGACCGCTCCGCAAATTCAAGATTTGCCACTGGCTTGCCGTTCAAGAGGTACGATCCCTCGGTCGGAGTATCGAGCAAGCCGATGATCGAAAGTAGCGTTGACTTGCCGCATCCCGATGGGCCTGACATGGCCACATACTCTCCTTTCTTAATGGAGAGATGAACGCCGGAAAGCGCGTGCGTTTCGATTTCATCGGTGAAGAATATCTTCTTCATGTCCTCAATCTGGATCAGCGGTTGTCCTGCTTCAGTCATGGATTTGCCTCAGTTTGATTTCTTTCAATCGAGCCGTATGCGGTCGGTATTGTCCCAGCGCGACATATCCGACAGAATCACGGTGTCGCCTTCGTGGAGCCCCTCAATAACTTGAATCGAATTCACGGATGCGCGCCCTACTTTTACCGGAACTCGAACCGCGCCCTTACCGTCCGGGTCAAGTTTGAACAAGCTGATCGTGCTGTTCTCCTGTCCGAATGCGGGCCGGCCAACATAGAGAACATTTTCGAGCCTTTCCAAATCAATCGTTCCATCCACACTCAAGTCCGGACGCGCGCCCTGGGGAAGTGCGCCTGTAAGCTGCACATCTACAGTGACGGTTCCGTTCTGTACCGCCGGATCAACCCTTGTCACGGTGCCCTCGACCGTCCCGTTATGCGTATCAATCATGGAAGGTTCGCCAATTTGCACATCTCGCGCCTGAGTTTCGGCGATCTTCAGCTCCGCGATTAGATGATTCGGTTGAATAACTTTCGCGAGCATGGTTCCTGGAAGAACGTGCTGCCCTACTTGCAGCGGGAGATCCACCAAAACGCCGTCAATCCCGGCACGAACCTTCAAAGCGTCTAATTGCTTCTCCTTCAATTCCGCGAGCGTGCGCATCTGATCCACTTTGGCCTGCTGCTCGGCCATTTGCGATTCAATCGCTTTCTGGTTGATATCCAACCTTTCGTCCTCAATGTTGTTTCTGGTGGTAAGTTCGTCCGATTTCCCTTTCGAGGCTTTGTAGGTGAGTCCTGAAATGACGCCTAGGTCATAAAGCGCTTTATCGGTTTCCGACTGCAACTTTGCCTGACTGTAATCCGCGGTAACGGTAGCAGCGCCGGCTTTCTGGGTCATCAAATCGCTTTGCAGCTTTACCCGCTCGCTCTGATACTCCGCTTCGGCGGCTTTCAGTTGAAGCTTGGCGTCGAGCGCCGCCTGCTCAGTTTGAGGATTGCTCATCTCGAGCAGAATGCTGTCAGCTCTTACCTGCGATCCAGGCAACATATGAATTCGGACGACGGTTGCTTCGGTCTCTGCTGGTATTTGACGGGTGAATTCCTGGCTGGGTATCAATGAGCCAATTCCCCGGACTTGCCGCAGCATCGGACCACGCTTCACCGTGTCCGTCCAGACTGTGCCTCGCTCAACTTCCGGAGCCGCCGGCTTCAGCCTCGAAACGCCAAACGTGAGCGCGCCAAGAACTACAACTGAAATTGCCGCAACGATAATTTGCTTCCGTCGTTTTTGACGCTTGATGTCGGGACGTGCAATATCCATTGCCATTTTGATCGCAACTGGCTCTCCATTGGTCAGGGTCAGCTAACCTCCTGCCAAAGCAGCGGATAGAGACTTAGTAGCGGAGAGAGGAAGCGCTGTTTGTGTTCGCAATCGAACTTGATTGTCCATTTGCGGACACGTGATCTAAGGCAATCGCATCATAAAAACCAATCGCACCGTGATCATGTACGAATTAAGATTGTTGGGGAAAGCGTCGAATCCCGCTCGACGGGAATCCGCTGTAATTTATGATGCGCGGAACAAATTTATTTTTGTTGACGATGGCCGCCATGCTTCTGATGACCCTTCCCGGCGGGGCGGCGGAGAAGCATGCAATCTCGGGAATTGTGCTGACGGTGAGTCCCTCACATCGCTCCATGACCGTCTCGTGCCAGCAGGTTCCCGGTTACATGGATGCGATGGTGATGCCCTTTGACGTTCGTAACGCGAAGGTGCTCGATGGAGTAAAGCCAGGCTCGACCATTGATTTCACTGTAGTGAACAACGGAAATTCATCCTACGCGGAGAACATTCGGGTGCGCCAGTATCAGAACCTCGAACTGGAACCGACTGAGGCGCGGCGGCTCGCGATTTTGAGCAGTATTTCGAATCCAACCGCACCGAAGGCTCTGAATGTGCAACAACCAGTTCCCGATTTCACGCTTACTGATCAAAACCGGAACCCGATAAGCTTTTCTCAACTCAAAGGCCGGGTCGTGGCCCTAAGTTTCGCCTACGTGCGCTGCCCGAATCCCGCATATTGCTACCGGCTCACCAACAACCTGGGTCAACTAAAAAAGCGTTTTTCAGGACGCATGGGCCGTGATCTGGTTCTGCTTACTATTATTATTGATCCCGAGCACGATCAAAATGATGCGATTGCGAACTATGCAAAAATCTGGAATGCCGATCCGCAGACCTGGCATTTTGTGACGGGACCCTTACCCGAGGTGCAACGGGTGTCCCGTATGTTTGGAATGGAGTTCTGGAGCGAAGAAGGGTTGCTCGTCCACCCTTTCCACACTGTCATCATTGATCGCGAGGGAAGGCTCTTTGCCAATCTCGAAGGCAACCAGTTCACGTCGCGGCAGCTGGGGGATTTGGTGCAGACTGCGATGGATCGGCGATAGAGCCAAGTCGAGAACAATAGTCTATCTCCGAACCACGGAGATTGGAGGCACCGAAGTGACTAGGCCACGCGCCGCTGCTTCTTAAGCATGGTGAAGAATTCCATCACGATTTCTTCGTCCCACAAACCTGCGCGAGCTTCGCTTCGCATGGTTTCAGCGGCCTGCTCATGACCCCGGGCTGGCTTGTAAGGACGCGCGGTGCGCAAGGCGTCATAGACGTCCACCACTTGCAGAACTCGCGGAAGCAGAGGGATTTCTCCTTTGCGAAGGCCGTCGGGATACCCGCTCCCGTCGGAATGCTCGTGATGATTACGGATGATGGGAAGCACGAGTCGCAATGATTTCAATGGCCGGCAAATTTTCTCGCCCGTCACCGGGTGCTGCTTCATGATCTCCCATTCCTGAGAAGTAAGATCACTGCCTTTTTTTAAAATTTCATCCGGAACAGCAATCTTTCCCAGATCGTGCAAGTATCCGCCCCGGCGCAGAGCTACGATTGAATCTTGATCAAGACCCAAATGTCTTCCCAAGTCGGCTGCGTTCTGCGCCAGTCGCTCGCAGTGGCCTTCGGTGTAAGTGTCGCGGCTTTCTACGCTCAGGGCGAGCGTGCAAATAACCGATTCGGCAGTCTCCAGTTCGTCGGTGAATTCCTTCAGCTTGAGTAGCGACTTAACCCGGGCAAAAAGTTCTTCGGAATACACCGGCTTGCTGAGAAGGTCGTCAGCGCCCGCTTCGATCGCGCGCAGCTTATCGTCGCGATCACCAAGTCCAGTCATCAACACGAAAGGGATCAATCGCGTGGATGGATCTTCTTTCAGTTGACGGCAAAACTCGTATCCGGATAAACCCGGCATAATCACGTCCGAAAGAATTAGATCGGGAAGGCGTTGTCTGATCTGCTTCAATGCGCCTGTGGCATCGGCCGCGGTGATCACTTCGTATCCCGCGTCCGAGAGAAGATGAACCATCACCGCCGTGAGTTCAGGATTATCGTCAACGACCAACACTTGGGCGTGGCGCCGGTGGGGAATTAATTTGCCCATATCGTCGTGGGATTGGGCCTCGCTCGAAAAAGTTGTCCGATGCCTCTTTTGCGGAATCATCGCCAATTCAGTAATCTCTATTGTAAAAGATATTGCGCGTTGCAATGCGAGACTACAATTCCCAAGTTAGGTACGCGGGATACTAATTGTGTCATCTGCCCTTGTTTTTTTCGCGCAGTTGAGTCTAGTTTTTGGTCCATGCGCAATTCCTTAAAAATATTTCCCCTCGTCTGTCTGGCAGGATTGTCGTTTGGCGCGAGCAAACCGCACGTCATCAGCTTTGGAAAGGCGATCTCGGCCAGATGGCTCGTGGGCGCAGATGAAAGCCATCCCATGGAAATCAAAGTGAAGCCTCTATATATAGATGGCCGTCTGAAAGAATTTACGTTGGGGCCGCCGCATAACGTGACTGACCATCTTTTCGTAGTCAGGCGCGCTTTTCGAATTGAATGATGCCCTGCCCGATCAGCGAAATACCGCGCCGATATGGCAGTGGCAACGCGGAGGCTGGCTGCTGGTGGATCGGGTCTCCGGTCACGTCTCGCTACTTGCTCTTCCTGAGTTTGATAATTATTACTCGGCATCGAGTTGGTATCGAGACTACGTGGCTTATTGCGGCGTCTCGGATAACGGAGAAAAACTCTATGCCGTGGTAGCGCAAATAGGCCGGCGCAAGGCAATCCTGAGAAAGTCTTTGGGCTCAACTGCAACCGCTGACACTGGAACTGATTCGTCAAAAAACGATTTGCCTGATTCGGAATGTCCTGCGCCGTCCTGGCAGCGTCAACCTGCCCGGGTTACCTTCGCACCGAAGGGACAGCCGTTCTCGTATTCAATCCGCGGGCATGACGTTGAAGTGCTGACTGGCGCCGATGGTGAAGAGGGAACTGAGTAGTGGCTGGCGGACGGCAACCGAGGGACGCTGCTATTCGCGTGTTTCAAAGCATTGAAGAACAGGAACAAGATTACGGCTGTCACCGCGAAAATCCCTAAATTCCAGCGGCTGCGCACGTCTGGCAAATCGGTCAGATGCCTGGCCAAAAGTGCGCCAAGAATGAGTCCCGTGACCAGTCCTCCAACGTGTGCGGAATTATCAATGTCGGCGCCCACGGCTCCGAACAATAAGTTGTAGCCTGCGAATGCGACCAGGCTCTTCATAGTGCCCCGCATGGCTTGTTTCGGAATTGGAAGTTTTCCCAGATACAGCGCAGTGATCAGCGCACCCGCCAACCCAAAGATAGCTCCCGAAGCGCCGGCCCCGACAACCCCGGGATGCCACCACAGACTCCCCAAACTGCCCGCGATACCGCAAGCGGTGTATGTCAGCACATACGTCCAGCGATCGAAGATTCGCTCCGCCAGAATGCCAAGGTTCCACAGACACCACATGTTCAGGCCAATGTGAATGATTCCGATATGAAGATAGTTAGAGGTCAAAATTCGCCAGGGCTGTGCTCCGAGCGATAGCGGTCCCCAATCCGCGCCCCATTTAAGCAATTGCTGAATGGTGGGATTCTCGAGAGGCACTCCCGAAAACAGCATCATGACGAACACTGCCACATTGATGCCCACCAGTACGGTGGTCACAGGAGGGAATTCCCGAGATGCTGCACGAGGCCGGGGCATGGGTGTTGCCGTCGAGCCAGCCATGTGCATGTCAATCGCGTTCGCGCGGCAGTCCTGGCAGACATTGCCCCGGCTGCCAAACAGCGACGTTCGCAGTTCACGCCCGCAACTGATGCAATTTGCCATAGAAAAAATTCGGAGTGTCTAGCCTACCATTCATGTGGAAGATCGCATGTGGAAGATCGGTTGGTGTCGTCGTCACTCTCCAACCGCCAAGGCTGGCACCGTTTCAACCTTCACTCGGGACTTCACTTTGGCGCTGGTTACCAACACGACCGACGCGATCACGATTGCGCTTCCTGCCAGAATGTATCCGTCAACTTTTTCATGCAGCACCAACCATCCTAGAAACACCGCCACTACTGGGTTCACATAAGCGTAAGTCGAAACCTTCGATGTGGAAACATGGTTCAAAAGCCATATGTAAGCCGTGTATCCAATCCACGACCCGCAGGTAACGAGATACAAGACGGCGCTAACTCCCCGTGGAGTCCACACAGCGAGGGAGAAATCGCGCAAGGCCGCGGCGATAAGAAGGCACGCCACTCCTGCCGCAATCATTTGCCATGCGGTAGCGGAAAATGGGTCTGTTTCGGCCGACTTCCATTTCCTCGCCAATACCGAACCGAGGGCCCAGCTAAACGCGCCTGCGAGTAAACTCATGCACGCCCATAACTGCCCGCGCCCGAGCGTACTGGTGGCGGTCAAGTCGGGCCACAACAATACAACCATTCCAATGATGCCCAAGGCCAAGCCCGCTTTTCCGAGGAACGGTACGCGGTGATCGCCCAATATCAACCTGTCCAATAGCAGGAACCACAGCGGAATAATCGCGACAATCAGGGCCGCAAGTCCCGATCCGATGTGAGTTTCCGCATAAGCGAGAGTGAGGTTGCCGCCCACGAGCAGCAGCACCCCGACTACAGCCATCCGCGCGAGTTCGCCCCATGAAAGTGCAATTGTGCGTCCCCTAATCCCACAGAATGCAAGCATAAAAACGCCTGCAATCAGAAACCGTGTGCCACACATTAAGGCCGGAGGTATGCGTTCCACCGCGACATCAATGGCCAGATAGGTTGATCCCCAGAAAAAATAAACCAATCCGAACGCGAGAATCACACTCCAACGGGATGTAGGACTTGCAGTGGACATGACAAGAAAAATGCTTGTAAGTAAGAGTGGGAAACTGATGTCCACGATTCACAATGCTGCAAAAAAAGTAACGGGTCTCTTGTCACACAGTAGTGGAGACGCGAGCTGAAGATGAAAAATGGCTGATCCGTGCCGCTTGCCGATTCGCGCGGAAAGTTCGACGAAAGAAAATCCATTGCGATCGTTATCCGAGTGTGTCTCGAGAATCTTGGGAATTCGCCGCGCCTGGTTCCCGTTGGAGGTTGCCATCAATTGACGCTATGGAATGCGATTGTTATGATCAATTCGCGGGGTGGAGCAGTCTGGTAGCTCGTTGGGCTCATAACCCAAAGGTCGGTGGTTCAAATCCACCCCCCGCAACCAATTCTTTCAATTAGTTTACGGGCCTCATCAGTTGGGTCCAAAGTTGGCTGAGTTGGGTCCAACAACGAAATTAAGCCCCGCCTTGCAAGCAGCTAGCCGCCGATACTCAAGTTCCTGATCAGTGTGTGAGTACCTGTCTGTTGTTTGCAAAGAGGAATGCCCAATCCACTGCAACTGCAAATCTACAGGTGTGCCTGTTTTTCCGCAGCATGGTCACCCGCGAATGCCGGAAAGCGTGTAAGCCCGGCCTTTGGGATGTCCAATTTTGCAAGAAGCGGATGCAGCACCCGTTTGAGGATGTTTTGACCGCTGATGGGGGTTCCGTTTTGTGACTCAAACACACGTCCGGTCTTTCCCATCACGTGTAGCTTCAACATCCCCGCCAAAGCCGGATCAATATCAATCTCCCTCATCGCGTTTTGCGTTTTAGGGGATTGTTCGATCCCATTCCACACCGCACGGCGCACGGTTATCACGTGGTTGATTAGGTCCAGATCGCTCACTCGCAACCCTGCCGCTTCTCCGATTCGCATCCCGGTTCCCGCAAGCAGAGCAAAGAGCACACGATACTGCCCCTCAGACCCGTTGATGATCCGCTGCAACTGTTCATCGGTGAAATAGGGTTGCTGTGGCTTTTGCGGCTTCCCTAAATCCAACTCCCACGTTGCCCACGCCTTCTTGCCAAGAACCAACTTCACCACACCGACGATGTTTGAAATCGTCTTGCGGCTCAGTCTTGTACGTTTTGATGAGGCCCCCATTGGGCTTCTTCATTTCAAACGTGGTTCTTTTGAGGTGCGAGATGAACTCTTGCACGTGGGTTTCATCAACCATGTG
This sequence comes from uncultured Acidobacteriaceae bacterium, assembly GCA_963702325.1. GTDB lineage: Bacteria > Acidobacteriota > Terriglobia > Terriglobales > Acidobacteriaceae > PALSA-188. The sequence continues at coordinate 141,087 of CAVPCG010000023.1, read as the reverse complement.
CAGAGGCCAATCCCCGAACCTTGGCAAGATGTGTTTTGCGAGTTGATTTTCCATACTCAGAATGGAACTTGGTTTCCCTTCCGTCCATGCCGATTTGTTTTCCCGGCACCATTCAACACGCTGCTTGAATGTGACCGGGTTTATGGCTCGTTCGAGGTGTTCTTCCGTATTCACCCCGAGCGAGGTAATGACCTCAGCAGCTTTGCGCTGCGCTTCAGTCTTTGTGAGTTTGTTGGGTCCTGTGCATGGTCCGACTAGCACCGATTTTTTCTTCCGTGCGTCCTGCCCCGGCAGATCAACAAAAAACCGGACGTGCCATGCATTGCCCTTCTTAACAACATGACCTCTCTGTCCAGATCGTCGGCTCATTGACTTTCGTCCCTTTCGCCGTTGATCCGACGCAACTTCGCAGCACTCTACTGGAAGTTGGTCGCGCTGTAAATCACCCATCGTGATGGGTGTTGAGAATTCTGAATCGGGCATGATCTCTCCAAGAGTTTTTCTGATTTGTTTTTCTCTTGGGGGTCCGCTAAAGATGGGAAGCGGCTACCTTGCTTGGGGCAGGTTGAGCACCTGTTGCCCTGCCTCAGTCCACGGGGAACTGAGGTTCAAATCTCACCATCACTTTCACTGCTAGTTCGGACGCTGTAAAATCGCACTTATGGAACCAATATCAACAATCACAAGTACCCTGAGCCTTGTAAAGTCGGCAGCGGACATCTCGAAAAAACTCAACGAAGTCTGGAAAGGGCTGAAGGATCGTGAAACCAAGCAACAGGTCGAAGCGATATTAGACAACTTGCACGATCTTAAACAGTCGGCTGCGTCACTCGAAGACGAAAACCGCGAACTTCGAGAGAAGCTTCGCTTCAAAAGAGATCATTATGAGTTCCGTACCCCATTCTGGTTTGCCAAGGACAACCCTAAGCAGGCACTTTGCGCAAAGTGTTTTTCCCAACAAATCGCAGCACCGATGGGTGTGGAAGGGCAGGGTTGCACCAAGTTATATCGTCAATGCCTTGTCTGTCACAACTGTGTTCAAGTGGCCGAACATCCCCACGTTTCTTCACGCCCTATGCGGAGTGACTTTCCTATTTGAAATGTTAGCCAATATATTTCAGCCGACTTTCTGGTTGACAGCTTCTACCAACCGCGACAACGCTTCCTTCATCGCGGCAACCTCGCAGCGCAACTTCCACACTTCGTTGGAAAGGATGCGAGGCTCTGCACAAAATCCATCAGGCATGACCTCGTTAAGCTTCATCGTTGATTGGGTCAATGGGTTTTCCATTTTTAATCAACCTCCGCTGCTTCCTTAAAACCTTCAAGAAACTCTGCGCTCCAAGCGGCTTGCTCGGCTTGGGTTAAGTTCGCGAACTGTGTGCCAGTGGTCTTCTGCTTTTTTTCAATCTGCAACACCAAGTGATGGATGACCAACTTATCATCGGACATCGCGTCATATACGGAACCTGTGTAGATTTCGCGGAGAGAACGATTTTTCTTTAACCGCTCAGCGGGCTTCTCAACAGGCTTGCGTTTGCGACGTGTTGTTTTTGGTGAAATCGCAGCGAGTTGCCTTGTTAATTCAACCATTAGTTTCGGGTCTGTTGTTTTCCAGATTTCTTCTTTCAAACGTTTGGCAACTTCTCGTTTATTGGTAGTTCCCATGTTGATTATTCTCCTTGATTTGAATCGAAAGATTTTGCTTTCTTCAACCATCCCGCTACGGTTGACTTGACGTGATCGCTTCCAAACTTCTCGTTCATTGCCTCAACTTTGTCCTGAAGTGACCCATCCAGACCCTTAACAAAATCAATCTTCGCCTGCCTCTCAGGGTCTACCTTTGGACCTGATTTGCTGGTGTTGCGTCTTTGCTCTCGTAATGGGGTTCCTGTGCCGGGTTCGGTCAACCAGCTTCATATCCCCCGTTTCATCAATCCAAGGCCGCATCTCAACTTCAAAGTCGCCAAGGTATTCATCATCATCACGGGCATCCGTGCACTTGATGTAGTAACGTGATGTTTCATCGTTCGTTTTCAACACACCGAAGATGAGGTCAGGAAAGGCCGCGAATTCACCTGTACCGCGGAGAACATTCTGAGTTGTGATGTCGGTCACATCCTTGAATGCTTTAGGGGAATGGTGGGCGCACCACACTGAGCGGGCCTCAGCACCTATCAAGGCAAGCAACTTGTTGGACAGAATGCGTTGGTCTGATGCGTTGTTCTCTTCTCCTTCGATGTACCGGATAATGGGGTCAACAAACACGTCTTATCCTGCACGGCCTGCAAGAGAACAGCATCATCAAGTTTCAGCTTGTCTCTGCTTGACAGGGTTTGTACGAACAACCGTCCTTCAGGATTCGTTGCCGAATCGTAGAGATAATCAACCATCAACAACTTGCGAAGCCGTTTCATCACGCCGCGTAAACCAACTCCCGGTACGAGGTAAACCACACGCTTTGCTTGGGACCCCTGAAATAATCCAACCACGACTTTCCTGATAGCAGTGCCTTCATCAGAGAAAGGACAGGTAACTTTGCCGTGTTTCGGGAGTGCACCCCACATCGAAACACTGCCCACATTGCAGAGTCCACGCACAACCACGTCAACATCCTCAGGAATGGTTAACGCTTCACTCTTTGAATGGAAGCGAGTTTGCCAACTTCCAGACCCGCCTTCGCGTTCTACTCCGTACTTGTCAGCCCGATAGTCGCAATGGAAGATATAAATGGGTAGGTCAAGCTTCGCTAACAACGAGAGGTGTCGCAAATGCTGCGACTCGTCGGGATACCACAAGACCAAGGCGCTTATTTCATGGATTCGATGTTGTTTAACAACAAATTCGGCGTCCGGTTTTGATCCGAGATGGAAAGCAACAATCCGTTTCTCTTTCACGTCGCGGGCTTCCTTCGCAGGAATCACGATTGGGGCGGATGTGTCCGGTACTTCTTCCACCCATTAGGCCTAGCGCAAACTCTTCATCCACACTGCGGAAAGGCTGAACACTCCTTGCGGCAATTGCGGGCCGATGGATGTTCAACTCAACTTCACGGGGCCTGTAGAACGACACACGGTTGTTAGCGACTGTTTCCCTCAGTAGCTCATGGTTAAAAGCGTTGGCACTGGCTGTGTGATTCAGAGTGTCATGAAGGGCGACACATATCTTGCCCCTGACTTCATCATCAAGAGTCAACTCGCGTAGTTCGTCCCACACATCACTTTCACGTTCATCAGAGAACGGTTGGGCCTCTGGATTTACAATTTTGCTGTAAGGCCAAATGTGCGTGATGTTTGTTTGTTCTTGCATTTCGTTTTTCTCTTGCAATCAGGCATTAAAGGGTTCGTCTCCCTTGCACAGATTGTTCTTTGCTGCATGTGGTTTGTTGGTTAGGCTTTGTTGCCGTCTGAGTCGTTACGTAAGACAGCAACTTCGGAAGATTTAAGGCGGGTCTTTTCGTTCGGCTTCAGTATGAGTGCTTCACCGACCGCGATTAGATCGTCCTCTGAGAGTGGCTTCAGCACTTGCACGATAGTGTTCAAGGTGTTGAAGCCTGTGGTCTTGCTACTCTGCGTAAAGCGTGGACCTTTCGCACGACCTCTTGTAACTCAGCCGGTGAAAGGTTGCGGGGTTTGATGTTGCTATTTTCCATGTTCATCACTCCTGTGTTGGTAGGTGCTCTAAATGTGGCGGTCGCCAATTGGTTCTCCTTTTAGTTGGTCAACTCGAAAAGCATTTCTAGTGCTGGATCATTTCGCAACGGCGCGAAGGTTGCTTTGAATATCGCTTGCGCACGTTGTGCGCTGAAACCGAAATACGCTCCAATCTCAGCGAATGTGTGTTGTTTGTAACCGCACAAGCCGCGATACATCGCAAAGACCTGGGCTTGTCGTGCGAATCACCTTTCCCCCCTCGATGACCGCAAGCATACGGTCGGGCACGCTCACCAATATCTGGCGAGGCGTCCGGTTGCTGACGTTTGGAACGGAACTCTGGGCATTTGCTATTTGGCTGAATGGGAGAGGCACTGCGAAAGTAAGGAGCAGGGGCAAAATCCACCACTTCACGTTTAGCGCTTGAGCTGATTTTCGGTTCATGTCCGCCGCCTCCGTCTTCATACTTTGGAGATGGCATCTTGAGGGCCGCACTTATCGCATTGAATATGCTACTTTTAGCGGCAAGGTGTGGGCGCTGAACTGAGTTCAGGCGTAGACAGTGTGTCTGGCGGGATACAACCCAGGTGCAACGATGGGACTTTGCCAGGATGGCGGGATGCAGGCGCTCCCCGACTTAGCGCGCCGCTAGATCGCCAACCAGTCCATGGAAAGGCGCGTCAGCTTCCTTTCGTCCAGGGAGAATCACCCGCGATCTCGTCGCGTATGTATATATCGCTTTTTATTCTTATTGTGGGTCCAGGCAGAGCGGCGGAGAACTGGCGATCGTTAATCAGCCGAAGTTTTTTTAGATCGCCTACCCATGGGGGAGTAATCATTAGTCGTTGCTGACAGCATGAAGAAGACTCCCTTCAACTCAATCAGCGGCCTGAAATCCGGTTGAGTCGGTCTTTGATTTGTCCATCAAGGATGTCCCAATCGAGTCAGGCTTCAGACCCGCGTCCTGAGCTGAGATGCGCGCGATCGCAGCCCAGTCGCTATTGCTCATCCCTTGTGCAATCGCAGTCACGAACCGGTCATGGACAAGGTTCGCCATCGGCATCGGGACCGCGACATCTTCCGCGGCAGTGAGAACCAGCTTGTTGTCCTTGAGTCCAAGAGGCAATTTAAATCCCACTGGCTCGAACTTGTCAGCCGCGATCATGGCGCCGTAATTTTTGTATACGGGAGATGCGAACAGTGATTCCGTCAGGACTCCCAAGAACTTGTGCGGATCCAGCCCGCTCTTGCGAATAAGAGCAAAGGCTTCACTCAAACTCTCAATTACTGTGCTGATCATAAAATTTCCGGCCAGTTTGAATACGTTGGCGGCGAATGCTTCCTCGCCCGCAACGAATGTTTTCTGACCGATGGCGGTGAATAAAGGCTGGCAACGCTCAATTTGATCAGATGGGCCGGCGGCAACTATGAACAGCCTGGCGGCGGCGGCCGCGTCGGGACGGCCGAACACTGGCGCGGCAACATAGTGCTGCTGCTTTTCCCTATGAAGCGCGAAAAGCCTGCGGGACAAGGCTACGCTGATCGTACTCATGCCGACGTGAACCGCCGAAGTGGGAAGGGATTCGAGGATATTGCCGGGGCCAAGAACTACGGCTTCTAGAGCGTGATCGTCGGCGAGCATGGTTATCAGCACTTCTGCGTCAGAAGCAGCTTCGCCCGCAGTTCCCGCGACTTTCACACCCAGCGGCCGCAATTCCTCAGCTCGGCTTTTCGTTCGGTTGTAGACCGTCAAAGCGTGGCCCGCTTTGATTAAGTTCCGAGCCATGCCCGACCCCATGCTTCCCAGACCAACGAATCCTATTTTCACGCCTAGACTCCTTCTGCCAGCCGCAGGATTTACGCGGATTTTTTCAATTGTAAGATCCGGGCAATTGACGCTGCCAGGCTCTCAAAATCGTAAGCTCCGTCGTGCCGGATGCCGTTTATGAAAAATGCTGGAGTGCCATTCACGCCACTGCGCACACCTCCGATAAAGTCCTGCCGCACCTTGGGCGCGTATTCATGACTTGCCAGCGATTCGCGTAGATTTTCACCGGATAAGCCAATGCCCGCGGCCAGCTCAAACAAAAGTTTCGAACTGAGACGTTGCTGGTTTTCAAAGATGCCGTCGTGCATTTCCCAGAAGCGTTCGTTCGCTCCGGCGAATTCACTTGCCTCCGCAGCCGATTCAGCATGCGGATGAATTTCAGCAAGTGGAAAATTCCGGAAAACAAACCTAAGGGCGGGCCCAAAATGCTTCTGCAATTGTTTGACGACATGATAAGCCACGCCGCAATGGGGGCATTCGTAGTCGCCATACTCGACGAGGGTAACCGCAGCGTCTTCACTGCCCTGAATGTGGTCGTTGCTTGTGACAGGAACTCTTAGAGTAGCCATGACTTCTTCTCCTTCTCTTAGGCGGATTCTCTGGTGCCTGCGGATTGCAAATCTTCCAGCGCTTGCAAAATTCCCTCGGCTCCCGGGTTCACCGCGACCGGCGAAACGTAGCTCCATGAAATTTTTCCATCTTGATCAATCACGAACAGTGCGCGCTCGCAGAAGCCGTCCTTCTCACGGTAGGCTCCGTACTTCTTAGCCACTTCACCTTTGGGCTCAAAGTCAGCCAGCAGAGGAAAATGCAAATGCCGTTCTTTGGCAAATGCCGCGTGGCACCAGGGTCCGTCCACGGAAATGCCCATCAGTTCGGCATTGTGCTTCTGAAACTCCGGCAGAATTTCGTTGTAAACCGCCATTTGATCTCCGCACACCGGACTCCAATCCGCGGGATAGAAAGCCAGAATCACCGGTCTGCCACGCAATTCACGCAGGCTGATTTTCTGATCTGGAGTGACGTTGAGTGTGAAGTCAGGTGCTACGGTTCCAGGAGGGAGGATTTTCGTCATTTTTATTCACTGCCTTCCGCTTCGAAATTTTGACGCTATTCTCCTCAGTATATGACTTTTTACCAATTCTCCATGAGCCCGACAAAACGTGCAGTGGATATCTCAGTGGGACGCTTTCTTGCGGGAGTACGATCCGATCTGAGTCAATATACTGCTGGAATAACGGCGAGGCTCGTGGCTCCGAAGCACTTAGACTTCGTTCTGAGAGGAATCCTTTGAAAGTAACCACTAAATATTTAACCTTTCACACCAAGAAGCACCGGGAGTACGTTCATATCACGCCGCAGGTGGAAGCAGTCGTTGCAGCCAGTGGCGTCAACGAGGGCATGGCACTGGTCTCCGCCATGCATATCACCGCTGGAATTTACGTGAACGACAATGAATCGGGATTGATCGAAGACATTGATCAGTGGCTTGAGGGCCTTGCTCCGTTCAGGAAAGAATACAAACATCACGAGACCGGCGAGGATAATGGCGATTCCCATCTCAAGGCACTGCTCATACATCATGAAGTGATTGTTCCGATAACCGCAGGGAAGCTCGATCTGGGCCGATGGCAGCGCATCTTTTACGCGGAATTCGACGGACAGCGAGACAAAAGAGTGATTGTGAAAGTGATGGGTGAATAGCCATCCGGTTCGACTGCCGCCTCGTTCTACGCGACTCGCGGTTTGGACGGTGTGTGCACAACTGGCAGCGCTTAGATTCCTCGGCCCTCAATCCGACCCCGATTTACGAAACAGATCGGTTTTCGGAAGCATTAGCCCGAATGCACAGGATTAGGGAAATGCTAGTCGTGCTCGCCGGATTTCAGATATATGACCCAAACGAATTAGTGAGCGTGGGCGCTTAAAATGTAATAGTCTGGATGGCTTTGGTTATGAATAAGAAAGTAACCCTCTTCGATATAGCGAACGCCCTTGGGGTTTCCACCGGCACGGTGCATCGGGCGCTGCACGATCATCCCGGAATAAACGCGGATACAAAGATAAAGGTTCTGAGTGTAGCGAAGTCGCTCGGGTATCGTCCAAACCTCGCCGCCCGTTTTCTGGCGTCTGGGCGAGGCATTAAAATCTCCGTCAATACATTAAAGGGAACCACCTCGTTTTGGGACGATGTGCGGGCTGGAATAATGGAAGAAGCGCGCGCGCTTCCGATGGAAAATGTCGAGGTCGTATTTCGCACGTATCCCCAGCTTGATGAGGGAGACGAAGAAGCATTCGAGGCAGCTTTGAACGCGCGAGCAGACGGAATCATTGTTTTTCCAAGCAGGGTTGAAAAACTGCGTCTCTATATTTCAACAGCATCTCGACTCCACATTCCAACGGTCTGCGTCGCTACTGACGCACCGAATACAGACCGGTTGGCGGTGGTTTCCACCGACAATTTAGCCAGCGGAGCGCTGGCGGCGGATTTGCTAGGAAGATGGATGCGCGGAACCGGCAGGGTTGCAGTTACTCTGAGCGACATTGGAATCTCTGAGCACGCGGATAAGTACCGAGCCTTTGAGAGCACCTTATCTTCTCTGTATCCCGACATGCGGCTGGAAAAGCCGATTGAAGATCATGACGTTGAGCCAATAGCGTATGAGAAGTGCCGCCAGCTTTTCGATTCCTGTCCAGACTTGTCCGGGATGTACATCACTACGGAAGCCTCAATTCCTGTACTTCGAGCCGCCCGCGACGCGGGAATTTTGGGCAAACTAACCATCATCACTACAGACCTGTTTCCGGAGTTGGTCACCGAGATCAGATCCGGCGCGGTGATTGCAACCATCTACCAGCGCCCTCGAACGCAAGGCCGGGTGGCATTCAGAAATTTATACGAGTTCCTGGTGGAAGGGAGAAATCCGCCCAGTCATTTCACACTTGCACCCCATCTCGTGATGCGAGGCAATCTTGATTTCTTTCTGCAAAGGCAATCCTCTGAATTAAACGCATCGAAAGAGCTGTTGGAAGAAGCCGGAGACACAGTTCTCGAAACCGGGACGCGATAGTACCAGCAATCCTCACAAGATATTTACTCTTTCCGCCCCTGGCAACCTTCGGAATAACCAAAGTCCTTGACATGATTTGAACGCCCGGAGTACAACCATTCGGACGTAAAATGCATTATTTTTTCTGAGGGATGTTAACGCTTACGGAGTTAACGTTTACTTTCCGTCGTTTGCGTGGGGGGCGAGCGGTTTCGGACCCCTCGTATTTTTTTGCGCGATTTTCGAGATTGAGTTGAATTGATACTTCCCATGCAGCAAGGAAAAAACGAATGATTCCATTTTTGGCGATGGTAGTCCCGGCCAGACTTGTGCATTTGTCTGGCGTTGACGTTGCAATTGTTGCCTTCTATTTCGCCCTTGTTTTGGCGATTGGCTTTTACCTGCGTGGTAGAGCCAACACGGGCGAGGATTTTTTCATGGCTGGCCGCGAGATGACTGCGTGGGTAGCGGGACTCAGTTTCCTCTCCGCGAATCTCGGTGCGCTAGAGTTAATGGGTTGGGCAGGTTCCGCCTACCAGTACGGGATTCTAGCGACGCACTGGTATTGGATTGGCGCCATTCCGGCGATGCTGTTCCTGGCGCTGGTCATGATGCCGTTTTATTACATCTCAAAGACCCACTCGGTCCCGGGATATTTGAAGTTGCGTTTCGGCGAGCCCGCGCGGGCTTTGTCCGCTATTTCTTTCGCATTCATGACCGTGCTGATGAGCGGTGTCAACATGTTTGCGATGGCGAAGGTCATGCAAATTGTGCTGGGTTGGGACCTCAATTTCAGCATCTGGATTTCGTCGCTTACAGTTGCGATTTATGTTGCGCTGGGCGGGTTGCGCTCGGCGATCTTCAATGAGGTTTTACAGTTTTTCTTGATCTGGGCGGGAGCGCTGCTGATTCCGATTCTCGGATTGTACGAGACTGGCGGCTGGAGCAACCTCAAGGTTCAAATCACACAGAGAGCCTCAGAGCAGTATGTGCACCTGTGGTCTGGCTTGGGGCACTTCAACACAAACCCTATGGGAATCCATTGGACGGGCATTGTGTTTGGCTTGGGTGCGGTTATCTCGATGGGGTACTGGACGACTGACTTTCTGGTAGTGCAACGTATTCTCGCAGCCAAAGATTTACGCAGCGCAGAACTGGCACCGATCATCGGCGCGGGCTTCAAGATGATGGTGCCATTCATCGTCATATTGCCTGGCCTGCTGGGTCTGGCTGTGCTGCCCGTGAAACTGGTGCCGGAGTCAGTTGCCGCGGTTACCGGAGGCCATAGCTATAACGACGTTCTTCCATTGATGCTTGCTCGATATTGCGGTCCCGGGTTGTTGGGCCTGGGTATTACCGCGCTAATTGCCGGCTTTATGTCGGGGATGGCCGGCAATGTCAGTGCGTTTACCACCGTCTGGACTTATGACATCTACCGCCCGTTAATGAACCCCAAAGCAAGCGATCATCATTACGTAAACATGGGCCGGTGGACCACAATTATCGGTGTCTTGATTAGCGTAGGAACCGCGTATCTGGTCATGCACTCCGCCAGTATCATGGATTATGTACAGTCGCTGTTCAGCTTTTTCATCGCTCCCCTGTTCGGGACAGTTTTGTTGGGAATGCTATGGAAGCGGGCGACGGGTCCGGCCGGTTTCTGGGGATTACTTTGCGGAACTCTCTCGTCAGTCAGCATGTGGGCATGGGTTAAGGTAGATCCCACTGCGCTTCGTTACGTAGCCCTCTCGGCGGATGCACAGAAACTCGCCCAGGACATGTATCAAGCGTTGTGGTCTTTCATCGTGTGCGTGATCGTGACCGTGGTGGTGAGTCTTCTGACCAAGCGCAAGACAGATGCGGAATTGACGGGGTTGGTCTACGGGTTAACCCCTATTCCCTCTGTTGGCACTGTCCCGCTGTATGAGAAACCTCTATTCTGGGCAGCCGTAGTGATAATAATTTTCTTCATTCTCAACATTATCTTCTGGTAAGAAGGGCCGGGTGAGAGCATGAGCGATAGGGTTATTTCGATTTGGTTCTTCATCGGATTATCACTGTTGGTGAACGGAATTCTGATTTGTGGCGCTGGCATTTGGGAAGTGTTCAACACACCCGCAAATCCCGTAGTTTTATTCAACCTGCATGCCAGCGTCTGGTGGGGAGCTGTCCTTCTGATCTGCGGGCTCATCTACTGTGTCAAATTCGCCCCCGGACGAGCGTGATGGGGAGCACACCCCGCCGAGTCTGATATAAGCTGGAAAATGCCACAACCCTCGGGCCGGATTGAGCCTCCAAGAGTATTGGTTCGATGCGACCCTCCCTCATGCCCGCATTACACACGACCGCCCGTCCATCAGAGTCTGGCTCTAAGTCTCGATTTGGTCGAAAAAAGATATTACGCGCCTCCGGAATCGTGGCGCTATTGGTTGTGGTAGTTGCCGGTGTTCTTCTGGCGGTTCGATGGCCGTTTCGAGAATCGGCAATTATTGGGGATCTTGAAGAAGCCGCCTCCGGAAAAGTCGAGATTCGAAGTTTTCACCAGACTTATTTTCTGCACCCCGGCTGCATTGCCGAAGGAATTACTTATCGTCTGGCCCCGAACACATCCCCATTCGTCACCGTTGAAAAGCTCACAATCGAGAGCAACTATTTAGGTCTGCTCGGAAGCCACATCAGCAGGATTCGCGCCGATGGCATGCATGTCTATGTGCCGGCGAGGGGATCAAAAGAGAAATTCAACGGACTGAACTCGGCGTCAGCCAGCATTGGCGAGATTGATATTTATAACGCTGTCCTTGATGTTCCGCGACAAGAAGATGGGAAGCCACCCGTAGAGTTCGGAATCCACCAACTTAGTTTGGGCCCCGCTAGCGCGATCCGTCCTATACATTTTTCGGCCAAACTTTCAAACCCGGAACCGCCCGGCGAAATTGTCGCTTCCGGGCAGTTTGGTCCATGGCGGGGCGCACAGACTGCGGTGATGGGCAATTACACGTTTGAAAATGCGGATCTTGGAACCTTTGAAGGCATCGCGGGAATACTTTCTTCGCAGGGAAAATTCGGCGGCGTTTTGCAGCATATTGATGTGGCTGGGAAAATCAGTATTCCGGCATTTGAGGTCGCGAGAAGCGGACACCAGGTGGCATTGAACTCTGAGTTCAATGCATACGTGGACGGGGTCAATGGAGACACCTTTCTAAGCCAGGTCTCAAGTCAGTTTTTAAAGACCAAAGTGATTTCCAAAGGCAAAGTAGCCGGTGCTTCTGGCCAGAAGGGAAAGACCGCCACAATTGATCTGGAAGATCGAAATGGCAGGATCGAAGATATTTTGCGGCTCTTCACCACGGAGGCGCGGCCACCGATGGCGGGGGAAGTGAATTTCAAAGGGAGAGCCGTCCTGCCTCCCGGTGCTGAGCGCTTTCTGAAAAAGGTCGAGTTGTCAGGAGATTTCGGCATTAGCGACAGCAATTTCACCCGTTCGAGTACTCAGGAGAAAGTTGACCAGCTAAGTCAAAACGCCTTAACTGAGCAGCGCGAACACGTGAAGTCCAAAGATGGAAAGAAAGAAACCACTCCGGAGGTTCCTCCGCCTGTCGTTTCTGATCTCCGAGGCCATGTCGTCCTGAAGTATGGCACTGCCACATTCTCAAACCTTTCTTTTTCTATTCCGGGTGCACATGCACAAATGCATGGCACTTATAATTTGATCAGCGAGAAGATTGATCTGCACGGGGCGTTGAAGATGGATTCAGATCTTTCTGACACCTCGCACGGCGCGAAAGCGGTGATTTTGAAAATGCTGGATCCTTTCTTCAAGAAAAAGCGGGGTCGGGGGTGCGGATGTGCCCGTCAAGATTAGCGGAGATTATCATCATCCCTCGTTCGGAATGGATGTTGGAAAGGCGGGAAAGCGGCTCTTGTCAGGCGGCAAGTAAAGCTGCAATGTCAATAAGGGACAAACCTCAGAATTTCAGAAAAAAAACTGTAGAAACGCTTACGGTGTTGAGATATTATTTTGCCCATGAAAATCCCTGTGTCCCCCCACAGCGTTCGTATATCAAATCTCTGTGTTCGAATCGAAGCCGCGGACGATTGCGATGGCTCGACCTGCCATCAACCGATCTTTAATGAGGACGGCGGCTTGAACTACATAGCTCCGCATTCCCATTTGATTGAATGGGAATTCGATCACCCGGAGCCTCGAGTCTACGCTTTGTTCGGTGACTTACTCCCGTAGGTTTTCTCTAACGGCTGATGACATCGCGACTGCACAGCTATGCGGCACTGTGCCTGGAACGCGCCGGCCAAATCTGCTTCTCGACGGAAAAAAATTAGAGCGACCATTCGTGACCGCTCTAATTTAGTCAAGGGAAAGTTCGTCACACGGCGAAAACCTAGGCAGCTCTTCCGGTTTTTCGCTTGGCGCTTTTTTGACGGCCGGGGGCTTCGACACTCTCTTCTGATTGTTCACTCGCTTCAGTCCCCTCGTTCGCTTGAACGTTTATTTCTTTTGAAAGTTCGGTAAGCTTTTCGTCCGTTTCTTTTTCTTCCTGCAAGGTCTCGTTTAAGAGCGATTGCTGCTCAGATTCACCGAGCAACTCGGCGAAAGCAATAACACTGCCGTAAGCCGCGATCTCGTAATGCTCGACACGTTGAGCCGCGGAAATCAGGCCAGCATCGAGGACACTGCCCTCGAATTCATCCGCCATTTCAGAACCTTCCTTCACCAGGCCTTCCATGCCGGCGCACTTTTTGCCTTTCGGGCTCTCGCCCAGTGACTCGAATATCTGTTCGAGCCGCTGCACGTGTGCCTTAGTTTGCTCGAGGTGTTCTTCGAAACCGGAGCTTAACTCCTCCGAAGTCGCCGCTTTGGCCAACTTAGGAAGCGCTTTGACAAGTTGATTTTCGGCGTTGTACAGGTCCCGCAGCTCGTCCATGTAAAGATCTTTGAAAGTTTTATCTGCCATTTTTTCCTCCGATAATTTTTTTAGCATTCGCAAAATATGTAAGCCAGAAACAGTCTTCGAAGCGGCGCGGTCGTTTCATTTGTTCGATTGCGATTTTGATTCAGGGTTAGGCTGAAGAGATGGCTGTTGAAAACTTAAAAGCTTCGAGAGCAAAGTTAGGGTTGCGACCTTAGCGACCTTAGAAAGATTCCGTTGGAATTTGCGGAGACGCCGACTTCCGATGGAACTGCTAGGCCAATTGCGGCCAAGCACCTTCGTTACCCTCAATGCTATAGATTCCTTGCGCCCCAATCGCAGGGAAGCTAACCTGAATTCAACTGAAGCGATCAGGGTTACTGAGACCGGTCTAGTTTAGTTTTTCCAATGACCGGGCAACAGGGCAATCCTGGAAAGATGAGATCGCTCCGCTCGCGTGGTTAAGACAACAATAAAACCACCAATCAAAACATCCAGCAGGGTGGATGTATTTCTCCTCGTTCGGTAGGGACCGCCAAATCTTTTTGGCTGGACATCGTCCCGAATATCAAGAGTTTTCGAGACTTGGGGTAGTAATTTCGTTGAACTAGGGTAAACACCTTACGAATCTTATACATGGTTAACTGTACTTAATACAGTAATCACTGTATATTTTCGTTGCTCTCGTAAGCTAAATACCCTACCTTCCCAGTATTCCAGCCATTCTGAAGTTTCGGTGGTGATGCTTCCGGGCCCTTGTTTTTGTGAACGATTTTGACCATCCGCGATTCCGGCTGGTCTGAAAACCCTAGGAGATGAGAATGCATTCCCGAATGATTATCCTTGCTATGGCTTTGGTGATGACCACGAGTCTTGCGGCACAGAACCTGCCGATTAATCCCACGACCACCTTAGCCACGGAAACCGGCAACAATACGAGTGCTGCTGACTCGTTCCTTGCGCAAACGAATGGCAATGCGGGCGCGGGAAATGTAAGTAAGCTTGATATCCACAGTTTGCTGTACTCAGGGGCGACTACGAAGGTCATCGCACACTTCATGCCGTGGTGGGGAGATCCGAAACACATTAAGGTCGGCTACAGCTCGCATGATCCGGCACAGATTCACCGCCAGATTATGGACATGATCAGCCGCGGGGTGGACGGCACCATCATTGATTGGTATGGGCCTGCGGACTTCACCGATCAAACCGCAAAACTCGTGATGGCGGAAGTTGAGCAGCATCCTGGATTTACTTTCGCGATCATGGTGGATAAGGGAGCAATAGCGAACAGTCCATGTGCAGGTTGCACGCCTCAGCAAACGTTGGTTTCGCTGGTGCATTACGTCGAGCAAACCTATATTCCATCGCCCGCCTACATGAGGTTGAATGGACAGCCAGTGATTACAAATTTTGATATGGACCTTAACTACACGGTGGACTGGGCTGCGGTGAAGGCGGCCAGCACTACGAATCCCGACTTCATTTTCCAGCACAAAGGGGGATTCACACATGTAGTCAGCGGGGGAAGCTACTCGTGGGTGATTGTGAATGTCACCGACGAGGGCATGACCTATCTGTCCCAATTTTATGGCGCCGGAAAGGCGGCTCCCACCGAAGAGACAATAGGCGCGGCCTACAAGGGCTTTAACGACACCCTGGCCTCATGGGGACAAGACCGCATCATGACTCAGCAATGCGGTCAGACATGGCTGCAAACCTTTAACAAAATCAATAGTCTTTACAACTCAACCAACCAACTTGATGCGGTGCAGCTTGTTACCTGGAACGACTACGAAGAAGGAACAGAAATAGAAACCGGAATAGACAATTGTGTTTCGGTTTCCGCAAGCCTTTCGGGCAGTGTTCTGAATTGGCAGATCAGCGGAAACGAAAATACCATTGACCATTACGTGGTTTACATTAGCGCCGATGGAAACAATCTAATGTCATTGAATGAGCTCGCTACCGGCTCCTCGTCATTAGATTTATGCAGTTACGCGTTGGCCCCTGGCAGTTATAGCGCCTATGTACAAGCGATTGGAAGGCCGACAATGCGCAACCAGATGTCCGGACGGGTGCAGTACACCGCGCAGTGTGGTGGCTCGGGTTCCGGATCGGGGGGAACGGGATCAGGCGGTTCTGGCAGTTCGGCCGCGCCCACCCTCACCGCGACTCCTTCCGCCCTTTCGTCTCAATGGGGCCATTCCGCCACAACACAGGTAACAATTAGCGGATCCGCGAAGAACACTCTCTCTCTATCTTGCGCAAATCTGCCGGCAGGCATTACTTGTTCATTTTCACCGGCGTCCATCCCGGCTGGTACCAGCGGTGCGACCTCAAATCTCACAATCGTGACCACTTCGGCAACCGCAGCGCTGGCGCAGCCGGACAGGACGGGAATGCTGTACGCATTCTTCTTCCCCACTTTTGGGGTGGGCGGATTGATGATTTCCGGAAGCCTGTTCACCCGCAAGAAATTGTGGAAACTCCTGATGCTGTCTTTTCTGGTGATGGCAATCGGTTTGTTGACATCTTGCGGAGGAGGTACCATCACGCCAGCCACACAGAAGGCTGCGGCTGTCAGCGCGGCCCAGTCCTACAACATTACGATTAGCGGAACGTATGGGACTAACACGACATCAACTCAGATCGTCCTCGCAGTCCAGTAAGTTGTTAGGGGACTTTCGGTTAGACCCGAACCGGGACCACTTACCACATGAGTGATCCCGGTTCTGTTTTGCCACTAAGCAACTCTAGCCCTGAAATCGGCGTCGGAGTGCGGGTACGGGACCAAATTTCACCCTCATGAAAAGAGTTCATATTCCGGGTGCCAGGCTGGTGCTTTTGTGCCTGCTCCTGGCGCTGATCGCGCTCTTTCTGACGGGATGCGTTGGATTGGTCGGCGTCCCGGTGATTCCGACTGTCAATTCCTTTTCGGCGACCCCGAGCACGATTCTCTCGGGACAGAGCACAGCCTTGGCATGGACGTCCACCAACGCTAATTTTGCGACCCTCGACAACGGAGTGGGACAAGTCAGCCCGAACGGTGGCACTACCGTATCTCCCACCCAAACCACCGTTTATACGCTAACAGTGAGTGGACCCGGGGGAAATGCCACTTCTCAAGTAACCGTTACGGTGAACTCTGCGGCCAGGGTTACGATCAGTGCGAATCCGACGACCATTTTCGTCGGGCAATCTACCGTACTTACGGTAACTGCAACCAACGCGACTAAGGTGGTTATCACCGACAACGTGGATTCGAACACGTACACCTTGTCGGCAACCGGTGGAACTCAGAGTGTGAGTCCGGCGGCCACAACCATCTATACGGCGACTGCGACGGACAGTAAAGGCAAGACAGCAACGGCAACCACAACCGTTACTGTAAATCCCGCCCCAACGTTTCAAGGCTCCGTGAATCACATCCTTTTCATGATGCAGGAAAATCACACATTCGATAATTACTTCGGAATGTTGAATCCATACCGGGCCGCAAACAGCCTTAACGTCGGCGACGACGGCAAAACGTACGACGTGGACGGCATAGACGACAAACTATCGAAGATCAGCAACATGGACGATGAAGGGCAGAGCTTTAGTCTGTTCAAACTGAAAAGCACATGCATTGACGACGATTCCTCAGCCTGGGTACAAAGTTATGGCGATGTGAATCGGTTCAATTTCGCACCCACGCGCCCAACGTTGATGGATGGTTTCGTTCACGTCGCAGAGAATTTTGCGAAAGATAAATCGGGCGCGGGCGATTTCACCGATATTGTTGGCCAACGCGCCATGGGCTACTACGATCAGGACACGCTGAACTACTACTACTACATGGCATCGCAATTTGCGTTGTCGGATCGCTGGTTCTCGCCGGTCGCGAGCGAAAGCATTCCTAACCGGATTGCCACCATGACGGGGGGCACCACGCAGGGTCTGGTGCATGATCCCGGTTCTAATGAAGATAATCTTCAGGTCCTGCTTACGATTCCAACCATATTTGAGGAACTAGACAATGCATCGGTATCGTGGAAGATTTATTACAGCACGACCGAAGACCAATGTTCAGCGGGGAACGACGGTGACTGTGGAGTCAGTACTCTGGCCTTCCCTAAATTTCCTGCGACAACATTCACTTACTTCAAGTATTCGCAGAACTATCTGACGGTAAATCCGAGCAAAGGGCCGTGCCCGCCTCCGACGCAAAATTCAGGCCCAGCGGTAGGAGATCCGAACAACAATTTCTGCATTGATACGGCGAAGATCGCGCCGATTTCTCAATATTTTACCGATTTGCAAAATGGAACCCTGCCAAGTTTCGTGTGGATCGAGCCTGGTTACAGCAACAACGATGAGCACCCGGGATCAGGCCAATCAATCCAGGCAGGACAAGCTCAGGTCGCGAACATTCTGAACAGCTTCATGGGCTCCTCGTCCTACAAGGATTCCATATTTTTCTGGAGCTATGACGAGGGCGGAGGACCATACGACCACGTGCCGCCGGTGCCGGGCCACACCAACGATTTCACCGATGCGAGCCTGGGAATCACAACCGATATATCGAGTATCGCGGTCAATCCGGATGGGTTCAATCCGTGCGTGCCGCCGGGCGGCGCCCCTCCGACGTTGCACTGTGACCTGCATCCCGGCGACCCCGGCGTAAATCCCGGAGATGCTCCCGCCATCCAGGGTTTCGCCGCTCAGCTCGGCTTTCGATTGCCGAACATGGTGATATCACCGTTTACGCGGAAGCACTACGTCTCGCACATTCCCATGGATCACACTGCGATTATCAGGCTCGTCGAGACGCGCTTCATCGGAACCTCCGCCCACCTCACTGCTCGGGACAATACCCAGCCCGCTCTGATGGACTTCTTCGACTTTACAAACATGCCCTGGGCTACGCCTCCCAACCCGCCCCCGCCCATTACATCAGGTACGTGTAATGCGGCAAACATGGGGCCTTAGGGATTGGGAAATTCGTGTGCGGATTAGGCCGGGCTAGACTGCCCTTGCGTTATTGTCTGAGCGTAAGACTGCTGAGAATTGCGCGTTGCTTTGCAATCAGGGATTGCACCCCTTCGCGGGCAAGGGCAATCATGCCGGCAAATTGGTTTTCATCGAACACCTTGTGCTCGGCCGTGGCCTGCACTTCGACAAACTTATTGCCAGCCGTCATGACGAAGTTCATATCCACATCCGCGCGAGAATCTTCTTCGTAGCAAAGATCGAGCAGGATTTCGCCATCCACAATTCCTACGCTGACGGCAGCCACAAAATCCCGGATGGGAACTGCGGTCAAAGTACCGGCTTGCACCAGTTTCTCCAAAGCCAGACCGAGGGCGACGAATGCCCCGGTGATGGAAGCGGTTCGCGTGCCGCCGTCCGCCTGAATTACGTCGCAATCGAGCCATATGGTTCGCTCGCCCAGCTGTTGCATGTCCGTTACCGCACGCAAGGACCGGCCTATCAATCGCTGAATTTCATGCGTGCGTCCGCTGGGGCGGCCCTTGTTCACTTCACGAGGAGTGCGAGTCAGCGTGGAGCGCGGCAACATGCTGTATTCCGCACTGATCCATCCTTTGCCGCTGTTGCGCATGAATGCCGGAACTGTTTCCTCAATGGACGCGGTACAAATAACGCGTGTGTTGCCTACGCTGATTAAAACTGAGCCTTCAGCGGCGTTGATGTAGTCTGGGATGATTTCTAGTGGGCGCATCTGGCCCGGCGTTCGGCTATCGGAGCGATAATGCATAGGCCGCAAATTGTAAATGAAATGAAGGTGGGAAATAGCAACGTCAATGCCAAAACTAGTTAGATCTGGAAACGACTTGAACGACTGACACCTGCGTCGCCGTTAACTCCTACTGCCCGGCCTCTAACTGTCCTGCCAGTTGATGGATCGCCCGCACGTCGTAGAACTCCGTCAGGTCCGCATGTCCGGCCAAGGTATCCTGCGTTTTGCCATCAACCAGAATCTTAACTCGCCCGATTCCGGGAACATTCGCGGATAGCGATTCGATCAACGATGTCACTGTAAGTTCCTCGGCAAGAACGCCGGACGGATGCCCAGTCGCGAACGCACCATTGACGTCAATCACTGCGAGATCCGGGTCAACAAGATAAACACTGCGCAACTCAGAGCCTGGACCCAATGGGTGGGGGGAAGGGTTGGTATCGTAAAGCGTGATCAGGTCACGCAGTAACTCTTCGGCCCGCTCTTGTCTTCCAGAGGGGAGTGGGATGCGAATCACTTGTGCCTTTAAAGTGCCAAAGTTATCGTGGGCGACGTAAACGGTTACCTGTTCGGTGGGGCCAGCGGCAGGGGGTGCCACGTGGATGCCGGATGCCGAGCCTGAAGGCACGCTCGCGACGCGGATTCGTACGTGCCAGGCATAAACGCCCATGGCTATCGCGATCACAATCATTACTGCGACTGAAAACAGTAAATTTCGCGGGATCATGTCTTGACGGAGCATAGTTTGTAGATCATTTCTCTAAAGTCATTTTTTCTAAATCAGGGACTAGCCCCCGTCTCCTCGTGAACTGCCGCAAGGCCTGTCGCGATCGCAGAAGCAATGAGTTGCTGATATTCGGAAGAGCCAAGCGCAGCTACTCCGCCGGCAGGGGGAGCAACTTCAATCGCAATTGCTGCTGTCGTGATGTTGTTTAATGGGCGCAATGGCGCGCTTAACATTCGCACCGGGATTTTAGAGTTTGCGAACGAGTTCGCAATCATCCCCATAAAGGCCTGGCTCTTCGCAAGCGATGCAGCCTGAGCCGTGTCCCAATCCAAAAAAGGTCCGTGGGCGGGATTCACGGTAGGAAGCAATGCGGTGTAAAAATTGATTCCGGTCCCCTGCGACGTTACATGGATACAAATGTAGATGGATGGGTGCGAGGCGTTGGTGATGCCCGCCCGCTGATCGAGGCCTATATCAGTGTCGTCATTGCGAACCAGAAGTACCGTAAGGCCATGCGCTTCAACTTCATGCTGCAACTGCTTTGCAAACGCAAGGGTAACGTCTTTTTCTACAATTTGTCCGCCAAGAGCCGCGCCACGATCTGTGCCGCCGTGACCGGCATCAATAACCGCGAAATACCGGGATTGTGCGGGAGCGGCCAGCGTAGCGGGAGGCGTCGCGTTTGCTGTCGCACCCTGGGTTGTGCTTCCCTGAGCCTGATTGCTCGCCGACGGCGCAGGCGTAATGGTAATTGTCTTGCGATCGCCGCTGAAATTGGCAAACAGCGGAGCACTCGCCGTAACCGTTATTGTCGCGTTGCCGTTGCCATCCTGATATGCCGCTGACGTGATGATTTTGTTGCTAAAGGTTAGCGTTTGCGTTCCGGAAGCGACAATCGGCTCATGCGTGAATGTCATGCGCAAGGTTCCCGCATCGGTGGCGATCATGGGATTGACAGGCCCGGAGAAGTTGATGACTAAACTTGGACTGGCGCCCACGACTTGAGCGGTGAAGTGAACGGCGACATTGCCAATAAAAATGCGTCGTGAAGCCGGGCTGAAGGTTACCGGACCACCCAAAACGTGAGACAACAGAGGTGCGAGGGCCGGTACGGGAACCAAACCCCGCCCGTTTTGCAAGACAAAAGCTGCGCCCAGGTCGAAGTCTCCACCCTTCATCCGGACGCGTGACTCGCCAACGCCGAACCCGAGTTCAAGGTGGTTGTAACGTAACTTCCAATGTTTTTGATCGCCGTTAGCCGTGACGGACCCGAGCGGTTCAAGAGCCTCGAGTGCGCCGACATACTCTTTGCCGTCAATTGTTGCTACCGGAAGTGAATAGGTGGCCACATTCGAGAAAACCGCGATGTGATTTTCTATGGGAGGCGCACCTGAAAGCAGTACGCTTACGGAAATTATGCTGAATGCAACCGTACTGATGAATAAGGCAAATGTGCCCACTTCATGGCGCCAACACGAATTCCGAGCCTGGGTTCTAAAAATAGGCTGCGTAGCTGGGCTCTCTCCTCAGGCCGGACTCCGGCGGGCAATCTGTAGGGGGGATCTGTCGCCACGTCGGCGCGCATTTATTCAAGAGCATAAATCGTCAGCCCGCTTAAGAGCTTAGGATAAAAATCAGTGGACTTTTGTGGCAGCACTTCACTCGCGAAAGCAATGTCGCGCACTTGTTGCATGCGCACCGGATTCATTAGAAACGCAACGTTCGCCGAGCCGTCACGAACTTGAGCCAATGCCTCGGCGGAGTCGCGGATATAACGAACGTTGTGCTGGTCGCGGATCGCGTCTTCTGAAATTTCCAGAACACCTTCCAACACGCATTTATGCAACTGGACTACGTCGAGAGATTGCTGTCGCAATGACAAACCGGTGAAAATGCCGGAACCGACGGATCCGGGGGTATCCAATAGGAACGCGTGATTCCGTGTAACTGCGAGGAGTGCGGTTCCGCTCTGTCCTGCTTCCCGCAAAATGGCGTTGGCCCGTGCGCCGTCAATCGAAGGATCCACTTCTTCCACGCTGAAATATGCGCGCGCCCGGTCTCTGAAAGTGTCAGCGGAAAAAGAACCCAGACTGTGAACCACCCGGTGCGTGGGCAGAACTAAAAGGCCCGGACTGTCCATATTAACGAAGGTCATCATGGCAAGATCATGAGGGGGAAGCTCGGGTCCTGCCGATCGAACCAGGGGATCCTCAGACGAATATTGGCGAGGGACTCCCGGGACAGAAGATGAACCAGCGGCGCGACGCTCATTGCGATAATTCAGCGCTGTTTCATAACGGTGATGGCCATCGGCAATGATTAGCTTTTTGTCTCGCATCTTGCCGCGAACAAGATCAATCAGCGTCGGATCAGAAATCTTCCAGACTTGATGGAGTACGCCGTACTCATCGCGCATCCCCATGTCGGGAGCATTTGTGGAGACGAGCAAACTCTCGATCTCGCCGGCCGGATCAGTATAGAGCATAAAAATCTGCCCGAAGTGCGCTCGGGTGGCCCGAAGCAAGTCGAGGCGGTCTGCCTTGGGTTTTGCCAAGGTTTGTTCATGGCGAAAGACAATGCCAGCAGAATAGTCTTCGATTTTTCCTAATCCGATGAAGCCGCGCCGTTCCATTTCGGTTTTGGTTCCAGGGACGGTAAAACGCTCCGTATAAAGATAAAGGGAAGGCTGTGAATCCTGGAGAAAAATGCCCTGACGGCGCCAATCGTGAAAGAAGGCCGCCGCGCGAGTGTAAGGATTGGCCTGGTCGTTGTCAGCGGCATTTCTCTGCCCCAGGATAATGCGAACCAGGTTGTAGGGACTGGCCGAGTAATAGGCCTCCTGCATCAGAGGAGTGATTTTGTCGTAGGGCTGGGTTGCGACTTGGGAAAGCGAAACCCGGTCCGGGTCATAACGAAGGGCGCGGAAGGGAGCGATATGGGCCATATGGGGAAAAAGAGATTGTACAAGAGACAGGCTTTAGCGCGTTTAGCCTGTGTAACTTCAGCATTCTCTGTAGCACTGGCATGGGGTTTCTCCCGAATTGACCCAGATTTGACAAACCCTAAATGAAATAGCTGATTCAATTGGAACGCGGCATTAAATAAAGGACTAAGCAAACTTTTGCGTAGTCTCTCTCATCTATCTTTTTGGTTTGTGCAGAAAGCATGCTCTGAGAGTATTGAGCTATGTTAGGATCGGCTTAAGTGCTGAGGTTTTTTATGGCCCTCGATAACGGGCCGGGTTTCCCTCACCCGCTCACTGAATTTCGATTGGTTCGCCCTCTATCCTTCCGGAAACTGATAAATCCCAGATTGTGCTTAGCGGAGCGGAAAGCGCTTTTCGGAATTGTCGTCACATTTGTCGCCTTGCTGGTTTTCATGTTTCCCACTTTTCTGTTGGGTCAGAGTGAGGGCGATATTGATGATGTTCACATCCAACCCAGGGTCGAAACCCCGGCTCCCAAGCCGCCGGAGAGCGATTCCGCATCTCCTCACGCTCGTCCGATGAAAGTGGATGTGGATTTAGTGTTGGTTCCAGTCACTATTACCGATCCGATGAATCGTCTGGTCACCGGCTTGGACAAAGATAATTTCCAGTTGTTCGAAGGCAAAGATCAGCAGCAAATCAAGAATTTCTCGAGCGAAGACGCGCCCGTCTCGATTGGCGTGATATTCGACATGAGCGGCAGCATGAGCAGCAAGATTGACCGCGCGAAGGAAGCGGTTTCCGAATTCTTCAAGACCGCCAATCCGCAGGATGAATTTTTCATGATCACATTCGCCGACCAGCCGCAGGAAATTTCAGACTTCACGCAATCGGTCGAAGACATTCAGGGAAAACTGGTTTTTACGGTTCCGAAGGGTCGTACCGCCCTTTTGGATGCGATTTACCTGGGCGTCAGTAAAATGCGGCAGGCGAAATATCCCAAGAAAGCTCTTCTGATCATCTCCGACGGCGGCGATAATCACAGCCGTTACACAGAAGGGGAAATCAAATCGCTGGTAAAAGAATCTGATTTACTGATTTATGCGATAGGGATTTATGACCATTATTTCGCGTCCGAGGAAGAGCGCCTGGGTCCCGCTCTTCTAAACGATATCGCGGAGTTGACCGGAGGCCGAGCATTTACCATAGATAATCCCAACGACCTCGCGGACGTTGCCACAAAAATCGGGATTGAGCTACGCAACCAATATGTGCTTGGATACCGTCCAAACAAACCTGGCCACGATGGCAAATGGCGTAAGATAAAAGTGAAATTACTTGCGCCCAAAGGCTTGCCACCGCTGCGGGTATATGCCAAGACGGGATACTATGCACCTTCGGAATAGCCGATTTATTGGTCTGCTGATCGTTTTTCTTTCATTTAACTTCCTTTCAATCGGTCCGGCGAGCGGAGCTCAGAGTGGTCCGTCCCAAACGCCGGCGCCGGCAACTTCCGCAACGGGGACCACTTCGCCGCAAGCTCAAACCCCACAATCAACCCCAGCCACAACTCCGCCGGCGGATCAAACGCAACCTGCCGGTACGCAGCCTGCCAGCAACGACAATGGCGTTTTCGTTTTCAAGACGCAGGTGGAAGAAGTCGTCCTCCATGCGACCGTGGTTGACGACAAGATGCACCTCATCACCGATCTCGACCGAAGCGCGTTCACCGTATTCGAGAACAACGTTCCACAGACGATTACTTCGTTTCACCGCGAGGATGTTCCTGTCGCAATGGGGATCGTGATTGACAATTCCGGCTCTATGCGGGAAAAACGCGACAAAGTGAATAAGGCGGCAATTAATCTGGTTCGCGCCAGCAATCCAGATGATCAAGTCTTTGTGGTTAATTTTAACGACGAATATTATCTCGACCAGGATTTCACCGGGGACATCAAGAAGCTGAGCAATGCTCTCGAAAAAGTGGAAGCTCGCGGTGGTACGGCGCTCTATGATGCGCTCGTCGCCTCGTGGGACGACTATCTGAAGAAGAACACGAAGTTGCAAAAGAGGGTTTTGTTCGTGGTGACGGATGGCGAAGATAACGCCAGCACTGACACTCTGGAGCAGGCGGTTCATGACCTTCAGCAGGAAGGCGGTCCGACGGTTTACGCGATCGGCTTGCTTGGCGAAGAGAAGGCGCGACGCGCCCGGCGAGCGCTTGAAACGGTTGCTGAACGCACTGGCGGAATCGCATTTTTCCCCAAAACGCTGGACGAAGTGGACGAAATCAGCCGCACCGTGGCTCATGACATCCGCAATCAATACACGATTGGGTATAAGCCGAAGACTCCGAAAAGCGCCGGGGGATATCGCACCATTCATGTAGATGCGCGGGCAAAGGGCTATAAGAAACTGACGGTCAGAACGCGAACTGGGTATTACCCGGGGCAGGAGAACGCTCCCGGCGGCGCTTTTTAAAAGGGACCGTCGGTAACTCCATCCATTTGCTTAATAATTGACGCTGCATCTGCTACTTCCGTAGTCTGTAATTGGATACTTCCCAATGAAGACAATGGAGCACACCCGCCTCCGCGTGGCCGATGACATTACTCAGTTGGTCGGCGAGACTCCCATGCTGCGCTTTCGCCGTATTGTTCCGGCGGGTGCGGCGGAAGTTTATGCGAAGCTCGAATACTTGAACCCAGGGGGAAGCGTGAAGGACCGCGCTGCGATTGGAATCATCCGTCGCGCTGAAGAAGCTAGGATACTCAAGCCAGGCGGCACAATCGTCGAGGCAACTGCGGGCAACACAGGTATTGGACTGGCGTTGATAGGAGTGAATCGCGGATACAAGGTTGTTTTATTCGTGCCCGAACACTTTTCCGAAGAAAAGGTCACTATCATGCGTGCCCTCGGCGCTGAAGTTACGCGCACGCCCGACGCAGACGGCATGCTAGGCGCAATCGCACAAGCGAAAAAGTTTGTGGCAGCCAACGCAGATTCGTTCATGGCTGGGCAGTTCGAAAATCCGGCGAATCCTGACTATCACTACGAGACAACCGCCGTAGAGATTTTTGAGCAGATGGAGGGGCAGATTGATGCGATCGCGATCGGGTCGGGAACTTCCGGAACGTTCACGGGAGTCGCCAGATATTTGAAAGAGAAGTTGCCGCGTGTGCATACGTGTGCAGTGGAAACCCAGGGATCGGTACTGGGCGGCGGCAAGCCAGGGAAGCACAAAGTAGAAGGAATCGGAGCTAGTTTTATTCCGAAGAATTTCGATCCGGGAGTATGCGACGAAATCATGATGGTGAGCGATTCAGATGCGTTTGACACGGTCAAGCGGCTCGCTTCCGAAGAGGGAGTTCTCGGCGGATCAAGTGCTGGGGCGAATGTTTTTGCCGCGTTGGAGATTGCGCGGAGGCTGGGGGAGGGGAAGCGTGTCGTGACGATCATTCCCGACTCAGCCGAGCGGTATCTATCTAAAAAGATATTCGAAGGCGGAATTTAGCGCAGATACCTATCTGCGCTCACGTAGGGACAGCCCCCGGATGCCCGGTTGAGCGAAGCTCAACAGTGAAGTCAACAATCGGTTATTCTGTCAAATCAACTGCACAAGACATGAGTAAACAAAAGCTCCACGGATTTGCCACTCGCGCCATCCACGCTGGTCAGCAGCCTGACGAGGAAACAGGCGCAGTTGCGCCTCCCATTCATCCCACGTCAACTTACGTTCAGCAGGAAATTGGCAAGCATAAAGGTTACGAATACGCTCGCGTCTCGAATCCCACTCGCGATCGCCTCGAGGAAAACCTCGCCGCACTTGAGGGCGGTATTGGATCACGAGTTTTCGCCAGCGGGATGGCGGCGATCAACGCTATCTGCACGATGTACAAATCTGGCGACCATGTAGTTTGCGGGAACAATTTATATGGGGGCGTTCCGCGGCTGTTTAACCAGGTGCTCGCCGGATACGGATTCGAATTCACCTATGTGGATTCTTCGAGTGTGAAAGAGGTCGAGCGGGCCATCCGCAAGAACACGCGAATGGTTTACATCGAGACGCCGGCGAATCCGCTGATGTCGCTCAGCGACATTCGCGCGATCAGCGATGTTTGCCGTGGCACCAAAGCCGAGTTAGTCGTGGACAACACTTTTATGTCTCCGTATTTTCAGCAGCCTATTCCACTGGGCGCGGACATGGTCGTGCACTCGACCACCAAATTTCTCAATGGACACAGCGATGGTTTGGGTGGCGCCGTCGTTTGCACGCGGCCGGAGCAGGTGGAGGAGTTGGGATTCGTGCAAAAGGCAGCAGGCGCGATACTTTCGCCATTTGAATGCTGGTTGGTTTTGCGCGGCGTCAAAACACTCGCGGTGCGGATGGAGCAGCACGACCGAAATGGAAGGCTGGTGGCAGGATTTCTCGACGGCCATAGGAGAGTTAAGAGAGTCTTCTATCCCGGATTGCCCGAGCATTCGCAATATGAATTGGCGCAGCGCCAGATGACTGGCTTCGGGGCAATGATTGCCTTCGAAACCGGATCGCTTGGTAACGCCAAAAAAATGTTAAAGAAAGTTCGGCTCTGCTCTCTCGGGGAATCTTTAGGAGGGGTTGAGACACTGATCTCGCATCCCGCAACCATGACTCATGCCGGCCTGGGAGCAAAAGGAAGAAAAGAAATCGGCATTACCGACGGATTGGTTCGCATTTCGGTCGGAATCGAAAATGTGGAAGACATTGTAGCCGATCTGGATCAGGCTCTGGCGGCGATCTAATCCGACGGGTGAGGAATGGTGTTATAGGAGCAGAAAGAGGCTGGCTTCTCGCTTCCTGAGAACTAAAAACTAATAACTGACCACTGCTCTTTTTTTCTCGACCGCTGCGGAGCTTTGCTCCGCTGGGCAGTTGGGACACCTGCTCCCACGCGATGCTTGCCACTGCACAATTTCTGACATCGTGCCCCTCTGTCTTCCGAGCTAGGTTCAGAATCGCGGATCGGATCCTGGTTTGCGCGGAGATGCGGAATCTAATCTGCCTCTACTCCTTCGAACAAATCTGATTCTTCTGTGGCAGGACGATAGCTTGTCCGCGCTGCGAGATGAAACATCTCCACTCCCCCACGCCCGCGAATATTTTGCTCGAACATAGGCCACAACGGCGACTGGCTGGTATGAGTCTTAAAGGCCGCGATTTTCGTTTCCAGATGTTCGCGAATATCAATCACTGTAGTCGCTGGAGGCATAGTAATTGGCTGCCGGCCAGGAATCGCAAAATCAGCGGTCGCATAGTAGAGCTTCTGAGCGCGATGCGACTTGAGGCCGTCGGTGAGTTGATCGGGATAACGGTTATCGCGCCCCGCCCAATGGAACGCCAGCGAAGCGAACACGGAAGCCATGGAGTGATCGGGGTGTCCAGTCAGCCCACCTTCAGGCCCAAACGTCAGAATCACTTGCGGACGGAACCGGCGGACGTGATGCGTAAGCTCGCAAACTACGCGATACAAGTCCTGGCGATAAAGTTGGCCGTCAGGATAGTCCAGCACTCTTCCCTCAGAGACTTTTAGCATTTCACAGGACGCGGCAAATTCTTTCCGCCGGATTGCGCCTAGTTCCTGGTCGGTTTTAGCCACGCCCCTATGAGTGGCCGCTTGTCCCGCTGTGAGGCAGATCACACAAGTCTGAACTGCGAGGTCACCATATTTCCGTAGGGAACCGCCGAATCCTC
Source organism: uncultured Acidobacteriaceae bacterium (assembly GCA_963702325.1). Taxonomy (GTDB): domain Bacteria; phylum Acidobacteriota; class Terriglobia; order Terriglobales; family Acidobacteriaceae; genus PALSA-188. The sequence goes on along the minus strand of CAVPCG010000023.1, from coordinate 112,504 downwards.
CTGCCTCGTCGTCTGGATGGGCGGTAATGCACATGAGCCGCATGCCCTGGTAATTGGCCTGTTTATGAAACATTGCATGATTGTATCGTGAGGGTTTTGTCTGGCTCGCGGCAAAGTGTGCAATTGTTTGCGCTTTGCGAATTCGTCCTAAAGAATTACAAATACAATTGCCCGCATGCCATCTAAAATCGGAAGGGACAGTGCGGCAAAAGGGCCGCCGGACAAGGAGTTTGCGTGCACGTACTGGTTACAACCGACACGTTGAGCGGGGTATGGACGTACACGCGCGAACTTGTTACCGGCCTCATCTCCCGCGGTGCGCGAGTCACGCTGGTTAGCTTCGGAGACATTCCTGGGCCGAGCGAACGGTTGGATGGACAAATTGCAGCGATTGGAATATCGCCCTACGGCTTTTCGTTTGGACTGGATGCAGGAAGGTCAGGAGGATTTTAAAGATTCTTCCGCGTACTTGGCCGCGTTGGTGAAAGAGCGCAATCCAGATTTACTGCACCTCAATCATCCATGCTACGGCAGCCTTGCCGTGAGGACTCCTCGAATAGTGGTTGCGCATGGAGACTTAATTAACTGGTGGAAAGCGGTCCACGGCCATGAGCCAAAAGCAACTCAATGGCTGCGCCGTTATCGTGAGCGGCTTACGGAAGGTTTGTGCGCGGCCGATGTAGTAGTTGCTCCCACAGTCTGGATGCTGGACTCGATTCGGACATGCTACATGTCCTCACGGTTGAACTGGCGAAACGCGATCATCTACCATGGAAGCAATCCGGTGTCTTTCAATCCATACGGGAAAAAAGATGATTCGGTGCTGGCGGTTGGGCGCATGCTGGACCCTGGAAGGCAGATCGGACTGCTAACTCAATACAATCATCGGCTGCCGATTTCAATTGTTGCCTCGGAATCCAGTGCCCAGCCAGGAATTCCGATTCGCGCCGATGTCAAAGCTGCGATTGACGAAACCAGCGTTTCGATGAAGGGACGCCAGACAGAAGTACAGATGCGCGCACTCTATAGCCGCAGTTTGATTTACGTCGCGACCTCGCGCTATGAGCCATTCGGCTTGACGGCGGTGGATGCGGCATTGTCCCGCTGTGCAATCGTGGCGAACGACATTCCGTCTCATCGGGAAGTCTGGGGAAACGACGCTCTGTACTTCCGGACGAATGATGCATCGAATCTCGCAGCCCTATTACAGCGCCTCAATGAAGACCGGGAATTGTGCCGTACCTATGCCAATCGCGCTTTTCGGAGAGCTCACGAATGTTTCACCGCCAAGCAAATGATTGATGGTTATGCTGAACTGTATGACCGAGTGCTGCGGAATGAAATGAACGCAGCGGCAGCCTGAGATCGGAATCCACTCGCGACAACAATCCCAGCATGCCAACTGGCAGCCAACGACTAGAAGCTGCTATCTTCGTAGTGTCGTCAAATCGTTGGACGGAGGCATGCATGTCCGCAGTAAAAATAACTGTCAGGAAAAATGGTCCATACCGCGTGGAAGCGCCCGAAGGTTCCGTGGAACTCGTTGACGCAGATGGAAACAAGTACGACTTGACGGGCAAACCGGCGTTTTCGCTGTGCCGCTGTGGGGGATCAGTCAACAAACCATTCTGCGATGGAACTCACAGCAAGATCGGCTTTCAGGGCGCCGAGTTGGCGGTGAAAAAGGCGGAAGAAAATCCCGGTTCCAATCCGCCGTCGGAAGGAAATTGAGGGTAGACGCCGTTCGTGATTGCTGCGTCGTGTCAGGCCGCTCAGTGAATGGTCTTCGTCTTACGAGACATGTAATCCATCAGCAGATATTGTCCCAAGGTGTAGGGAGTCGTGAAGTAGGCTTTTCCGCGGCACATCTCCGTTACTTTTTGCACGAATTGCACCAGGCCATAATCTGATGCAAGCATGAACGTGTTGATCATGACTCCCGCACGTTTGCATTTGGAGACTTCTTCGAGAGTCTGACTTACAACCAGCGGATCAAGACCGAAAGCGTTCTTATAGATCCGCCCATCCTCCAGAGTTAGGGCTGAAGGTTTTCCATCGGTGATCATCACAATCTGTTTCATGTCCTTGCGCTGGCGTTGAAGAATCCTCTGGGCCAAACGGAGACCCTCCCGGGTATTGGTGTAGTAGGGGCCGACTTGCACCCGAGCTAATTGCGAAAGCGGAACCTCTTCCGCGGAATCATGAAACAGAATCAGCGACAGTGAATCGCCCGGATATTGCGTCCGAATCAAATGCGACAGTGCCATGGCAACTTTTTTTGCGGGTGTGAACCGGTCTTCGCCGTACAGAATCATGGAGTGCGAGCAGTCAAGCATCAGCACGGTCGCACAAGAAGATTGATACTCGCACTGATGAACTTGCAGGTCGGAATATTCGATGTTCAGGGGCAACTGTAATCCTTCGCGCTGAATGGCGCTCGAAAGAGTTGCGGTGATATCGAGATTCAGGGTGTCTCCAAACTCGTAAGTGCGCGAGGCTCCGCTCGTCTCCACGCCTGTGGCGAGGTCGCGGGTATCGTGGCGGCCGAAATTCGATTTCCCTAGGGACCCCATCAAATCGCGCAGGGTTTTGTATCCCAGAAAATCCAGGCTCTTGTCTGTGATCTCAAACTTGGCTTGTTGTGCTTCTCCTGATCTACCACCGGCGACTGAGGGCCGGGAGGGGTCATGCGGCTGATCTTCGTAAGGACGATCAATACTGATGTAATCCTCTTGCTGCATCCGCTCGATTAATTGTTCGATCAACTCGTCGAGATTACCTTCCATCTGCATTTGCTCGAGTTGCTGGCGCATCTGCTCGTCAAGCAAATCGCTTTCAAGGAGCGCTCGCTCGATGGCGCGGCGCAGATCGTCGAGCGACTGTTCGTTGTCCATGAACTCGTCGTACATAAAATCCTGAAACCCGCTCTGGAGGAGGTAATCGGAGAGCGCACCCAGGAGATCTTCCAGGCTCATCTCGCCAGCGGGGTCAGGGACGTATTTGCTGTAGCGAATGCGTTTCATGAGAACCGTCGTTGGTCGTTCGTCGTTGGTCGTTGGCCTGAAGAACGGTCGTTGGTCCTGGGTTGTTGGTCGTTAGCTCTAACCACATTCACATTGTTTGGGGTTGGCCAACGACGAACGACCTGCTTCCTAGTTATACGGCCTTCTTCCTCGCGCCGGCATGTCTTCACGTTCAAACGGCTTTTCCGGCGGCTTAGGTTGTTTTTCTCCAGCGGTGAATACACGTTCTTCGTTGCGCCCAATGCGTTTGTGCGCGTGCAGCCCTTCAAGCACAAACTCTGCCGCGGAAACTTGTGCTTCCATCGTATCTTTGGGACCAACGTTTAATTTTGTAGTTTTTTCCACCAGACCTTGAATACCGCGCAGCGAATGTAAAGCCTCGGAGGAACTTGCGCTATCGGACAACTGGATTTCTCCTCCAAGATCGAACCACTGTACGATCTGTTGCATGTCCACGCCTTTGAAGTATGAATCGTAAGTTTTCGCCACGGCTGCACGAATCAATTCGCGCCCAACGTGGTCGGCGCCCTTCATTTCGCCTTCGTATTCCAACTCAAGCTTGCCAGTAATGGCTGGCATGGCAGCGTAAACGTCTCCAATTCGAGGTATAACAACTTTCTCGTTGTGCCGTAGCGCCCGTTGCTCGGCGTTCGAAATCACATTCTCCATGCAGGAGATCGGAAGCCGCTGGCTGACTCCAGATCGCTTGTCAATCTTCTTATCTTCGCGTGCAGCAAAAGCGATGCGCTCGATCACTTCGCGCACGTACTTAGGAACATGGCTCTTGCTTCCGTTGCGCTGTGTCCATGCCTCCTGCGTGGTGATCGCGATGCCTTCTTCGACCGATGCGGGATAATGCGTACGAACCTCGCGAACCAATGCGATCTTTCAGCGGTGTAATGATTTTTCCTCGAGCGGTGTAATCTTCGGGATTCGCGCTGAACACCATCGCGACGTCGAGGGGCAAGCGAATCGGATAACCCTTAATCTGGACATCGCCTTCCTGCATAATGTTGAATAGGCCGACTTGAATTTTTCCCGCCAGGTCGGGAAGCTCATTGATAGCAAAAATGCCGCGATTGGCGCGTGGAAGTAATCCGTAATGTACGGTCATTTCACTGCTGAGTTCATGGCCGCCACGGGCCGCTTTAATCGGATCAATGTCCCCAATCAGGTCGGCGATAGTCACATCGGGGGTGGCGAGCTTTTCAACGAAGCGTTCATCCGGGGTGAGATAGGCGATCGGAGTGTCGTCGCCTAGGCGGGCGATCTCTTGTTGACATCTCCTACAGATGGGCGAATAAGGATTGTCGTGAATTTCGCAACCTGCGACGTAAGGCATTTGCGGATCAAGCAGCCCAGTTAGAGCGCGCAGAATCCGGCTCTTGGCCTGTCCGCGAAGGCCCAGCAAAATAAAATTATGGCGTGAAAGAATGGCATTGGTAATTTGCGGCACGACCGTATCGTCGTACCCAACGATCCCAGGAAAAATCTGCTTGCTCTGGCGAATCTTTGCGATCAAATTATCGCGCAGCTCGTCCTTGACCCGGCGTGTCCGCAGATTTTCTTCTGAGAATGGACTCTGGCGCAACTCGCCGAGTGTCTGAGGGAAACTCATGATAAAAACCCCACAAAGAACAGCGTTGAATGGATTATACGCTGGAGAGGCCGGCGGATTTGGTTATTGGTGGATAGTCGTTGGCCGTGCGTCGTCCGTCGTTGGCTTGGTCAACGTCAACAACTCAATTGTCGGACGTTATTCCGTGAACTTGTCCGGCAAACATTCTCCGGTAGCATTCTCCAGCGAGCAGTGTCCGCAGGTACACTCTAGATGCGGATAGACTCTAAAAATGGCAACCAACAAAATTGATCTTTCAGGAAACGTTGTCGTGGTTACCGGCGCCTCCATGGGCATCGGAGAAGCGATTTCGAAAATCTTTGTCGACCGTAGCGCGATGGTCGTAATGCTTTCTCGCGATGCCGGGCGTGCCGAAGCTGCACGTTCTCGAGTCGGCCACGCCGAGAAGACGCTGGCGCTGGCATGCGATGTACGCAATCGCGAAGAAATTGACCGGGTCATTGGACTCACGATGCATCACTATGGCCGCATTGACGTCTGGATCAACAATGCGGGCCACGGACTGCTAGATTCGGTGGCCGATGCGGAAATGGCGGCATGCCGCGAGACGTTTGACACCAATTTATTCGGAACGTTGGAGGCGATGCAGGCTGTCATTCCCGTAATGAAGCAACAAGGTTCGGGAACCATCGTAAATATTTCCAGCGTGGCCGGGCACATCCCGGTGCCGTTCCTCGCAATTTACAGCGCCACAAAATTCGCACTGAATGCGATTGGCAAGGGAGCACGAGTCGAATTAAAGAAATTCGGAATCAACGTATTGACGGTGTGTCCGGGATACGTGCGCACCGATTTTGGCGTGAATGCGATTCGGGGCAGGGAATTAAAGCAGGTGCGGCCAGAGTCGGCCCGGGGAATCAGCGCCGGACGAGTTGCGCGGGCGGTATTCCGGGGATATTCAAAGAACAAGCGTGAAGTCATTGTCCCGTGGACCATGCATCCAGTGATTAAAATCTACCAACTGTTCCCCGGATTAGTGGAATGGGCAATGCTGAGAATGGCGAAGCCGACGGTGTGATCTATTTAAACTCGGCCGTCTATTTCGCTAGCTCAGCTCTGCGAGCATGGCTTCCATTTCAGATTGCGCATGAGCATTTCCGGTTCGCGATGCAGAGACGATTCCGTCGGATAACATCTTTATGGCCTCGTCATTGCGGCCGGATTTCGCCAGGGTTTGCGCGGCCATAAAATATCCGGCAGTGTAATCGGGGTGGGCGGACAACAGTTTCTTGAATTCTTCCAAAGCTCGTTCGACGTCGCCAATCTTTGAGAACTCCATGGCAAGCCCGTAACGTGCGAAGGCATCCCTGGGATTTTGTGCGAGAACCTCGTTCAGCATAGCGACACGATCCATCGAGAACCGACTTTCGGTGGTTTGGTGGAAATTTAATAGTTAAGAGGTTACTACATTGAATAAGCCGCAACCTCATTCGCTTCCGAACAAGACAAGCACCCTCACCATTTCTTGAAGATGACGCCGACTGCTGCGATCATCATTCCAAAGCCCACCGCATAGTTCCAGCGGATTGGCTCCTTCAAATACAAAACTGAAAATATGGAAAATACGGTTAGCGTGATCACTTCCTGGATCGTTTTCAATTGCGCGGCCGTGAACTCGTAAGAACCAATGCGATTGGCCGGCACCTGAAAGCAGTATTCGGCGAATGCGATGAGCCAACTGATCAGGATGACCTTGAACAGCGGCGCATGCCGATATTTCAAATGGCCATACCAGGCAATGGTCATGAAGATGTTGGAGATTGTGAGCAGGATAATTGTAGTCATCAACGCATTTTGCCATAAGTTTTTCTCTTCATCCTTAAGCTGCCGGAAAGACCTAATACCATGTAGTCCCGATTGACCTGCTTCCTTCCCAGTGCTATAAAGGCGAGGTTTTGTGCGGGGGGTTTCTCCGGTAGGTGAGAAACGTCGCGCACGGACATCCGACGCGGCCAAGCTCAGAAGTCTTGTTCTAGTCGTGTAGTGGAAGCGTGTTCGGAACTGCGGCCTAGCGATGAACGTGGCATTTATGCCCGCGAAATCGTTGCCGGTTAAGTGGTGCCAAAACACGTCGTCATCCTGGATTAGTTCGTCCTTGGAGGATTCCCTATGCGCAACTCCCTTTCAGATCTATTCTGTCGTGCCCGTGGGTTGGTACGAACCGCCGGATTCATTCTGGCGGTCATGATCGCTGGTACATCCGCCTCACTGGCTCAATCCGCACCAGAAGCCGGCGGCGAAGCCAATCTCAGGCTTCCCGATCTATCCCAGGTGAATTTTCTGGGGATAGATGGTCACAAGCTGCTCACGATTGGAATCCTGTTCTGCCTCTTCGGACTGGCTTTTGGCATGGCCATTTACGTCCGCCTGAAGAATCTGCCTGTGCACCGGGCGATGCTGGAAATCTCTGAGCTGATTTACGAAACCTGCAAAACTTATCTGCTGACCCAGGGAAAATTCTTGCTGCTGTTGGAGTCATTCATCGCGGTCATCATCATTCTGTATTTCGGAGTGTTGCTGAAGTTCGACGCAATCCGAGTGATCATCATTCTTGGATTCAGCCTGTTGGGCATTGCGGGAAGTTACGGCGTGGCATGGTTTGGTATCCGAGTAAACACTTTCGCCAATTCCAGGACGGCGTTCGCGAGCCTTCGCGGAAAGCCCTATCCCGTTTATCAGATCCCGCTCGAAGCCGGCATGAGTATTGGCATGATGCTCATCAGCGTCGAGTTGCTGATCATGCTTTTTATTCTGCTCTGGGTGCCAAGGGACTACGCAGGTTCGTGCTTTATCGGCTTTGCAATCGGCGAATCACTTGGCGCAGCGGCACTGCGAATTGCCGGCGGAATCTTTACCAAGATTGCGGATATTGGTTCCGACCTGATGAAGATCGTCTTTAAAATCAAGGAAGACGACGCGCGTAATCCTGGCGTAATCGCCGATTGTACGGGTGACAATGCCGGCGATTCGGTCGGGCCGTCAGCCGATGGATTCGAGACCTACGGCGTGACCGGGGTCGCTCTGATTACGTTCATCCTGCTAGGCGTGAAAGACCCTGTCGTCCAGGTGCAACTGTTGGTTTGGATATTTGTAATGCGCGTTGCCATGTTGGTGGCGAGCACGGTGGCGTACTTTCTAAATGGCGCGATCGCCAAGGCGCGATATGCCACCAAAGACGAGATGAACTTTGAAGCCCCGCTCACCTCGCTGGTTTGGATCACTTCCATTGTTTCGATCGTGCTCACTTATCTCATCTCTTCTGTGATCATTCCGTTGCTGGGTGGCGATTCGTCGCAATGGTGGAAGCTGGCGACGATTATTTCTTGCGGAACTTTGGCGGGGGCCGTCATTCCGGAACTCGTAAAGGTTTTCACATCCACGGAATCGCGCCATGTTAGGGAAGTGGTCACTTCGGCACAGGAGGGCGGAGCTTCACTCGGCATTTTGTCCGGGTTCGTAGCCGGAAATTTCAGCGCATATTATTTGGGCGGAACAATGGTGATTTTGATGTCGGTCGGTTACTACTTCAGCATGATGGGACTCGCGGAAGCTGCGACCATGATCGCTGCGCCCGTGTTCGCCTTCGGTCTGGTCGCGTTCGGATTTCTCGGGATGGGTCCGGTGACCATCGCGGTGGATTCTTATGGTCCGGTAACCGACAACGCGCAGTCGGTATACGAGCTTTCTTTGATCGAACATATCCCTGGAGTGGAGGGCGAACTCAAACGCAATTACAACATTGACGTGAATTTCGAGCGCGCGAAGTTTCTGCTTGAGACCAACGACGGAGCGGGCAATACATTTAAGGCAACGGCAAAACCTGTGCTGATTGGGACCGCAGTTGTGGGAGCGACGACGATGATCTTTTCGATCATCATGGATTTGACCTCCGGGCTTACCGAAAACGTGGATAAGTTGTCATTGCTGCATGCGCCATTTGTCCTGGGACTGATTACTGGGGGCGCGATGATTTACTGGTTTACGGGAGCCTCCACGCAAGCCGTAACTACCGGCGCTTACCGTGCCGTGGAATTCATCAAGGCGCATATCAAACTCGAAGGTGTCGAAAAAGCCTCGATTGCGGACAGTAAGAAAGTGGTCGAAATCTGCACCAAGTACGCGCAGAAGGGAATGTTGAATATTTTTCTCGCCATCTTCTTTGCAACACTGTCGTTCGCGTTTGTGGAACCGTTTTATTTTATTGGATACCTGATTTCCATTGCGATCTTTGGACTCTATCAGGCGATCTTCATGGCGAACGCCGGCGGCGCATGGGACAACGCCAAGAAAATCGTGGAAGTCGAGTTAAAGCAGAAAGGTACTCCGCTCCACGATGCCACGGTGATCGGCGATACCGTCGGCGATCCGTTCAAGGATACCTCCTCTGTAGCGCTGAATCCGGTAATCAAATTCACGACTCTATTCGGCTTGCTGGCTGTGGACTTGGCGGTGAAATTGACGTTAGAGCGGGGCGCAACCTTGGGCCACATCCTAGCCGCGGCTTTCTTTGCGCTGTCATTTTTCTTCGTCTATAGGTCTTTCTTCGGCATGCGCATCGGAACGGAAAAGGGCTCGCCTAAAGTCAGCATGGCCGGGGCCGATTAAGGCTCTACTTTCGCGGGGCGGAACAGTTCTCAAAGCTCAACCGCTCTTTCTTATTCCCTCGCTTATCTCTTCGCCCTTTTGGCCCGATTGTTTACAATGGGGAGCCGTTTCTGAGGGCTAGAAGCGAAACACACATTGGGAGACACAAAGCTCAATTCGGGTAAGGACCAGACAGTTTACTGGCGGGTCGAGGGTAGTCTGCTGGAGCTGACCACGGTGCGTCCCATCGGGTTCTTTACCTGGAATGCTCAGACCTTTTCCGAGCGATGGATCCGTCGGGGGCTGGTTTTGCTGATGGCAGCATTGCGCCCTTTCTTGTATGCCTCAAATAGAGTATTTGCAACGCGTATGGTGCATACGGTACTGCGGGGCGTAAGTCAGGATCGGCTCGAATTATTGGGAGAAGAATATTTTAAGTATGCATTGAAACCCGCTCTGAAATCTGCGGGGGTTCAACAACTTAACAGCTTGTTACGAACGGGCGCGCGGGTGGTCCTGGTGAGCCAGGGCTTGGACGTTGTGATGCGGCCGCTGGCAAGACATCTTGGTGTGAATCAAGTAATCGCAAACACGATGGAATTTCGTGATGGCATTGCTACCGGGAGACTGCTGGATCCCGTTTTACGTCCCCGCGGAGTGTTTGCAAGAATCACCGGGACGGGATCAGATGGGAAGCGCGAGCGGGAGCAACTTGCATCTGATCTTGGTTTTTCCAGCGTGACGGCTCTGAGCTCTGCGGTTATTTCATCCACGCGGCCTGCGGTCAGGCTCGAGCGTCCTATTATTCGGTTCGGCGAAAAAACATTCAACGCACCGCTTTCAATTAGAAGAGCACTTGCCGGCAAGAATGTGATGCTGATTGGGGTGACCGGCTTTATCGGAAAAGTATGGCTGGCCAACACGCTGATGGATTTGCCGGAAATTGGAAAGATTTATTTGTTGATCCGGCAGCAGAAATCGAACCCCGCGCAAGACAGGTTTGAAAAGCTGATCGAGGAGTCTCCCGTATTCGATACATTAGCTCGGCGGCATGGACCTGATCTTGGCCGGTTTATCAGTGAGCACGTGGAGGTGGTGGAAGGCGACGTGTCGCAGCCCAGGCTTGGAATGGCGCCTGAGCTGGCAAAGAATCTGAGCAAAGATTTGGATATCGTCATCAACAGCTCCGGCCTGACCGACTTTAATCCAGACTTGCGCGACGCCCTGTCAACGAATGTGGATGCGGCGCTCAACATTTTGGACTTCGTCCGCGAATCACATCATGCGGGACTTCTGCATCTTTCAACTTGCTACGTCGCAGGAACCAGGGACGGGAGGGTCGCGGAGACTTTGCGTCCCAATTACACGCCAATTGATCTTAAAAATTTTGATGCCGAGAAGGAATGGCGATCGCTGCACGAATTCGTGAAATCGGCTGAGGCCAAGGCGTCAGGCGCGGAGGTCACGGAAGAACTTCGAAAGCAATCCCTGGTTAAAGAACATGCTGCGAAGAATTTGCATGGCGCGGCGCTGGAAAATCAGATTCGAAAAAACCGGGTTCGCTGGCTGCGGACTTATTTGACTGAGGCTGGGACCAGGCGCGCGAATGAGTTGGGGTGGCCAAACACGTACACATTGACTAAAAGCCTTGCCGAATCTCTGATCTGCAAGTTTGGTGCCGGCTTGCCGGTCGCGCTGGTACGGCCTGCGATCGTGGAAACCTCGATCAACAAACCATTTGTCGGCTGGAATGAGGGAATTAATACTTCCGCGTCGCTCTCATACCTGTTGGGAACTTACTTCCGGCAACTGCCGACGAATGAGCGGAAACGTCTGGACATCATTCCGGTAGATTCGGTATGCCAGGGTATGACGCTGATCGCGGCTGCCATCGTCGAGCGCCGTCATGACAGCGTTTACCAACTGGCGACTTCAGTCACGAATCCATGCGATATGCGGCGGTCAATTGAGCTGACCTCGCTGGCACATCGCAAACACTACCGCGCGCAGGAAGGGCTCGAGTATTGGTTGCGGCTAAAGTTCGATGCAATCCCGGTCTCGAAGCAAAGATATGAGCGCATGTCCGCGCCCGCGCAGAAGGCGATCATTAAGTCAATTCAGCGGATTATGGCGCCCCTGCCGCTGCGTAAAGCGCCCTTGGCAAAGGCGGAGCGAAGCCTCGAAAGAGTAGAGAAGCTGATTGAGTTGTTCAAGCCTTTTATTCTTTTCAACGAACAGGATTTTGTGGCCGACAATATCGAGAGACTCTCCTACGCGCTTGTTCCGGATGAGAAGGATGAATTCGGATACGAGACATCCTCGTTAGATTGGTGGGATTACTGGATCAACATTCACATCCCAGCGCTGCGTAAGTGGACGTATCCTTTAATTGAAGGGCGGCCTTTGGAAATGCGGCAACCGCGTCAACTGGAACTTGGGTCAGCCTCTTGCGACGTTGCGGCCGATTCCGCGCACCCCGAAGTGGCGAAGTTCGAAGTGAAGACCGGAACAGACGGAGCGTCGTGGCGATTTTCCTGACCGGGTCCACCGGATATATTGGCGCGCACGTGGCCGCGAACCTGCTGGACGAGCACGGCGCGTCTCTCAATCTTCTGATCCGGGCTCGCGATACTGCCGACGCTGAACAACGCTTATGGCGGGCTGTCCAGCTGCATATGGAATTCCCCCGCTTTTATGAACACTTGCAAACGCGGGTGCGTATTTTTCGCGGCGATCTCACCGGACCGAATTTTGGTTTAGCGCGGGATGATTATGATCGCTTGATCCACACGACCGACTCGGTCATCCATTGCGCCGCATCGCTGAATCGCAAATCCGAGAAAACGTGCCTGAATGTAAATTTGCGAGGCACGCTGGAAGTGCTTCAATTGGCTACGAGGGTTGATCACTACCATGGCCTGCGGCGATTCAGCCACGTGAGCACGGTTGCCGTGGCCGGCAAACGCAATAATGAAGTTGTCAAGGAAGAGAATTCCATTGATTGGGATCGTTCGGATTACGATCCGTATGCGCGCACCAAGAAGTTTTGCGAGCATATGATCCGCCAGTTGCTTCCGGAAACGCCGATTACGATTTTTCGTCCCAGCATCGTTCTGGGAGACAGCCGTCGCGCCGAGACTACACAATTCGAAATGGTAAAGGCGTTTGTATTTTTGGCCGGGTTGCCAGTGCTGCCGTTCCGTCCCGGCGACAAAATTGACATCGTGAATGTGGACTTCGTAGCCGACGCGGTCGCCACGCTTCATCAAAAGGAAAATCCGCAATACGACACTTACCATCTTTCGTCCGGGACAGGGTCGCAAACTTTTCGCGAATTGACGAACACACTGGCCGCCGAACAGAACAAACGTGGTCCAATGTTTATGCCGTGGATGGAGCGTCCATTCTCCCGAACGGTTGACTTCCTGTCGAACCGAAGCGGATCGGTTGCCTACGGCGCTTCGTTGATGAAGGTCTTTATACCGTATTTGGTTTGGAACACCGTTTTCGATAACACTCGTGTGACCACAGAGCTTGGACGCAAACCTGTACCATTCTCACAATACAGTTATCCGCTTCTCAAGTTCAGCCACGAAACAAATTTTTCGTATCAGTACAAAGGCTGGCCTGCCAAGGTTGGAGGGACAGCCGCATGATGGATTCCATCCTCGAAGCGTGGGTGAGTTCGTCTATCAGACGTGCGAAGGTGGGATGGATGATGGGTGAGGGAAAACCCTGGCGTCCCGGAGAAAAATTAAAGTTGTTGTTCGCGGGATACAATGGCACCCGCAATACTGGCTCTGATGTGCGTCCCGAAGAAACTCTGCGCCAGCTGCGGCATATTTTAGGCGCGGATAATGTCGAATTCAGCGTCATGAGCCAGGATTTCAAGCTCACCGATGGATATTTCAATGGCGCGCAACAAGTTTATCTGCCGGATTTATTTCCGCCATTCCTGGCGCGCGAAATCCCAAAGCATCACGGCGTAGTTGTTGTTGAAGGGTCGGCATTCAAGAGCAAGTTTGCAAACGCGCTCACGACAATGATCATCGGATCATTAGGAATAGCTGCGGCCCAGAACAAGCTTTCGGTTGGCTACGGATCGGAGGCTGGCCACATGGATCCGTCCGTCGAAAGAATGTGCGCCCGCTATTGCAAGAATTCCTTCATCATCACCCGCAATGAACAGTCTCGCACTACTCTTCGCAAACTCGGAGTTCCGACGGAACTGGGAACCGACACAGCATGGACTTTCGAGCCGCTGCCTCCAGAGTACGGCCGCAAAGTCTTGCGGGACTCTGGATGGGATGGAAAGTTGCCGGTGCTGATCGTGTGTCCGATCAATCCGTTCTGGTGGCCGGTGAAGCCATCGGTGGCAAAATATGCGGTGTGCAGCACGACGGGCGCCTATAAAGAGAGTCATTACCGCACAGTTTATTTCCATAAATCAGGCAAAGAAGTAGAACAAGCCTTCGAACGCTACCTGACCACGATTGCCAAAGCTGTGGATGGGTTCCGGCAGCAACGCAAGGTATTTACGGTTCTGGTTGCGACCGAGCAACTCGATGTCCGGGCCTGCGAACGCATCTCCGAAAAGTTGGGCGGGTTGCCGATTTTCACGTCGGCGGATTATGACATGTATCAAATGGTGAGTATTCTGCGCGCCGGTAATTTGATGGCGTCCTCGCGATTCCATGGAATCGTTACATCCATGCCCGCCCTTGTGCCCTCGGCCGGAATCACCATGGATGAGCGCATTCGCAATTTAATGCGTGAACGCGGGCACGAAGATTTATTGATGAATGTGGACGATCCTGACTTGGAGCAAAGGCTGCTATTCGCGCTGAACAAGCTGGCAACCGAGCCGGAACCGATTTCTGATGCGATTGGCCGCACCGTGGCGCGCAACCTGAAAGTGATGGCGCGGATGGGAGTGTATTTCGAGGAGGAGGTTCAGCGGCGGTATCCGGAATTCCCGACGCGCAAAGGCGAGTGGAGTTGGGAGGACTATCTGCCTCCGATGAGCGCAGGATTGCACAAGTTAATTGAGTCGTACAGCTGAACCGTGATTCCCTCGAGGTCTCGGCTAAGAGACAATTTTGCAAATTGATGAGCTTCCTGGATGACATTGTCGCGCAACTCGAAGCGGCTGGCCATACGCCAATTGTTCAAGAGCTTCGCAACGGAATTGCTGTCTCCGTAAACGGCCGCGAACTTCTGAAGTTGATTGGAGAGGCCCGGGATTTCCTTTTTAAAAAGAAAATTGCAAAAGGCGATCGTTGCGCGTTGCTCGCTCACAACAGCATTGAGTGGGTCGCCATGGACTTGGCAATCATGGCTGAGGGCCTGATAGTCGTTCCGCTTTATGCTCGGCAGGCTCCTGCGGAACTCGTGAGCATGATGAAGGATTGCTCGCCGTCGCTGATCTGCTGCGGCGATGTCGCATTGCGTGATGGGATTAAGCCACACTGGGCGGAAGCGCCACCGCAATGCGTATTTGACGATGTGTTCGGGAAATCGGGAGAAAACAAAACATCGCGGGCGGGAGCGCCCGCGCCACACAATCCCTCGGATCCGGTGACTATTATTTATACTTCCGGCACTTCGGGCGAAGCTAAGGGCGTAGTGCTTAACGCTACGAACGTTGGGCATATGCTGCAATGCACGTCGCACTGGTTACCCGAAAACAAGAGCGGTCAGGATCGCGTCTTTCACTATCTCCCGTTTTGTTTCGCGGGTTCCTGGATCATGCTATTGACTTCTCTGCTGCTGCGAAATTTGCTGACTGTGAATACCGATCTCACCAAGTTGCCCAGCGATATGCGGTCAGCCGCGCCGGATTATTTCCTGAATGTTCCAGCATTGCTTGAACGAATGCGCAAAGCCGTGGACGAGCAACTCTGGAAAACTGGCGGCATAGCGCTCATTATTTACAGCCATGCCAAAGGTGCGTGGTTTCGGCGGCACCAAAAACAGGGAAGTGTGATGGATTCAGTTTGGCTGAGTCTTGCCAAGGCAATAGTGTTTCCGACAATTCGTAAGAAAATGATTGGTCCCAATCTTAAAGCCCTGATTTGTGGTTCAGCTCCGCTGAACGTTGAGACTCAACTTTACTTCATGATGCTTGGTATTCGCGTGCTGCAAGTTTATGGCTTGACCGAAACCACCGCAATTTGCACGATGGATGATCCTGATCATGTCGAGGCCGGACGGGTGGGTCCGGCAATAAAGGGCATCGAAATGAGGACGGGAGAAAATGATGAGATCATTGTGCGCGGACCAAATATTTTCCCGGAATATTGGAATCGTCCCGCCGAAACCGCCAAAGCATTGCAGGACGGGTGGTTTCATACTGGCGATCAAGGCGAAGTGGATTCGGCAGGTAACTGGCGGATTATCGGACGTATTAAGAACCTGATCATTCTTGGGTCGGGGCACAATATTTCTCCCGAACCAATTGAAGAGGAAGTACTAACAAATATTGCCGGAGCGCAGCAGGTCGTGTTAATGGGGAACGGTCGCGGTTATCTTTCGGCAATTGTTACCGGAGATGTAGAGCCCGAAGCCGTGCAGTCCGCTCTGGGTATCGTGAATGCCGATTTGCCGCACTACAAGCATGTACGAGCGTTCTATATTTCTCCAGTGACGTTTTCGATTGAGAATGGCTTACTGACGGCAAATGGCAAATTGAAACGCGACCTGATTGCCGAGCGGATGAAGCAAGAGATTGAAGATATGTATCAGGTGAAGCAGGCGTCATGAAAGGCTTTCAGGGCGAATCACTTTCCTGGGAATTAAAGGACGGAGTGATTGAGCTCGCGCTTGCTCGGGATCCGTGCAATGAAATTGGATCGTCCACACTTGCAGATTTGGAGAAATTTGCAACCGCGATTCAAGATTCCGGAGATCAAGCTCATGCCGTAATTATTTATAGCCTGCTGAAGTGCGGATTTTGTGCAGGCGCCGATTTGCGAGAGCTTTATCGGCGCTCCCAGGAAATGGACGGTAAGGCTGCGGTTGAAGGCGTACGGGATTTTCTCGAACGAATCCATAGAGTGATGAACGTGATTGATGCCTCGCCTTTGACCACGATAGCTGCGGTCCACGGAGTGACGTTCGGTGGCGGATTTGAGCTGGCGCTGGTTTGCGACCTGATCATTGCCGACAAGAGCGCTCGTTTTTGTTTTCCCGAATTACGGCTGGGATTGATTCCGGGTTTTGGTGGCATTCCACGGTTGAAGCGAGATTTGGGGAATGGGGTTGTGCGGGATTTGTTGCTGACCGGGCGCAGCTTCAATGCAACCAAAGCTCAATCGGTCGGACTGATAAGTCAGGTCGTTGCGGAAGGAGAAGCATTGCGCGTAGCTCGCGCTACGGCTGCGCAGTTGAGAAAGTTCGATCGGCAGACGGCGGCGATTGCCAAGAAGTTCATCAAACCGATTCCGCACGAGGACCTAAAGCAGGAAATTGATTTGTTCTGCGAACTGTTTGCGCAGCCGGCTGTTGCAAGGGGACTGCGAAAGTTTGTCGAGAGCACCGAGCCACAGCCCTATTTGCCTTAAAATCAGGGGCAGGCTAAAGGCAAAACAAGCTAAGACAATGCGAAATCCCGATCAAACGTTAGATGAAATTCTGAACCTCTCTGCGGCTCATTTTAAAGTGCCGCGCGAGAAATTGAATCCTGACGATGATTTGTTCAAAACTCTTCGGATAGATAGTTTGCAGGCGCTGGATCTGCTCACCAAACTGGAAAATCATTTCGGAATTGAATTGCCCGACTATGAGTTGCAGGGTGTGTCCGACTTTCGTACCCTCGCGAGCCGGATTCAGTCCCGCTTATAGAAGTTGTTGTTAATAATCAGGCGACGTATCTGAAGAATTCCATCCCTATTCGCAAAGCTTCCATCTACAATCGGTACTTTGCAAACGAATTCAAATATCCACAGATTGCGACACATCCGCCCACAATCCGCCAATGCTTGATCTCGACCGATACGGTTGTCTTGGGGCTGCTCTGCGCGACGCGCTGGAGAAGTGGCCGACTGAACTCTGTTTGATCGAGTCCGACCGGGACAAAGAAAAAACGCGTCTCACCTATTCGGATTTCAAAGATGTTGCGACGCCAATTGCGCGCGCTCTGGAAGACGCCGAATTCAAGCCCGGTGATCGCGGCGCGATTATTATGTCGAATCAGTCGAAGTGGCTGATTTCGGCGTATGTAATCTTCCACTGCGGAGGCGTGCTTGTGCCTCTTGACTTCAAACTGAGTGCCGCTGAGCATCTGCAATTACTGGCACATTCAAAAGCAAGTTTGCTCGTCGTCGAATATCACTTATGGCGCGCGATCATGCAGGCTTCTGACTTCAGGAATAGAAAGCTGAGAATGGTGCTGGTCACAGAAGCTCCTCAAGGCGCGGATTTAGCGGGCGCGATTCGATGGGAGGAATTTAGCCGCAAAGGTGATCCCGCATTTGCGCCAAGACAGCTCGAAGACACGGCCTGCATTGTCTACTCCTCGGGCACAGGGGGGCGGCCCAAAGGATGTGTTCTGACGCACGCAAATTATCTGGAGCAGTGCAAATCGCTGACTGCGCTTTTTCCGTTCAAGCCGGGTCTGCGCTACTTGAGTATCCTGCCGACGAATCATGCGATTGATTTCATGGTTGGATTCATCGGCCCGTTTGTGTGCGGGGCGTGCGTGGTTCATCTGCGGACATTGCGCCCAGAATATGTGCGCGATGCTTTTGTGCGATATCGAATCAACTATGCCAGCCTGGTTCCATTAGTTGTAAAGAATCTGGAACGCGGCATGAAGGCGAAGTTTGACGCGCTGCCAAAAATGAAGTTGTGGATGTTGAAATCGCTGATCGCAGTCAATAAATTATTGACGCGCCGCCGTCCTCATGTGGAATGGAGCCGCAATCTCTTACCCCAGGTACATCGCGCTTTTGGCGATAAATTAATCGCCTTGTTCACTGGCGGAGCATTTATGGAAGCCTCAACGCTGCAATTCTTTTATGATCTCGGCATACCTATAGCCAATGGATATGGGCTTACGGAAGCCGGCACCGCCCTCACCTTGAATGATTTCAAGCCATTTCGCGCGGACACGGTTGGCAAGCCGCTGCCGGGAGTCGAACTTCGCATCTTGAGTCCCGACGATGAGGGCATAGGAGAAGTTGCGGCACGGAGCAAGACGGTGATGTCGCATTATTTGGATGATCCTGAATTGACCGCCGAAACGATTGTTGACGGATGGCTGCTTACGGGGGATTTCGGGCGCTTCGACAACACCGGCCATTTGCAACTCTTCGGACGCAAGAAAAACATGATCGTCACCGAAGGCGGGAAAAATATTTATCCGGAGGATGTTGAGGCCGCCTTCGACGATTTGCCGGTCAAGGAATATTGCGTGTTCGCGGCGAACTATATCTGGCCCACAAAAACTCTGGGACAGGAAATACTGGTTCTGATATTGCGTCTGGAGGCGAATCAAGAATTTTCGGACGCTCTTAAGACGCAGATCATGGAATGTAATCGCCTGCTGCCGGATTTCAAACGGGTGAAAGGCTACATTGTGTGGGATGAAGATTTTCCGAGAACTGCGTCCATGAAGATTAAGCGCGAGCTTCTTGCGGAGCAGATCGGAAAGAAGTTAGATCGCGCTTCGGCAGGGTTGGAGATTTGAATGAGATGCAGGGAGCAGGTGTCGCCACCTGCCCGCTCAGATGAGTACGCCTGGGCCTGCGTAATTTGTGACGATACGGCCACTCGTGAACAACGAAACTTTTCTTGCCATCGTGAATCCGGCGGCTGGCGGTGGGCGTTGCCGAAAGCTTGTCGGGCCCGCGCTTGATCGGCTGCGGTCCGGAGGAATCAAGATTGATGTCGTTGAAACTACAGCTCAGGGGCATGCAACCGAAATCGCGAGAGAAGCATATCGGAGCGGATGTTCGAAATTTATTTCTGTCGGAGGTGATGGAACCTCGTTTGAAATAGTCAACGGGCTTTTTCTGGAAGGTCAGAGCGGCGAACGTCCAACGCTGGCGTTTCTTCCCCTTGGTACCGGAAATTCTTTTCTGCGCGACTTCAGCGATCGCGGCGCGGACTACTCAATTGAGGCGTTATTAGCCGGACGATTGCGCCCATGCGACGTATTGAGACTCACACATTCCGATGGAGTCCTGTATTACACCAATCTCTTGAGCATGGGCTTTTCTGCGGACGTTGCCACCATGCGCGCGCGTTATTTTGGTGGATGGGGCGAACTGGGATATCAGTCGTCTATTTTTATTTGCCTGGCTCGATTTCGGAGGCGCGCGTTTCCGTTGAAGGTGGATGGCGAAGGTGAGATTGACCGGCGTTCGTGCTTGTTCCTTACTTTCAGCAACAGCAAATTTACCGGCGGCACCATGATGATTGCTCCCAAAGCCGAAATTGACGATGGGCTGATCGAATACGTGCGATGGGGACCCATCGGCCGGATTGGCCTGTTACGGAATTTACCGACACTTTACGATGGTACGCATATAAACCATCCGTTGGCTGAGAGATGTGCGGCCAAACGTATTGATTTCTTTTTAGACTCTCCCGTGGACGTGATGATTGACGGCGAGGTTCTTACCTTGCGCTGCAATACCCTGGACGTGTTGCCCAGGGCGCTCAACATCGTAGTGTAAGTGGTGCTTACAGTTTGGATGAGAATCCGGAGGCTCTTGCTCGTGGCGCGGCGCCCTCTGAATGTGAAAGGTTACGGTTGAAGCTCAATCTCAAAAGAGTGTTCGAGCTGCTGCTCGGCCAGCTTGCGTAGCAGGAATTGAAGCATTTGGCGGTCGCCTTTGCGGATCTTGTGAAATTGAATTCCGGCGCCCTGGTCTTTGGCAACGCTCCGCACCTGACCGGTGAGGCTGAACTCATAGTTGTCAATCTTTAAAACCAGGTTGATGTCAGTTCCGAGCGGCGGAGCATTCTCGATGCTGATGAGACAGCCAACCTCCGACAAGTTTTGCAACATTCCTTTCAGTTGAGCGTTCTTTGAGCCCTGCGTGCTCATCTCAGCAATGCCTGAGACTTTAAACCGCGAATGGCTCCTTCGGTTCTCATCGCGAAAACGCGGCCCGGAAGCCTTCACTTTTGATTTCTTTTCGGTCGAAATGAGATCGAAAGCAGAATTCATCTCGCGCAGTTCGCTCTCCCACATGGGCCGGTCGGTTTCGACGTTCTGAACGCCAACCTGCCCGCGCTGTTCTGTAGCGGGATCTCCGACCCACACTACGCGGCAGAAGGTCTTATTGCGTCCGCGCTCGATCGCGACGATTTCCCCTGCTTCCACAACGGCGCGCATTCCGCTGATGCGTGCGCCCCGCTCGGAAATGTCGTAAGTGCATGCCATGTCCAGCAAGGGCTTATTCTCGCTGTCCCAAAAAGTCACACGAAGTGGCATCGCCACCCTCACGCGGCTGGCAGCGCGTTCTGGTTCGGCGGGCAGCGACGGCGTCATTTGAGTCACTTCACTTTGGGCGGACAAGGAACTTCCTCCGAACCGAAAGTAACAGTCCAACAAGGCATGGTCAATTTACGGGGGTAACGGCTTTAGGTTACCCGGGATGATACCCAGGAAACGGCATCTAGCGTCCCGATACGGTTCTCGCACCCCGATTCGATTTGCAAATTGTGTACTCCGAGTTTTCCAGCTTGCTCCACAGGGTGCGTGTCAGAGAAGATAGATTTAGTCCATCTCCATTGGCATGCGAAGCAGGGCAAAATCCGTCCGGCAAAACGTTCGCGGCAAGGTACGTGAAAAGGATATTTCCCCTTCCGCTGCAAAACTTCGCCTGCTCAAGCGCCTGCACTGCACTCTGAGGTACGAAAAGATCGCATGGGCAGACGGTGCGGTTTTAGTTGCAGGCGTTGACGAAGTGGGACGAGGTTCCCTTTTCGGGCCTGTTGTGGCGGGAGCCGTGATTCTTGATCCCAAGTACCGGGTGCGGGGATTGCGGGATTCGAAGCTGTTGTTGCCCGAACGGCGCGAGACTTTGGCGGAAAGAATTCGAGAGCATGCGATTGCGTGGTCCATTGCCGCAGTAGATGCGGCCCGAATTGATCAAATAAATATTTATCAGGCGTCTCGCGTTGCGATGAAACTCGCCGTTGCACAGTTGCGGCCCGCAGCCGACTTTTTGCTGGTGGATGCGCTTCGGCTGGATTGCGATTTGCCGCAACGGGCAATTATCCATGGAGACGCGCTATCGGCTTCCATCGCTGCGGCATCCATCATTGCGAAGGTCGAGCGTGATCGTATGGTGCGCGAATGGGACCCGATCTTTCCTCTGTATGGCCTTGCTTCCAATAAAGGTTACAGCACGCCGCGTCACATTTCGGCTCTGCGGGAGCATGGCCCATGTCCGCTTCACCGGCAATCTTTTGCCCCCGTGTGGAATAATCCGGTTCCGCAAGAAGTGCTGGAATTCATGCTGGAAGAAGAGCCCCCTGATAAAGCGGACGACCTTATTGAGGAAGCGGTTTAGTTAGAAGTGGCGAGAGTCGCGGCATCCTTACTTAAGGTCAACCTTGCCTCAGGTCAGCCTTGTAGGCCGATTTTATCCCGCACAGCCCGAGCGAGGGTATCCACTGCGCGCAGTTTTGCCTCGGCGGCGGCCGGAAGAGTCGGAACTTGAAGAGCGATTTCGCAGGAAAGGAGCAGGGCCGTTACTGTATCTTTTAGTTCGTTGCGCAACTTTTGCTCCGCACCGTGGCGCACAATGAGCATCTCTTTTTTTCGGCGATGCAGGGCAGTGCGCAATTCACGAATGACCCGCTCGATCCCGCTGATTGCCAAATTAATGTAAAGCGGGGTCGCCATTCCCATGTGAAGCAGCACCCGCTCGGCTTCATCGGGATCAGCTTCCTGAAATTGCTGGTCAATAACCAGCGCAGCGAACTCATTCGCCTTAAGTAGAGCGGCGGCTTGACCGAGGGTTGCGGCTATTTTGACTGGTTCAGAAGTAGCCTGAGTGATGGCATCTGCACAATCCTGAGCTTTTGCGGAGGTTGTCATTAGGAGAATCATGATTTGTGCAATTGCACGTCGTGGGCCAGATCCCGGGCGATGAAAATACGAACACTTATCCGCGTTCGGTCTGAAAATCCTTTCTGAAATGGGAACGACTGCATGTTTTCTAGCTATCCTGGGAAGCGTACTCTTTCAGCTTGCGATAGAGGGTGGTCTTGCCGATCCCCAGCAGGCGGGCCGCCATCAGCTTATCGCCGTTGAGTTGCGTGATAGTGCTGAGAATTGTCTGGCGCTCCAATTCGGTCATCGGAATGATTTTGGTGGAACTCTCGCCCGAGGGAAATGCAACCCCGCTACTGTTGACGTTCGGGGGCAGATCGCAAAGGTGAATGACCGGCCCGCTGGTTAGCGCACACGCACGCTCCAGGCAGTTCTCCAACTCGCGCACATTTCCCGGCCAATCGTATGCCAGCATGGATTTCAGGGCATCATCGCTCAAAGTCCGTTCATGGCCACCGCCGCGAGAAATTCGCTCCAGGAAGTGCGCAACCAGAAGCGGTATATCCTGGCGGCGCTCTCGCAGCGGCGGTATCCGCAGGCTCAAGACGTTGAGCCTGAAATAGAGATCTCTGCGAAACGTTCCCTGGGCCACCGCCTGTTCCAGATCGCGGTTTGTGGCCGCGAGAATTCGCACATTGATGTTCGTGCGCTTGGTGCTGCCGACCTGTCTAATCTCTTTTTCCTGAATCGCCCGTAGCAGTTTTGCCTGAAGATCCACTGGCATCTCGCCCACTTCGTCCAGAAAAACGGTTCCTCCTTCCGCGATTGCAAGCAAACCCTCTTTGGATTGGGTTGCGCCGGTGAATGCCCCCTTTACGTAGCCGAACAGCTCACTTTCGATGAGAGTCGGGACCAGGGATCCGCAATCCACGGGAATAAATGGCTTGTCACGAAAAGGTCCGGAAAAATGAATGGAACGCGCAACGATCTCCTTGCCGGTTCCACTTTCTCCAAGAATAAGTACGGGATGATTGCTATATGCCGCTTTGGCAATGATTCGATAAAGCTTTTCCATTTCAGGAGCGCGCCCGATCATGTTGCCAAAACCGTGCTTGGATTTGATTTTTTCCCTCAAAACACGATTCTCGGTTTTTAGCTTTAAATGCCCCGCCACGCGCTGCAAGAGCATTTTCAGCTCTTCCATGCTGAACGGTTTGGTCACGTAGTCATAGGCTCCGTTTTTCATGGCGTGCACTGCCGACTGTACGGTCCCGTAGCCGGTAACCACAACAATGGCGGCGTCAGGCCGGCGTTGCTTTATCTGATGAAGCGCCTCAAGCCCATTCGCGCCAGGCAGCTTCAAATCAAGCAACAGAACGTCAATGTTCTGAGAATCGAGCAACCGATATGCGTGCTCCGCGGAATCCGCGACCGAGGTGTTGAAACCGAGGGATTGCGCGACTTCGCGGCACACCTCGCGGATCGCCCGCTCATCGTCCACGACCAATAGATTTAGGAAATTTGCTCCCTCAATCTGCGAATTCTGAATGGAGGGAGCTAAGGCGACGGCGCTGCTCATGGCGACTCACTTTCCTGGCTCCATTGAATAGAGCCGCTAATTTCACAATTTATCTTCCTATCTTCGACAAATCCGTATCGGGACTTGACCCTTAATTGCTCCGAACGGCGATCCTTGGCATACGAATAGTTACCCGCGTGCCTTTCCCCATTTCACTTTCAATCTCAACCGCCCCACCTGCACGCTTCACAATGTCTTGAACTGTGGTTAATCCGAGGCCATTCCCAAGACTTCGGGGTTTCGTAGTAAAGAACGGTTGAAAAGCCTTTGCCCGCGTCATCTTGTCCATTCCAATACCGGTATCTGTCACCGAAAATTCCACGCAGGGGATTGGCTTCGTTTGGGCATCCTCAGCCTGCCCAGTGACGTTCCGGGTGGACAAAATGATTTTGCCAACCCCTGGTATGGCATGGCGCGCATTCGTCACCAGGTTGACGATAATTCGTTCTGCCTGTCCGGCGTCCAGGTCAATCAGTCCTAAAGACTTTTTCAGTTTCGTTTCAAGTTCGACGCTGTCTCCGGCGAGCCGGGACAATAAGCTTCCCATTTCCGCAATAACCTGGTTCCACGAGAGCGGTTTGATTTCTGGCGTCCGTTCGTGAGGTGGGGACATAAGTTGTTGAACCAGAGCCATCCCATCTTTACCGGCTTTGTGGATTGCGTCGGCGTGGCGGCGTACCTGCCCTCCTGGCTCGACCTCGGCCACGAGCAGGTCGCTGTAAAGCATGATGCCGGTCAGCAGATTGTTAAAATCATGGGCAATTCCAGCCGTTAGCCGGCCAATCATCTCCATCTTCCTGGACTCTCTTCGTGGAGTGTCACTGGCGGTCTTCAGTGGGACAGCACGGATCCGGACAACCTGGAAAGCCCGGCGGCTTTCCTTGAATGTGGACGATAATGCCTCGATTTGCATTGTGGCGCCAGGGCTAAGTTGCGGCTCCCACGAATCGAGGTAGCGTGTGTTTTGCGGGAGCATATCGGTGAGCAAGCGGCCACGTATTTCAGAATTGCGGGGCAGATCAAGAGTGGCTGCAAATGCGCTGTCCGCGAATAGGATTCGTCCATTCTCGGCCACTGCCAGACTCGCTGGAGAGACATCGAGTGCCGCCATCAGAAGGGCGGGATCGAAGGGATATTGTGGCTCTTGTAGCTGCGCGTTGGCACTCATCTCTTCCAACCCTTCTGGCAGCCGAAACGGTTTGTTGGTGAGCAGCCAGCCGAGAGCGAGTGGAGGACGGACGAAGTATCTTCAACATCCCGCCAATGGAAGCCTCTACTGAGAAATTCCCGGTGTGAAACTCTCCCCATTCGGGAAGTCTAGGTGCGGAATATCGTCCTGTTAAGTACATCCATCACAGAATCTATGTGATGAATGAACGTGTTCATGTTCACTTTCCGGTTGAAATTTTCGCAGAACGTCGAGAAAAGAAGCTAGAAGGCAAACGTCATTTGCAGATCAATGCGACGAATGGCATTTCCCGAGGCGAATGGTCCGGTTGCGAGCGTGTTGGACTGGCCAAATAACGGTGAATTGAGGCTTCCCACCTGCGGCCCATAATTCACATGATTAAAGATATTTCGTGCCGAGGCGCTGAACGTCAAACTGTACCGGCGGTTCGCTGCGGTCCGTGAGCCAAATGGATTTCCGCCGCCGCCACTAAGCCCGCGTCCGCCGAGACCACCGCCAGGGGGCCCACCGCGATGTCCGCCGCCGTCCCAGCCCCCTCCGCCGCCGGAGCCTTGTCCTTGAACCTCGGGGCCAAATGCAAACGTCCTGCTCACTCGCAGATTCAGCGCGAATGACGCGGGGCCGTCGCCGTAATTTACCGGAACAACATTTCCAGAACCAGGCGCGAGATTGAAGTCTCCCAGAGAAGTGTCTCTCACGTCGGTGGCTGGCGTTGAGCTGCCAGCAAAGCCCGGGCGATCGTTAAATACGGAGTCGCCGTTAAGATCCTGCCCTACCGTGATGTCAAATGGCCTGCCCGAATTGACTATCAGAAATGGACTCAGTCGCAATGCGTATGGCAGGGATATGTTTCCTCCCAGAAAAAGCCGATGCCGGATGTCGAATGACGCCCTGCCGTAGTCCTGCATGATGTCGTACTGATTGGAAGGAAAGCTCGAAGGTCCGGAGGTGTCGCTGTTGGCGTAGCTCAATGTGTAAAAACCAAAGAGCGAAAGTTTGGTGCCGAGGCTCACCCGCGCGTTGGCTATCAGCTGGTTTTGCCGGAAGATACCCTCCGAATCATATTGATAAATATTGGTCGTGCCTCCCAATGGCCGGATACCGCTGCCGGGAACGGATGGATCGAAGGTTCCCGGCTCGGGAGCATTAATATTTCTGGTCAGGAATTGGTTGCTCCCCCGCGAATTCAAATACGTAATCGCCACCGTCGCCGACTTGGAAACCTGGCGCTCAATGCTTGCTGCGGTTTGCATAATGGACGGCGAGCGCAGATTTGGATTTATCTGGTAAATCGTGGGCGATTGACTTCCTGAAATTGTCCCAGGGGGAGGAATGGCGGGATAGAAATCTGGCGATTGAACGATGGTCGTCTGCTCGGTAATGCCATTGAGCCGGTCTTGTTGCAATACCAAATCGGAAGTAAAGCGATCGTAAAAGATTCCAAATCCACCGCGCAAAACTGTCTTGGGCGGTTTCTTCCCTCCACCAAGGCCCCAGGCAATTCCCAACCGGGGAGCAAAGTCGGCGTGATCGTGAATATCGTTTTGACTTTCAAAACGCAGGCCGTAACTGAGAGTGAGGTTGGGACGAATTCGCCAGTCGTCCTCAACGTAAGGACCGACATCAATCATCGAGACGCTGGTTTGCGGCGTACCGGTCGTGATCGAGAACTGGCTGGGCCCGCATTGCGCTGTCTGCGGATTCGGGGCGGCAGCCAGGCAAGCTGAGGTCTGTCCCAACTGCGTAATTCGATATGCCTCAATCGAAGGGAAAATAAAGCTGCCGTTAAAATTACCGGTGGAATCGTTGGTGTCTGTAATTGCCCGCAATCGTGCGCCGAACTTTATGAAGTGCCTGCCGTGGACTATGGAAGTGTAGTTTTGAAATTCGTAGCGGTTTTGTGTGTCTTTAAGGGTTCCTTGAGAGTTTCCTCCCGCGCTGAACGCTCCCAGGACTGAGGTCGTGAAGGCTGTGCTCTGTGGAGTTTGATTGTCAGTTGCCCGGATGAACTGGAACCGGGTTTCGTTCACTACGTTGGTGCTGATCACCTGGGTATCGCTTAGCTGGAGTTCGTGTTCGGTTGAATTCTCGTTGTATGCCTGAGATGCGAGCGAGAACTGTCCCAAACCTTGATTATCCTCGTTGTCCTGCTCAAATTCGTAGCGGGCTGTCAGCGTATTCTTTTGCCCAAATTGAACGTCAACCCTAGGAGAGATGCTAGTGCGGGTCCGTGGAGTCGCTACCGCTTCGCTGAATGGCACCGGGTTGAAATTGGAATCGAGCACGGTGGCGTCAATCAAGGAATTCTGATTTATGTTTCTGCGTTGCGCGTTAAAGAAAAATGATGCTTTCTTCCCCAGCGGCCCGCTTATGTTGCCGTTGAAAAGCACGCTGTGGTAACTGGGTTGATCGGTGTGAAATGGATTCCACTGCGAATTGAATGCTGAACTGTTGCCGTCCACGAATACCTGGCCGTGATAGTGGTCGCTTCCGGGTTTGGTGAAAATCTCGATCCTGCCGTAGCCCACCTTGTCGTATTCCGCCGAAAATGGATTCTGATTAATTCGAATTTCACGAATCGCCGACTTGGGAGGAATCTGTCCTCCGCTGAACCCGTCAATGTAAATCTCGCCACCGTTGGGGCCCGCCGATGGTCCCGCCAGAGCTTGCAATTCTTGTTGTAACTCGTCGGGATCGTCCGAAAGCGCCTCTAAATCTTTCCCCTTGATAACGATCGCGCTGGCATTGTTCTCCGGGTTCACGTCCACGGTCGTGCCCTGCGCCTGCACATCAACCTTTTCCTGCTCGACCTGGATCGCGAGGGGGATGTCCAATTTCAGCGCCCGTCCCGCAGCCAGGGTGGCAATCTGCGGCGCGGACGGGGCGAAGCCTGGGGCATTTGCGCTCACGGTGTACCGACCGGGAGCCAATCCTTGAATCTGATAATTGCCGACATTGTCCGTGGTCGCGGAAGTCTTCTGGCCGCTACTGGAAGTTGCTGTGACCACGGCTTGCGGGATCACGGCACCGGTGGGATCGGCAACCGTTCCATGCAGGCTGCCCGGCGTGGTTTGCGCCATCAATGCCGCGGTCGAAGTTAAGATCAAAAGCAAAATGATTCCCATGTAATGAGAACCTACTCGCGACATATCTTGCCAAACCCTCACTCGGCTTCTCCTAAATAAACGATCCGCTAAATAAACGATCCGACTGAACGACTACTGTGCGGCGGCATCCCCACCCTCAGGGGACGCGCCCAGGTTCCACGGCGACAAAAGCGTTGAGGCACGATTCTTGTCCGGAGATGCCGTCAGAAGCGGCTCAACTCCGCTCAGCATAGTGATTGCGGTCGGAGCCGAACTTGCGGAACCTTCGGTGGCTACAATCATCACCGCATCGCCTTTATGAAGATCCCCAAGAGTCGCTGCCGGTAGCCGGCTTAACATCTGCTGAAAATCTGGCGGACCACCCCGGTTCGTTCCGGAGGGGCCGCCACCATTTCTCCAGGGACCGCCCTGTGCGGCCGAACCACTCTGGGGCGTGCCGCTGCCTGGGGGCGCTGCATTTGGGGCACCGCCAGCCGCGCCACTCCCGGTTCCATCCTGCCCAGTGCCGCCCTGTCCATTGCCACCCCTAAGCCTCATCGCAATCCTCTGCGCCATCATTGCAGGAAGCTGCCGTACTTGGGAATCCGCGGTGATCTTCACCGTCACCGCAGTTTTTGTAATTAAATCCATCACGCTGAGAGTATTCTGCCCGGCGTCAATGGATGACACAATCCCGGCAATATTGCGGAATGAACCGGAGACGATTTCGTCCGCATCGAATTGCGTGCCGTCTTCGCTGCGCGTGCCCCGCGCCCGAAGCTGGTCGCCGGGCTTAATCTGATCCAGCGTGCCGGGTTTTGCGTCGTCAAATTTCACTGAGTCTGGCGCGTAACGGCGAACAACAGTGGACTTCGATGTGTGTATGGCCTGATCTTTCGTCCCGGCAAAACTGGCGATGGAGATTTGAATTGTGCCATCGTCCGCATTGACCGATTTCACGAGCCCGCCTATGCCATGTTTTTGCCAGGCTTCTTTTTGCTGCTCATGAGTTGCCGCTACATCAGATTGTTTCATCACTACCGCAATCGAGGCGACAATTGACTTCGCATCACTGGAAGGAGTTCCGCGGACAAGCAAGCGATCTCCCACCTGCAATTCCTGCAAAGGAATTGCTGTGGCGCCCTTCAGGCTGTTTTGTCCTGGTTCAGTACGGAGAATGCGAGTTGAATCCTGAAATAAGATGCTGACCTCGGACCCTGTATCCGTCGTGAGGGTAACTTGGTTGCCGTTGATTGATTTGACCGCTCCCACTGCCCGTGACGCAGCCGCCGGCGCCGACTCATTGGTTTGGGTCTGGCCATAGACGGCTCCGCTAAGCGCAATCAACGCGAGGAGAGTGAGCGGAATCCTTAGCGGCGACGAGAACTTATGCGAACCGAACATCTGCGTTCCTCTACCTTCCCCTTGCCCATCTACACACCGCAACTGGCCTCGATGCATCGAAAATATTTTTCTATATAGATTCAATCATGGCGGCTGAGATGCGTGGGTAAAGAATCGTGGCGCGACTGTAAAGTTTTGTGAAACAACTTTTTGCACCACTGACGCTGCAAGTTAACGAATAAGATTCCCCTTTTTGACACTTTCCCCTTGCGAACGGGACGCATCCTTCCAGATAATAACCTTAGTAAGTTCCCATAAAAAAGTGTACCGGTACAGTCGGGCAGACCTGCTTCGCATTCTTCGGCTAACGGCACGCCAGTTGGCAGCTTGGGAAAAAGCTAACCTGGTGGCCGTTGGGGAAAACTATTCCTTCTCTGACCTCGTGCAAATCAAGAAGATTCGGGATTTGTGTGCGTATAAGGTCCGTCCTGCCATCATCCGCCAATCCCTGGCAGCCATGCAAAAGCAGGTTTCCGGTATGAAAAACCCGCTGCTTGAGGCAGGCGCATTTACCGCCGGACACCGAATTGCATTTCGCCATCAGGGAAGACTCGTGGAACCCATCGCGGGGCAGTTTATGTTCGACTTTACTCCAGCGAACCGCGTGATCAGCAGCACTTCGATTCCGAAAAGCGAACAGAAAAGCGCCCAGGAAAATCTACCGGATGTAACTCGCGATAACGACGCTTCTGAACTATTCGCACGCGCAATCGCTCTGGAGGACGACCCGAATCATCAAGCCCAGGCGATTGCTCTCTACGAGCGAGTCGTGGACCTCGATTCCGATCATGCCGCCGCGCATATTAATCTGGGAACGTTGCATTACAACCGCCAGAATTACACGGCGGCGGAAGAGCATTACCGCGCTGCGATCAAGATTGATCCGCGCTACGCGCTCGCCTATTTTGATTTAGGCAACGTGCTCGATGAGACTGGACGAGTCACGGAGGCCGTCAAGACCTATACGGCCGCGCTGCAGCTCGCCCCCACATACGCCGATGCGCATTACAACCTAGCTCTGGCTTATGAAAAAATGAAACAGCCGCGCAGCGCTCTGCGGCATTGGCGCGCCTACCTAAAGCTGGACACCGCTGGTCCTTGGGCAATGCACGCGCGAAACCAGATTCAGCGCATTCTTCAAGCCGACGGCCTGCGGCTGATGCAAGGCGGCAAACGCAACTGATTAGACATGGAACGACGGGCGTCCTCGCCCGTCAGGCTGGGCAGTCCTGGATTACTTAAGGACATGGCGATCCAGAAAAAAGTCCCCTTCACCGCTGAAATTTTGTCTCGTACCCCTGTAACTTGGCGTGTGCTTTTATCCTAATTAGGATCGCTTGACTGAATCATTCAGTCCAGTAGGTGCGCAATGCCCTCCTCCGAAAATAATCGCCGATGGGAACGTTTCCCAGTTGACCTGCCGGTCGGAATTACCGTTTGCAATGGCTCTTCCGAAATGGTCATTCCTGGTCTTGGATTGGAAATGAGTAAAGGTGGGATGTCGCTGTGCGCGGGCGCCCATCTCAATCCGGGAGACCTCACCGAAATCGAATTCATGACCCTGGGCAAAACCCGCGTCACCGCCGTCGTGCGGAACCGCGTGGGATACTGTTTTGGCTTGGAATTCCTGACCGAACTGCCCAACTAGATAAACAAAAAGCTCGCGAAAGTAACCTATAACGAAACCGGAGCCACCTTTCGAGCCTTATTGCTTCCAATCCCGATACCTGATACCGGTTCAGGTGTAGATTGATTTTTGAGTGCCCCCTCAGGACGCCTTTTCATGGAATGGGGTCCTAGGGCCTTGTCCCCCTCCCGCACTGCCCTCGGACTCGGTTGAGGCGTCGTGAGCGATGTGCCACCCACCAAGCCTCATCGCAACACCCACGACTTGGCCGATGACTTCCGCTTCTTGCGGGTATTTAAGTACCCTTGCGGCGACTGGCGA
Organism: uncultured Acidobacteriaceae bacterium; assembly: GCA_963702325.1. Classification (GTDB taxonomy): domain Bacteria; phylum Acidobacteriota; class Terriglobia; order Terriglobales; family Acidobacteriaceae; genus PALSA-188. The sequence goes on along the minus strand of CAVPCG010000023.1, from coordinate 81,040 downwards.
GAGCGGATGCGACTGAAGAATAATCTCTTCACGATTCAGGGTGCACCAGCAACAAACATGGCCCATGCGAGTCTCAACAAAGTAGACCGGGCGCTCGTATTCTGATCTCCACCCCCCCCATTGCAACTTCGTTTCGCCCCTCGTCAACTTGAAGAAAAGTCCCGGGTGGCAAGATCGGATACATGGTAAGGTCTTCGCTGCCGATGTAACCGTAAGTGTATTCATGAGTCGCGAACTGTTCCAAGTAGCTTAGCGGGACGACTCCCCAACTTTCGACCATTCGGCTGAAGTTGGCAGTGCGGCGGCTGTCAAAACCGGGATCGAGACGAACAGGCATGGTGATCGCGGAAACGTTCGCCAAGGCGCCAAAAAAATGAGACTTTGTAGGAATCGAGACCGCAAGGTCTTTAGCTATACCGTTAAGGTCCACCCCGTACAACGACATCAACTCTCTCACGTCCTTGCGATAAACAACGGCGAGCGAATAAAAACGATGAATGCTTGGTAGGTTTTCCTTGGTTTCGATATCGGAAAGCCGGCTGGGTGGAATTAAAAACTCATTATTGCCGTACCGCGACGCGATTCTTTCACTAGCAGCTTCGACATCCTGCATCGTCAAGCCCAACTGTTTTCGCAGCAAGCGAAGATTCCGACCGCCAGATGACATGTTTACCTTTCTCTCCAAACCACAATCTCCTCCAAAGAGTGAGGTTATCTTATGATGCGTGCGGTGAAACTCGCGCATGATTTTTGCTGTGTCCGGCTTTCGTAAAAAACATCGTGCCCATGTAGTTAATTCGAAATGGGAATATAGAATTCTGGCACGATCCCATTTTGGCATCGCAATCATTTATGTCAGTCGAGATCAAGGCAGTGTTGGTCACGCGCGATGCCAACATGATCAACATTTTTTCGGAGCGATTCAGGAATTTAGGAGTCGAGACGGAGAGCGCCGATGACCTGACATGCGCTGCGAACAATTGGCTGCGATCGAAAATAGAAGCGATCGTACTTGATTTCGACGGACTCGGCGATCAGCTTCCGATTTTCACGGAGCTTCGCAAGAACCCTTCAAACCGGGGCGCAATTCTTATTGGTGTAGCTACCGGGCACCCCACAAAGCAGCTGGCGTTCGAGAACGGCGCACAGTTTGTATTGCCTCGTCCCTTTGCTCCGGATGAGGTGGATCGCGCCCTTCGGGGTGCGCATCGCCTGATGGTGCAGGGGCGCAGGGAGTACTTCAGACTAGCCGTGTCACTGGACGTATCCGTTCACAGGAAATCGGGCCCCTCGATCGAATGCAAGACTATTAATCTATCCCGGAAGGGCATGGCAATCAGCACACCGGAACCGCTCACGATTGGAGAGACGCTGAGACTCAGCTTTTTGGCGCCCGAGTCTCAGATGGTGCTCACAGCAGAAGCTACCGTCGTGTGGGATGACCGACACGGCAAAGCGGGGTTGCGATTTGAATGCGTTGATCAGCAGGTAGAGCAACATCTTTATACCTGGCTTGATGACCAATGTCTTCTCTGGCACAAGGTCAGCTAGACGCAGCCAACAGAAATCACGGGGCTGGTACCGATACATTGCGATAATGGGGGGAATTTTGGCATCAATCTTGTTAGTGGAGGATAGCCGATTCTTAAGGGTCGCCTCGGAACGGGCTCTCACGAAGGCGGGCTTCACAGTTATCACCACGAGCGACGGTGAGGAGGCTCTGCGGGTCGCGATAGATAAAATCCCGGATCTTATTCTTTTGGATATGTTGTTGCCAAAGCTTGCCGGGCAGGAAGTGCTGCGGCGACTTAAGGCCAATACCAGCACGGCCCACATTCCTGTTGTTGTGTTGAGCAGCCTCTCGCAAGCAAACGCCGAAAAACTTAAGGAAGAGGGGGCTGTCGCCTATTTCGAAAAATCACACCTCCTGATTGAAGGCACTCCTGACCTACTTGTTAAAACCATTGAAAAGATATTGGCGCGAGCGCACACACTTTGAAGATTCTCAGGTGAAGATCAGGGCTTCTTTCGTCTAGGCCGCCCGAGGGCGATCCTCGTTTTCAAGTTTGAATTTACCCTTCAGCCTTTGTATTCGCCCCGAAAATGCAATCGAAGTGAGTAATGCCCCCGCACTCGCCCCTAACAGAAAAACGCCCATACCGAGCCAAGGATCCACGATTCGAGAGTAGCAATTTCTGAGCTGGATCAAGCCAATAGGCATGAAAATTTACGAAAGCAGGATAAAGGGTGGGAAAAGGGAAGACTCTTTTATCTGTCCGGTGTTCAATAAGAAGAAACGTTCTTTGCCGTAACGCCGTCGACAGGTATGTTGCGCACGTTTAAGCTACTGCTCCACGAATCAATCGTGTACCTTCCGCGTAGTATCAAGGGGGGTGCCGACTCCGCAGGAATCGAAGTAGGGCTGGACGCCGATAGTCCGCGGGCGATATCGAATAAGCTGGGACTAAAACGTGCACGAACGAGATTGGGAATGGACCTAGAGTGTTGGGCGAGTTGCGAAAGTAGTAAGGACGTGTAAGGTACTCCATTCGAGTACCCTGCTTTATCACTCATAGCGGTGGCCTTCTGCCAAAGGGCGGCGCCGCTAGACGGCGGGGCGATTCCGGATTTCCTAAAAAGCATGTCAGCTATTTCATACGCGAGCAAAACGGGAATAACAGAATCATTAGGCACTATATTTAATAGTCCACGGCTGAGAATAATGGTATGGCCGATATTGAACATTTCGATCGGAGTGGTCAAGAGCACACGACAATCGATGTCGGGCACAGTCATTGCATTCGCTGACACAATTCGACGAACAATTGCATCCAGGCCGTCCTCGACGACGCCTGGGCTTGCCAACAGTCTTTCGGTCTCCAGCCGAGCTATGGTATCTGGAGTGTTTAGGTCGGTATTGTTTCCGTCGCCGGCGTCTTTGTAACCCCAAATGAAGATATGGCCTCGGTAATGAAGATTGGTCGAGGCGTTCTTGTCAATCTGCTGCCACGTTCGGTTCTCATCAAAGAATGAATAAGAAGGCAGCCATTTGCCTGGCGCGACCTCTTGTCGAGTACTGTCGAAGTGAAAGAACAGCGGGATACTTCCTATGCCAAAAAATCTCCTTAACCCCATGCGACCTGCCGATCCGGAAGTGAACGTTCCTTTAATCCGGATGATTCTGAAATTAGAAGTCTCAACCCATATCTGCCCTTTGAACCTGCCCGGGTCTCTCGGCGTTTCCGGCGTGACTGAAAATAGGAGGCATTCCCTGTTGCCCCAAATAACTCTTTGTAGGTCTGTGAGATTGTACGTGTCGGCGTCGAAATCTTCGAGGTCAACGAACAGCATGTCAAGGTTGCCATCGGGTAAAACCGGGACTTTGTCCCCATTGTTGAGGCGAACCATCCTGCTTGCGCCATTTTGGCCGAATAAAAATGTCTGATAGCCTCGTCGGCCGCCTCCTGACTGCTTGAAACCACGCGTAAAATCAACTCTACTCAAAAAGTATGCGTCGTCAATCGTTTGAGCAGTGATGCCCGGCGACACGCTCTGAAAATATGTTTCGAGTAAAGGACTGGTATCTTCCAGGCCGGCAATCATCTCTCGCTCACCATCGAAAATACGATTGGTGAGCTGTTGATGCGTCAGACCAGCAAACTCGACAGCTGGAGTTCTGCGAACAAGGTGTTGGCCATATGCGAATGGCATAATTACCAACACCAGGGCCAATGATAGTTGTATTCTCATGCGTAGTTACTCGTCTGTCCCCGTCAGTTAACTCAATTGTGAGAAACAATTAGATTGTTAACCGCTCCGAAAGCATGCACAGCGGAAAGAGTCAGAGGATAGGCTCTCCACCAATCTCTGGTCGGGCCCTTACGTCTGTAGTGGTAACTAAGATAGACGGAGAGTGCAGTTAACGGTACGGCGAGTGCATACATCTTACCCCTCGTCGGGTGGCTCCCAAGTATTGGATTGACCTCGCCGCAACGCGGGGAACTAACACAATTTAGCGTTGTTTCCGCATCCGCAATGGCGGCAAGCACTTGCAGTGCATTAAGTACGATGAACTGGCGATCAATAGTACGCGGCGGTTTGTACGATTCGATCGCCAAGTCTCTTACCTGTATCTCACTCGGTCTAGTTTGCTCTCGTGTCAGGACGTCGTTATTCGAGGCGATAGCCTGCGAGGGGGCGTTTGGGAACGGAGCTTCCCCTTGCGCGTTAGCGTGTGGGGAGGCAAAAAATAAAGCGAAACCGATAGCAAAACAAGGTATACGGGGAAGAAAAGTCTTTAATAGCATCAAGCGTATCCACACAGCTGTGAGGCTTAGAGCATCGGTAAACTGCCCCACAATCGCGAAGTATAGGCATTGAATTGCTGAAGGGAACAACTTTCATATTTTTTTTACAGAAGCCGAAATGGCCGGGCGGCGGCTGGTCCTCGCTCTCCGTAAAAATATGTCCGGAAGGTGCTCCACTAAGCCCCGCTTTACAGGATTGCGATGCATGTATCGCAACTTCTCAATGCGTTTGTATTCGCTCCATACACTAAAATCGTTGCGTTACACGGTGAGATGATCGGCGGGCTGGGCCGGGTGCCCCACTCATTCGCGCTTTTTGCGGATGAGTGGGATTCGATGCCGCCGTTTGCAAAATTTAATTTATGCTGCCGAATCGTTTGGGCGTTGTCAGATACCTAACCTCGCTCTTGGCCGTCACCCACACATCCGCACAGGACGCGAATGTGTGGGGCACCCGGCCCCCTCCGTGGCCATACACCCTGTATTCGAAAATTGAACCTGGCGTGGTTATGCCGCACGCTCCCCAAAAGCAATTTGCTCTACTCGGGCTGCAATGCCATCAGGGTTTCCAGTAAGTAGTATTGGCCGTAAATCAGCATTCCATCCTGGGGTCTGATTCCGCTGCCATGCCGCAGGATTCCCGGAGGCGAGTCGTCACCCGGATAACTCGGACTCAAATAACTGTCAATCAGCGAATGGGTGATTCGCTCGGCCTGCTCTTTATAGGTCTGCGCCTTCTGTGGATCTTGCGTCACAGCGGAGAGTTGCAGCAATCCGTCCGCGATGATCGCTCCTGCTGATGAATCGCGGTTCCGGTACATCACCCCCTCATCCGCGAAGTCATACCAGGGAACGCCGTTGTCCGGCAGTTCGCGAATCACGAAATCAGCAATCTGCTGCGACGTTTGCAGGAATCGCGGATCATGAGTTTCGCGGAATGCGACGGTAAATCCGTAGAGCGCCCAGGCCGTGCCGCGCGACCAGCTCGTCTCCCACGAATAACCCTGGTGCGTGTGGTAGAACACACGCTCGCCCGGCTTGGCATTGTTCGGGAAACGAAATGGATCGTTGTTCGGGCTGCCACCATGCAGGTCGAATACCTGGCGGTTGTCGCCGGGATTGTAATGAACCGATTGAATAATCGAGCCATCCGGACGCACCAGCCAGTCCGCGGTGCGCGAGGCGTGTTTCACGGCAATGTCGCGATACTTGGCATCACCAGTTTCACGAGTCGCCCACCACAGGATTTGCAGGTTCATCATGGTGTCAATAATGGTGTCGTCTCCACCCGGACCCCACGCGGGTATCAATTCTGTGGCCGGATTGAACATGTTGACCAGCCTGTCCGCTGCACGGAGTCCGCTGGCGCGAAGAGTAGGGTCGTGCGTTTGCCCGAATCCGGCAACCGAGGAGTAGAAGTAGAGGAAGCCCGCGTCATGGTTTTGCACGGACTCTGCCCCCAACATTCGCGAGGTCCACAACTCGGCCCAGTGGCGATATTTTTCGTCGTGAGTGCGGGCGTACATCTTCCACAATTCGCCAGTCCAGAAGCCGCCAGTCCAGAAAAATCCTTTTTGCGGCTGCCATTCTCCGGTCTGATTGTTGCCGTCGGTAAAAAAACCGGAACCACTTTGTGCGGTTACGCTTCCAGCTGGGTTGGCGGAAATAATCGGTTCCCACCTGGTTGCCGTACGGTCAATTTCGCTTTGCAGTAAATCGAGGGCCTGCGCGTAGGTACGCGAATTAGCGGCATGCTGTGCATCTGGAGGAGGCGGCTGTACTTCCGGCGCGGCAGAAAGAATGGTTACCGTTGCCGGAGACTTCATCCGCGCGCCAACCTGCTTCACGAGATTGATTAATTCATCCTGGGTCGCGATGGCATCAGCGCCGGTTACGCGCGCAACGTAATCACGCAACTGAGGAGCGGTGCCCACCGGAACGGGATCGTTGGAGCCTTCCTTGTCCCAGGCCGCCAGGGCATACCAGCTCGCCGAGCCGTTCTTGAGTGGGAAAGTGACAAGGTAATCTTTTTCGTCTTCATTCGCGACGGCTTCCGTTCCCGGCGTCATGATGACTGCAAGCCCGAGGTTCGTCCCTTTCATGATCGGGGATGTCGCTTTGTCGCCGCCCTCAACCACCTGCTCTCCCCACATGGCGAGCCATTGAGGATCTTCAGCAGAACTTGAGCGAAGGACTGGAATATTCTGTTGCCGGGTCAATCCCGTGGCAAACAGAACGCCGGCGTCGTCGGACGAGATCGTCTGCATGAATCCCCGTTCGCCCGTCCACTGCGTGATCCGGCACTTCAGGTTTATGCTTTTGCCGTCCACTTTCCAGCCTTTGTAGGTTAACTCGACGATCGCCCGTACAGGTCCCGTCGAGATGATGCGCCAATCACGGCTATCCACGTTTGATACGTGAACTGCGGTTCCGTTCGCCCAACCGGCAACGGCTCCAATGCCGAGAGCATCGGCCACCAGGTAAATGTCTCGCCCATCAGGCGAGGTATTGTGGTAGATGTATCCGGGCGTCGCGTATCTCTTGAGCTGAAGGCTGGGCCGGGTCTTTCCGTACAGGTCAATGGCGTTCCGCTTATCGAAATAGAGACGAAAGGCATTTCGCTCCGACTCCCAACCTATGCCGTCAATCTTTTTCGTGAACAGCGCATCGGTTCGAGAAGGATAATCCCCGCGCAAGCGAAAGATGCGGTCCGGTGGTCCCCATGTAATGGTCACAATTCGTGTCTGATGCGGCTTGAGATCAATTTGGAATGCCAGTTCATCGGGATTGAAGTCTCCGTCTAAATCATCAATTTGTGACGGAAGCTCCGTGGTCTTCAGGGCAACGGCATCCTCTTCTCGTGTACTCGCGTCACTGGTGGTGACGATTTGCGATCCCGCGTAAAAGCCTGGGGCAATCCTTTCGAGCTCGGAAATCGAGAGCACAATATCTTCGGCTGGACGGTTCTGGTCTGTCGGATTCGTAATCGCGAGCTTGATGCACTGGAGATGCGGCTCCGCAAGCGCACCACTTGCTGAAACACCGCACAATACCGCGGCAAACCAGACCAGTTTTTCCAATTTGTTCATCACGATTTGAAGCCCAACGTGAAAAAATCCTGCACTATTTCCGGCTCGCTTCGAGCCCTGAACCGGACTGGGAGAATTCCGGCTGCACGTTCACCACGCCAAACTGGCGGTCTTGTTTTTCGCGGTGCGCGGCCATGGCCCACAGAAAGCCGATTCGATGCCCCGGCGCCGCCACGTTGGGATGAAATCCGCGCGGCATCAGCACCGCATCGCCATCACGAACGATCGTGGCCAGTTCCGGCTCGTCCGTGTTCGTGTATACGAACTGAACGCCAAACGCCGGAGCTGGCATGTAGATATAGACATACATCTCTTCAAGCATGGCGGCGTGCTCATGAGGAGGCCAACTGGTCCAATTTCCGGGATCGGAGATGGTCAGGCCGGCAACGAGCCTGCCGGCTTGCACATTTTTCCCGATCAGGATGTTCAAATCGCGGGTGGTCGCCGGGCCTCCGGCAACGAAATGCAGAGAATTGTCATTTTTGATATCCGCATAGTGCACAACTTGCAGCGGATACTCCCCTTCCACTTCCGCCGAGAATTCAGCGACATCAGCGGAGGACTGGGTTTCCATACGGATGTTGGACCCGCGAGGAATGTACATGGAATCACGCTCGGACAGCGCGAAGCTCTGGTTCACAACTTTCACGGCTACATCGCCCGCAAGACAGATGAGCGCAGTTTCGTGATCTCCATTGTTAAATTCCACCGCCGATGTGAGCTTATCTTTATCTGGCAAACTATCTAGCGAAATATCTAGCAAAGTCCGCGCATAGCAGAGGTGCTTCATAGTGCTGTTCTGTGGGGTGATAAAGACTCTTCTACCCTTATGTGTGTTCGTCCGGCGGAAGATGTTACCCTCCCGCGAGACCGGATCGTTAAAAGCAACGCTCATCCTCTACTCCATTTTGCGATTTATTGCTCCGCTTTTTTAACCTTCACAACAAAGTAAAGCATAGGAGCTTTTACGTCTTTCATCCAGTGAGGCACACCGGCCGGGATTACCATGACGTCTCCGGCCCCGACTTCATGGGGATCGCCGCCTTCTATGGAGGTTCCCCTGGGCTCATCGGAATTTGTCATCGTCTGGCCGATAACTTTGCCGCCCGTTATGATCGTCGCGCCGCCTTCGACGATGTAAAAAACGTCGGCGTACTTTGTATGCACCTCGACGGATCCCGCTTCGGTTCTTTGGGCAGTCATTACCTTGTAGTTGGTGGAGTTGATGAGGGTCCCTCCCTTGGCAAAGGAGGCCATCACTGCGTCCTTCGAAAATACTCTTACTTCGGAATTCTCAGACGATGCGGTGCTCGAGCTAGCGTTCTGCGTCTGGCACTCTCCGGATGCTGCAAATATAGCCACACTTAGAATAACGACGATTGTTCCTGATTTCATTTTGCTGCCTTCTCTCTTGGATTGAGCTGTTGCCGCGCGCGGCACTGACCAACTTCGGCTGCGGGCCGGGGACACTCCAGTGTACGGAAACGAGGAGCAAAAATCCGGAGCGCAATGCAAGTCGTTTGAAAAACTAGGCGAAAAAATGGTGGGCAGTGCAGGACTCGAACCTGCGACCTCCTGCTTGTAAGGCAGGCGCTCTAACCAACTGAGCTAACCGCCCTCGCGGCAAAAAACTGCGGGTGAACTCCGAGGGATCCCTTAAGGGTCATTCTATTCGACCCGTCAGTATAACGTGAGCTGAAACGAAGCAAAGACTGGATCGGCGCAAATGCTGCGCGTGAGAGGATATTCGGGATGACAGTCAAGAAACTTTCATAAATCCTCGGGATGACTGGGGTTAGAGGGATGTCACCCCTGCTAGACTGACGCCTTGAAACGTCTGATTATCAATGCCGACGATTTCGGACTCACCCACGGCGTAAACCGCGCCATTTTAGAGGGGCATGAACGCGGAATCATAAGCTCAGCCACTCTAATGGCAAATGGACAAGCGTTCGATGACGCGGCCAAGCTTGCCCGATCGGTCCCAACACTGAGCGTCGGTTGCCACGTCGTGCTGACTGACGGCGTGCCAGTTCTTGGTGCGTCACAAATTCCTACATTGGTAGAAGGACCACAACCTCGCTTCCGGGAATCTTTTCGAAAATTCGCCGCTGCGGCGATTACCGGGCGGCTCGACTCTGATCAGATCGAGGCCGAGGCCACAGCTCAGATTTCCAAAATGCAAGCTGCGGGAATCGCGGTTTCACATTTTGATAGCCACAAACATACTCATCTTTTTCCTCTGGTTCTCAGGCCACTCCTGCGGGCGGCACAGGCCTGCGGCGTACGAGCGGTGCGGAATCTTTTCGGTCCCGTAAGCTTTGCAACAGTTGCCAATCGGCCAAAGCTCTGGAAGCGGTATGGCCAAATGAAACTTCTGTGCGGGCTGGGTGGAAGATTCCGAGGCGTGATCGAAAAGGCTGGATTAAGGACCCCGGACGGAACTTTGGGGATCGTTGGCACGGGTACGCTCGACACCGATCTTTTCCGATCAATCCTGCAAGAGCTTCCTCATGGCACCTGGGAATTCGTCTCCCATCCCGGTTATAACGACGCTGACCTGCAACTCGCTAACACGCGGTTGCGGGAATCGAGGGCTGAGGAACTGCGCACCGTGACGTCCCCTGCCGCTCGCGAATTGCTGGCCGCGAACGGCATCGAACTGATCTCTTACCACGATTTCGCGAGTTCTGAGGGTTAGCCGGAATCCTAAGGTGCACGTCCTTTTGGTAACCACCGAAAGAAGATTGACAATTGCAGGAACAATACGCGGGGGTATGATTATTGCAGAAGCACGGACCAACAGTGTCGCTTCGTATCGCCCAAATCTGGTGTCGTTGGAACCTATGGAAAACAGGCCTGAATCTCGTTTAGAAGCCGATATACCCGTTCGAGTCTGGGGAATGGACGCGGAGGCGCGACCGTTCTTCCAGAACGCCAGCGCGGGAAACATCAGCAGCGATGGCGCTTTACTTTCGGGAATTAACCATTCACTCAAGACTGGGGAAGTAATCGGAATTCAATACGGTGAGCGCAAGGCCCGCTTCCGGGTGGTATGGGTGATTGATGCCGGTCCTGTCCGCAAGATCGAGGCCGGAGTGCAGCTTCTCCCGCAACAGCAGCTTCCGTGGAACGAGTTGACGCCAGAACCAAAGGGCAAGCGCGCACCGCTGAACGGCCCAAACAAGAGGCGGTACGTTCGCCACAAAGTCTTGTTTCCCATTGAAATCGGTTTCCCTGACGCGAGGCGGGCTCACATGCAGACGAATGCCACCGACATCGGCGGTCGTGGATGCTACGTGGAGACGTTGTTGCCATTACAGATGGGGACGGAGGTGATCATCATCTTCTGGATGGATTCGGAAAAGATCAAGACGCCGGGTATCGTCCGCGCGAGTGATCCTGGAGTAGGCATGGGAATCGAATTCACCGACCTGGAAAACCAGGTGCAGGAGCGGCTCCAGAGTTTGCTTGAGAAAATGGATACATCATTTGCCGCCGCCGCCGGGACCAGCCAGGAATCCATTTCGATCCCTTCAAGTTTCAAACAATCCAGCAAAAACTGAGTCCGAGCCTTGAGCAAACCATCCAATGGATGGCATGCGAAAGGCTGATGCATGAAAATCGGGATTACCTGCTACCCAACCTATGGCGGCAGCGGAGTTGTTGCCACCGAATTGGGATTAGAACTGGCGCAATTGGGCCACGAAATACATTTCATTTCCTACGCTCAGCCGATTCGGCTAACGGGACCACATCCGAATATTCACTACCACGAAGTTGAAGTGTCCAGCTATCCGCTGTTCGACTACCCTCCGTATGACTTGGCATTGGCGACTCGAATGGCTGAAGTTGCCGATTTTTATGAACTTGACCTGCTTCACGTGCATTATGCGATTCCGCATTCGGTGAGTGCGCTCCTGGCAAGGCAGATGCTGGCTGCTGGAGCTAAGCATCGAAAACTCCCATTCGTTACGACGCTGCATGGAACCGATATCACGCTGGTCGGTCTGGATCCGTCCTACCTGCCTATTACCCGTTATTCAATCGAGGAAAGCGATGGCGTCACCGCTATCTCGGAATATCTGCGCGAACGCACTTTGCGCGAATTCCAGATCAAGAATGAGATCAAAGTGGTTTATAACTTCGTGAATTGCGACTTGTATGTGCGCAAGCCCGAGGCGGCGCAGCAACGCCTGCAATATGCTCCGAACGGCGAGCGCATTTTCGTGCATCTTTCGAATTTTCGTCCGGTAAAACGAGTAACGGATACCATCGAAATTCTTGACCGGGTACGGAAGAAAATTCCTTCCAAGTTGTTGTTGATAGGAGACGGGCCGGACCGCTCGCGCGCGGAATGGTTGGCGGCGCAAAAAGGAATTCAACACGACGTAATTTTTCTCGGGAAGCAGGATCAGGTTTACGAAACGCTTCCCCTGGCCGACATCATGCTCTTACCCAGCCAATTGGAATCGTTTGGCTTGGCTGCGCTTGAAGCGATGGCTTGCCACGTGGTTCCTATCGCTACGCGGGTCGGCGGCGTGCCTGAGGTGATCGAACACGGCAAGAGCGGATTTCTGGCGAACGTGGGGGATGTGGACACTATGGCGGATTATGCCATTGGCTTGTTGAGCGATGAGAGCGCACTGCAAGAAATGGCGAACGCTTGCCGGGCGGTGGCTCAAACCCGGTTTTGTACCACGAAGATTATCCCGCAGTATGTGGATTTTTATCGCCGCGTACTCGAACGGTCGGCATAAAGCGCTCCCACATTGGCATCTTCAGTGGGGAGCACGGGCAGGCGCAGGCGAACCAGGGTTCCGTTTCCCTCGGGACTGTCAATTGTCATCTTTGCGGCGTCGCCATAAAGCACTTTCAGACGTTCGGCCACATTCGCCATTCCAATTCCGGTTCCACCTAGCCCTGTAGGCTTTTCCAGCAAAATTGCGGAGCCCATGCCTACGCCATCATCTTCTACCTCAATGATCAAGTGCTCGTCAGTAATCCGGCTGCGAAGATAAATCCGACCGCCTCCGATTTTTGACGAAAGACCGTGTTTGATGGAGTTCTCCACGAGAGGTTGCAAGAGCATGCTGGGGATCATTACTTCCAGAGAAGCGGGATCGAGTTCTTTCAGCACCTGCAATTTGTTTCGGCCAAAACGGACAACTTCAATATCCAGATAATTATCAATAAATTCGAGTTCCTCACTCAGGGGAACAAAAGCATCGCTACTCTTCAGCAGCCGCCGCAGAATGTTGGCCAGCTTGATAATCATGTCGCGCGCGGTGTCGGGATCGAAGCGAACCAGCGACGAAACCGAATTCAAGGTATTGAACAAAAAGTGCGGATTAATCTGATTTTGCAGGGCGACCATTCGTGCTTGCAGCAAGAGACGTTCCTGCTCTTCGAGTCTTATCTGGATGCGAACGCTATTCCAGATTTTTAGTTCGGTCCCAATCACCACGATTGAGGTGGCATAAATCGCCGCTTCCACCCACCAGTTCGGGCTCTCCAGGCTGAATGTCGCGCGAGGGAGGAATCGCGAAAGCTCGGACTGGACGAAACGAAGTGCTATGATCATGCCGAAAAACATCACTTGCCAATCGAACAGCTTCGGCGTGGGAAGATTTCGCCGGATCATGCGGTAAACGCTGAGATCAATAAATGGCGAGAACGACCATATGTCCTCGGGGTCGGGTGCGATCCGGCGCAACTGGCCGGCCAATGCGCCACAAAGAAGATTGAAAGGCAGAGTCGCCCACTCGCCGTGCATAACAGCTGGGAGTGCGAGAAGTGCCCCGCCAACCATCCCGTTGAACCTCCCCGCGACTACGCCCAATAGGATCGTCGTTTCGAAAGAGAGATCGCCAGCCAGAAAACTTTTTTGGACGAAACGAATCCAGACGCCTACAGCGAGTGGACCCGCGATCCACAGAATCAGGTAGACTCTCTGCGCTAGCGAACGCCGCTCGCGGAACAGCAGGGACTTGAATTCCACCGATCGCACCAGCGCACTGGCCACGGCAGCTGCGACGCCGAGCTTGATCAGCAGGTTTACCAGGATGAGACTAGAGTCCATGTTGTACGCCGGACAACTGGAATGCTGAGCAGAATGTAGCACGAAAGACCTTTTCGGCGAGGTGGCAGGTGGCGATTACTCAGTGGCCCGGTACATGAGTGGACTCGCGAGTCCGTCCCGGATCTGAGATTTGCAATCGTTCCGGTAGTCAGCGGAGGAAGCTGCAAACGAGCCGTGGGCTTGTTCTCTAATAGGGCCCGATGATTCCGCCAATTTGCCGCGAAGCTGGCTTTGCGGTTGGTTTCTCTTCGGAGAGATCAACTGTGTGCCTCGATCCGGACTCGGCGTTGATTAGAACGACCTTCGTATGAACCGGGTCGTAACGGACAAACAATACGCCTTCTTCCTCGTGGCACTTTACGGAAGGATCATCAACTGAGATCTGCGCCCCGCACTTGCTGCACGTAAGATAAGCATTTTCATCCATACTGAAGTTTATCCTCTTGGAACTCGCTGTCAGTACTCAGAGGCGCTCACATTTCGCGGGCGAGGGCGCACTTGCCACACTTGATCAGAAAAGCCTCATCGCAAGCGCATTAAAAGTACGTTGGCCTTACGAAACCAGGAGCGCTCGCGACGGCGCAGGTATCCAGGCATGTTCACTTTCTTCGCGAGAAGCTTCCTGGCCCATTGGCGGGCGTCATCATTACGTTGTTGCGAGGCTAGAAAGACGGCATAGTTGTAGTACGTCTCAGACGCAGTCGAAATCTTGGTTGCCTCTTGGAACAGAGCGTCCGCTTTCTCGGGCTGCCCGGTGTTGGCATACGCGTGCGCCAACAGGCCCATTGCGCCGTGAAAATCATACTGGCGATCTTCCGAGATCACACGCTCGAGGTCAGGAATAGCCGCGGCGAAGTCCTCTAACTGGACCTCCGCGATCCCGCGGCGGTAGAACGGGTCAATCGAATCTGACCGGGATGAGATTGCTTTGTCGTATGCCTGCCGGGCGCGTTCAAACTTTCGTTCACTAAGATAGAGTTCGCCGAGCTCTTCATAATTTCCAGCGGAAGGATTATCAAGAATCGCCGACTCCAGCTCGCGAATTCGCCTTCGCCGCGGGAATACTTTGAAGGACTGACGCAGTAAATCAGCGTCAGGAATGACCTCGACCACGATGTAAACCAGCGCCCCCAGCCAGCCGCCGATCAGAATAATAAACAGCCAAAATGTGTCGGGACGGCGGCGAATGAAGTGGACGATTGCCACTCCCTGAAGAATGATTCCCCACCATGAAAAAGCAAAAACGAGCAAAGATCCCATGCGTAGATGCGCACTATAACATGCGTTGTCGCTCGCCTGCTTAATGGCGTACGACCCGCTCTAATACGCGTCATGCCGAGGGAAGAAGATCGTTCGCTGGCGAACGATCTTCACAGTCGAGGGACCTGCTGTTATATGGTGCCCAAAAGCAGGTCCCTCCACTCGCCAGTTAACTTGCGAACTTAACTAGGTCGGTCGGGATGACAGAGAATAAAAGACTCCAATGCTAGAATTGTTCCAGTGACACCCCCCATTCGCCTGCTGGCCGCCGATATTGACGGCACCCTGCTTAATCCTGAATTCAGAATTTCGGACGCCGATCTGGCGGCGCTGCGGCGTATCCATCGCGAGGGAACCGAAATTGTTATCGTGACGGGAAGGCGGCATGCTTTTGCGCGTCCGATTGCCGAATTGTTGGGCTTCGACCTTTGGATTATCAGCTCGAATGGCGCCGTCACACGATCGCTTCAAGGGGAGACTTTCCATCGCGATTTGCTGCCGGCGGAAGCCTGCCGTCAACTTTGCGTGCGCATGCGCGAGTTTCGGGGCAACCTTGTCATCACCTTCGACACCGAAAGTAAAGGCGCGATCGTGCTCGAGCACATGCGCGAGTTGAATGGGAGCATCCAGCGCTGGCTGGAGAAAAATATTCAGTTCATTGATTTCGTTATTCCGCTGGAAGATTCGGTCACCAGTGATCCCGTTCAAGCTATGTTCTGCGGGACTATAGACCGCATGCATAGAGCGCTGGAAATTTTGGAGTCGTGCGGTCTTCAAAATTCGATTAATGTGTCGCGCACCGAATATCAGCTGCGCGATCTCTCGATCGTGGATATTCTGAACCACGGTTGTTCGAAAGGAAGTGCGCTCGAACGCTGGGCACGTTACCGGGGTATAGTCCGTGCCGAGGTCATGGCCATTGGAGACAACTATAATGATGTGGAAATGCTTGCCTTTGCCGGACGCCCATTTATCATGGGTAATGCGTGTGAAGATCTGCGTGCCAGAGGCTGGGAAGTGACCCTTCCCAACGACCAGAACGGGGTAGCTGCGGCCATCGAGCAGGTTCTTGGGGCGAAAGTGGAAGTTTAAGGACGCCGCCGGGTGTGCAAGACAACTCCTCATGAAGAAGCTATGGATCAAAATCGCCGCGCTAATCGTCGCACTATTGATTTGCGCCTCAGCTTTTGGCGCTGATCTCGCGGTTCTTCAGAACGGATTCTCGATTCGCCACGACCATCGCGAGGTAATTGGCGCGATCACACGGCTTTATACCGGAACCGACAACGCCAACTATGTGGACGTGCAAACGAGTCAGATCGTGCAGTTCGAACACGATCTAACGCCGACTGTTCTTCCCGATACTAAGATAAAGCCCTCGACCGGAACCCCCACTTTTGTTTCAGCCATTCCGACGGCTGTCTCGGCAACTCCCCCCGCCAAGAAACCCGATCTCGACGCAGTAATCAACGGCGCCAGTGATCGCACTCAGATTGATCCAGATTTGATTAGCAGTGTGATTCATGCCGAAAGTGGATTCAATCCGCATGCCCTTTCTCCCAAGGGAGCGCAAGGTCTCATGCAGTTGATGCCGGGGACCGCAGCGAATCTGGGAGTTGGAAACGCATTTGATCCTGGAGCGAACGTAGATGGTGGAACACGCTATCTTCGGCAGCTTCTGGAACTATATAACTTTGATCTAGTTAAGGCGCTGGCGGCATACAACGCAGGGCCATTGCGGGTAAAGCAGTACCATGGCGTGCCTCCCTATAATGAAACTCGCGCCTACGTGGCGCGCATTATTCGAGATTTCAATCGCAAGAAGCTGGCGGAACAGAAAGCTGCTGCGTTGGCGGCGAAGAACAAGAGGCCAGATCCGCAGAAAAAGCTGGGGCTTGCGCAGGCTCGCGTGACCCGGCCCCCGGTGACCCAATCTCCGGTAACCGAGATTATTGTTCAGCACCCTCGTGCAGAAGTCTCGCAATGAGCCCGACCACAGGGCGCTGTTTCGGGGCTTCCAATCGTTCCAATTTTTCCTCAAATGAAAAATAAGCGAATTCTAGTTTATGCCGTTGTGCTGGCTATTTTGCTGGGCCTGATTTACCTGCAATTTCGCACGTGGCGAAACTTCGATTGGGGCACGTTTTGGAGCCAAACCGGCCAGGTTAATAAATTCGACGTTGCGGCCGGAATCGTGTTGATCTATTTGGCATATGGATTCAGGGCCGTGCGGTGGAAAATCTTTTTGCGGCCCGTACGCAACACGACAACCGCGGAATTAATGAATCCAACCGTTATAGGTTTCACCGGATTGGCGCTGCTGGGGCGCGCTGGCGAGATGATCAGGCCGTATTTGATCGCGCGAAAAGTCGGCCTGCCATTTTCGTCTCAGATTGCGGTATGGGCGGTGGAGAGAATTTTTGATGTCGGAGCATTTGCGATTCTGCTGATTTCCGCTATTTTCTTTTCCGATGCCCCCACGCAATTGGGCTATTACGGACGATTTCGCGATGGCGGCTTTTTTATTGTCGCGCTTGTGGCAGCCCTGATCGGCGGTGCGCTTCTTGTGGCCTGGAAGGGTGAGGGAGTGGCCGATTGGTTGGAACGGCGCTTTGCGCACTTATCGTCAAACGTAGGCCACCATATTGCGATTCGAATCAGGGAATTCCGGAGCGGGCTCAATACTATTCATAACTTCGGGGCTCTGCTGCAACTCATCGCCGTGTCGCTGGCAATGTGGGGTTTTATTGCGCTGGCGTACTGGGAAGTGATGCGATCCTATGGCGCGGCATCGCTCGGCCGCCCCTTGGCCGACGTTCCTCTGCTTATGGCCTCCAGCATGGTGGGGTCAATGATTCAACTGCCGGGGGTCGGAGGCGGATCGCAACTGGCAACCATCGGCACGCTGCAATACGTATTTTTTGCACCTCACGAACTTGCAGCAAGCTGCGGCATTCTTCTATGGTTGGTGACGTTTGTGTCCATAGTTCCGCTCGGTCTGGTTCTCGCTCATCGAGAGAGGCTTTCACTACGAACGCTTTCAGACGAAAGCCAAATGGAGGAGCACGCTGTTTCTCCCTCCTCACCATCTGTTTGAGAATGGCTTAGACATTTATTTCCGCCTGATACAATCAATCGAAACCCCTTATCAAGCCAGATGAAATGCCCTTTTTGCGGTTTCGCAAACGATAAAGTCGTGGATTCGCGCGAGAGTAAGGAAGCCGATTCCATACGCCGTCGCCGTGAGTGTCTCAAGTGCGAAAAGCGCTTTACGACTTATGAACGAATTGACGAAATTCCCTACATGGTGGTCAAGAAAGATGGCCGCCGGGAAAAATTTGATCGCCAAAAGGTTTTGAACGGACTGCTACGAGCCTGCGAAAAGCGGCCGGTGCCGATTGGAAAGCTGGAGCAGATCGTGAACGAGGCGGAAGGCTTCGTGATCGAATCGGCCGAACGCGAACGCAAAACCAGCGAAGTAGGAGAACTGATCATGAACCGGCTCCGCCGCTACGACAAAGTAGCCTATGTGCGATTTGCATCGGTTTATTTGGATTTTAAAGACGTGCAGGAATTCATGACGGAGTTGAAGGACTTGCTGAAGACGAAAGAACTGCCAGCGGAAATCCGCGGCAAGGTGGGAGTGAAGACGCAGTAGAACGCTTCTGGCTACTGGCTTTTAGCTTGCTGCGTCTCTCAGCGAGAGGTTATGTCTCCCACCCTTAGCAAATATGCGCGAAGGATGGGGCAGCCGCACGTTTAACGATGCCAACGGGGTCAAATGCGGCCAATTGAGCTAAAAGCCAGAAGCTAGAAACCGATCTAGATCATGGCTTATAAAATCACACTCATTCCCGGCGACGGCATTGGCCCTGAGGTCACTCGGGCGGCCGTGCGGATTCTCGAAGCTACAGGTCTGAAGTTTGAATGGGAGAGTTTCCAGGCGGGCGCGGAAGCATTCGAGAAATACCATGAATACATTCCCAAAGAACTGACTGAATCCATTGAGCGCACGCGCGTGGCGTTGAAGGGGCCGGTTACTACGCCTGTCGGCGGCGGATTTGCCAGCATCAACGTCCAACTGCGAAAACAGTTTGAGCTTTACGCTAATTTTCGGCCGATACAGAATCTGCCGCATGTTCCCACTCGGTATCCCGATGTGGATTTGATTATCGTCCGCGAAAATACGGAGAGCCTTTACTCCGGGCTTGAGCATGAAGTTGTGCCGGGAGTGGTCGAAAGCCTGAAGATTATTACCGAGAAGGCTTCCACCCGCATCGCTCGTTTCGCGTTCGAATATGCCCGAAAAAACAAGCGCAAGAAAATTCACGCGATTCATAAAGCCAACATCATGAAACTTTCGGATGGCTTATTCTTGCGCTGCTCTCGAAACGTCGCGAAAGAATATCCCGAAATCACGTATGGCGAGCACATTGTGGACAACACCTGCATGCAACTGGTAATGAATCCATATCAGTACGACACGCTGGTCATGGAGAATCTTTACGGGGATATTATTTCCGACCTTTGTGCTGCATTCGTTGGCGGCCTCGGCTTCGTTCCCGGGGCAAATTTAGGCGATCATTGTGCGATTTTCGAAGCTGTGCATGGCTCGGCTCCAGATATTGCGGGCAAGGACCTGGCGAATCCAACGGCCGTGATTCGGTCGGCATTGCTTATGCTGCAACATTTGGGAGAGAACGAAGTTGCCGCTAAGATTCAGCATGGCTTGAATGAGGTCTATCGCACCAAGGAAAAATGCACTCGTGACATCGGCGGGAAGTCAGGAACAATCGCATTCGCCGACTCAGTGATTGAAGCGATGCAAGCTGCACATGTTCCGGCGGCGGCTTCGCAATAATTAGCGTTTGCATCTGTGAAAGCCAATGGTCAACGGCGCTCACATCGTCATTTACAGCAAAGATCCCGAGGCGGATCGCGCGTTCTTTCGCGACATCCTTAAATTTCGTGCCGTGGACGCCGGACACGGATGGTTGATCTTCGCTTTGCCCCCCGCTGAAGCGGCCTTCCATCCCGCGGATGCGAACAATAAGCATGAGCTTTTCTTCATGTGCGACGATATTGGTGCTGAGATTAAAGCGCTGAATTCCGACCAGATCAAATGCTCTGCAATAGTTGAGGAGCGCTGGGGAAGCCTGACTAAAATCACTTTGCCCGGCGGCGGCGAAATCGGTCTTTATCAGCCAAAACACCCGACCGCAATTGAATCTTGATCCCCGCCATTTGCTAAAATAGCAAGTTCTGCGAAGCACAATGAAAGAACACCCCCAGACGACGTACAATTCTGCGCATCATTGGTTTGCGGTGTTCGTCGCCTGCGCGACGTTCGTACTGCTTATCGCTGGCGCGCTGGTTACCAGCAATGATGCTGGACTCTCCATCCCCGACTGGCCGACCTCTTTCGGATCGTTTAGCGTCCCGCAGTTGCATGGCGGGGTTCAATATGAATGGAGCCACCGCGCGATTGCATTTTCGACGGGACTGCTAACTATCGGCATCGCAGTCTGGACGTGGATTTCAGATCGCCGCCGCTGGATGAAGGGATTAGCTTTGGGGGCGCTGGCAACAATCATTGCCCAGGGAATCCTCGGAGGATTGACGGTGCTTTATTTTCAGCCGCCGATGGTTTCATCCGCGCATGCGGCTGTGGCGCAGAGCTTTTTCTGTATCGCGTGCGCGATCGCGCTCTTCACAAGCCGGAGTTGGGTGCAAAATGTGGGGGTCGAGCAGAATTCATCGCCGACTAACGATAGCGGGCATCCGAGCTTGCTGACGCTTTCATTTCTCTCCATCTTTATTCTCTACGCTCAGTTGATTCTCGGGGCGATGTTTCGTCACCACGGCATGAGTTGGTTGCCGCACGTTATGAATGCGCCAGTGGTGGCCATAGTCATAACATGGACGGCGATTCGTGCTTTGTCCCGCCACTCAAAGGATGACGCCATCCGGCGTTCGGCGATCGTTATGCTTTCCTTATTGATCGCGCAATTGGTTCTAGGATTTCTGGCATTCATGACGCGGGTCGAATGGGGAAGAGACGCGGCCCAACCCGAACTTCCAATGGTGATCTCAACCGTCGCGCATGTCGTGACCGGAGCGTTGCTGCTTGCCTCAACAGTCATTTTGACGATTCAAGTTTGGCGGAATGTCCCAGCCGCGCTGGACGTGAGAGCCCAAAGCGAAGATCCAAAGCCCGTCGCGGCATGAATACCCAATCCTTCGATTGATTCAGATTCGTCGTAGAATAGTCTGTGGCCTCCAAACTGCCTTTATCTGTGCTTGATTCCACCGAATCTGATACGAATCTCTCCGCCGTTATCTCCGTTCAGAGCCTGGTGCACCGCTATGGCGATAACACCGCCCTGGACGGCGTTTCGTTTGATGTTCGTCATGCTGAGTTATTTGGACTTCTCGGCCCAAATGGCAGCGGCAAGACTACGATGTTTCGTATTCTTTCGACGTTGATGGTTCCGGTTGGCGGACGTGCTGTGATCCTCGGATACGACGCCGCGAAAGAGCCCAATGAGTTGCGCCGTCACATCGGGGTAGTCTTTCAGTCACAAAGCATAGACGTAAAGCTGACGGCGGCGGAAAATTTGCGGCATCAAGGGCATCTCTACGGATTGCATGGGCGCGCGCTGAGTGCTCGCGTCACCGAAATGCTGCAACGAGTCGGACTCGCCGATCGCGCCAATGAAAAGGCGGAGACTTTTTCCGGCGGAATGCAGCGGCGTCTGGAGCTGGCGAAGGGACTGCTTCACCATCCTTCCGTCTTATTGCTTGACGAACCTACGACCGGCCTCGACCCCGGCGCGCGAATTGATCTGTGGCAATACCTGCGAATTTTGCGTGACGAAGAGAAAGTCACGGTGATCGTGACAACTCACCTCATGGAAGAAGCGGAACGTTGCGACCGTCTTGCGTTTTTGAATCAGGGCAAGCTGGTGGCGCTTGGAACCCCGCTGGAACTGAAGCAGGAAATCGGCGGAGACGTGGTCGTGTTCGAAGCGAAAGACGCCGAATCGCTCGCCGACCATATCCGCATACGCTTTAATACCGAGGCGCAGGTAGTGCAGAATCAGGTCCGACTCGAAAAGCAAAATGGACATCGATTTATCACCGACGTAGTAGAGGCTTTCCCGGGTGAAGTTGAAGCGGTTTCAGTGAGTAAGCCAAGCCTGGAAGATGTATTCATCCGCCGGACCGGACACGCTTCTGGACGGATCGTGGCGGGGAAGAACGAACCGACGCTTAAGAATATTGTCATTTCGAAGGGGTTTATCCCTGAGGAATCTGCTGTTGATCCGACCTAACAAAGAAAATTATGGCTACCCAAACCGCAACGCTTCCCGCTCAAATTGCGCCATCCAGAAATGAATTGCTTCTGCCCGCTTTCACTCTTTGGTGGCGCGAAGTTGTCCGCTTCTACCGGCAGCGCAGCCGCGTTGTCGGTGTTATCGCTTCGCCAATAGTGTTTTGGCTGGTCATCGGCTCGGGATTCGGCACATCGTTTCGCTCGGGCGGGGCAAAGGGCCAACACTATCTCGATTATTTCTATCCGGGCGCGCTGATCATGATCGTGCTGTTCACTTCAATCTTCACCATGATGTCGGTGATCGAAGACCGCAAAGAGGGATTTCTGCTCTCGGTGCTCGTGGCTCCGGTTTCGCGTTCGGCTATTGTGTTAGGAAAAGTTCTTGGGGGAACCACTCTGGCGACGATTCAAGGGCTGATTTTCCTGGCCTTCGCACCGCTGGTAGACGTCCACTTGACGCTTGGGACTTTTCTAATGGCTGCTCTCACGATTTTTCTGATTTCCTTTGCCCTCACCGCTCTGGGATTCGTAATCGCGTGGCCAATGGATTCGACGCAGGCCTTTCATGCAATCATAAATTTATTTCTGATTCCGCTGTGGTTGCTTTCAGGAGCGATGTTTCCACTTTCTGGAGCTTCGGAGTGGTTGCGGGTGCTGATGCGAATCAATCCATTAACTTACGGAGTAGAAGCCCTTCGCACTTTGCTGTATCCGGCGAGTACAACTGAATTTTCGTTTCTTTCGTCGCTGGCAACGCTGCTTCTCTTCTCTCTCTTCATGTTCGGATTAGCGTTTGTGATGGTCAATCGCCGCACCACGAAGCCGGCTGCATGACAGGAGTCCCGCCGCAGTACGCAATCTTCCCCGTGATTGATGCGAGCATGAATGGCATCAGCACGGTGCTGCTGCTGGTTGGACATAGTTTCATCAAACGTGGACGCCTCGCCGCGCACCGCGCCTTTATGATCGCGGCAGTGGTTTCATCCACTGTTTTCTTGTGCTCGTATCTGTACTTCCACTACCACGTCGGCTCGGTGCATTTTCAGGGACGGGGATGGTCTCGCCCGGTATATTTCACGATTCTGATTTCGCATGTCATATTGGCGGCGGCGATTGTGCCTCTGGTAATCATCACATTGATTCGCGCCCTTCGCGAGCGCTTCGATAAGCATCGCGCCATCGCACGCTGGACTTATCCGTTGTGGCTCTATGTTTCGGTGACCGGCGTGATTGTTTACGTCATGCTTTATCACCTTTTTGCCGCTTAAACCGGCATTTCTCATCGCTCCAACTGCGCGGTTTTGCGGGAAATCCCGCTTGACACGATTTGAACCGCTGGCGTAAAGTTCGCGCCATAAGGGCATTTCTTCCCATTTGGAGGTCCGCATGTCCACTGCCGTAGCCCAGCCAGTTGATCAAACCAAGCTTCACGAATTCGTCATGAAGGCCGTCGGCGAAATGGGAGCTGCTATGAATGCAGCGCTCATTTTGGTGGGAGACAAGTTGGGCCTGTACAAGGCCATGGCGGGCAGAGGTCCGTTAACGTCTTCCGATATCGCAGCCAAGACCGGCACGCACGAACGCTACGTGCGCGAGTGGCTGGCTGCGCAGGCTGCTGGAGGATTCATCGTTTACGATCCCGCAACTGCCCGGTACAGTCTTCTGGCGGAACAGGCAATGGCATTGGCAGATGAAAGCAGTCCAGTCTTTCTGCCTGGATTTTTTGAAATCATTGAAGCCTGCGTCAAAGATGTTCCCAAGATCACCGATGCGTTTCGCAGCGGAAAGGGCGTAGGTTGGCACGAGCACGATGGCTGCTTGTTCGCGGGGACGGAACGATTCTTCCGTCCTAATTATCGCGCTCACTTGATTAGCGAATGGATTCCTGCGCTCGGCGGTGTGGAAGCAAAATTAAAATCTGGCGCGAGCGTCGCCGATGTCGGATGCGGTTTGGGTACTTCGACAATCCTGATGGCGCAGGCGTATCCGAAATCGAAGTTTGTGGGATTCGACTACCATGCGCGTTCCATCGAACTGGCGCGGGACGCCGCTGTAAAGGCTGGGGTATCGGACCGGGTTAAGTTTGATATTGCGAAAGCCAAAGATTTTCCTGGCAAAGGTTATCAGTTGGTTGCGTTTTTTGATTGCCTGCACGATATGGGTGATCCTGAAGGCGCAGCGAAGCACGTCCTGCAATCGCTCGATGCCGATGGCACATGGATGATCGTCGAGCCGTTCGCCAATGACAAGCTCGAAGACAATCTGAACCCGATCGGCAGGGTTTTTTACGGCGCCTCAACCATGCTTTGTACGCCGGCTTCTGTATCGCAGGAGGTTGGGCTGGCGCTCGGGGCGCAGGCTGGCGAAGGCAGGCTGACGAAGGTCATAAAATCGGCTGGATTTAAGAACGTGCGTCGAGCGGCAGAAACACCGTTCAACATTGTGCTGGAAGCAAAGCCTTAGCTTTCTTCCACAGAGGGGCTGCGGCGCGATTCTGGTATATTTGGCACCCAGCCCCGCATTAGGAAATTGAAACCCATCATAAAATACTCCTAAGGGGCGGAAGGAGCAGCACTCATGGCAGGAAAAAGCGTCAATAAAGTCATTCTTATAGGAAATCTTGGCAAGGACCCCGAGGTCAAGTACACACAGGGCGGCATGCCGGTCGCCAAGTTCTCGCTGGCCACCAATGAACGGTTCAAGGATAAAGAGGGCCAGTGGCAGGATCGCACCGAGTGGCACAATATCGTAGCCTTTCAGCGGTTGGCCGAGATTGTGGGTGAGTATCTGAAGAAAGGCGGCAAATGCTTCGTCGAAGGCAGCTTGCGCACCAGTTCGTGGGACGACAAGGAAACTGGCCAGAAGAAATACAAAACCGAAATCATTGCCAATGATCTGGTGCTGCTTAGCGGACGCGGAGAAGGCGTAGGCTCGGATTCCGGAGGGCAGGCTCGCGGAGCCGCTGCCGGGGGGAACAACTTCGATCAGCGGCCAGCGGAGACGGAACCGGCTTCCTCTCCCATCAGCGATGAGGACATTCCGTTTTAGTTTCTACCTACTCGTATTCGGCACAATAGCACACAAAGGTTGTTGTGCCGACCACTCCCCACGTGTTGGGCCACCGGGCCGAATGACATCGTTTCGAAGTGGAACTCTTCCAAGTATTTTCCGTATACCTACATCGTCGAGTTGGTGCACCCTGAAAGGTCGATAATGGCGCTGCTTCCCTGCGGTTCTGCGGCTCTACTGTTTTCTCTTGCCTCCTTCATTGCTTCTGGACAACTGGTCCCCGTCTCGGCGGCGCAACCAGCCGCGATCATTGCTGTTCCCGCTGAAGCACAACCGTCCCCTCATTTCAGCGCGGAACAGGCGACCGAGGCGTACATGGCGGAAATACCTGTTAGCGCGAAAGCGCGATCCGATGCCTACTTTGAAGGCGGATACTGGATGATCCTGTGGGATTTTCTTTACGCAGTACTTGTAGCACTCCTGCTTCTGAATCTTCGCTGGTCGGCGAGTATGCGTAATGTTGCGGAGCGTATTACTCGATTCAAACCGTTGCAGACCCTGATTTATTGGATCGAGTATTTCGTCGTCATTACGATTTTGTCTTTTCCCCTTTCGGTTTATGAAGACTACTTCCGCGAGCATCAATACGGACTGGCCACGCAGACCTTTGGTCCGTGGACGGTCGATCAGTTGAAGGGGTTTTTGGTGAACCTCGTGCTCGGAGGCATTCTGGGCGTGCTGCTGTTTGGCATCGTGCGACGGTTACGTCGGAGCTGGTGGATATGGGGATCGGCCGCTACTCTGTTGTTTCTTATTTTTGTGATTCTGATCGCTCCGGTTTACATTTTCCCCGTCTTCAATAAAATTACACGGCTTGACGATCCGAAGGTTACACAGCCCATCTTAGCCATGGCGCGAGCCAATGGGATTCCCGTCCGTGACGTCTATGAGATTGACGCATCGCGGCAAACCACTCGCATGAGCGCGAATGTTAGCGGATTCGGCCATACCATGCGAATCACCCTCAATGACAACCTGTTGCGACGCGGATCCCCCGAAGAAATTCAATCCGTAATGGGGCATGAGATGGGGCATTACGTGCTCGACCATGTCTATGTGTCCATGCTTTTCTTTTTGTTGATCAGCGTAAGTGGTTTTGCGTTTCTGCGCTGGTCGCTCGATTGGTCTCTGGCGCGATGGGGAGAGAAGTGGCAGGTTCGGGATATCGGCGATCCGGCTGTGCTTCCGTTGGTGGTGTTGCTGGGCTCGATTTTCTTTTTTGTTCTCACCCCAGTTCAGAACACTTTTACCCGCATGCAGGAGCATTCGGCGGACATGTTCGGATTGAACGCTAGCCGCCAGCCAGACGGTTTTGCGCAGGCTGCCATTCACCTTGGGGAATATCGAAAGATGAGTCCAGGACCGGTGGAGGAATGGATATTTTTTGACCACCCCAGCGGGCGAAATCGTATCTATGACGCGATGCGTTGGAAGGCCGAAAATTTGAAGTTAATGAGCGGCGAGCAGCGAAATTATTAACCGGTTCGACGTTAGCTGAAGTCAGCCTATGTCTCCTCGGGCCGTCCGGCCTGGCTCATTTCAAGAGGAAGTTCGAGGTGGACAAGAGGAATTCTGGCGGACTTATTTCCCGCATGCAAACCGCATTCCGTCTTCTGAAAGCCTGCCCAACGGCCAGCCCTGGAATCTTCGCCCGGTTTTACGGCTCGCGTGCAATGGGTGCAGCCAATGCTTGGGTAGTCGCGGTCGTGCAGCGGATTATAAGGAACGTCGTGCTTGTGAATGTAACCCCAGACCATTGGGGCAGACCAATCGGCCAAAGGATTAATTTTTACCAGTTGAAATTTGATATCCCACTCGATCTTTCTGGCGTTAGCGCGAGCCGAGGTCTGGTCCCGCCGTATCGCCGTTACCCAGGCTCGCAACTCGGCTAACTTATTTTTTAGCGGCTCAACTTTGCGAATACTACAGCAGCGATCAGGATTGCGGTTCCAGAGTTGTGGACCGTACTCAATATCCTGCTCGTCAGGCGTCAACGCCGAGTAAAGGCGCTCTACCTTGATGTTGTAACGTTTCTCGACGCGGTCAATAAGATCATAGGTTTCTGGGAACAGGAATTCGGTGTCTCCAGTGAATACTTTGACATTCGGATTGATGCGGGAAGCAATATCAATGAGTGCCATGCCTTCGACGCCGAAGCCTGTAGCCATTGCGACGTCGTCGCCGAATGTGGCGAAAGCCCAGCGCAGCACTTCCTCCGGCTTCCAGGACTCCGAACGGTGCTGAATATCTTCCAAATGTTCTTTCACTCTGATCTCTCCGAGTCCCGGGCCTGTCCTTGCAATGGAATGAATGGCTCAAGCGGGATATGCTCTGTAAATTCAAATGATGCGATTTCACGAACGGGGGAGGGCTGTCGTGCGAATCGCACCACTTCGCCCACCACCAAAAGTGTAGGGGAGGGCAAACTTGGAGCGGAGTGCAAATCCTTCAATGTGGTCTGGTGAATTTGTTGGTCCGGCGTGGTCGCCTTCGAAATTACGACGCTCGGGGTGTCCGGAGTTAAGCCCGCTGCAATTAGACGGCGGGAGATAGCAAGATAGTCGTAACCCGGCATATAGACCACAACCGTCGAGCCCAGCGCGATGTGCCTCGGCCAGTCGTTATTTGGAGAATCAACAGCAAAGGAATCATTGGAACGTTCCGGTGGAGAGCTGTGGCCGGTCAGTATCACTAGAGAAGATGAAAAAGCGCGATGGGTAAGTGGCGTTTGTACAGCCGCAGCGGCGCCAAGCATCGAGGAGATTCCAGGAACAATCTCGAATTCGATGTTGGCCCGCCGCAGCGCCTCAAACTCTTCACCAGCGCGTCCGAAGATCAGGGGATCTCCGCCTTTCAACCGAACGACCTGCAAATCCAGCAGCGCGTATTGCACCAGCAGCACATCAATTTCCTGCTGGCGAATGTTCTTGCGACCGCCGCGCTTGCCTACATTCCGCACTAAAGTGGAGGCCGGAATCAGTTTCAATATGTCCGGCCCGATCAGCTCGTCGTGAAGAACGACATCGGCGGACTTGAGCACGCGCAGAGCTTTTAGCGTGAGAAGCTCCGGATCGCCCGGACCAGCGCCTACGAGATAGACTTTTCCGCTCATGCTTCGGTCCTCTCGTAAATTCTTTCCGACAATTGAGCAGCCTGAAAAGCTTCCTGGCTCGCAAGGTCGTGCAGTTTCTTGCGGCGTTCTTCCGGGTCCATGTCCGCACTGAAGAGATTCTGGCGAAGGCGGCCCAACTCGCTCACCCACTCGGCATACTCTGGGCCAAACTGTTTTTCCAGTTCAGTTCTGAGGCGTTGCGCCAAAGCTGGACTGTTCCCGGCGGTTGAAATCGCAACTTGAAAATCGCCGCGCCGAACAACGGCTGGATAGAAAAAGTCGCAATGCTCGGGATCATCCACCGAATTGCAAAGAATTCCACGCCGTTGCGCCTCAAGGAAAACTGCTTTATTCACTTCTTGCGACGAAGTTGCGGCGATTACGAGGAACGCTCCATTTAAATCATTTGGCTCAAAACTCCGGCGATGCCAAGTGATAATTCCCTCCGTAGCCCAGGCTTCTACTGTTGCCGTAGCCTTTGGCGCTACGACGACGACCTCCGCATGAGCAGCCAAAAGGCTTTCGATTTTCGGCTCGCCAACTTTGCCTGCGCCGACGACCAGGCAGCGGCGGCCTTCGAGCTTCAGAAATATTGGAAAGAGGCTCATGCGGTTAACCTTCAACTCCCTGGGGCACGCGTCCCAACGGAATGTCCCGCAAAACTTACCGGCCCGAGTTCGCCGGCCAGAATTTCTCTTAACTCGGCATCGCTGTGCCGCGAAAAATATCCGCGCAGATTTTCTCCGGCCAGGCCATCCTCGAGGTAATCGCGAAGCAAACGCTCAATTGCGTCCGGCACTTCAGTGGCAACGCACCGATAGCCGATAGGCCGGGCAATGGACTGATGCAACCCGACCGCGCCGCCTACGCAGAAGTAATAGGCGTCTTGCATCTTGCCATCTACTTTGATCTTTTTGCCTTCGAGGCCGATGTCGGCGATCCAGTGTTGTCCGCAACTGTTGGGGCATCCGGTGACGTGAATTTGAGGTGCTGCTCGAAGCCGGGAAGACGCTCTTCTAATTCTTCAACCAGCCATCGTGAAAAACCTTTAGTCTCAGTAATGGCCAGTTTGCAAAATTCGGTTCCGCTGCACGCGATCGCACCGCGCCAGAATGTTGACGCGGCAACCGGAAATCCGATGGCAGTCAATTCATTTGCGAGGGCATGCGTGTTTTCATGCGGAACATTTACCACCACCAAGTTCTGCATGTTGGTGGTGCGGAGATGGCCATCGGCATAGCGTTCGGCGAGACCGGCGGCTGATTTTAGTTGTTCGGCATTAACCCTGCCGCGCAAGACCGACGCGCCGACATAGCTAAGTCCGGGCTGCTTCTGCTGATGAATTCCAACGTGGTCGCGGTAAACATCGTCGGGCGCCTTTTGCTGAACTGCAGGATCGAGCCGGAAGCCAATTCGCTTTTCCAGTTCCTGCTGAAGGCTTTCCGCAGTCCAGCCATGGCGAAGGAATAGAAATTTCAGACGAGCTCTTTCGCGGTTCTCGCGAAGGTCGCTGTTGTCGCGAAAAATTTCCGCAATGCCTTTAAGGACGGGCATGACTTGTTCCCATCGCACAAACGCATTCAACGGGACGCCAAGATGTGGCTGAGTCGAAAGACCGCCGCCGACTCGCAATGCGAATCCATTTTCAGCGGCATTGCCGATTCCACGCCGAACACCGGTCAATCCAATATCATTTATCTCCGGATACTCACACCAGACAGGGCAGCCGCTGATGCTGATCTTGAATTTGCGCGGAAGATTGTAGAACTCTTCGTTGCCCGCAAAAAATCTGTCCGCTTCAAGCGCCAGCGGCGATGCGTCGCAGATTTCATGAGCATCCACCCCAGCCAATGGGCACCCAGTAATGTTACGGGTAACGTCTCCGCAAGCGCCGAGAGTATTCAATCCGCAAGACCACAGTGCGTCTAAAACTTCAGGCAACGACTCAATCGTCACCCAATGCAGTTGAAAATTCTGGCGGACGGTTATGTCGGCAATTCCACGCGCATGGCGTTCAGTAACATTCGCAATGGTGCGGAGCTGATGAGATGTGAGCAGGCCGTTCGGAATGCGGATGCGAACCATGAAATACGGCAGCGCGTTTCCTGTGCCGCCCTTCCCGCCGAGAACCCCCGCACCATCGCCCTGTGTGTACACGCCCCACCACCGGAAATACGTTCCAATCCATTCCGGGGTGATGGAGCCGAAGCCCTCGCGCGCAAAGCGGCGAATTTCTTCCAGGCCAGCCCACGGATTCATCTCCCGTTTGAGCCGTTCCGCTTTCTGCGCCTTCGTTTCTGTGATTGTATTTGCCATAAAAAGGAAAAACCCACCGCCAGTAACTAGACTGGCGATGGGTTTCGATTTTGCCGATACTAGAGAATTCTTAGGTCAGCAGCCTCCCCGCGCCAGTGGACGCACACATACAACAACAGCAACAACACTGGCAGCAGCAGGTATAGAAAGCCGACATCATGATTTCGATAGTAGAGACAGGGGAAAGCGGTGTCAATGGTACTTTTGGATAGTGGTATTCAAATTTTGGATGCGTCCCATCGTAAATACGCCACGCTCAATGCTTCTGATCGTCCAACGCAAGGTTAAGTTCGAGCACGTTAGCCCGGGGTTCTCCCATGAAGCCAAGCTGGCGTCCCAACGTATGTTGTTGAATTAATTGTCTTACTTGGCCTTCCGGAAGACCACGTTCGTGGGCGATTCGGGTCACTTGAAAGTCGGCCGCTGCGGGAGAGATGTCTGGATCCAGACCCGAAGCCGAAGTCGTTACCAAGTCTGCGGGTATGGCCGTTCCCGGATTCTCTTTTTGGAGGTCGGTAACGCTGGCTTGGACCCGGTCCATTAATTTTTGGTTTGTGGGGCCGTAATTTGAACCGCCTGAATTGGAGGCGTCGTATCCGTTGCCCGCCGCCGACGGGCGCGAATGGAAATATCCCGGTCCTATAAAAGCTTGGCCAATGATTCGCGATCCTACAACGTCGCCGTTCTTCGTTATTAGTTGACCATTCGCTTTGTCTTTGAAAAGCACTTGAGCAAATCCCGTGACGATCAGCGGATAGGCAAGTCCTAACAAAACGGTCGTCACGATTGTCATCAGGATCGAGATGATGAAGTTCTTTTTCATAAATGTTCCCTAGGCCATCCCCACGCGCGTGATGAGCATGTCAATCAGCTTGATCCCGGCGAAGGGAACGATGATTCCGCCGATGCCGTAGATCCATAGATTGCGGCGAAGCAAAGCCGCAGCTCCCATCGGGCGGTACTTCACTCCTCGCAGCGCCAATGGAATCAAAGCAACAATGATGAGTGCATTAAAGATGACCGCCGACAACACGGCCGACTGCGGCGTCTGCAATCGCATAATGTTTAACGCATTCAGCACGGGGAATGTTCCGGCGAACATTGCGGGGATAATGGCAAAATATTTAGCCACGTCATTGGAGATCGAGAAAGTTGTGAGCGCGCCGCGCGTCATCAGCAATTGCTTTCCGATCTCCACGATCTCGATGAGCTTCGTCGGATTGGAATCTAGATCAACCATGTTGCCCGCTTCTTTCGCGGCCTGAGTTCCGGTGTTCATCGCGACGCCAACGTCCGCCTGCGCCAGCGCGGGCGCGTCGTTGGTGCCGTCTCCGGTCATGGCTACGAGTTTGCCTTCTCT
Organism: uncultured Acidobacteriaceae bacterium; assembly: GCA_963702325.1. GTDB lineage: Bacteria > Acidobacteriota > Terriglobia > Terriglobales > Acidobacteriaceae > PALSA-188. Next base: position 49,109 of record CAVPCG010000023.1, on the reverse strand, counting down.
CTGTTCGCGGCGGATCAAATCCATCTTTTCTTTAGGAGTTGCCTCCGCGAGAAAATCATCCACGCCCGCTTCCCGCGCGATCGCTGCCGCGGTGAGCGGATTGTCCCCGGTAATCATGACCGTCTTGATGCCCATGGCGCGAAGCTGATCGAAGCGGTCTTTCATGCCACCCTTGACAATATCTTTAAGATGAATCACGCCAAGCGCGCGCCGATTTTCCGCCACCACAAGAGGCGTGCCGCCGGATCGCGCGATCATCTCAACGCTTGCCTGAACCTCTTTTGGCAGGACCGTTCCAAATCCCTGCAAATATTTAGTGATGGCATCCACTGCGCCTTTGCGAATCTCGCGGCCATCAAAATTCACTCCTGACATTCGGGTCTGCGCGGTAAAAGGCACGAACACCGCTTCCAGTACACCGAGTTCTCTGCCGCGAAGCGAGTAGCGCTCTTTGGCCAGCACGACAATTGAACGCCCTTCGGGAGTTTCATCGGCGAGCGAAGACAGTTGCGCGGCGTCGGCCATTTGCGCTTCCGTGATTCCCGGAGCGGCGATAAATTCCGATGCTTGCCGATTGCCCAGCGTGATCGTGCCAGTTTTATCGAGGAGCAAAGTATTCACGTCGCCTGCGGCTTCGACGGCCCGTCCTGACATGGCAAGAACGTTGTGCTGCACCAGGCGGTCCATGCCCGCGATTCCAATCGCGGAAAGCAGGCCGCCGATGGTAGTGGGAATCAGGCAGACCAGCAATGACACCAGCACGAACACGGTTTGCGGCGAGCCAGAGTAAATAGCGAAGGGCTGTAATGTGACAACGGCGAGAAGAAAAATTATCGTCAATCCAGCCAGCAAAATATTCAGCGCGATTTCGTTAGGAGTCTTCTGACGCGCGGCCCCTTCTACCAAGGCAATCATACGATCGAGAAAAGTTTCGCCGGGATTGGACGTGATTTTGATTTTCAGCCAGTCGGAGAGAACACGCGTACCGCCGGTCACCGCCGAACGGTCTCCTCCCGCTTCGCGAATCACGGGTGCCGATTCTCCCGTTATGGCGGACTCATCCACCGACGCCACGCCTTCGATGATTTCTCCGTCGCCGGGGATGAATTCCGTTGCCGCCACCATCGCTACATCTCCGGAGCGCAGTTTGGCGCTGGCAACCTGTTCGATCTTTCCGCCCGGCAACACGCGATTGGCGATGGTTTCGGCGCGCGCTTTGCGCAGAGCATCGGCTTGGGCTTTGCCTCGCCCTTCGGCCATCGCTTCGGCGAAGTTGGCGAACAATACCGTGAACCACAGCCAGAGAGTGATTTGAAGATTGAATCCGAATGCGGCGCTCGACCGGAACAGAAGGGCCGTGGTCACAACGCTCCCAACCTCGACTACAAACATGACAGGATTGCCCATCATGTGTCGCGGTTCCAATTTGAGGAACGAGTCGAGGATCGCGCCTCGCACGATCTTCATGTCCCATATCGCTTTTGCTTTTTTCTCTGCCATCATGCCCTCAGAAAGTCTTTCCTGCCGACATCAAAAGGTGCTCGAGTATTGGCCCCAGGCTTAAGGCCGGGAAAAATGTCAGCGCGCCGACGATCAGAATCACGCCGACCAGCAGACCGCTAAACAACGGCGTTGTTACTGGGAACGTGCCAAGCGATGGGGGAACAAATTTCTTTTTCGCCAGGTTCCCCGCAATCGCGAGCATGGGGATGATCATGAAAAAACGTCCCACCAACATCGTCGCGGCACCCGCCGGTTGTACCAGGGAGTGTTTCCGTTTAATCCCCCAAACGCTGAGCCATTGTTGCCCGCCATCGAGGTGAACGCGTAAAGCATTTGCGTAAGGCCGTGAGGTCCAGCATTGCTGATGCTGGAAGTGCCGAATCCTTCTACCGAGGAGATGCCGGTAAGCACAAGGATGATCAGAGGAAAGACCAGCGTGACCAGCATCGCCATCTTCACGTCGTAGGCTTCGATTTTCTTTCCCAAATATTCTGGCGTGCGTCCCACCATGAGTCCGGCGATAAAAACGGAAAGCACAACGTAAATTAAAATTCCGTATAATCCGGCGCCGACGCCGCCGAACACAGTCTCGCTTAGCATGATGTTCGCCAGCGGCACCATGCCGCCGAGAGGCGTGTACGAGTCATGCCAACTGTTGATCGCGCCACAACTGGCGTCGGTGGTGACTGTGGCGAATAGAGTGGAATCGGCAATGCCGAAGCGGACCTCTTTGCCTTCCATGTTGCCACCTGACTGGGTCCCGCTTGCCCGCTGGTCAACTCCCTTCAGCAATGGATTGCCTTGCGATTCGGCCCAATAGGCGGTGGTCACGCCAGCGACAAACAAGACTGCCATTGCGCCCCAAACTGCCCAGCCGTGGCGCGGAGAGCCGGTCATCCGGCCCAGCGTGTAGGTCAGCCCGGCGGGAATAATAAAAATCGAAAGCATCTGCAAATAATTGCTCAGCGGAGTGGGGTTTTCGAAGGGATGAGCACTGTTGGCATTGAAAAATCCGCCGCCGTTGGTGCCCAACATCTTGATCGCTTCCTGAGAGGCGACGGGTCCCTGCGCGATTGTCTGCGTGGTGACGGCATCCATTACGGGCTTGCCGTCTGGGGTGGTTACTGGTCTGCCGTCAGCGCCGACTCGCTGCACTTGCTGGGCTTCAACGAGTTTCACACTGTCATACGGCTTCAAATTCTGTACTACTCCCTGAGAAACCAGAATCAGGGCATACAAAATGCAACTGGGCAGCAACACCCAGAGACTTGTCCGAGTAAAATCCACCCAGAAGTTGCCGATGGTTTCTTTTTCACGCCTTGATATACCCCGAATGAAGGCGATCGCGAGCGCGATGCCAGTCGCCGCCGATCCGAAGTTGTGATAAGCCAAACCCGCCATTTGAGTGAGATAACTCATGGTCGTCTCACCCGCATAGTTCTGCCAGTTGGTGTTGGTCACGAATGCTGCCGCCGTGTTGAAGGCAAGAGTCGGTTCCACGGGAGGAAATTTTTGCGGATTCCAGGGCATCCATTGCTGAATGCGCTCGATTCCATATAAGAGAGCCATCGAGACGCCGCTGTAGAGAAGCATCGCGCCGCAATATTCGGTCCAGCGCATCTCGTGATTCTCGTCCACGCCGGTGAGCCGGTATAACAAGCGCTCAACCGGACGAAGGATTGCGTCGAGAAACGTGTGCTCACGGTTGAATACACGGGTCAGGAAAACGCCCACCGGTTTGGTGACCGCGAATATCAGCGCAAGAAAAAGAAGAATTTGGAACCAGCCATTGACCGTCATGTCAGAAATTCTCCGGCTTCAACAGGGCGTACATGAGATACACCATCATCAAAACGCAAATGACCAGCATGATGACTGATTCAATGTTCATGATTGCCTCATCGCAACTTCTCGCATCCGTGAACGTAGGCGAGCGAAAGCGCGAAAAACAAAATGGTCAAAAAAACGAAAATAAAATCTTTCATAATGAACCCTTTAAAAGCCTAACCGCTGGACGCCCGCTACGACGTGAGAATCCGCCGAATTTCATTTCCTTCCACAATCTCCAATCGCGACAATTTCCGCATACGAACATTTAATTTCCTCGGCGATCCGGCCGCAGTCTGTCTCGCGCTCTTTCGACGATTCGCCAGCGCTGATTCCTTCAGCAACGCAACCAGAAATCGAGTGAGGAACGACACTGCGAAAAACGCTATCGCGGCGAAAATGATTTTGATTACCATGTCCGCTCAACCCTCACTCACTGATTGAACATGGTTAGCCATAAGAAGCGGCTAAGTTCTTTATAAAGAATTTGTAAGGGTGTATCGGAGAGGGCGTTAAGCCTGACCGCCAGGTTCGAAGCGGTAACCCACCCACGGTTCGGTGAGGATGTATCGCGGAGATGCGCTTTCCGGTTCAAGCTTTTTCCGCAGCTGACCTACAAACACTCGTAAATATTCAACCTGCTCGGTATTGTTCCCTCCCCAGACTGCGCTTAGAAGCGCGCGATGAGTGATTACTTTTCCCGCGTGCTGGGCAAGATAGATGAGCAAATCAAATTCTTTGGGAGTGAGATGGACCTCGCGGCGATTGACCGCAACTTTTCTGGCGTCGACATCAATGTGAAATTCGCCTATGTCAATCATTGTCGGAGTGCTGTCGGAAGTTTCCGGAATTCGCCGCAGATTCGCACGCACCCGCGCCAGAAGTTCTTCGATGCCGAAAGGCTTGGTTACATAATCGTCAGCCCCGGCATCAAGTGCTTTCACTTTTGTGCGCTCCTCGCCGCGCACTGACAATACAATGATTGGAATTTGGCTCGTGGAGCGCAGGCGGCGGCAAAGCTCCAAACCATCCATGTTCGGCATGGACAGATCGGTAATCACCAGGTCGGGCTGCCAATCCTTCATGATTTCGAGCGCCGTCTCTCCATCGTTGGCAACTCGCAGATCGTAGCCCTGGCTCGACAGACTGGTGCGCAGCACGCGGGTGATTTGCGGCTCGTCGTCCACGACGAGAATGCGTCGCCGTTCGGTCACTGGCGAGGTTCCTGGGTCACGATGTGAACATCCACGGGCGGCGCGTCCCGAAGAAATTTGTGAATGGCAGAGAAGTACAGATATCTTTTCAGACCACTGGTGGCTGAGCGCCCGAAGACTACTTGCGTGATGTGTTTCTCGCGGACGAACTCGGCGACTACTGCTGCCACAGTCTTTCCCTGAAGTCTGACGATTTGCGCCCCCACATTTTCGGAAAACTGAATGTTTGCCGCCAGCGATTTCTGATTTCTTTCGCTGGCGTCCTGCCCCATGTCCACGTAAACGATATAGAGTTCACCGTCCATCGCCTGCGCCATGCGCGCGCCCCGGGCGATCAAATATTGCGCGGAAGGATTCGAGCTGATGCAGACGGCGATTCGTTCTCTTACCGCGACACCAGCTTTTTCATCCTGCTTTGCGCGGTAAGACTCAAGACTTCGATCCACGGCATGCGCGACCTGCCGCAGGGCAAGTTCGCGCAACGCAATCAAGTTTCCTTCACGAAAAAAATTTCCAAGCGCGCGTTCCACTCTTTCGAGCGGATAAATATCTCCGCGACGCATTCGATTTTGCAGCGCTTCCGGAGTGAGATCAGACATTACAACTTCATCCACGCGCTTCAGAACCCAGTCGGGAATTGTTTCACGCACCTGAATGCCGGTGATTCCCTGCACCGTCGGAGTAACGCTCTCGAGGTGTTGAATATTCATGGTCGAGAGCACATCTATGCCCGCATCCAGAAGTTCGTAAACGTCTTCATAACGTTTTCGATGTTTGCTGCCTTCCACATTTGTGTGTGCCAGTTCGTCCACGAGTACAACCTTCGGCTTGCGCGCGAGTATTGCGTCCACATCCATTTCTTCGAAAAGTGCGCCTTTGTATTCCAGCTGCTTCCGCGGAATGACCTCGATCTGGGCGGCGAGTTCAGCCGTAGCTTTGCGCCCGTGCGTTTCAACTACGCCGATTACCAGGTCTTCTCCACGGCTATGGCGCCGAACCCCCTCGCTCAACATGCTGAAAGTTTTGCCAACTCCCGGCGCGTATCCAAGAAAGAGCTTGAACTTGCCAGCGGGTTGGGCTGGCGAGGTTTGCTCCAACCACTGCTCGGGAGTCTTCGACATGGCGGATATTGTCGTTTAGAAAACTGTAATTGTCGAATGTCAGATACAATCGCCGCGTGAAACCGGACGCCATTCGGCTAATCGTACGCTACACCGCCTGCGCAGCCGCGGTGCTAATCATCACGCTAACCTACAGAAGAATCCTTCATGTCAACCCCACAACGGTGGCGTTGACTTTTCTCTTGGCCGTGCTCATAGTCTCGGCGAATTGGGGACTGCGCTTGGCCGTATTCACTTCGTTCATTGCGGCGTTGGCATTCAATTATTACTTTCTTCCTCCTATCGGGACTTTCACTATCCAAGACCCGCAAAATTGGGTGGCGCTGTTTGCTTTTCTTGCGACCGCAGTCATCGCCAGTGAATTGTCGGAGAGAGCCCGGCACGAAACCCGTAACGCCAACGACCGCAGGCGCGAGGTCGAAAAACTCTACAGTTTCAGCCAGCTATTGCTTTCAACCGACAACATGGCCGAATTGCTGAACGCCATTCCCCGGTACATCGTGGATTCTTTCGCGGTGAGATCGGCAGCTATCTGGTTGCCCAATCGAACTGACGTTTACCGCTCGGGATCGGCTGTTGATGGTCTGGAACTTTATGATCTTCAGCTCATCGCTTCACGAGGGGAAGCAAGAATGGAGCCTCACAAACAAATTTCATTCGTGCCTCTGCGAATGGGAGTGCGCGTCGTCGGCAGCCTCGGTGTTTCAGGCGCAATGCTTTCCCGCGAGACTTTGGATGCGATGGGAAGCCTAATCGCCATTTCAATCGAGCGCGCCGGCGCCATGGACCGGCTCAGCCGCTCTGAAGCCGCACGGGCAAGCGAGCAACTGCGATCAGTGCTGCTCGATTCGGTCACGCATGCGTTTCGTACACCGCTGACCTCGATCAAGGCCTCGGTGACTTCAATGCTTTCCAGTTCGTCTCTGGATGACTCCCAACGCATCGAGCTTCTCACAATCATTAACGAGGAAAGTGATCGCCTAAACCGGTTGGTGGGTGAAGCCGCTGAAATGGCGCAACTGGATGCCCACAAAGTTGAACTCGAACTGGGCCAGCACGAGATGAAAGAAGTTGTGGAAATTGCGATGGAAAAGGCCAAACCAGCATTGGCACAGCATCCCGTCGAGATTCGTCTTGATGACTTGCCTGCAATCCAAATGGATGTCGCCCGCATCGCCGAAGTCCTCACGCAATTATTGGAGAACGCCGCGAAATATTCGTCGCCGCAAAGTCCAATTCACATTACCGGGGAAGTGCAGAATGGCATGTTAATGGTTAGCATTGCCGACCGGGGGCCGGGAATTGAAGACATGGAGCAGTCGCTTATCTTTGAAAAATTCTATCGCGGACGCAATCAACGCCTGCAAGTCCTGGGAACCGGGATGGGTCTTGGCCATTGCGAAGGCGATCATCGAAGCGCATCACGGCCAAATCGGGGTAACGAGCCAACCCGGGCACGGCTCAGTTTTTTATTTCACTTTGCCAGCCGCTTAGGATCAATCGCAATAAACAAACCCCGGCTGCGCGCTAGGACTTTCCCATCTTCATTCAGTATTTCCGCCATGTGGTAATGTCGGCGCCCACGGACCCGAAGTTCTCGTGAGTCCACGCGCAAAGGCTTATTCAGCGGGACGGGCCGCAAATAATCAATTTTCATTTGGGCGGTCACGGCAGTGACCTGTCTTAGCTTGTTCAACTTCCCCATTGCATCGTCGAGGATGGTCGCAATGATTCCGCCGTGACAGTAGCCGGGTGGCCCAGTGTAGCGCTTGCTGAGACGCAATCGGCAAGTGAAGCGTCGGCGTTCCTTGTCATAAACGAACTTTAAGTGCATTCCTTGGGGATTATCTTTTCCGCAAGCGAAGCAGTGATTCTTGGAGGACTTGCGGAGCGGGGTCGTCGGAACGTTGGCGGTGTATTTTTTCGGCATGCGGTCAATAATAGTCAATGAAGGGGATCGAGCGGTTGTAGATGAGCGAAAGCAGGTCCCTCCACTCCGCTTCGCTGCGGTCGGGATGACAATGTTTTTCAATCATCGTTTGAAAGCTTGAACATCGGGCAACGGTTCCAGGCCTCGACCTGAAAAAACTTGCTCGAACTCCTTCAATAATGCTTCGTGTATGAGGCCATTAGAAGCTACGGTTTCGCGGCTATTCAGTTGAAAAGAATTTCCCTTGAGGTCGGTTACTTTCCTGCCAGCCTCGTCTACGATGAGTACTCCCGCCGCCGTATCCCAGGCATTCAAATTGAATTCCCAGAAACCTTCGAAGCGTCCTGCCGCTACCGAGCACAGATCCAATGCGGCCGAACCGGCGCGGCGGACTCCATGCGTTCGCAAAGTGATCTGATGATAAAAGAAGATGTTTGGATTTTTGTGGCGTTTATGACTGGGAAAGCCGGTCGCAACCAGGCTTTCGCTTAGATTTCGCGATCTTGGAGACGTGCATTAGTTGATCGTTTAGAAACGCTCCACCACCCAATTCAGCTGCGAACATTTCATCGCGTGTCGGATCGTAAACTATGCCTGCGACAAGTTTGCCCTTATATTCCAATCCCATTGAAACGCAGAAAACAGGAAAGCCATGAGCGAAATTTGTGGTTCCGTCGAGAGGATCAACGTACCAGCGATATTCGCTGCCCGTATCCACCAGGCCGCCTTCTTCGCCAAGGATGTCATGCGTCGGCCACTCACTACGAATCCGGTCGCGAATCAACGTTTCCGACGCTCGATCTGCAACGGTCACAAGATCGGCTTCGCCCTTATATTCCACGGCGACGCGCTGGCGGAAATAATCCATAAGCATTGCACCGGCTTCGCGGGCAATCTCCGCCGCCTTTAAAGCAAAACTGCTGTTGTTTGGATGATTCGACAAGATGTGCTCGCGCAGCCTTTCGTGACCGGAGAGAATCAGGAATTTCCGCGCTTACCATTGTCTTCCAAGATGTACATGATTTCGTGTTTGAATATGAAAAGATTCGGTTGAGTCTCGCGGGTCAGCCGGATCATGTTGCGGTCGTAGTATTCGATCCAGCCCCGAACCGTCTCGCCGTCGGCCAGCTTAATGCACACTGGCTTTTGTTTTTCGCCCAACCATTTCAGATAGGCCGCTTCCTCCGAAGTCTCGTCTGGAGGCGGGGTCTTACCTTTGCGCGAAGGGCCTTGTGTTCCCTGAAACGGCATACCCGCATTTTACACGCTGCCGCCGAAAAGCTCTGTTCTTTAACATGCCACTCTTAAACTTGCCCAGCGGCGAACTTGACAGAGCGCGAACTTGATACACTTGCCAGGTTTTCAAAATGTGAACCGAACTCCGAACTCGAGCTGCCTGGCAGAGCCCAGCGAGAAAACCCCGGAGCCGGGACCGATCCGATTCGCCGATTGACAGGAAGAAGCAGTTCCGCAACCCAAACCCAAACTTCCATTCGTCGGAAACGTCGTCGCAGGTTGCAGAATGCCCGCCGACGGATTCATCGAGCTATCGAAATTTGCAGAATTGAATATGTTGAAGGCGGAGACGCTCGGCTCAATGGTAAAGCGCTCTTTAAACACATATGGCCACGACAGTCTGACGTCCACAGTCTTGAGCCATGCTGGCTCTGAATTTGCTGGGACGTTCGCAAGCGCAGGAGTTACTGCGCCCAGCAGCAATAGTTGCGATTGAGTGAAGAGGCCGTTCGTAATCAGCGTGCTTCCAGCAGGAGTAGGATGTCCCGCAACGTTCGTGTTGTAACTGTTGATGAACGCATCGAGATTGGTGACGGATGCCCCGCTTCTAAATTCGCCGATACTTGATCCTGGGACAACATCTCCCGGCGCACCGTCTCCAGTTGCGTCGCTGCGGAAAATCTCGCCCGGCACGCCTCCGCCGTTTAGTTGAGGCAGAAAAACGGTGAGGGGCAGCGGCGAATCAATATGGCCCAAAATGCTCAGCAGGAATCCGTGCCGCAATCCCAGGACAGGCCCGAACGTGAACTGGTGCGTGCGATCTAACCCTGACGTCCCGAAAAACCCATTGGGACTATTCGAATCCAGCGCGTTCGGCAAAGCGTTCGGATTATCAGAGGGCCCGCCTCCTGCCGCAAGATTACTCTGGAACTTTGACCATGAATATGAGGCCTGTAGATTCACGCTTCGAATCCCGCGGATATGACTGGAGATAGCCGAATGGACTGAAATGTCAACGGCTCGATAGCGGGAGTTTCCGATTGGCTCGAAGAATATCCCCTGGCCAAGATTTGGATTGTCCCCGGGGAAAGCCGCAGTGGGATTGGCAAATGCTACCTGAGCTGTCGAGTCCATTGACTGCGAAATCCGAAATGCTGGCGCCACGAACATGTCCAAGATAACAGTTGACACCCGCAATGGAAGTCGAAGCGTTCACCGGACCGCACGATGGAGCGTTCGCCGCCAGAGTGCGATTAATAGCAGCGAGCGCATTGTTCAAATTGAAATGTGTCGCGTCCCCAACATGATTTCTATCCACTCCCAACAGAAAGTGGGTTCCGTAATTTCGAACGTAATCAATAGACAACACAGTGCCACGCCCAAATTCATGCTGCAATCCAAAATTCATCTCCAGCGATTCTAGGACTGACATAGTTCGGGGAGAGCATAGACCCGAGCGTGCTGCCGGTCGTGCCTGCATAAAATCCGTTCGGGCCGGCAACTGCGCTCGCCGCGTCAACAGTACTCTGCAAATCTGTTATGGCTTTCGCGACCGAGACTCCATTCACAACGCTACTCAATGGGTGCCCGCAAATTTGTGACGCAATATTTAAGCCGTCAGAACTCGTTAAAGAGGCGCCATTTGGAAATGCGACAGAGTATTCCCCAGGTCCGCAAAGCGGCTGTTGCGCATAGAATTGGCCTTGCCGCAAGCGCAAAGCACGGTCCGCCAGAATATTGCCGGAGAGATTGCTGTCGTAATAAAGGCCTATACCTGCGCGGAGCACAGTTCTCTCGCCGCTGAAGGGCGCCCACGCGATTCCCAGCTCTGGAGAAAAATTGAGGTTTGGCTGATGGACTGGATTGCCCAGCGTAGGCCCGAAACCATTCAATGAGGAAATTCCAGGCAGATCAGAATTCGTGAGTCCGCCGTCGCGCAAGTAGTGCACGCCATAGTTCACGGTGAGGTTTGGCCTGACCTTCCAGGCATCACCGGCATAAAGCTCAAGACGATTATCAGTCAGCCCGCCGTGCGGATAGCCGAAGGCGGAACCCTCGGTGAAGAATCTTTGTCCATTGCTAATTGTGATTGAAGCGACTGGATAGTTCAGAGGATTATCCAGGGCACCTGCCGGGTCGCCAGCAACTAACGCTGGAGCATAAGCATTGGGATTTCCAAGTATTGCTTGCTCATTCGCAAACGTAGGAGTACCGGTCACCGTGGGCCCAAGGCTCCCCAGTGCCTCATACCCTCCCGTATCAATTCGGTTGAATGACGCTCCAAAGCGAAATATATGATTGTTCCTAACCTTTGAACCGTCGTACCGGAACTGCTTGCTGCTTTGAATGGTTGACTGGGGCGCTAACGGACTTGGCCCGGCGTTAATGCTCGCGTTCAGAATACTGATGGAGGGGGATAGATTGAACAGTCCTGACTCACTGAGCGATCCCAGATGATTTGAATATCGCGTGTAGCCGACACGAATGCTGTGGGTCAAACTTCCTTGAAAGAAATCCACTCCGAAGGCCTGTCCTGGGGTGTTGTCGTGGGCAAGAAAAGGCGAGTAATTGTTTCCCGGCCCAACGGCGCTGTCTTCGTCGTATGTAGCCCGATAGAAAGCGCGCATGTTGTGGCCGATCCAATCCAGCCGTCCGAGCAAGGTGTTATCGCGAAAAGGCGTGCTATAGCTCGCAGCCAAGCCATTGAACGGATAATCAAGGGCGGGAACATTTCTCGAGTCCTGCTTGGTGCGTTCCGCGTCCACGAAAAAGAACAGCTTGTCCTGGATTAGCGCACCGCCGACGTTCCCGCCGAATTGGTTGCGCTGGAAATAAGAGTCCTGGCCGCCAGGAAACGCAGCAAAACCGATCTTGTTATCACGGAAATTATAAAAACCGCCACCGTGGTAGCTGTTGGTTCCCGTTCGTGTCACGGCGTTCACTGTCCCCGAGGACGTCATGGAAGAAGAAATATCCAGAGCGGACTGAGTGACTTGAAACTCCTGAATCGAACTCAACGAAATATTCTGACTGGTGCTTCCTTCACGCGCGTCGGTAACATCAATTCCATCGAACAAAGTTCGTGTCGTTCGTGGAGACCGGTCTTCGACTGAGACGGCGAAGAAGCCGCTTTTAGTTGGGTCAAGCCTGGCAGCGTCGAATATCTGAACTCCCGGTTCCAGCTGAGCCAGGTCTAGAAAGTTACGTCCATTGAGCGGAAGATACTCCCAGTCCTGGGATGTAATTACGCCTTGAACGCTCGCTTCCGCGAGATCAATTGGCGAGGCTTCATTGGTTTTCTTATCGCCACTGGGATGCAATCGAATATTGCCCGAAGTGGTCTCACCGACGTTAATATTCACTGGAAACTGAACACTGGTGAATCCCTTCACGTCGAGAGTCACTGTATAGTTGCCGGGGACGAGTGGGCCCGAGGTGTAGACTCCGGCGGCCGTCGTCATGAGGCTGTAGCTCTGGCCAGTGTTCGCGCTTTTGAGGATAACCTCCACGCCGCCTGCGGCTCCTCCCGCAGGGTCCAACACGACCCCCGTAATACAGCCCGTCGAACTGGTGGATTGAGCAAAAATTGCCGACACGAATGCGGCCAGCACGGCTACTGTCATGATCGCCATTTGCAATCGGCGACCCGACATACAGTTCAACCTCATCGTTTAGGACCTTCCTTTCAAAATAGGCACGTGACGCTTTCGTTTGTGAGGAATCGCCGGCAGCCGCGGAAAGTCTGCCGCAGGAAAGCGGGACACCTTTCGACATCGCTCAGAATCGCGTCTGCCCCCTGCGCGTGCGCCGTTACTTTTTTCTTTGAGTGAGTTTACAGTACTCAACCGATATCGTGTTGATGGAAAGCATTGTTCATGGAAAGTTGTTCGATTGTTTATTAATGCGACTTTGAGGTGTAGTAACCGCTGCGATGGCGTACTTTGTACTCCAGCCCAGAAGGTACTCCATTGACCGAGACCTGGATTCTGCGGAATTCCGAATCTGAAATCTGTTGCAACGGATAATAAGCGAGCAAGTATTGTGTACGGAGTTCGTCGCTAATCTTCTGGAACGCCTCGTTTAGTTGTGAGGTTGACATCGCATAGAAATATTTACCGCCGGTGTCTTCCGAAAGCTGAATCAGCGCATGTTCTCCGCCGGTATCCCTCCCCGCGCTCGATTCGATGGGTACGACAATGATGCTGTAAACAATCGCCTCCGCCTGCTGCGCTTCCCGCACCGCATCTTTATAAGTGACTTTGCTCATGGTATCGCCGCCGTCTGTAATCACAACCATGACTTTTCTCCCCTGCCTCGGCTCGAGCGCTTCCGCGCCGAGATAAAGCGCGTCGTAGAGGGCGGTTGCTGCTCCAAGCTGAAGGCGATCAATACCGCGATCAATGCTTCTGAGATCAGGGGTGAAGGGAACGACTTCGGTGACGATCTCGCTGAACCCGTACAAGGACAAGGCATCTACCGGACGCAAAATCGCATGCGCGAAACGCCGCGCCGACGCCAATTCAAAGGGCAGATCCTTACGTGTGCTCAAACTGGTATCAATGTCCAAAACAATAGATAGAGGCAACCCAGACTCTTTCGAGAATACTGCTATCTTTTGCTGTTCTCCATCCTCCTGCAAGTCGAAGTTGTCTTTGGTTAGGCTTGCAATCGGCGCGCCCTGCGGGTCTGTCACCGTGACAAATACGTTCACCAGTTTGACGTTAACTTTGAAGGTGCTATCGGCCTGATCTTTGGTTGGAGTTGAGTTTGCAGTTGTCCCTGCGGCATCCGTATCTGAACCACTGGTCGAAGTGTGCGGTGTCGGTTTTGGCGTGCCGCTCGGACTCGATGCCCAAGGTGGCTTTGGCACCTGGGCATGGCACAGAGCGACTGCCAAAACAGAGAAAGCAATCAGGCGTTGCATCAAGATTGGGGTTCGTTTCGGCGTTGTATTTTGAAATACTTGCCTAAATACGCTCTCCCGTTAGATGCAAGCGTTTTTCAATGGGTGCCTTCCTGTCCGGAAATTTCGACGGGAAAAGGTTCGCCATCCGCCCAAACCGCGCCGTCTTCAAAGTATTCCTTCTTCCAGATTGGCACGGTCCGTTTGAGCGTGTCAATCACCCATCGGCAGGCGTCAAATGCGGCGGCTCGATGTTCGGAAGCAACCACGATCAGAACACTGGTTTCGCCAATTAAAAGCCGTCCAAGACGATGGACTATTCTAATGTCCCGAACTTTAAACTCACCGAGCGCTTTCGCAGCCAACGATTCCATTTGCTTAAGCGCCATCTCTTCGTAAGATTCATAGTCCAGATAAAGAGTCCGCCGGCCACGAGTATTGTTCCGAACAATCCCCTCAAAAACGACGACCGCACCGTGGAAAGGTTGTTTTATGCCGTCGAGAACTTGACCAGTGTCAATCTTGTGTTTGACGATCGCTGCGTGACGGTTCGTCGCAAGTTGCGGAGGGTCTTCAGGCGGACGGTCTGATAATCCGCCGCTTACCGGTGGCAACAATGCGACTTCGTCTCCGTGCTTCAACTCGGCTGCCGGACTGGCATACTCCTGATTCACAGAGAACGCTATGGAAGGCAGAAACTGTTCGAACTGCAAACTCAGGTCCCTATAGTGCCGAAGCAAGTCCTCTAATGTTGCATTCGCGGGAAGAACGAGAATGTCAGACTCTCGTTGAACAACATCTTTCAATATTCCGAAAAATAGGACTTTCACTTCCATCCTAAAGGACCAGGCCTTGCGAAGCTCCACATCTATTCGAGTGTGACTTAAATTGTTTTTGTGAGTTGGGTAAGCTCAAATCTCGATCATCACAATGCCATTTTCAATTTTCACTGGGTAGACGGCAAGCTTCGCGTTTGGGTCATGCGAGGCCTCTCCTGTCTTTGGATCCCATTGCCACCCGTGCCAGGGGCACACAATTTTGTCTCCTTCGATCACTCCTTCTCCGAGTGGCCCTCCCTGATGCAAACAGATATTGTCCATCGCGCTGATCACACCGTTTACGTTGGCAACACAAATTGGTTTGTCTCCGCAAGAAAATTCCCTGGCTTCGCCTTCCGGCGGAAGTTCAGATTCGGAAGCAAGCTTCACATATTCCGGCATAGGTTTGGGATTCGCGCTCAACTGATTATTGCTCAAATTGCCGTTCATCAGCTACAAATGAACATCCTGAGCATCGAAGGATTATGCCTGATGTTCATCTTACTCACCCGCTGACTCACTATTGTGATGACCTCTCCTCCGAGCCCAGGTCTAACGGCTGCATGGCAGAAAATCCGTGACTCTCTTTTCTGGATGGTGGCAATCGCATTCATTTTGCGACTTGCGTACATCCTCATTGCCCACACGTACAGATTCAAAACCGCTGATGATAATTTTAGTTTTGGATTCGAAATGGGCCGGATTGGCCGTGCTTTGGCTCAAGGGCAAGGGTTCAGCAATCCATTTCACGGAGTGACCGGACCAACTGCCTGGGAGCCGCCTCTTTATCCTTTTCTGACCGCTGGAGTTTTTCGATTATTCGGTGTCTACAGCAAAGCCTCCGCTATTGTTCTTCTCAGTATCAACAGCATCTTTTCAGCGCTGACTTGTATCCCGATTTTCTTTATCGCAAGACGATGCTTTGACGAAAGGATTGCACGATGGACGTCGTGGGTGTGGGCGCTGCTTCCAACGGTGATGTTTTGGTCCACGCGCTGGATTTGGGAGACCAGTCTGGCCACGCTGATGCTGGCGATTATTTTTTGGTTAACTCTCGTGGCCGAAGAGGAAGATGGCATTCTGCCTTGGGTAAGGTTCGGATTTCTCTGGGGTATAGCCGCGCTCACCAACACTTCGCTGTTAGCTTTCCTGCCCGCGTCCGGTGTGTGGATTTGCTACCAGAGGCTGCGCCGGGGAAGGCATTTTGTCCGGGGCGCGGTTGTCTCGGCCCTGGTGTTCGCCGCTTGCGTCGCGCCATGGAGCGTTCGCAATTATCGAACTTTCGGGAAAGTTATTTTTATTCGTTCAAATTTCGGCGCCGAACTACGCCTTGGCAACGGGCCGGGAGCCGATGGCACGTGGATGGCGTACCTGCATCCAACAAAAAACGCCCATCAGCTGCGTCTTTACAGAGAAATGGGGGAAATGGCGTACGTTGCCGAGCGCAAGCGCCAGGCGGTAGCTTTCATCCGCGAGAATTATGGCCGCTTCGCGATGTTATCTGTTAAGCGTTTCATATATTACTGGCGCGGACTTCCAAAGCCAGCGGAGAATCCCGCACTGGCTTCGCTCCAGAACTCAATTTTTCTCGCTTCATCGGTGCTCGCATTCTGGGGACTGGGACGGGCCCTGCGAAAGCGACGACCAGGGGCATGGTTGTTCTTCTGGCTGATACTCTGTTATCCGCTGGTGTATTACTTTGTGTTTCCGCATCCTCGTTATCGTCATCCCATTGAGCCTGAGTTGGGAATCCTAATCTTGTACGTGGTATCCGAAGCTGAGAAAAAACGTAACCGGCCGAAGGCACCCACACCCGCGCAGTCTGGGCTATGCCTACCCTAGCTTCCGATGCTTATTTCATTCCGCCCTACTCACCAATTCCCGGCTGCCCCGTCTAAGTCGGAAAAGGGAGAAGCCATGAAACGCCATATCGCTGTCTGGTTGGGTGCTGTTCTCGGGATGGGTTTCGCTTTATTGGTTAATGCGCACGGGCAAACCGAGGACAAGGTGGGTCAAGTCACCGAGGAATTCCATCATGTCTATCCCTTGTCCTCCAGCGGCAGGATTGCATTGGAGAATATCAATGGCCCGGTCCACATTACCGCCTGGGATCGTGACGAAGTGAAGGTGGACGCGGTTAAATATGCCAAGGCTAAAGACCGTTTGGATGAAGCAAAGATTGTGGTTGATGCCGAAGCCAATTCCATTTCTATTCGCACCGAATACCCGGAGATCGGCCACCATAACAGTAACGGCTGGGACAATCCAGCAAGCGTGGAATACACGCTCATGGCGCCTCGGAGTGCTCGTCTTGACGAGATCAAGCTCATTAACGGGTCTCTAGATGTTCAGGGAATTGCCGGCGAGGTTCACGCCTCATGCATTAACGGACGCCTTTCCGCCCACGGCTTGGCGGGACAAGTGAAACTCTCGACCATAAATGGCAAGATGGACGCGGAGTTTGACCGCTTGCAGGACTCTCCGATTGAATTATCGTCTGTGAATGGAAGTGTGGATCTTATGATACCGTGCGATTCCAAAGCTGATCTCGAGGCCTCCACCATGCAAGGATCCATCAATGACGATTTCGGGCTTCATGAACATCACCACTTCGTCGGTCATAACCTGCACGGAGAATTGGGCGGAGGAGGAACCAGAATTAAACTGAAGAACGTAAATGGAAGAATTGAGGTGCGCCACAATAGCGACGGGCGAGCCGTCAGCCCTGCGAAGGACTCCGATGGCGATCATGACGCCGACAATATTTAGAGCCTTCGCCCGGCATCATTCATCCCGTGTTGTGCAGGCCCGCTGCTATGCCGTTAATGGTTGCGGCCAGAGCGTAGTTCAATTCGTCTGAGTTCGTGCCTGCACGCTTTCTTCTGAGCAGATCCACTTGAATCAGGCTGATAGGATCCACGTATGGATTGCGCAGCCGGATGGATCGCGATAACACGGCATTATTTTCCAGAATCTGCTGCTCGCGCGTGATGAACAGAATGACTCGCTGTGTGCGCTCAAACTCCTCCGTCAGCATCTGCCAAACTCTCTCTTTGACGCCCGCATTCTCGACGAGATCTGCATACATTTTCGCAATCGTGAGGTCCGCTTTCGCCATGGCGAGTTCAACGTTCCGGATCAAGTCTGAGAAAAGCGGAAAATCTTTCATCATGTCCCGCAGTAGTTGCTGCTGTTGCGAACCCCTCTCCGCGAAGCGCTCGAGTGCATAACCCACTCCGAACCATGCGGGAACGGCGTGACGGCTTTGCATCCAGCCAAATACCCATGGAATTGCGCGCAAATCTTCGAGCCGCCGGTTTTGCGAACGTCGTGACGGCCGCGAGCCGATTCGAGCATGTTCAAGCTCATTCACTGGAGTGGCCTGCTCGAAATACACGAGGATATCGGGATTTTCGGCGATGCCCTTACGGTAGAAACCGTATGCATCCCCCGACATCTCGTCCATCGCCTGGTTAAATTTGTCGTCGCTACCAGCTTTCGGTCCTTTCGGGCGCGCCAGCGCTTCGAGACAAGCTGCAATCATGATCTCGAGATTCCATTCCGCAAGCACAGGGTCGGCATACTTCCAGTTGAGCACTTCGCCCTGCTCCGTGACTCGAATTTCGCCGGAGAAGTCTCCCGAAGGCTGTGCCACAATCGCGGCATGAGTAGGTCCTCCTCCGCGCCCCACCGTGCCACCGCGGCCATGAAAGAGCCGCAGCTTCACTCCGTGTTCTCGCGCTACTCGATGAAGTGAGCGATGTGCTTTGTAGAGTTCCCAGATACTGGTCAACATGCCGCCGTCTTTATTGGAATCGGAGTAGCCCAGCATGACTTCCTGCCAACGTCCCCATGAATCAAGCAAGATTTTGTACTCGGGCCTGTTCCATACCCTGGACATAATTTCAGGAGAAGCGCGAAGGGATTCGATGGATTCGAACAACGGAACCGGCATGAGTCCTGGGTCATCGCCGCTTGCCGCGAGGCTGACCCCGCCTTCATTGGCGAGCCGCAGCACGGCGAGAATATCTTCCGCCGACTCGACTCCACTAATTACGTAGTTGCGAATTGCGCTCGGCGGGTACGCTCTTTTCATCTCCGCAATATCATTGAAAGTGGCTGTGACTTCAGATCCTTCGGGAGAATCGCCAGACGAGAGTGAAGCTAACGCATGCGAGTGCTGTCGCGCATGTTGCCGAATGTCGAGAGTGGAGAGATGAAAACCGAACGTGCGAATCTTCCGGAGCAGCGGATCGAAAATTAATTCGGCGAGCCGGCCGCCGGAGTTCGAGCGCAAGCTGTTTCGCAGCAAAACAATATCCTGCTCGAACTCTTCGACGACGGAATACGCGTGAGCGGCGCCCTCGCCGCGGGTATCGGTTAAGCGAATGATGACGAAATTCATGAATCGGCGATATAGCTCGGTTTCTGAAATGCGGGCGAGGCGCGAATGCTCATCGCCGAACTGCGCGCTGTAATCGGCGAGCCGGGAGCGAAATTCGCTGGAGACTGAAACCTGGCGCGATGAAGAACTAGTGCGATCAATTCCGCGTTGCACTTCGGAAATGTAGTGGGTAAGGATCGCGTTACGCGCCCGTTGCAGAGCTTCGCGTGTGGAGGCGGCGGTGACGAAGGGATTGCCGTCGCGGTCGCCGCCTATCCATGAGCCGAAGGAAAGAACGCGAGGGATATCTTCCTCGCTAAATTCCAATCCGTAAATCTCACGGAAAGACTCGACAATTTCCGAATAGACTCGTGGCAGAGCGTCGAAGATAGACATCGGATAATAGTCGAGGCCCATGCGTATTTCGTCGGATACGAGCGGCTTTTCGACACGGACTTCATCCGTTTGCCACAGGCTCGTAATCTCTGAAAGAACCAGATTCTCGCTAAACTTTGCCTCGGCTTGCGAAAGCGGCAAATGATCCAGGGTTTCAAGGTATTGCGAGATTCTGCGGCGCTTGAATAAAACGGTACGGCGCGCGACTTCGGTGGGATGCGCCGTAAAAACTGGAACCACGCTGATTTCTTTCAACGAAGCCATCGCTTCATCGGCTGTCAGGCCAGACTCTCGCATGCGCAGCAGTGTTCCACGGAATGAACCCGGGAGCGGAGGCTGATCCCTATGCAACTTGGCAGCCCGGCGCCGCCTTTTGCGGTGATTTGTCTCCGCTAGATTGGTCAACTCAAAGTAAATCGCAAATGCCTTAGTTACGAGATAAGCATCGCCGATTTCTAACTGCCTCACCTGGTTTCTGGCTTCCGCCATTTGGGGGTTATCAAACTTCGAGCCGGTCTGTTGAACTAATTGTTCGCGGTACGAAATGAGAAGACGCCGCAACTGTTCCACGACTTCGAAAAGCTGCCGCCCTGCCTGTTCAACAACGACTTTGCCGAGCAATATCCCGAGCGAACGAACGTCCCGGCGTAACGGCGCCTCCTTGGATGGGTCGTTCGTTGCTGCCGTCAGCTCAGCCAGGCGACCACACTGATCCTCCGCGCTCCAAAGCGATCCCTCTGTCATAAGTAAATCAATAGTAATTCATTGCCGTGGCTGCTTGGTGAATGGCTATCAACTGAGTCGCAATGAGTCGGAAAGGCAATTGACCGGGGAACACTCGGGAGACTACGATGGCCATATGTTGCGCAACATAATTTTCGGGATGCTGATTGTGATCACGCCGGCGTTAGTGTTTGCGGCGGATCCGGGTGCGATGTTTTATGGCAGTGGCGGGGTGCTGCGCAATGGTACGGAGATAGCCAATGCTTCCGCGATATTCTCGGGCGACCTGCTGGAAACTCGGGCTGATTCGGTGGCGAATCTGAACGCATTGGGAACCAGTGTGATCATTCTGCCGACGTCACTCGTGGAATTTCAGGGGCAAACCCTGTCTGT
Source organism: uncultured Acidobacteriaceae bacterium (assembly GCA_963702325.1). GTDB lineage: Bacteria > Acidobacteriota > Terriglobia > Terriglobales > Acidobacteriaceae > PALSA-188. Next base: position 28,661 of record CAVPCG010000023.1, on the reverse strand, counting down.
GGAACACGGCAGTGTCAGGGTGGCGACGTCGCACGGGATCAGCGTTCGCGCGGGCTGCATGCTGGTCGTGCCGGCGTCGAGCGCATGGACACAATTTGAAGTGACCGACGTAAATGGAACCGTGGAAGTAGCGGCGAAGAAAAATAATGTGCGGCTGGAGACCGTGGCCGACGCTGGATCTGCAAAAGAAATGTCAGCTTCATTGGCCAGCAGCGACCTGCGGGAGGGAGAACAAACTTCGCGGGACGAATCCGCGGGTTGCAAAAGCGACAAACACAACAGAAGAGATGCGGGAGCGACACCGGCCGGAACCGGAGGCATCTTCGCCTCGGAATACACGAGATACGGCGCCCTGGCCGCGATCGGAGGCGTTGGTGTCTGGCTCGCCCTCGACAATGACGATCCCCCCAGCCCCTATAAACCGTAAGAAGCGCTTAACCTTTTTGCCGCCGCGACTCAACGCAAGCTTGAGACCTTTTCGAAGATATCCATGCACTTTGGTTTTCCCTCTCGTCCCGCCCGGTGGCATACAATAATTAGGTATCAAAGTGTCGTCGAAAGACGCATCTAATTACTGAGAGTTCCACTTTCTGAGGTGTTATGAATTTTGTAAAACTCTGTCTCGTGATTTTACTGCTGAGTGCGATCGCCTGGTCCGCACCGCTGGGAAGTTCGACCCGGGCGGTTATTCCTTCTGAACTACAGCAGTTGATCTCCGTGGATTATCGCGCATTGCGAAATTCCGACACCGCCATGGCGTTGCAACAGCAGGTTCTCCCAGAAAGCCTCAAACAGTTCGAAGTGGCGCTTAAAGGCGTTGGAATTGATCCCGACAAGGATGTTGACCAGCTTACATTTGTCTCCTATCGGACGGGGAAGCAGGATCTGAAAGTAGTGGGCGTGGCGGAAGGGTCCTTTTCAGAGAAAGTGGTGCTCAAGAAAATTCGCCTGCATAAGATCAGACCGGTGAAATACCGCGACTCCGATATTTACAACATGTCGGGCGGCATGCAGATGATGTTCCTCGACGACAATATTCTTTTATTTGGAGACAGCGGCGCGATTCGTGGAGCGTTGGATGCTCGCGACGGTTATGCCCAAACGCTGGATTCGAATCCGCAGATGGCCGACATGATCGTCTCGGTAGACTCCGGTGCGGTGTGGAGCATCCTCGATCAAAAGGGCACGCAGAATATGTTGCTGTCTGCCTTGGGAGACGCCGGCAAACTTGCCGACTTTGACACCATCAAGAAACGAGTACTCGGATCACGCTACAGCATGAATTTCAGCGATGGCGTCAATTTCGACCTCGATGTCGTTACGTCTGATTCCACGACCGCGATGACTCTTTCGTCGCTTGTCAAGGCCGGTGTTCTCTATCGCCGGATGACGGCGACTCCTATTGAGAAGGCTGCTTTAGAGGACGTAAACGTGGATTCGGACAGCGCAAATCTTCAGATGCACTTCAAGGCTGACGACAAGCAGTTTCAGTCATTGATTCATTCGCAGTTGTTCGCGGCAGTCTCGAAGTAGCTGTTTTGACAACCGGCGGTCAGCTTAACCGACCCTCATCATTTTTGTTTGAAGAGCGTAGTTTCGGTCCTCTTTTTCCGGTTCTGCTCTACCCAGTCTTCTTTCACGATCTGGCGTGCGCGTCCGATCGCAAGGGAGTCGGCTGGTACATCATCCGTCACACACGATCCCGCCGCAATGTATGCATTTTTGCCTACTGTGAGCGGGGCTACCAGCGTCGAATCGCTGCCGACAAAAACTCCGTCTTCGATGATCGTTTTGTGTTTCCTTTCACCATCGTAATTGCACGTAATGGTTCCGGCCCCAACGTTCACCCTTTCGCCGATTTCGGCGTCTCCGAGATACGTAAGGTGATTGGCTTTCGAATTCTTGCCGAGCCGAATCTTTTTTGTCTCCACGAAATTTCCGACATGCGCCCCCTGGCCAATTTCGCTTCCGGGACGCAAGTGTGAGTAAGGCCCGAGAACGGCAGCTCGCTCTACCTTTGCTTGATGCAAAATGCATCCCGGCCGCACAACCACTTCATCGCCGATCTCCGAATCCTCGATGACCGAATACGACCGTATATGGCAATTGCTGCCGATTCGCGTCTTGCCCAATATTTGTACAAAGGGCTCGAGAGTAGTGTCGGCGCCAATCTCTACGTCGCTGTCAATTACGCACGTGTCTGGATAGAAAATCGTGACTCCCCGCGCCATCAATTCTTGCGTCTTAGCTCCGCGCATTCGCAAATCAATGTCCGCGAGTTCGGCCCGGGTATTGCCGCCCAATATCTCCGATGAATCGCGCGCCTCAACTGCCACGACACGATGCTTGGCCTTAACCAGAACCGACGCCATATCCGTCAGGTAATACTCGCCATGCGCGTTGTCGGTCTTGAGCTGATTCAGATGTGCGAACAGCGCTTTCGCGTCAAACGCATAAAAGCCGGAATTGATTTCGCAAATTTTACGTTGCGCGGGGGTTGCGGATTTTTCCTCGACAATTTCCTTTACATCGGGGCTATTTTTGGCCTTTCGCATCACTCTTCCGTATCCAGTCGGATTCTCCAAACATGCCGACAATATAGTCATCGCGGCTTTGTTTGCCGTGTGGAATTGGCGCAGTCTGTCAATCGTATGGGCGGCGATGAGAGGGGCATCGCCAGACAGCACAATGATGCTGTCATAATCCGCCAATGCCTCTTGCGCAACCATCAACGCATGGCCGGTCCCGCCTTGCTCTTCCTGCAAAACAAATCTGATACCAGTAGATGCCACCGCCTCACGAACTCGCGCAGCTTCATGTCCAATGATCGCGTAAACGTGGCTCGGCGGAACTACCATCGTTGCCGCAGCAATCACATGAGCCAGCAACGGCTTGCCTCCGACTTCATGCAGTACCTTAGGAAGCTTCGATTTAAGGCGAGTGCCTTTGCCCGCTGCCATGATTGCAATCGCAACACGCGGACCTGATGTGGACTTGAATTTGCTGGATTTTGGCATTCGAGACAATATACCGCAGAGACCCCGACGACTCGCAACATAGCTGTATTGGAGCTAGACCCGAGGAGGAAGCTATCTCAGGATTGCCAGAATTTGTTTACGCGAGCCCATTCTCAAAGTCATTGCGGGTTATTTTTTGGCCGATGCTGCCACCACCAAAACGCCAGCGTTGCTGAACTGAACACTACCAGATAACTGACCATTCCGATGCGAACGGCACGCGTCTCGAAACCTGCCTCAACGACCGGATTCCAGAGGCCCGGCAAATCCTTCTCGCCAATCGCCCACGTTCCGAGGTTCCAGGCCGCATGCAGGCCAATCGGTACGGCCAGACCTCTGGTCGCCAGGGCCGCAGCGCCGAAGAGCAGCGATCCGACGAAGGCCCCGAAAATCGCGTTTGACCAGCTATACCCGCCGACTCGATGTTCAATTGCGAAGACAAGAGCCACGACAATTTGGGCCGTCCAAGCGCCAAACACGTGATCGAGACGCCGCAGCGGGTATCCTCGGAACGCCAATTCTTCCCTGCACGCTAACAGTAAGTACGCAATCAGTGCCATCGTTACTGGCGCGACACCCTTTTCCGCCGTCCGAACCCACCCGATGTGACCGGCGAGCGTAACGAAGGAGAATTGAACCGCAACCAGGAATAATCCGACGACAAACCCATGGCCAGATGAGCCATGCTCTTGCCTGTTGGTACAGCTCCCACATCCGTCACGCGGAATCCATCCCAACGCACGAACAGCAATGTCAGAGCCAGGGTTGCGATGCTGGTTATCGAGCCCAGCGCTACTTTTGGCCACTGGCCGGGAAGTGTTGAGCCATGGGGTGCGGCGAAAGCCAACAACGACGCACAAGCCAGAAAGAACAGCAAAACGTGACTGAATACGAGCCATCGGTCGCGAAGGCTGTATCCTCCGGCCATCAAAAGCCCTCCGTCATGTGGCGAGGATATGCTTCCTTAGTCGTTAATTGATGCGCGGCCTGGCATTGCTGACCCTGGTTTCTTCCGGGTCCGCGCTTGCAGTTCCAGCAGGTCATGTGCGACTAGGTCACTGGCGTGACGGGCCACTGCCCCTTCCTCCAAATAGTCGCCGAGAACCGGGATGACCCCCAATTTCTCGATTTCGTCCAAATCAACGATTATTTGCGATGCTCCTTCGAGAGCGTACTTGGCCTGCAAGTCGGCGGAAACGGGCGTGCGATTGATTAATGCGTAGTCGAAGATGTTCGTCTGAGCATGATCATTCAATGCGCGGATATGGTCAGCGGCGGTTCGGCCCAAGCTTTCGTTCGCCTGGGTCATTAGATTACAAATGTACAGTTTCAAAGCGCCGGACTTGGCGATAGCCGAAGCAATTCCACGCACCAGCAAATTCGGAATGAGACTGGTGAATAAAGATCCGGGACCGATTGTAATGATGTCCGCCCTTCGGATCGCATCAAGCGTCTGAGGCAGCGGTTCTGGATTGGATGGAACCAGAAACAATTCTCGGATTCTGCCTTTGCTCGCGGTTATTTTTGTTTCTCCGAGGACGCGAACCCCATCCTCCATCACTGCTTCCAGTTCGACATTGCGGGTTGTCGCCGGGAAAATGCGCCCGCGTGTCACCAGAATTTCGGACGAGAGCCGCACCGCCTCAGCAAAATCCCCCGTGATGGAAGTGAGAGCTGCTAGAAAAAGATTGCCAAAACTGTGACCCTCGAGCCCTGGCCCCTTTTCGAAGCGATGCTGAAACAACCGGGAGAGAAGAGTCTCGTCCTCAGATAGGGCGACAATGCAATTTCTTATGTCGCCCGGCGGAAGCATATTGAGTTCTTTGCGCAACCTCCCACTGGATCCGCCGTCGTCGCTTACGGTCACAACGGCTGATAGTTCAGCAATGTGAAATTTTTCCAGTGCATGACTACTGCCAGGCGGGACAACGTAGCGTTTCAATCCGCGTAGCAGCGCCGAGAGACCTGTCCCACCTCCGATGGCCACGACTTTCAAGCCCGGCTTGGCCCGGAGACCGTCGGCTATTGCGGTTGTTGCGTCCTGCTCGAGATAACTCATGAGCCGGATTTAGATGATCCCATCGGGCACGCCGGGAGGGAACTCTTCGCCCGGATCGGGATAGAGCAACTCGGTAAAGCGCGGATCTTCAACCAGGTTCTGAAAGTCTGAGTCGTTTCGCGCTTGAAACCTCAGAGCGGGATTCTGTTTTATGGCCTGATCCAGATTTTTCAGCGCTTCTTCCACGTGGCCGGTTAAACAATTTAACGCCGCCAGCCCGTACGCCACGTAGTCCGCCTTCGGCACCTGTTTTGCCAGACTCTCAAGGTGCTCGCGCGCACTCACATAATCGCCAAGATTAAGCAAAGAAATGGCGTAGTCGTAGTGCTCTTCCGGGGATTTATACTGATTCGTAGTTCGCTCGAGCTGTTGAGTGCAAGCGCTTAGGTGGACCGACGCCCGGTCGGCCAAGTCTTTGGCCGCGCCCGAAATGACCTTTTGAAGGTGGCCCTTTGCCTTGTCAAACTTATGCTCCTGCATGGCGCGCAAACCTGCCTCATAGTTTTGCACAGCCTGTGCAAAAGCCGGATCTTCCGTACGCGATTGTTTGGATGTGGTCTTCTTAGCCATTTGTAAGATTTTCCCTGTCCTTGGCGTAAGTATGCCTCTTTTCTTTGGTTTGGGCGATGATGACATAGACTTTGCTAGAAGTATTTCTCCGACCGTGTGAACTCCATTCCGCATGAGGTCACATTACCTACGAAGCCGGGCTGTGGATAAATGTAATCATTCTCTTTGGCACTCCCGCATTTGACTCTCTACGCGATGTATTCAGACCGGGTTAATTTATTGACGCCGCCGTAGCCAAGCTTACATCTTTCCAATCCCCGCGAATGATTCCCTTGCGGATTTGGCTCGCGGTCTTGCCCTTTTGATGCATTAAATACGAGTAATAGACTTCCTTAAGACAGATCGAGCATTTCGCTCCGTGAGTGGTCTCAAAACAGCTATGCAGGCTCTTGTGACCCATCCGGTCGCAGTAACAATAACAAGGCTGCTGATGCAGAACCGCGGGGATTTTGGCGGCGAGCTCGTAAGCATGCGTCTGGTAAGGATATTGCGCATCTTCACCCCAAAGCTGGTCAGCCGACAGGATTGCCGGTAATTTCGCACTCTTTCCCGGCGGTGCAGCGTTATAAGCAGGCACCTTTTCCGCGGGATCTTCTTGAGTCGCGGCCCAAGGAGCCGACACTATCAACGTGATCAGAAAAAGGCATGTCAAACTCAAACCGCGTTTTCGCATAAAAAGCCTCAACCGCTGTCTATTGTAACCTGAATTCCGCGCCAGCAGGGAGGCCGAGCGGTCCGAGAAACGCGACCGTGTATGACCAATCCCCCGCTGTGCCGGTATAGAATTAGGTAAATGTCAGAGCAGGGAAATCTTCCTGAAGCGTCATCCACAGTGGTCGCGAAAGCCCCCGCTCGACCGATCATATCTGCATGGCTGCGAGACCTCATCGTCTCTCTCGCTATTTCGGCTTTTATCATTATCTTCTTGTACCAACCGGTGAAAGTTGAGGGCACGAGCATGATGCCCTCACTCGATGATCAGGAGCGCATCTTAATCAATAAGTTTGTCTATCATTTGGAATCCATCCAACGCGGAGACATTGTTGTCTTCCGTTATCCGCGTGACCCTTCCGAAAGTTTCATTAAGCGCGTGATCGGATTATCCGGAGATCGCATCCGCATTGATGCGGGGAAGGTCTTCGTGAATGGAACGGCGATTGATGAAGACTACGTCCCACCCGCCTATATTGACGAGCGGTCCTTCAAGACGATAGTTGTGCCGCCCGGATGCTATTTCGTATTGGGGGACCACCGAAGCTTATCGAAGGACAGCCGGGAATTCGGCCCAGTGAAGGCGAGTCTGGTTTACGGCAAAGCCGTGTTCGGATACTGGCCGATGGATAAGTTAGGACGGTTAAGGTAAGCCGACGGAAACCCATTCCCGCCGGCACGTGAGAAATTGTCATAACTTATTTTCGGACGCTACAACGCGAATTCCAGCAAAGCGAAAATATAAATCCACAAGAAAAGCATGAAGTGCCAATACCACGCCGTGACGTCCACCACAATGTGTCTGGATTCCACTGGGCGATGAAAGAAGTAAATCACCAATGCGTAGAGCAGAACCAGAATGCCTCCCGTCAGATGAACCGCGTGTGCGGCGGTGAGCAGATAAACAAACGAGCTGCTCGCCCCCGAAGACAAGTAAAACCCTTTGATAAGTAGTTTCCGCCAAGCCATTCCCTGTCCAACTAGAAATGCGATTCCCAGGGCAGCGGTGGCCGCCAGCCAGGGAAATCCTCTTTCTCGACCGATCGAAACACCTGGTACGGATCTCACCGGCGCCAGTGCGACGTCGCGCGCAAACTGCCTTCGCGCCACTTCAACTGTAAGGCTGCTGGCTAGAAGAATGAGAGTGTTGATGAGGAGCAAACCGGTCGGTAAAGACACCTTGATCCAGTTTCTGACATAGGAATTGCTGCGCTCGTCGAATGTCGCGGACGCATGTCTGATCAGAAATACAACAGAGATGATCGTGAACACCATCAGGATCGAGATAGTCGCGCAGAGCAAACCCAATCGAGCGCGGTGCAATCGCCGGTTGTAATCAGAGGAATCGCCGTCCCGATGGCCATCGCTGCCTCCGTCATAATTTGGTGGGGGCGGAAATCCTCCACCGCTGTCACCGATCACCGGTGACTCGTGAATCGTGAATGAACGAGAAGCCATCAAGTGCATTGTATTAAAGTAGAGGCTGGACGCGACGGCCATTTAGGCTCTCCGGCCCAAGGTTCTCGATACCTTCAATTCTGATTCGTCGAAATCGGTGAATTCAAGGTGCTGGATTTGATTTATCTTAATGACCGCGCCTCAGACAGCGCCAATCGGAGCCAGCAATTCATGACGGGTCTTGGACTTTTTTACAATGCAGCTTCACGTGTTCTCCTCACGGTTTGTCTTCTAACCACTTTGTCTTTTGCGGCGAGTGATCCGAAAGTTGATGCCGGGGAGAACGTGTTCAAGTCTCACTGCATTTTGTGTCATGGGACTGATGCGACCGGGAACACGGCACTTGGCAAACAATTAAAAGCCCGTAACCTGCGTTCCGCAATAGTGCAGAAAAAGACCAATGCCGAGTTGAAGCACATTATTACCGGTGGCGAAGGGAACATGCCTGCGTTTTCGGCGCAATTATCGAGCGCACAGATAGATGAAGTGCTAGCGTATGTGCGGCAATTGGGTAAATCGAAAAAATAATTGTCCAGTGGAACTTGCGAAGATCTTTGGCGAATAGGAAGCCTAACATGATATTCGTTCGACGAGTGATTCCCGCGGCGTTGGTGTTCCTTGTGCTGCTAACTTCCTTCTGCACAGCGGCGGATGCGGGTTCTTCTGCAGTGCCAGACGCGGCATACCGCGACTCCTTCGAAAAGTGGAAGGCCGAACTTGTCGAGGACTTGAAACAAAACTGGCTCCCTCTTGCTGGATTGTTTTGGCTCAAGCCCGGCAGTAACACTTTTGGCAGTGACCCGGGAAATCAAATTGTTCTTGCCGGCCTTCCCGCTCACGCCGGTTCATTTGAATTCAATGGCCAGGTTGTGACGGTGAAAGTTTCCCCTGAAGTTGACGCGAAAATCGCGGGAAAAACTGCGACCAGCGCCGAATTGCAATCGGACGCCTCCGAACACCCTACCGTGCTTGAAATTGGCAGCCTTCGCATGCACATAATCAAGCGCGGCGAGCGTATCGGCATTCGCGTGAAAGATACTAAGAGTCCCGCTGTCGAGAAGTTTCATGGGTTAGTTTTTTTTCCGCTTGATCTCAATTACCGCGTCACCGCAACCTGGGTGCCCCTCACCGGGCAAAAAACAGTGGATGTGCCGAATGTCCTGGGGGACGTGACCCCCACGCCAGTGACCGGCGAAGTTCACTTCAAGATCAATGGCCAGGAAGTTAGCCTCACTGATTTGGGAGGCGATCCCTCCAAGGGTCTTTTCTTTGTCTTCAACGACCTCACCACCAAAACCGATACATATCCAGGTGGACGTTTTCTCGACACTGACCCAGTCGCGAACGGCACCGTCGTGCTTGATTTCAACCGCGCGCACAGCCCGCCCTGCGCTGTTACGCCCTACGCCACGTGCCCACTTGCGCCAAAAGAAAATCGTTTGACCGTCGCGATTCCAGCGGGCGAAAAGTACGATCACAAGAACGCGCATCACTGAGGTTGCACCTGGAATTTCTTTACAAATTGTCGTTCCGAACGGGCGTATTTGGAGGTCTCTGCTGTAGGTTGATTTCGAATCCTGGCAAGACTAAAGCGCTAGAATAGGACTTGGATGCAGTAGCCGTTGGACTGGATTATTTGTTAGGCCGCGATCTCTGGTCGGCGCGAGTGTTCCCATGACCACCCCATTGCTCGAACGCAAAATCGAAAAACGCCCCTCCGAGGTTCTCCTCAAGGGAAGAATTCTTTTTCTCACCGAAGACCCGGCACTGATCAAATGCCAACTCGCGGGCGAAGACTTGCCCTGGGACACTGCTAATCCAGCAAACAATGCGAAACTTCGCGACGACATTTCTACCGACGAGATCACTCCGGCCCATATTTGTTTTTTCTTCGACGAGACGCTTGGGGAATTCCCTTACACCGGCTTGAAATGCGGGAACGAGACCCCAATCGGAAGAGGCGACGTAAAGCGCGGAAACTTCGTAGCTGCGGTCAGCGGGAAGCGCCGTGGCAAAGGCTCAAGCCGGGAACAGTCTCCCTACGCTGAACTATCGGCCGGAATTCAAATCGTCATCGCCGAAAATATCGAGCGCATCTATAAACAAAATTGCCAGAATCTTGGCGTGCTCACCTCGACCAACTTTTCGTTAATTGACAAGATTCGATCCGGCCAAGAAATTCCGCTCTCCGAATTTACCCAAGGCGAAGATGAAATTACACGCCAGATCATCGAGCACGGCGGCCTGTTCAATTTCAACGTGGCTCGTCTTCAGGGCAAAGTATTTCTGCCGCCCATCGAAACCAAACTTCGTCCGATGACCATTGCAGAAAAAATCTTTGCCCGCCATATGATTCGGCCTAACGTAGCGGCGGACGCTCCCGACCGCCCAGCGGAGAAAAGCGCGGCTGCGGGCGTCCCAGCGGTGAAGCCCGGCGATTCCGGTTTCGCCCGCACCGATTTACGCTTCAGTCACGAATACGTCACGCCGATGGCGGCAATCTTCTTCAATCAGTTAGTAGGACGCGACGCCCCCGTCAACGATGCTTCTACGGTTCTTTTTTTCCGTGACCATCTTACTTTTCTCGACGAAGTGCTTTCCGAGCAGAAGCGAAAAATGGGCCTGCTCGATCTGGCGACGCAACTGAAGCTCAAGCAGGAAGAGTTTGCCAAACAGCGGGGAATCCGGCTGCACGGCGAACTCACCGACCGCAAGGGTTCCGAGGGCATCTGCCATTCGGTTGTGTTGGAAAGTTATGCTTTGCCAGGGCAGCTAATCGTCGGATCAGATTCGCACACACCGCATTCAGGCGCGATCGGATGCGTTGCTTTTGGCATCGGCACCACCGACGTTTTCAATTCGTGGATCACCAAAGATGTTCGAGTCCGCGTGCCTGAATCCGTCAGCGTCATAATTCGTGGACGCAAACATCCGAACGTCACAGCGAAAGACTTCATCCTGGCATTGCTCCGAATGGATTACATCAAGAGCGGCAAAGCTCTCGCCAAAGTGATCGAATATTCCGGCGAAGCAATTGAACAGCTCAGCGTGGACGAGCGCGCCACCATGACCAACATGGCGGCTGAAATCGGCGGCTTCACCGGCATCGTCGCCCCGGATGCCAAAGCGGTTGAATTTTTAATGGAGCGCCGGGGAATGAATCGGAAACAAGCAGAATCTCTGATCGAAGGCCTCTACAGCGACCCCGACGCGCAATACGCGCATGTAATTGAACTAGACGCAGCAGATATAACGCCTATGGTAGCGACTCCCGGTGATCCTGGAAACGGAAAGTTTATTCGCGAACTGAACACACCGGTCCCCATCGAACTCGCCTACGGCGGCACCTGCACCGCCGGAAAAAACGAAGACATGGACATGTACGCCCACGTTCTTTCCGACGCGCTGAAACACGGCAAACGCATCGCCGATTCGGTTCAGTTCTATATTCAATTTGGATCGCAAGAAACCAGGGACTATTGCGTGCGCCGGGGCTATCTCGAAATTTTCAACAAGGCGGGAGCGCGCGTCATCGAACCAAGTTGCGGTGCATGCATTAACGCCGGCCCCGGCGTGACCACGCGACCCGATCAGGTCGTAATCAGCGCTCAGAACCGCAATTTTCCCGGACGCAGCGGCCCCGGCCAAATGTACCTCGCCAGCCCACTCACGGTTGCAGCCAGCGCGATCGCGGGATATATCGTCGAGTACGAGACCGAGCGAAGACCGAGAATTAGTCGGCGCATAGTTTGAGTGCAGCGTTTTTTGCGGGAGGCTGAAGTTAATTTAACTTCGTGCCCCAGCAAGGTTGGCTCTCGGTCAAAAATGTTGAAGGCTCCGAACCCTTACCAACTACCTTGAACGAACCGAAGTCCTTACACCATTCTCCATCGGTACCTCGGGGTCGCTGGATATCCACTCTTGTAGTTTTCGAATGTCGGCTGCGCTAATTTCCCGCGTTCGAACCCTGTCTTCAAGCTTCCGCCTTTTCCATGGAGGAAGGTTTTTCCAACTTATGCGTGGCCGCGGAAATGGGCTAGAGTGCCGTGTCTCATCGGCAATTTTTTAGCCCTTACTGTCGCGGCTATTCGGTCATCTCCCAGATAAATGCCGTAGAATGATGTGCGTCGCCAATAACGCGCCAAAATTCTCAATTTGCTGAACAAGGTGTGAAACTGAAGTCCATCCGAGTTATTCTATTAGGTTAAAACGCTAGCCAGAAGAGGCGGTCCTAGAGCGGCCTACATTTTAGAAAGAGGATTTTATGACCTACGTGATTGCTGAACCTTGCATCGGAACTAAAGACGCCGCCTGTGTTGACGCTTGCCCGGTTGATTGCATTCATCCCAGAAAAGACGAGCCGGCGTTCCCGACCGAAGAGATGCTCTATATTGATCCCGTCGAGTGCATTGATTGCGGAGCTTGTGTGCCAGTGTGCCCGGTGTCGGCAATCTTCGCCGAGGACGATCTTCCTGAGAAGTGGAAGAGCTATACCGAGCGCAACGCCAAACATTTCGGACGGTGACAGCTTTCGCCGTCAGCTCTCAGCTTTCTGTAGAACCGCGATTTCCGCGATGCTTCCGGACAAGTTGATCTAAGCTGACGGCTGAGAGCTGACAGCTGAAAGCTGTTCTTCCATGTCACTCAAGGAATCGGAAGCAATCGTGCTTCGTTCATATCCGTTGCGGGAAGCTGATTTGCTGGTCACGTTTTTTACCAGGCTGGAAGGCAAAGTTCACGGCGTAGCCCGGTCGGCAAAAAAATCAAAGCGCCGATTCGGAGGAGCGCTCGAGCCACTCACTTACGTCAAGGCCTACTACGAAGCCCGAGAGCGGCAGGAGCTGGCCCGATTGGATTCATGCGAAGTTCTTGAATCGCCACTGGCGTTTGAAGTCGGTTATCCACGCGCGGTTGCGTTGGCTCACGTGGCGGAGTTACTTGACGAATTGTTGCCTGACCGCGAGGCCAATGACACAGTTTTCCGGCTGGCGTTATCGGTGATCGCAGGGTTACGCGGCGCCGATGTTTGGATGCCCATCACATACTTTGATCTCTGGATGACGCGCTTGATGGGTTACTTACCGGAATTATCGGAATGCATCGTCTGCGGACGCGCGCTGAACGGAAGCCGGGCATATTTTCATGCGCTTGCAGACGGATTGATGTGCGCGGACGATAAGCGCCTGGCGTCGTCTGAAATTTCAGCGGATTCTCGTAAACTGACCGCAATGATGTTTCGCGCTCCAATCGAAGGATTCGCCGGAATGCCGTGGCCCAAAGCTCAAGGCGCGGACTTGCGAAAGTTCTTAATTCAGATATTGCAGCGGCACATTGAGAAGAAGCTGGTCACGGCGGCGATGCTGGAACGAATCAGCGACTAATTCGGCATTTAGACAGGCCACCCAAAGTTTCGAAGTTCCATAGCTCGTGTCAAAATACTAAGAACTGATTGCTGAGAACTGATTTTTGAATCCATCGAAATCCAATTCGCTGACTTTTCAGGAACTCATCCTGCGCCTGGAATCTTTCTGGGCAGAACGGGGATGTGTCCTCCAGCAGCCCTACGACGTGGAAGTCGGCGCGGGCACTATGGCCCCCGAAACATTTCTGCGCGTTCTTGGCCCCGATCCTTATAAGGTCGCTTATGTGCAACCTTCACGTCGGCCTGCCGACGGGCGCTACGGTGAGAATCCCAATCGCCTTTATAAGCACACGCAATTGCAAGTGATTCTCAAACCGCCTCCGGAAAATGTGCAGGAGCTTTATCTCGAATCGCTGGCCGCAATCGGGATTGACCTTCGCCAGCACGATCTAAAATTTGAGGAAGACAATTGGGAATCACCGACGCTGGGTGCCTGGGGCATCGGATGGCAAGTCATGCTGGACGGCCTCGAAATTACTCAGTTCACATATTTCCAGCAATGCGGCGGGGTTGATCTCGATCCCATCTCGGCGGAGTTGACCTACGGATTGGAACGAATCGCTGCCTTTCTGCAAGACGTGGACAGCATCTACGAGATTGTCTGGGCGCGTGATCCCGTGTCAGGCCGCGCCACAACCTACGGCAACGTACGGCTCACGGACGAAGAGCAATTCTCGGTTTACAATTTCGAAGCGGCAGACGTCGCGAAAGCATGGAAACATTTCGAACTGTACGAAGCAGAATGTGCCGCGCTGATTGAGAGCTTTCGGGTCTTAAAAAAGGACCGCGAGTCAAGCAAGGACGCTCGCGACGTGCCACGCTTCCCGCTTCTTGCGGCCTACGATCTTTGCCTGAAATGCTCGCACCTGTTCAACATTCTGGACGCACGCGGCGCGATTTCCGTGACCGAGCGAGTCGGAGTGATCGCGCGAGTGAGAGCTTTAGCAGTTGGCATCGCGAAGATGTGGGCGGAGCAGCAGGCTCAGGCCGAAGCTAGTGCTCCAGAAGAGGAAGAACCTGCGAGCCTGGGAACATCTAGCGCAAAGAAGGAACCATTGCCGGTCGCATGAACACATTTTCAACCACAGAGGACACAGAGATCGCATGGGAACACCTGCCGATTCCTGCTCTGTGAACCACTGTGTCCTCTGTGGTTAAAACACTTTCGGCACGGAGCCACGAATCAAGATGCCAGACTTTCTTTTAGAAATCGGATGCGAAGAAATCCCCGCCAGAATGATCGAGGCGGCGTCCATTGACCTTCGTGATCGCGTCAGCAAGTTGCTTGAGCGCGAGCGCCTTTCCGCCGGGAACGTCTTTTCAACTTTTGATACGCCTCGCCGCCTTGCGGTTCTTGCATCTGAAATCCCCTCGTCACAGGCGGACACTAGCGAGAGACTCACTGGTCCATCCGTAAAGATAGCTTTCAAAGATGGCCAGCCCACGCCGGCCGCTCATGCTTTTGCAAAAAAAACCGGAATTGACGTTTCGCGGCTGGAACATGTCACCACGCCTAAAGGCGAATACGTTTCGGCGACAGTGACTAATAAGGGCAGAACGGCTCGCGAAGTTTTGTTGGAACTCCTGCCAAAAGAAATCGCATCGGTTTACTGGCCCAAGAATATGTATTGGCGGCAGCCCGGCGAGCGTTTTGTGCGGCCGGTGCGTTGGCTGGTTGCGATGCTGGATGATGAAGTGATACCGCTGGAGTTCGCCGGATTAACTGCTGAGAACGAGACGCGAGGGCATCGCATTCTCGCTAATCATGCAGTCAAAGTCCCTGGCGCTGGCGATAAATACGTTGAAGCACTCCGGCGGTCCAAAGTTCTAAATCGCGCTGACCGTGAGCATCAAATTCGCAAAGGGTTAGACGCGGCAACGCGCGCCATCCCCGACGCCCGTTGGCGAGAAGACAAGAATCTTCTCAACGCCGTCGTCAATCTGACCGAATATCCCTCCGTCATCCTGGGCAGTTTTGACGAGTCATATTTGGAACTTCCTGAAGAAGTCCTTGTCACGGTGATGCGCGATCATCAGAAATATTTCGCGGTGGAAGATGCGAATAACAAGTTGCTGCCGCATTTTCTCGCTGTGCTGAATACCGACGGCGATCCCGAAGGAATCATTCGTCATGGTCACGAGCGCGTGCTGCGGGCGCGATTCAATGATGCGCGCTTCTTCTGGCAAGCCGATCAAAAGCATCCGCTTCGCGAGCGCGCACAGTGGCTTAAGAAGGTAACGTTCCAAAAAGATCTGGGAACCTACTACGACAAAACCCGCCGCGTGCAGCGTTTATGCAGTTGGCTCTGCGAGATAATTCGGCAGAATGGCGTGCCGGTGCGTCCCGGAGTCGCACACAAAGCAGCAATGCTGGCGAAAACTGATCTCACTACGGAACTCGTCAAAGAATTCACTGAACTGCAAGGAATCGTCGGCGGCTTGTATGCATGCGCGCAGGAACTCGACCACGGCATGCCAGAAAGCACGCGCCAAGCCATTGCCGACGCCATCTACGATCAGTACAAGCCAGTTTCAATGGAGGACGCAGTTCCGCGAACCGTGGAAGGTGCGGTGCTCTCAATCGGCGACAAGACAGACACAATCGTCGGCATGTTCGCTCTCGGGCTACAGCCCACGGGATCGAAGGATCCCTTCGCGCTGCGTCGTCAGGCAAACGGAATTGTGAAGATCATCGCCGAGCACAAGCTGCCCATAAGCCTGAATCAGTTGACCGACGATTCACATGAGGCTTATCGCGGTTCGGGCGCGGAGCGCAAGTTTTCCAGTCAAACCGATCCTGCCTCATCGCTGCGAGAATTTTTTCGCGAACGGGTGGAGTTTTACCTGCGCGATGTGCTCGGGTTCAAATATGATGTAGTGAATGCGGTGCTGGCTGCGGGATACGATGACGTTACAGATGTCGTAAAGCGAGCTGCGGCGATAACGGAGGTCCGAGATCTTCCAGATTTTCAGTCTATCGCGGCGGCGTCGAAGCGCATTCGCAATATTCTGAGGCAGGCGGAAGAAAAGGGCACACGTCCTTCCAGTGAATTTGAACCGGCATTTGACGAAGCTGACGAGGCAACGCTGCTCAGCGAAAGAGTCAAGCAACTCACGCCTCAAATTAGAGACAATGTTGAGAAGAAGGACTACGGAAGCGCACTTCGCGTCGCTTGCCACATTGAGAGAACCGACCGATAAATTCTTCGATAAAGTTATGGTTATGGTTGACGATGAAAAAATCCGCAAGAATCGGTTGGCGCTATTGCAATCTCTGTTGAATAATTTCTCCGCCATCGCCGATTTTTCCGAGATCGTGACCGAAGGCAAAGAATCCACCAAATAGAATTAAAATAAGCTATCCAAGAAAAGGACTCATCATGGCCACCAGCACTCTCCCCGAACCGGTAGTTGCTCGCACCGAAACCAAACCCGCCATCAAATACGTTTACTCCTTTGGCGGAGGCAAAGCCGACGGCAACGGCAAAATGAAAGATGACCTCGGCGGCAAAGGCGCAGGCCTCGCCGAAATGACCAACGCCGGTTTGCCCGTGCCTCCGGGCTTCACTATTCAGACCGAAGCCTGCCGCGAATATATGCGCCACAACGGCGTTTCTCAGGAAGTAGATCGCCAAATGGATGCAGCGCTCCAAAAACTGGAAGCATTGCAAGGCCAGCAACTCGGCAAAGGCGACAATCCGCTCCTGGTAAGCGTTCGCTCAGGCGCAAAGTTCTCCATGCCCGGCATGATGGACACCATTCTCAATCTCGGTCTCAATGATCAGAGCGTCGAAGCTCTAGCGAAACGCGGCAACAACGCCCGCTTCGCTTACGACTCTTATCGCCGCCTTATCCAAATGTTCGGCGCCGTAGTTCTTGAAATTCCGAAGCCCGCCTTCGACGATGTCTTCGACGCGAAAAAGAAACAGAAGAAAGCCAAGCTCGATACCGACCTCGACGCCAAAGCTTTGAAAGAAGTGATCGAGGAATACAAAAAAGTCGTGAAGAAGCATACCAAGCGCGACTTCCCGCAGGATGCGAACGAGCAGCTAACTATGGCCCGCGACGCCGTTTTCCGATCCTGGCAAAACGACCGCGCCAAGCACTACCGCCGCATGAACAACATTCCCGATGAGCTCGGCACCGCCGTCAACGTGCAGGCTATGGTGTTTGGAAATCTCGGCGACACCAGCGGCACAGGAGTTGGATTCACCCGCAATCCCGCCACCGGAGTGAAAGAATTTTACGGCGAATTTCTGATGAACGCTCAAGGAGAAGACGTTGTCGCCGGGAATCCGCACTCCAGTCCCAATTCTCGAACTGCAAAAAATCATGCCGAAGGTTTACGACCAGCTTCGCGACATCACCACGCGCCTGGAAAAGCATTATCGCGATATGCAGGATTTTGAGTTCACGATTCAGGAAGGCCGTTTGTACATGTTGCAGACGCGCAACGGCAAGCGCACGGGGCGCGCCGCGGTTCGCGTTGCAATTCAGATGGTGGAAGAAAATCTCATCAGCAAAGAAGAAGCGATTTTCCGCGTCGAACCCAATCAGCTTTACGACTTTCTCGTCCCACGGCTCGATGAAAAAGGAGAGGTTGAAGTCCTCGCGACCGGCCTGCCCGCATCCCCGGGCGCCGCCGTTGGACAAATCGTTTTCACCGCCGACGAAGCCGTCGAAAAAGCCGGACACAGCAACAAACGGGTGCCAGTAATTCTGGTTCGCGCCGAAACCACCCCTGAAGACATTCATGGCATGGAAGTCGCCGCGGGCATTCTCACCTCGCGCGGCGGAATGACCAGCCACGCCGCCGTCGTTACCCGCGGAATGGGAAAATGCTGTGTTGCTGGTGCGGGCGATATTCACGTGGATGAGAAAGCCCGCGAGATGCGCGTGAAAGGCCAGGTATTCAAAGGCGGCGATTGGATTTCGCTCGATGGCACGACTGGCCGCGTGATTAAAGGAAAACTAAACACCGTCGCTGCTAAACCGGATGATCCAGAGCTGATTAAGTTCATGAGCTGGTCCGAACCTTTCCGCACCATGGGAGTTCGCGCCAACGCCGACATTCCTCGCGATGCGATTCAGGCGCGAGCATTCGGAGCCGAAGGCATCGGCCTCTGCCGCACCGAGCACATGTTTTTCGCCGAGGACCGCCTTCCGCACATGCGGGCCATGATTCTCGCCAACAACGAAAAAGATCGCCGCACCGCGCTGAAGAAACTGCTACCCATGCAGCGCGCAGATTTCATTGGCGTCTTCCGCGCCATGGATGGATTCCCAGTCACCATCCGCACCCTAGATCCGCCGCTGCATGAGTTTCTTGCCACGACGTGAAGACCTGATGGTCGAGGTCGCCGTGCTCGAAGCCACCGAAGCCGCGATCGCCAAAGTTAAAAGGATTGAAGTCCTTGCTGCGGCGCGTGGAGGATTTGCATGAAGTCAATCCCATGCTAGGACATCGGGGATGCCGCCTGGGAATCACCTATCCGGAAATCACCGAAATGCAAGCACGTGCAATCTTTGAAGCCGCCGTCGCCGTGTCGAAAGATGGCGTCAAAGTGAAGCCGGAAGTGATGATCCCTCTGACAGCGACTCTGAAAGAAATGGCGAATCAGGCGGCAATCGTCCGCCGCGTTGCCGATGAAGTTTTCCCAAGAGAAAGAAAGAACCGTTGAATATCTGGTCGGCACCATGATCGAGTTGCCTCGTGCCGCACTAGTCGCCGACGAAATCGCCAAAGAAGCCGAATTCTTTTCTTTCGGCACCAACGATCTCACCCAAACCACTTTCGGATTCTCCCGCGACGACATCAACAAAGTGCTTCCAACATATTTAGAGGAAGGGATTCTGAAGCAAGATCCATTCGCAGTTCTCGATCGCGAAGGTGTCGGACAACTAGTCAAGATGGCAACCGAGCGCGGACGCAAAACGCGTCCCACCTTAAAAGTAGGAATCTGCGGCGAGCATGGGGGAGAGCCATCGTCAGTAGAATTCTGTCATCAGGTTGGATTGAACTACGTCTCCTGCTCCCCCTTCCGCGTGTTGACGGCAAGGCTGGCAGCAGCCCAAGCAGCCGCGGCGGATAAGCTAAAAGTAGAGGGGGGCCGGACAAAGTAACGGGATGACCGTAGAACAGAAAAGAAGCTTTAAGAATCCACTAACCGCAGAAGCCGATTTGAAACAGGATGCAAGATGCTTGCTATTCTCGAAGACGCAGACCGGTGGCCTCATCTATTCCAATGGTTCGGTGCAATTTCCTCAAATGAACTCGAATGTTGGTTACACCGGAATCGACTTCTGCTCTCATCAGACCTCGTCGAATTGTGGAGAATGACCGGGGGAGGAGACATCTTCGAGTCGGAGACAATTTTGCGTCCGACCGTTTCTTCAGCTCCAAACGTCGGTTTCGTTGGCGACCACATTGAGGGAATCAACGCAAGCTACTTCTCGAAAGTCAATCCGCAAGAACTTTACATATTCCACCAAGGTTCTTTTCTTTCCGCGGTGCGGTTGGCGGACCAGAAATTCGCTGCACTAACAGCTGATGGCGTCGTCGAACGTCTGTTTGATTCGCTGGACGAATGGTACCTCGAAGACCCTGAGGACCGAGTTTGGTTCAAGATATGGCCTCGGAGTGACTGCGCCTCATTCTCGCAAACGATAAACCTACGTGGAAATGTGGGCTGTTCGAACGGCGTGCTCTCACTGCACCTTCTGCAATCTCGATATTAGCCTCTGCGCAAAATTCTCTTCCGACTTCGACCACAACAGCCGCGTAGTCGTCCCGGATGCTTGTTGGGCGCCATTCGCAAAATCCATAAGTTTTTACTGAGCGCCCCACCCCCCGAAGTTGGGAGGACTGGCAGAGCCTATTCGGTCTCGACGCGGACGTCGTCGAACTTGCGGAAGTCTTGATCGAAGCTGGCGATTGGCAGAGCTTTAGCCGCCGCTGTGGCGGCGATCAGGCAATCTACAAAATGCACTTTTGTTCTTTTGAAACGATCAAGAGCGTCCAACTGGACTGCAATTCCATCAATCTCAATACCTGGACTGGAAATAAAGCGGCTGAGCGCCGAGGCAATATTCGTAGTTGGATGCCCATAAAATGACTCAAGCACAAACACGCATTCCGCAAGAACTGTCGGCAACAGCACAATGATCAACTCACCGCGATCGCAGGCATCGAAAAGCCTGCCAGCGGCTTTAGCGTGCTTTTCGTGATCTTGAACCAGATGGCGGACGATGAGGTTGGTATCCACTAGCCTGCGCTTACCCACCGCCAGCCTCGCGAGTCCGTGCAGATTTGGCCGCGGCTTCGCGGATTTCCGCAAAGGACATCTTCTTTCCTTTCTTGCTGGCCAGTATGCCCCTCAGTGATCGAATGCCGGGATGGATCCGAATGGTAGCGCGGTCTCCTTCAATGTCATATTCCAGCCTGTCGCCGGGTTTAATTCGTAATGCGCGGCGAATCTTCTCAGGGATCGTCGTTTGTCCTTTACTTGTAACTGTGGAATGCATGGGTCATACTCCTTACTTGTTATATCATAACTTACATAAGTATCTCCCCTTACTAACCTGTCACTCATATGCACAAACGTGTCGCAAAAGCGACGCGATATTCCGGCTCGCTTTGCGGCAATATTTCTCACTGGACCTTCTGCAACCTCGCTACCAACTTCTGAGCAAAGTTTTCTTCCGACTCCGACCACAGCAACCGTGCCTCGCGCCTGAAGCCCCCCAACTTTATTGGTAAACTCCACGAGCTTGTGCACGTTGGCCCTGACTGACGTCTCAGCTTTAGCCGTCAGCTCAAGCTGCTCCTGCAAAAACAGAGAATCCATGCCAAAGTCAATTTGGACTGACCCTCGTGTTCACCCTCCTGCTCATCAAACTCCGCTCCGCGTACGGGGTAACACCACGCCCCCACTTGCTCCTAATGACTGGGCGCACCGCTTCAAAATACCTCGATGCGCGCCTTGTGCCCTGGAGCGGAACTTCGCCTGCCATCACGCGTAAGTAAAATTGCGCCCAGTTCTTCAGCAAGGGCGACATAAGCGGCGTCGTAGGCCGTCAGGTTTTGGCGGAGTTGCCAAATTCTGGGAAGCAGCACATCGTGCGGATAGCGAGTCACCCGCAGATCGAGCAGATCATCAACTGCTTCCCGCGCACGTAGGAGCGAGATCGTTCCTTCCCGCACCAACCGTCGCAGCACCTGCGCCACCTCCAAATCCAGCAGGTGAGGGGCATGCAGGGATTCGTCGCCTTGGTAAATGCGATTCTCGATCTGCATTCCCGCCGCGTTTGCAGCAGCCAATCCAATGCCGCCGACGCGTCAAGCACAATCACCGCGCCTCGCGCTCCTCGCGGACTAATCGGGCGACATCAACGCGAGACACCAGCCGCTTACGCGTATGCAGGCGCTCCCGAATTTCTGCGGTGTCGGACGTTCAGCCAGCTGTCTGATTTCTGCAAGGATGTACTCCGAGAGCGACGTTCCTGCAGTCGCCGCGCGCGCCTTCAGAATTCGATGCAGCGGGTCAGGGAACATCGCGGAGCTGAATCATCTTTGACATGTGATTAGCATACTTTCATGTGCACAACATGTCAACGGAAGTGATTTTTAGGGCTGTGTTGGTGCCGATATTCACTGCACCTTCTGCAACCTCGATATCAACTTCTGAGCGAAGTTTTCTTCCGACTCTGACCACAGCAAGCGTGCGCTCGTCCCTGAAGCCTTTTCAATTTTATTCGTAAATTCCACCAGCTTCTGCACATTCGCTCTCACTGACGTTTCGGCTTTTGCGGTCAATTCAACCTGCTCCTGCAAGAACGGAGAATCCATTCCAAAGTCAATTTGAATGTGTCCCTCCTGCTGACTTTCCTGCTCGTCAAATTCCGCGCCTCGGACGATAAATCTCACCTGCGATGGTTTCGGAATCCACTGCGCGCCGTTATCCGACAACAACCAAAGATCCCAATAAGCCTCGAACTCATACGCATAATCTTCATGAAGCAAGTCCGAAGCAATCACTACAGCCTCTTCCGGCGTCGCGCCAGGATGAAATCGCCGTTCGAGAATAGTGGGCTCGTTCCACGAAACCGGATGCACCGCCAGATAAGCCACTCCCGGCCGCTCCGCGGAAAAAGGAAATTGCCGCAGCACCGACAACGCATGCGGCAGCATTTCATCGGCATCAGAATTCGAAAACCACAAGCTCAAATAAAGGGAATCAGGCATAGAAGTTGCAGAGTCACGCTAACAACAATTAGATGCGATTAAATCCCATCGGTCGCAACCCGCAACGGCTCGCTTTGCACCTTTCATTTGCTGCACATGCCTTCGCCTGTTACTATTTTTGTTCTCACAAAATAGATAATTTTCTTAGCTTCATCATCTCTTTTCTGGAGGCGACATGGCGGTGAAAGTCGGTATCAATGGATTCGGACGCATCGGGCGCAACGTTTTGCGCGCATCGCTGAACGATCCGAATCTCGAATTTGTGGCAGTCAACGATCTCACGGATCCCAAGACCCTGGCCCATTTGCTGAAATACGATTCGATTCTCGGAAATTTAAAACAGGAAATTTCTGCCGGAACCGACAGCATCAAAATTGACGGCCGCACAATAAAAGTTTTCGCCGAAAAAGATCCCGCAAAGCTCCCTTGGGAATCGGTTGGCGCCCAAGTAGTCGTCGAATCAACCGGACGATTCACTGACGCCGCCGACGCCAAAAAGCACATGCGCGGCACGGTGAAGAAGGTCATTATCTCTGCTCCCGCCAAGAACGAAGATTTCACCGTCGTCCTTGGAGTCAATCATCAGCTTTACGATCCAGCCAAGCACCACATAATTTCCAACGCATCTTGCACTACGAATTGCCTCGCTCCCATCGCGAAAGTCGTCAACGACGAATTCAAAATTGTCTGCGGAACGATGACGACGATTCACTCCTACACCAACGATCAGGTAATTTTAGATTTTCCGCATAAAGATTTGCGTCGCGCTCGTGCAGCGGCAATCTCGATGATCCCGACTTCAACAGGGGCGGCGAAAGCCTTGCGTCTCGTCATTCCCGAGCTCGATGGCAAGCTGGATGGATTTTCCATGCGCGTCCCTACGCCAAATGTTTCGGTCGTGGATTTGGTTGCGTTCGTCGAAAAGAAGACCAGCGCAGAAGAAGTGAATGCCGCCCTGAAAAAAGCCTCCGAGAGCGGCCCGCTAAAGGGATATCTCGGCTACGAAGAAAATGAACTGGTCTCCGCCGACTTCAAGGGCGATGGCCGTTCCTCCATCGTGGACGCGCCGATGACCCGCGTGGTCGCCGGAAATTGCGTGAAGGTAATCTCGTGGTACGACAACGAATGGGGCTATTCCAGCCGCGTTCGCGATCTAATCAACTACATGGCAAGTAAGGGACTTTAGCGTCGCGGGATTTCTAGTTTGCTTTTGAAACAAGAGTCTGGTGAGATTGCAACCGGGAAGGGGCCGACTTTCAGCCGGACCGATTATGGATTTTAATGTACGCATCTCGCGGGAAGCCATGCCTTTCCTCTTTTACGCAATAGTCAGAAATTTTCCGATGCCAGATTCCATCGCTCTTTCTATAAGGTGAAATTTCATGGCAAAGCTTTCCATCCGCGATCTCGAACTCACCGATCATCGTGTCTTCCTGCGCGTTGATTTCAACGTGCCGCTGGAAGACGGGCGAGTGATGGACGATACTCGCATCCGCGAAACTCTGCCCACCATCGAATATGCTCTGCGGCGCGGAGCAAGGCTTATCCTTGCTTCACATCTGGGACGTCCCAAGGGCAAACCCAATCCCAAGATGAGCCTCAAGCCGGTCGCCGAACGTCTGCGGATGTTGCTGGACAAAGAGCTCGCGCGCGGAGAAAATGTCGGGTTTTGCCCCGATTGCGTTGGCCTCGAAGCCGAAGAAATGGCGGGCAAGCTTGAAAAAGGTCAAAGCCTGCTCCTCGAAAATCTTCGCTTCCATCCCGAGGAGGAAGCCAACGACGAAAAGTTCTCCAAGCAACTGGCCAATCTTGCCGATTGGTACGTGAACGACGCTTTTGGCGCTGCTCATCGCGCGCATGCTTCCACGGTGGGCATCACCAGGCACATTCAGAAGTCCGCCGCCGGACTGCTGATGCAAAAAGAACTCGACTATTTGGGGAAAGCGCTGCAAGACCCTGAGAAGCCCTTCGTGGCAATCCTCGGGGGAGCCAAAGTCAGCGACAAGATCGCCGTCATCGAGAATCTGCTATCCAAAGTTGACGTGCTGATCATTGGCGGAGCCATGGCCTATACGTTCCTAAAGGCACAGGGAAAACAGGTCGGCAAATCGCGCGTCGAAGAAGATAAGCTTGACCTCGCGCGTCAAATCATAAAAGACGCCGAGGCACGCAAAGTAAAACTCCTGCTGCCTACCGACCATCTCGCTGCCGACAAAATTGAAGTCAACGCCCTAGTCAAAACCATCAATGAAGGCGAACCCATCCCTGACAACCTCATGGGACTCGACATTGGACCAAAAACCATCGAAGCCTACTGCGAAGAAATCTCCGACGCTCGCACCATCATCTGGAACGGCCCTATGGGAGTCTTCGAAGTCTCGCCGTTTTCCCGCGGAACGTTCAAAGTTGCTCGAGCCATCGCTGACAATGGCGCCGCACTCTCAATCGTCGGCGGCGGAGATTCGGTAGCGGCCGTCCACTCTGCCGGAGTCGCCGACAAGATCACTCACATTTCAACCGGCGGCGGCGCCTCGCTCGAATTTCTGGAAGGTAAAAAGCTGCCCGGAGTAGAAGCCCTTACCGACAAGCGCTAAGCCCTCATTCGCTCGAAAGGAATCATGCCTCGCAAGAAAGTAATGGCGGCAAACTGGAAGATGTATAAAACGCCTGATCAAACTCGCGCGTTTTTCGACAAATTCCTGCCGCTGGTAACGGACCATCATCGCGACGAGATCGTAGTCTGCCCTCCATTCGTCTGCCTGAATGCGGCCGTCGCAGCCGCAAAAAATTCCAACGTTCAAATCGGCGGCCAGAATCTTTACTGGCAAAAAGAAGGCGCCTTCACCGGAGAAATTTCAGCCGACATGCTCTTGGCCGTAGGCTGCACTCACGTGATTATCGGACACTCCGAGCGCCGGCAGTACTTTGGCGAAACCGACGACACAGTAAATCTGAAGCTCAAGGCCGCGCTCGAAGCCGGCCTGATCCCAATCGTGTGTGTTGGCGAAGTGTTGGAGGAACGTGAGTCAGGCCTCACCGAAGATGTCTTACGTCGTCAGTGTCTCCGCGCATTCCATGCTATCTCCGCGAAAAAAGCCGGGCCATTGGTCATCGCTTATGAACCCGTATGGGCCATCGGAACGGGCAAGACAGCAACGCCGCAACTCGCCGCCGAAGCCCATCTTCTGATTCGCGGTGAAGCCGCAAAAACTTTCGGCCAGGAGTTCTCCGATCACCTCCGCATTCTCTACGGAGGCTCGGTGAAACCCGAAAACGCAAAAGCCTTAATGGCCGAACCCGAAATTGACGGCGCTCTGGTCGGCGGCGCCAGCCTGGATCCCGCGTCGTTTGCAGCCATTGTCAAATATTGATGCGATACCCAAACGAACTGAGATTATGTTCACTCCCCGTCCCGTCGGTTACGTAAAGGGTCCTTACAAAGACACTCAAGACGTCCCAAGAGGTTTGGGCGCGCAACACTTCGCCGAAGGTGTTCTCGAAATACTCCCGGAATTCGGGATCGGACTCACCGATATCGAGGGTTTTTCTCATCTCTTCGTGATCTGGATATTTGATCGCTCTGGCGAATCTAAATTGCTGAGTACACCGCCCAGCGATAGTCAATCGCATGGTGTGTTCGCCACGCGGTCTCCGAGGCGTCCCAACCCGATTGGCCTCACCGTAGTCGAACTTTTACGGCGGGACGGGGTGCTGCTGCACGTCCGCGGCATTGATATGCTCGACGGAACACCTATTCTTGATATCAAACCTTACTTGTCAGGCGTTCCTTCGGAAGCGCTCCGGCGTGGCTGGCTCGCGGAAGCGGAAGCCCGCAGCGGCAAATGATTGCGTCCCCTCCGGCACTCGCAGGGGCGCCGCATAAGCTAAACTTTTCTCGCAGAAAAATGACTGCTCCCCTTCCAACCTGGCTTACCAACCTTAACCGCGAAGTGGAATCGTGCACGCGCTGTCCGCGACTCGTCGTCTATCGCGAACAAATTGCTCGCGAGAAGCGCCGCGCCTATCGCGGCTGCGAATACTGGGGAAAGCCTGTGCCCGGATTCGGCGATCCCGACGCACGCGTTCTTGTCCTGGGACTAGCGCCCGGTGCTCACGGTTCGAATCGCACTGGCCTGCCGTTCACTGGCGATGCGTCCGGCAAATTCATGTATCCAGTACTTCACGAGACGGGTTTCGCGAATCAGTCAGAAGCGACATGTATTGAGGACGGATTGGAATTGAAAGACATGTATATCACTGCCGCCGCTCGCTGCGCTCCTCCCGACAACAAGCCTCTTCCGCAAGAGCTGGCGAATTGCTCCGAATATCTTGACCGTGAAATGGATGGTCTAAAAAACTTAAGAGTGATCGTCGTTCTGGGTAAGATTGCGTTCGATGCTTATCTGAATTACTTGAAACGACGCGGCCAGCTTGCGAGAGAAAGCCTTATCTCTTTCAGCACGCCGCAAAATACGAAATGCCGGACGGCAAGATTCTGCTCGCGTCCTATCATCCCTCGAACCAAAACACCCAAACTGGAAAGCTGACACGAGAAATGTTTGTGAAGATATTCATCGAAGCCGCGCGCCTGGCAAAAATCAGTCCGGAAGTGAAGTGAATCGCCGCGTAGCTTAGATTAATTTCTTCCTCAACATATCCAGCGCTTGTTGTGACGCGAACTGGCGAATTCGTTTGCGGTCTCCGGTGAAATTGCGTTCCACGACTTCCGTTCCGGCAGCGCTCGCCAGAGCGTGAAACACAAGCCCCACCGGCTTCTGCGCGGTACCACCGTTCGGTCCAGCCACGCCGGTAATCCCAATTCCGAAACTCGATTGGCATCGTTTCCTGATTCCATTAGCCAAAGAGGCCGCCACTTCGCGGCTCACGGCACCGTGTTCGGCAATCAATGTTTCTGGCACATCCGCAAAGGCAGTTTTCAACGTATTGGAATAAACAACCGCGCCTCCAAGAAAATACCTGGAGCTGCCGCTCACCGACGTGATTGGACCGCCGTGCCCGGGGCGGGCGGGCGCAGGATCCGGCTGGTCCGGGTTTCACTGCCGGGCCGGGGCCTCCGGCTTGACCGGGGGCAGCCCCAAGGCCTCCCGGATCGCCCGCTGCACCTCGTCCTTGTCCTGGGTGGCGTCGATCTGCACGACGTACTCCTTGCGCGCGAAGATGGCCAGCACCGGGTCGGTCTTCTCGTGGTAGTCGCGCAGCCGGACCACGAGCGCTTCCTCGGTGTCGTCCTCGCGGGTCACCAGCGTGCCGCCGCACACGTCGCACTTGCCCTCTTCCCGGGCGCCCTCGATCAGGTTGTAGTCCATGCCGCAGCCCGAGCACAGGCGGCGGGCCAGGACGCGGCGGCGGACCTCGGTGTCGGGCAGGTCGAGGTGGATGACCGCGTCGATGTCGTAGCTCTCGAGGAAGAACTCCGCCTGGCGGGCGTTGCGGGGAAACCCGTCGATGATGAACCCGTAGTTCCAGTCGTGCTCGGCCAGCCGCTGCGCGGTCACCTTCTCGGCCAGATCGTCGCCGATGAGCTCACCGGCGGTTGACCGAGACGACCCGGCCGAACTCGTCGTACGTGTAAGTGGTGGTGTTCCCGAGCGCGTCGACGACAGTGTGCTGGCGACCGTTCGTGTCGTAGGTGTAGTTCGTGGCGTGGCCGAGCGGATCAGTGACCTTGGTCAGTTGCCCGGCTGCGTTGTATACGTTGTTCTGTGTGTTGCGACGCGGTGCCACCAGCAGCGTTGCCGAGCGCGTCCACCATGGTCAGGCGGTGGCCTGCTCAGTCATAGGTGTAAGTGGTCTTCGCGTTGGTGGGATCGATGACGGAGGTCTCGTTACCTGAGCCGTCGTAACCGTACGTCGTGATGAGGCCACCGGGCGCGGTCTTGGTGTTCAGCTCACCGGACGCGGTGTACGTGTACGAAGTCACGTCGCCCGCCGAGTCGGTGACCGACGAGATCCGGTTGGCCGAGTCATACGCGTACTTTGTGGCCTCGCCGGCGCCGTCGTGTACGTCAGGACATCGCCATTGACGTCGTAGGTCCACGACTCGGATGTCGAGATCGGCGGCGGCGCCGTTTTCGTCAGCAGGTGGCCCGCGCCGTCGTAGGCCATCGTCGTGGTGTTGCCATCGGGGTCGGTGACCCAGATCGGGTCTGCGCGGAGCCG
>CAVPCG010000022.1:0-272530 GCA_963702325.1 uncultured Acidobacteriaceae bacterium | reverse complement strand
TGGCTGACAAGTGCAGCGACGAGGCGTTCCGTGTCATGCGCGAAGGGTCCAAGACGGAGATTGATCGCGATCCTGAACGGATTACGGCGCACTCGTAAGCGACACGGTTAAGCGTGGTTTAGCGATGGGAGCTGCAGAAGTCGGCTTCGGGGAGATCGTAATTGATCTCCTCCAAGCCCGTTTCGGGATAGCTTCCTGTTTGCCGACGATCCGCTCGGAAGGCCCTACCTCTTAAGATTGCTGTTCTTGAGAGAGGGAAGGAGCAGCTCGCCGATCTCGTGTTGAGGGGCGTAAGATAGATCGCTCCATGATCCGTCGGATTAGGATTTCCGCCGGGTTGGTTGCGAAAACCAAAATCGGAGGCTCAGGGGCATGAAGGCTAAACGAGTGCAAGGCTGTTCCGCGATGATCTTGCTGAGTGCCCGTATGTGCGGTCGGCCAAGTACTGGCTAGTCCTGCGGTCGAACAGAACCAAGGCCAATCCCGGAGTTCAAAGATGGATTGGCCGGAAAGCGACCGCGCGATTCACGGGAGATGCGCACAAGGGCGGAGACATGTGTCGGGCTGTTCAAGACCTACGGTAAACCAAATCAAATCGCTGATGGAAAACTGACCTATTCTGAAGCGAAGGCTAAGATCGATGGCGCCATAAGTGGGCTGATAACTGCTCTTGCGACAAACAATCGTCCGGACAGTTTGCCGAACCTGCAAACTATGATCGATGAGGGCTCTGCCGGACTCATTGCCTTTTGCGACTCAACCGCCAAAGTGATTCCTCGGGTTTCCGGTCAGAGAAGTCCGGTCGCTGACATAGTCAAAGAGGCAATTGAGCCTCTAGTGAAGGCCGTGTCATCAGCAGTCGCGGCGCTTTACAACAATCACCGCAGTGACGCCGAGTTGACGCGACGCACAATCCAAACGCAATTGGAGGCAGCAAAATGGCCAGCATTCGATGCTGTGGAGCGCGCGCGCTAGCATCGGCACTACTAGTAGTCCTGGTGTGTCGCTGGTCAGGAGCATCCGCGCAAAGCCTACAAACAGCTGATACGGTTGTTCCCACACGGCCGGCGTTGACGATCGACCCTGGGATGCATACCGCAGCCATCCACTCGGCTGCGGTAGATGACGCCGGGCGATTCATTGTTACTGTATCGGACGACAAGACTGTTCGAATCTGGGATGCAGACAACGGCACCGTGCAACATACGATCTATGTCCCCGCAGGACCGGATCGGGTCGGGCAGATGTACGCCGTTGCGATTGAGCCAAAGGGCAATCTTGTGGCAGTAGGAGGATTCACAGGACAAGGCAGGAGATCTTGGATTTATCTCATAAGAGCCAGCTCCGGTGTCATAGAACAACGTATCTTTGGAGTGCCGGAAATAACTACTCACCTTGAATTTTCGGCAGATGGTCAATATTTGGCGGTTGGCACGTTCGGGGTTGCAATCTTTGATCGAACGAAAAATTGGTCTCAGGTGTTCGCGGACGACAACGATCTCGCCAATATATGGATTAGCCTTTGCTCGGGACGGGCGATTTGCGAATCGAGCGGAGATGGCACGGTTCGACTCTACAGCCGAGATTTTCATTTGATGTCAAAGTACAAACGAAGCGGAGGCGGCTTCGCCTGGTCGGTTGCATTTCGTCCGCCGGACGGGGACATATTGGCAGTCGGATTCACGCGCGACAATGTCTTCAGCCCGTATGCCCCAGCGGACCTTCGGGACGGTCGAACGTTAGCTCCTTTGCCTGGGCCACAGGGGTTGGAGCATTCAGGTAACTTAGATCCAGTGGCATGGTCGGCGGACGGCAAGACCCTTTTTTGCGGCAAGGTGGGGGTGATGATGTGGGCGGGTAGAGGCTCGCCACTTTTGGCAGTGGACAAAATGGGGCGCGGTTCAGCGCACGGATTCGGTGACGAAGTTGGTTTAGGTGTTGTGAGTATAGCAGCGCTATCAGACGGACGATTGATGGTTGCTGCAGCCAGCAAACCATATTTGGGCATGCTTAATGCCAATGGGCGAATCCTTTGGCAGCGCCGAACTCCTACCACCGACTTTTCAGGTTATGTCGCCCCGATAGTCAAGGTTTCTAAAGATGGAGATCAGATCGATTTCCGTTTGGGGGCTCAAACACAGGCGATAAGGTTTGACGTTGCCGCCTTGAGTTTGACAGACGTAACCAAAAGCACATCGTTCGACTTTCTTTCACATTCGAAAAAAAGCCGACTTGAAATAAGCCTGCTCGATGAGGCCCATCCATCGCTTAACGGAGAACCTCTTCCGATAGGGACCGGAGAAAGGGCCTCAAGCGTGGCGATCCATCCAAATGATGACAAATTCATCCTTGGTACAGGAGCTGAACTGTATTCCTTTAGGGACAACAGAGAACTTAGCTGGCGCCGGTTTGTACCCAATAGGGTAGGAGCGCTTGCGATCACGGGAAATGGGCAGCTTATCGTTGCGGCGTTAGCTGATGGCAGCATTCGGTGGTATCGATACGCTGACGGTTTTGAGCTTTTGGCATTCATGCCACTGCATGAGAGGTCCGAGAACTTTGACGAAATACTTTCGCTGGACAAGATGAAATGGGTCGTATGGACGCCGGATGGATTTTATGCGGCATCACCAGGCACAGATGATGTACTCAAATGGCTTGTAGATCGTGGGCCGAACGCTGCTGGTCTAACTGTACCTGTCTCCGCGATCCCGAGACAGAACAGACCAGACGCGATAGCCCTGGTCCTCCGCGAATTGGACGCTTCCTCAAGCGCGCCCAAAGCGGCGGACGCATCTATGCCGCCCTCTACGAACTCACCGATGCCCAACTTATTGGTTCCCTGGTCGCCCTGGGCACAAAGCTCAACATAGTCTTGGCCGATATCGTCACCAAGCCCGCGTCCGGCGCGAGTAAAGAAGCGTCTCTCGCCACCGCGGGCACCAGAGCAGTAGTGGCCGCAAACGCCAAAGCGCCCGGCAAGAAAGCGCCAGCATCCCACGCCGCCAGGCGCCTCCGAAGAAGAAAACGTCGACGCGCACCAAAAAATCTTCGCCTCCGCCGGCGCCAGCCAATTCTTCTATCGCCTTCCGCCCAGCGGACACATCGTCCACAACAAGTTCCTGGTCTACGTCGACGGCAAGAACAAGCCGCAAGCTGTCCTGAGCGGCTCCACCAACTGGACCGCCACCGGCCTTTGCGCCCAAACCAACAACGCCATCGTCATCGACGATCCCCAGGTAGCCCAGCGCTACATGGATTACTGGAACACCCTCAAAACCGACCAACTGGCGCACCAGAAAGACCCCAAAAATTTTCAAGCGCCGCCCATGCGCACCTTCGACGGCAAGGGCAAACAATACAAACTCGATGCGTCGGGTCCCGACGAAGACCCCAGCACCCTGACCAGTTATTTTTCCCCCAACACCCCCAAAGCGCGTTCGAAATCGAAGACCAAAGCCGAAGCCGAGCCCGCCGACATGAAAGACCTTGAGACCCGAATCAAAGCCGCCAAGAACGCCGTTCTATTCCTCGCGTTCATCCCCGGCACGCCCAGCATCACCAACTTCGCCGCCGAAACCCAAAAGGCCAACAAGAACCTCTTCGTCCGCGGATCGTCGCCTCTCCCGACGCCGCCGGCGCCTACTGCTCTTCGCCCTCAAAGCACGAGCCGCCCGACAGACCAAGGACACCGAAAGGCCAGCCCCAAGCCAAAGAAAGCGCCAGTCCAGCAAGACCCCAGAGTCATCGCCGCCGACGCGCTCAACGGCGCCGACGCCCCCACCGGTTGGCTCCCCGAACTCCTCAAAGCGGGTTCGCCATCACCCACGACAAAATCGTTGTCATCGATCCCTTTGCCGATGACTGCGTAGTCGTCACCGGCAGCCACAACCTCGGCTACCAGGCCTCCTACAACGACGACGAAAACCTGGTCATAATCAGGGCAACAAAAAGCTGGCCATGGCCTATGCCACGCCATGTGTTAGATGTCTTGACCACTCTCCTGGCGCTGGACCGTAAGAAGAGGCGCAAAGCCAGTAGACGCCAACCTGAAATCCACTTCCAGACGGTTGGCTGAGCTGGTACTTCGACGCCAACGGCAACATCAAAACCGCCCAACTAAATTTCTGGATGCCAAGCCACGGTCTGAAGTTGCGGATGCAAGCGGATGGATACACGAATCGCGGAGCGGAGCCATTTGAAACGACAGCCTCTTTTACGATTTCTGACTCTCTCATCACATCGGGAAGTTGGGTAATCCCGATCATTCGGCTTCGCGGAGATCGCGATTGATCTCCTCCAAGCCCGTTTCTGGATAGTTTCCGGTTGCGACCACACACCCAGAACTCGGAACATGATTCTTACTCCTCCTCGATACATGCCTCGGCACGGGGGCGTCTTCCAATCCGTGCGGAAGAGCACAGTATTCGCTTATTGGGAAGAACGAAGATAGAGATGTAGGTCCCGATTCTGCTGAGGAGATCGTGAATGCCGGCAATAACAATACCCCACTTACTCCGCCCGCATAGACCAGCAGCAGTATGGCTCTTTCAAGGTTTGGACGGAGGCGGTACGTATCACGCGATTGTCAAACGAATTGCGCTACAAAATTGCGCTACAAAACTTTCTGCGAGTGAATCAGAAGGAGCTACGCCCCGATCTTGAAGGGCTGTTCCCCAGATGTTCATCACCGCTTTTGGCGGGCATCACGCACTCAGCGGCGAGCGGCATGATCGTGAAGCGCTAAGACGGTGGTTCGAACGGCTGGGCGGGCTGGCTCCTACGTTGCACCTCTCCATTGGCACACTCACAGTTGACCATCTGAACGTGCGCCCCGATAAGTCCTCGCACGCTTGCCGCAGTCTGATTCATCAGGGGAGGATCACAGGCAACTCTTCCCTAACCCTATAAGGAAAAGTTGCCGACAAATCGAGAATTGTATCGAATGGCTTGGATCTGAAACGCGAACGGGTCAGCCGTGGAGGCGACCCTTCATAAGGCCAGGCGCTGATTCTGTGGGTGACTCTGTGGAAACTGACTGTCATGCTCCTTTGAGGGCGCCGTGCTTTGAAAATGTCAGGTTCAGGAAGCTTCTACAGCAAATGCTGTATGTTCGCATTGGGTGGGTTCTGGCAAACTTTCTTTTCCGCGACGGGTGCCGATACCTCCAGGGCATTCGATAGCGTTGGCGAGCGCTTTAGCACAATCGCTCAGTGTCGAAGCAAGAAACTGTTTTCTTTGCAGGCGGTTGTGGGACGCGAAGATAACATCTATTGGCTCTGCCATGCTCAGGGGAACTGTCCTCTTATAATTCTTAATTCTGAAAACACCTATGCCCGACGACGTTTCGATAACGACGGAGGCACGCAGCGGACGAGTCGAAGCCGAACAAGTTCGGGAACTTACCCGAGCAGACGGCACCCAGACCGGACGAATCTTTGCGGGCGGCGGTGAGATGGGAAGTCTCATACGGTCGCACGACTGGTCCGCAACCGTATTCGGTCCCATACCAACTTGGCCCCACAGCCTTAGGACAGCAATTAGCTTAATGCTGTCGTCAAGTTTCGCCATGGTTGTTGCCTGGGGACCGGAATATCGCTTTTTCTATAATGACCGCTATCGCCCGATACTGGGTGGCAAGCACCCTTCTTCTCTTGGCAGCCCAGCCAAAGTTATTTTTCCCGAGGCATGGGATTTTATCGGTCCTCTTTTCGAACGCACCAAACAAGGAGAGGCTGTCGCCCTCGATGACGTTCTGATTCCTCTGGAACGTCATGGTTATCTTGAGAATTGTTACTTCACCCTCTCCTACAGCCCGATTCGCGATGAGTCTGGAGAAGTTGGCGGAATGCTCGCCGTAGTCGCAGAAACTACGGAGAGGGTGCAGAGCGAGCGCCGCTTGAAGACGCTGCGGGACCTTGCCCGCAAGGCCTCGGATACTTCCACCTTGAAAATGGCGTTAGACGGGGCGGTGCACACGCTCGGTGAAAACCCCATCGATGTGCCTCTCGCGCTTATCTACAGTTTCGATAAAAATGGCGACCAGGCCACCCTGGAAAATGTGAGTGGGATTCCGATTGACGGTAGCGCCGCGCCTAAGACCATCAACCGGGATGAGGCCTCGAATAGCTGGCCTCTGTGGGAAGCCGTAAACAGCGACGAGCTTAAGATTCTGACTGATCTGCCTACGCGCTTCGGCCCTTTGCCGGGCGGGCCCTATCCGGAATCAGCCCACACGGCAGTAATCGCGCCTCTGTCTCGACCCGGGCAACAACAGGCGGACGGCGCAGTAATTTTTGGAGTTAGTCCCCGGCGAGCCTTGGACGATCAATATCGCGGATTTTTCGAATTGGCGGCCGATCACATTCTAACTGCCATTCGGAATGCAAAGGCGCGGCAGGAAGAGCGCGAGCGAGTGCAAAAGCTCGTGGAGTTGGATCGCGCAAAGACATTGTTCTTCAGCAATGTAAGTCACGAATTCCGCACTCCACTCACGCTGATGCTCGGTCCGCTGGAAGAAATGCTCCGCGCGCCCAATACTGATTTTCCCCAGGAAAAAGAACAACTCGCGCTCGTTCATCGCAACGGAATGCGTCTGCTCAGGCTGGTTAATACACTGTTGGATTTCTCCCGGATCGAGGCCGGGCGGGTGCAAGCGGTTTATGAGGCCACCAACCTCTCTCAGCTAACCGAAAATCTCGCGAGCGGGTTCCGTTCTGCCGTCGAAAGAGCCGGTCTTGCGTTCGACGTGGATTGTCAACCGCTTCCCGAGCCTGTCTACGTAGATCGCGACATGTGGGAGAAGATTGTCCTCAATCTGCTCTCTAACGCTTTCAAATTCACCTTCTCAGGCAGGATTGCGGTGCAGTTGAGGCCGGTTGACAACATGCTGGAATTCTCCGTGTCGGACACCGGCATAGGCATTTCCAAAGAAGACGTGCAGCGAGTTTTTGAGCGATTCCACAGAATTGAAGGTGTCCGCGCGCGGACTCACGAAGGAACCGGCATTGGTCTGGCTTTGGTACAAGAACTGGTTAAACTCCATGGCGGCTCGGTTCGCTTGGAGAGTGCTCCCGGCAAGGGCAGCACGTTCACCGTCACCCTTCAGCGGGGATCGGCTCATTTGCCCGCTGACCGGTTGAGCGCAGCTCGCAGTGGTGTTTCAACGGCGCTTGGAGATGCGCCATTTCTGGAAGAGGCACTCCGCTGGCTTCCCGACGAGGAATCTCCGGCCGCAAATCAGGTCACGCTAGGGCGTAAGGCAGGGGCATCTTCCGGCTTTGGCGACTTAGCCACCTCCGCTGTGGAGAAGCAACGCCCACGCATTCTTGTTGCTGACGACAATGCAGATATGCGCCAGTACCTCAGCCATCTACTTGCTGATCGTTATGAGGTTCAGACGGTTCCGGACGGACAAGCTGCGTTGGCGGCTGTTCGCGAGCTTCCCCCGGAGTTGGTCCTCAGTGATGTAATGATGCCGAACCTCGATGGATTCGCTTTGGTGCATGAATTGAGGTCACAACCGGGCACGAGCACTATCCCAATTATTCTCTTGTCGGCCCGGGCGGGGGAAGAATCTCGCGTCGAAGGAATAGAACAAGGGGCGGACGATTATCTCGTCAAACCGTTCACCGCTGGCGAACTATTAGCGCGCATCGCGACCCATGTAAAGTTGTCAGCCATTCGCCGGGAGGCTGCCGAGCGCGAAAAGAGATTGAGGGCGGAGGCGGAGTTAGAGCGCCACCGTTTGGAGGAACTGTTAGCGCAGGCCCCGGCTGCGATTGGACTTCTAAGTGGGCCGGAACATCGTTGGACTTACGTGAATGACCTCTATGTAGCCGTGACCGGTCGTAAGAGTGCGGCAGACTTCCGCGGAAAGACGATCCGCGAGAGCTTGCCTGAGCTCGAAGGCCAAGTATTCTTTGGCCTATTGGATGAAGTTTATCGCACCGGGAAACCCTTCTTTGGGCGTGAGATGTTAGCGAAGCTCAATCGCTCAATCAGCGGTCGACTCGAAGACGCGTACTTCAATTTTGTTTATCAGCCGATTCGGGGTGTTGATAATCAGGTGACGGGCATTCTCATTCATGCAGTCGAAGTCACGGATCAGGTCGCCAGTCGCAGAGCAATTGAATTAAGCGAAGAGCGGCTGCGACTCGCACAGACAGCTGCCCAAATAGGGACTTGGGAATGGGATCCAACTCAGAATTTCCAGCTATTGTCTGGCGAACTTCATGACCTCTTCGGTACGAATTCCAACGATCCACAATGCGCTTCGGTATGGGCGTCTCGGGTGTTTCCAGACGATTGGAATGCGCTTCAGAGTCGTATGCAAGAGGGTTTCCGGCACGGAAGCATGGAGTTCGAATATCGTTATCAACATCCCGAGAATGGGCTTCGTTGGTTCTATTGCAAAGGACGCCGGCTGAACAATCAGACCAAGATGATCGGTGTACTATTTGACATTACCGCGCGAAAACAGGTGGAGGAAACTCGCCATCGCCTCGCAGCCATAGTCGAGTCATCGGACGATGCCATCATCAGCAAGAACCTCGACGGAATCATTACCAGTTGGAACGAGAGCGCAGAAAGATTGTTCGGTTATACAGCAGAAGAAGCCATTGGTCAGCATATTACGCTCCTCATTCCACCCGATCGTCGCAGCGAGGAGGACATCATTATCGGGATGATACGTAACGGCCAACGAGTCGAACATCGTGAGACTGTCCGCGTGGCCAAAGATGGCAGAAAGGTTGAAGTTTCCCTCAGTATTTCTCCGGTCAAAGATGCCGCCGGATGCATAATCGGCGCTTCAAAAGTCGCTCGTGATATTACCGAACGGCGGCAGACGGAGCTGGCTTTGCGAGAGAGTCAGGAGCGCTTGCGCAAGACTGAAAAACTCGCTGCTGCGGGTCAATTGGCCGCATCGCTGGCGCATGAGATCAACAATCCCTTGTCATCGGTAACGAATTCCCTGTTTTTGCTAAAGGGAGATCCGCGGCTCGATCCAAGCACTAAAGAATTGGTGGGGATCGCGAACTCGGAGCTCGCGCGCATGTCTCGCATTGTGAAACAAAGCTTGTCCTATTACCGCGCAGGATCGGTGCAAAAAATCGTCGATCTGGGTGCGACTGTCCGGGAATCATTGGAAGTCTTCAGTTCGAAGTTCGAGCGTGGCGGCATTCAAGTCACTACGAGGATAGTGGACGGCGGAAACGTAATGGGTTTCGGTGATGAGATTCGTCAAGTGATAGATAATCTCTTGCTGAATGCGGTTGAAGCTATGCCGGATGGCGGGCCTTTAAAAATTTCGGTGCGTCCCTCGCAAGACTGGCGAAAAGAACAAGTGCGCGGCACTCGTCTGACAATTGCCGATTCCGGCGGTGGCATTCCACGAGATATTCTTTCCAGGATTTTCGAACCTTTCTTCACCACAAAACCAGAGAAAGGAACTGGGCTGGGCCTGTGGGTTGTACGCGGCCTGGTCGCCAAGCACGATGCGTCGATTCGGGTGCGTAGCTCGGTAGGGCCGGGGAAATGCGGAACCCTCATTTCGGTCTTTTGGCCTCTTGGTCCAGCGGTACATTTGAACCCGACAGTACAATGAGTATCGCTGTTAGAAAGGCCTACTGATTGCGTGTACTGGTGATTGATGACGAAAAATATATCGCTGATACTTTGGTGATGATCCTAAAACAATCTGGACGGGAAGCGGCGGCAGCCTATGACGGCAAGGCTGCGGTTGAACGTGCTGACACGTTTCGTCCAACGGTTGTGATTTCAGACATCATTATGCCCGGTATGAACGGCATCGAGACATGCAAGAACATCCAGGCAAAATTTCCCGCCTGTCATGTTTTTCTTTTTTCTGGGCAGGCCGCTACGAATGACCTGGTCCGTGAAGTGTGGGAACAAAAATTGAGGTGGGAATTGCTTGCCAAGCCCATCGAACCCGAAGAACTGCTCGTAAAACTCGATTCTCTGGGCACCGCATAGCGGGTAGGCAAAACACACCGCAACGTTCTGGCAAAAGCGCTACCAAATGTGAGTGATCCTCGGGAGGTCGTAGAAAAGTTATCAAATTCGCATCGAAATCCTTTGAGGTGGGCCGGGAGCGGGTGGCACAGCACTTCAGGTTCTTTGCAAAGACTGGGCCTGCGTCCTGCCTCATCTTGCGATGGTCGTTAGTGCGAGATATCCCTCCGAGCAGCTGGGGCATATTGCCTGGAGAGTCATTTCACCTCCGTGTTTCACCGCGAAGTACGAACTACGCCTAAGTCCTATCGTTCGCTGTTCCTAAAATCAAACAGCGGATCCGACTGGCAAACCGCCATATGGGCTTACCTGCACCAGCCCCGAAACATCGCTGATGGCCACTCCGTTCGTCGGAGTTTCACGGACGCAAATACATTCAGCAGTTCCCAGTGAACGTTCCGCCCTACACCGGTCGCACCAGGATCGTCATTCCGAAGACATTCGGACATGTGAACGCCCGCAGTCGATATCTTAATTGCTGACGACCACGAGGCGTTTCGGATCAACTTGCGCTCACGGCAATTAACTTAGGGCGCGCTCGGCGAAGTTTCCCACTTCCGCAGACCGGGACAAATATGTCTGTAGAACTTCGTCGAGTTCCTGTGCGCGTATCGGTTTTGAGAGGTATCCATCCATTCCTGCAGCAATGCATCTCTCCCGGTCACCTTTCATGGCATGCGCGGTCAGTGCTATTACCGGCAACCGGATTTTAGTCCCTAATTCTTGCTTCCGAATCGCTGCTGTGGCTTCGAATCCATCCATTTCAGGCATTTGCACATCCATAAAAACCAAATCGAATGTTTCTTTGCCGACCATTTCGACGGCTTCATGGCCGTTGGCGACAACATGCACTTTGTGTCCCCTCTTCTCCAATAATCTGCTCGCCACTCGTTGATTTACGGCGTTATCTTCAGCCAGCAGCACCCGCAATATGGTGGAAGGATCTCGCGCGTCTCCCAGGGAGTATCGGGTTATCAAGGGAATTGCACCGTGAGTCTCGTGGGCGCCGAGCACCCTGGCTATCGCTTCTCTCAATTCGGATTGACGAATCGGTTTCAGCAAGTAAGCCGATATTCCCAATTCCTGGCAACGCGAAGCATCTCCCCGGTGACCCGCGGAGGTAAGCATCATGACAATCGCCGCAGAGAGTTCCGATCGCTGGCGGATGCGCTCGATGAGAGCGAAACCATCCATTCCGGGCATGTGCATGTCTGTCAGGATAAGAGCATACGGCGCTCCTGTTTTGTCAGCTTGCGTGAGCTCGAGCAAGGCCGCTTCTCCCCCTTCTACCGATGTGGATTTCATTTCCCATCGCTTGAGCATTCCTTCGAGAATTCTTCGGTTTGTTGGATTGTCGTCAACAATCAAGACCTTCACGTCGCGAAGAATTTCTGGGGGAGCGATAACGCCGATCTCGGGTGTAGTTGACTCAGCCACTCCCAACCGTATGGTGAAATGAAACTGACTGCCTTGTCCGGGTTGGCTTTCGACCCAGATTTTGCCTCCCATCATTGCCACAAGGCGCATTGAGATGCTAAGACCGAGACCAGTTCCGCCATACTTGCGAGTAGTGGAATTGTCGGCCTGCGAGAATGCATCGAAAATTGATTTCTGTTTGTCAAGGGGAATGCCGATTCCGGTATCTGACACGATGAAGTGCAGAACACAATCTTCATCGCTTTTACTTTCCACGGCCACTTTGAGCGCTACCTCACCCTGATCGGTGAATTTGATGGCATTACCCATGAGATTGATAACGATCTGACGCAACCGGCTGAAATCGCCACGAACCGTCTCTGGCACTTCGGGAGCGATTTCACAAAGGAGTTCCAGTCCTTTTTCGTCACTCCTGACGGCCACGGTCCTGAGCGTTGATTCCAAGCCTTCGCGGATGGCAAAATCCAAGGCTTCAAGATCGATTTTCCCCGCCTCGATCTTGGAAAAGTCCAAGATATCGTTAATCAGGGTGAGCAAAGCATCCGCCGAAAGTTTTACGGTATCAAGATATTCCCGCTGTTCTGATGTAAGTTCGGTCTCAAGAACCAGGTCAGTCATTCCAACCACACCATTGAGCGGTGTGCGGATCTCATGGCTCATATTGGCTAAAAACTCGCTTTTGGCCCGGTTTGCAGCTTCCGCAACCTCCTG
This sequence comes from uncultured Acidobacteriaceae bacterium, assembly GCA_963702325.1. Classification (GTDB taxonomy): domain Bacteria; phylum Acidobacteriota; class Terriglobia; order Terriglobales; family Acidobacteriaceae; genus PALSA-188. The sequence goes on along the minus strand of CAVPCG010000022.1, from coordinate 260,347 downwards.
CGCAAGTTTCCGATCCGTAATGTCCAGCATGACCCCGACCAATTCGTTCACGCCGCCAACCCCGGAAATCATGCGTATGTTACTTCGTAACCATAGGGTTTTTCTGTTGGCAGTGATCATCCTGTGCTCAAACTGCTGAGGCTTGTTGATCGCCGCAGAATTACAGCACAATTGTGCTAGAGCTCGCTCCTCTGGATGTATGTGCTCAATCCAAAAATTTGGCTCGCTCAGCCATTCTTCGATGGGGTACCCCAGAAGAACTTCGGCTTCTTTGTTAACGAAACTAAACAGGGAGGATCGAATATCCTTGCGCCACAAAATTACCTGCGCAGACTCCACAAGCTGACGATAGCGTTTTTCACTAGACTCCAGTTGCAAGGCCTGTTCGGAGAACCGGCGGTCAACTACAGAGGTTAAAAGCGCCATTCCCAGGACAAAGAAGGTGACGATGGTGATGCCTACAGCACCGAGGGTCGAGATGTTTACCGCGTATCTCAAGTCCGGAGCTATGGAAGAAGAAGAAAAGCTGCACGCGGCCATGCCGGTGTAATGCATGACCGGAATGGCGGCGCCCATCAGCAAGGCGCTGCACGTTTTTTCCAAGCCGCGGGCTTGCTTGTTTTCTCGCAGCGTGAACGAAAGCACCAATGCCACCAGCGAGATCACAACCGCCAACACAATCGATAAGACCACCAGTTTCAGCGAATAGCTGCACATGGCGGAGGATCGCATCGCAGCCATTCCGATGTAATGCATGGCCGCTATTCCCGCGCCCATAACCAGACTGCCAATTACGGCCTGATGCCATTTCATTTGCTCGCGGCTCACGACGAACAACGCTACCCCGGATGCAAGAATTGCAGATACGAGAGATAAGGCCACCGTCGGCCAGTCGTACGAGACTGCGACCGGCAGGCTGAAAGCTAGCATGCCAACATAATGCATGGACCAGATGCCCATGCCCATTGCGCATGCGCCTCCGCACAACCAAGCAATCCGTACTCGCCCCCGCGCGGCAGTTACCCGTCCGGCAAGATCCAGTGCAGTGTAAGAAGCCAGAGTTGAGATAACAACCGACAGCGCGACGAGATAATAATTGTAAGAGCTAACGATTACTGAGCCTTCAGGTCTCATCCTCCCCCAATATCCGGCTACAAATGTCGTAACATATCCATCGGCAGGTATGACATCTAGCTTTAATCGTTCGCAGAGGCTAAGTGGCGACAAAGAGGAGAAGCGTCGTAGCCTTGGTGCTCTGTGTAACTATCAAGTAATTTGGATTAAGTCCCCAAGTAATCGGCGTTAATGTTCGACATCGGGTAATCACTGTATTGCAGCGAACATACAGCCTGCCCATGGTGGGGGTATCCTCTTCAGCGAAGCCTGCAGGAGCTAAACATGTCAGCAGTTCATTCCGTACAGTTCTACGACACGCACCAAGCGCTCATCGACCGGCTCTGTGGAGTGGTGTCATCGGCGCTCTTGGTTGGAAACTCCGTACTCATCGTTGCGACTAAGGAGCATCGCGAACTGTTGACCAAATGTCTCGGTAGGCTCGGGGTGAACGTGCGACAGTACGCACGAGAGGATCGCTTCACAATGTGTGATGCGGAGGCTATGCTCTCGAAATTTATGGTCAAGGGCATGCCCGATTCCAAACTTTTTCAATCCTCAGTCGGCAAATTATTGATGGAGGTTAAGAGAGCCGCGAAGAGCAAAGACATGGGCTTGACCGTTTTCGGAGAAATGGTTGCAGTGCTTTGGGACAAAGGAAATAAGAAAGGCGCCCTGGCACTTGAGGATCTGTGGAACGATCTCTTGAACGAGAGTGCTTTTCATCTGCACTGTGCCTATCCCTGGTCTCTATTCTCGCAGGATGAAGCCGGAATGCTTAACGTTTGTGAGAGCCATACTCACGTCGATGAGATAATGACTCCGGGAACGATTAACTAGTGAACTAAGGTTACGGAATGCTCCCGTAGCATTCAGTACAGGATTTGTCTCACTGCATCCTGAGTGTATATGCAAGAGTTGGACCGATATTGTTGAACCGTGGCGGCCCAGGATCGCACCAGTCCTCATAAAATTGGGTCGTGCATCCCAATTAATTTGCTGGTAGATCCACTCCAGCATGCAGATAACCGGGATCTGCGGCAACGCTGTTGCGTCGGCGCGCCTGGTGCAGATGCGCACCCGCGGAATGAATCAATTCCATGTGGCAATGCTCAACGAGGGAATGCGGCGCAAGAAAGCATTGTGCCGGCCCGACAGGTCGCAGCGAGTTGGAGTCGAATACTGGCTCCAGGGGCCAGCCGACAATCACGGATCAGGTGGTGTTGGGAAGTCGTGACCTCCCCTCGTTCTTCCGAGCCACCGATGTCACCACAGCCAAAAACTCACATCCAGGAATTCGTGGTTCCTCTCTCCGATGGAAATAAGGCCGTGTTCCAATGGCCGAGCTCGCTGAACCAAGCAGACGCGGATGACATCACTGACTCATTGAAGATCGTCCAGCACAAAATCCTGCGCGCTGTCGAGACTACGGATGTAATCCTTCTGCAGTGTCAATGCGCGGCGTGCAGCAATAAAGTTCATCGGGCTGCGCCTGGACGTTGCACGGCAAAGACGAATGCGACGGGACCGATCAATTTGCACAAACGTTATAGGGCTGAGAGTAGTCACTTAGCCCGTACCCACACTAACGCACCACTACCTAGGGTTTTCCCCGATTGACAATAGAGTTGTCCAAGGCTAGGGTCGCATATAGCGATATCGTATTTCGCTTCCTTTCAGATTCTCTGGACTAAGTCAGCCCATCTGAAGTTCGCCCCTCTTAGAGACCTCGTCACCGAGATTCCTTAATGTGTTCGGTTTGAAGCGATTCCACGATGATAGGGGCTTCCTCCAAACATGTCTGTCCACCATTAATTCAAAATAAACATTGGTATGAGAAAAGGGTGTGCACAATGCAGGACAAAGTTCGTAGCGGCGTTTCAGAAGATCGTTTTACCGGAGCCATCGAGTCGCAAACTTCTAAAATACCAAGCTCAGGATACCTCGCGGCAGCTTTTGGAGCTATTACGGCTTCAGCCATTTTGAAGATTGTAGGCAAAGACGATTGGGCTTTGTTCGTGGGACAGTGGCCAGCGGCATTCTTGTTGATGGGTGTTTATAATAAAACGGTGAAGCAGCACGGCTCAGATGCGTACATCAAAGCTGCTTAACATAATCTGGACTGAGGCTTGACGTCGCTTTTTGGAGGCACCTGGGATCCCCGATATTGGGTCAGTAAATGTGCGAGAGTGCCCCGGAGAAGACCCAACTGAGCAATATTGAACAGCGTCGCGGTTGTCGATAAACTAGTTGTCCATCGAAACCTGGAAATGGTCGGGCCGAAGTGGTAGCGAACGAGTCACGGTAGCTCAGGGCCTGCCTGACAGTCTCTCCACGATAAACGATCCTGACTTAAGGCCAAAGATTTGGAGTTCGCATGAAACGAGATGTCCAGAACGAACCATGGTCCGACCTTCTGGCCGATGCCGCTCCGCGTGATCACATCGTTCAGCTTTATCAGGACGAAAAGTTTCTGAATCGCGCCGTCTGCCGCTTCGCCGTTTCCGCGATCAACCATGGCGAGGGCGTGATCCTGGTGCCGACATCCGCGCACTGGAATGCCTTGCGTCCCCGTCTTGAGGCCGAGGGGGTTGATATTGAGGCCGCGCAGGCGAGCGGACAGCTCACGGTTGTTGACGCCGAGCAACTATTGCCCGGCTTTATGCGTGACGCCATACCGAACGCGCCGCTCTTCCTCGGTCTTGCTGCGGAAACGATCGCACAGGCTCGCGGCGGGGACCGGTTCACGAAAGTCCGCTGGTGGGGTGAGATGGTCAATGTGCTGTGGGAACGCGGTGACATTGCTGCCAGCATGGGCCTCGAAGACTTGTTCCACAAGCTCGCACACGACCACGAAATCGCAATTCTTTGCTCGTTCTTAATGGACAACTTCGACGGTGAGGTGCATGCCCGCATGCTTCCAAGGCTCGGACAAAATCACTCGCACCTTATCCCGGTCGAGGACTATGCCCGCCTGGAGCGCGCCGTGGCCAGCGCACTGCGCGAGGCGGTGGGTCCGTTCGAGGCTGGCGTCCTGGAACAGCGGCTTCTCGCGCGTTATGCGGCGCCCCTCGATATGCCACGATCCCAAGCCATGCTCTTGGCTCTGCGTGAAGCGCTTCCGCTGGTTGCCGACACGGTGCTGAAGCGAAGCGGTGATTTGTACGCCAGAGCGGCCTAGGGGAATTGATGAGCGCATCACCCATATCCTCGGACTCTGCCGCGGGGCGGACCCGCGTCGACATCATCGACACCATCGATGTCCCCATCATCGCCGTTGGCGGCGATTGCGCCATCTCAAGATTCAATCCAGCAGCTGCAACGCTCCTGTCGCTCACGCCGGCCGTCCTCGGTCGGCCACTCCGGGAGATTCCTTTGTTGACGCAGGTTAGGCGCCTTGAGGAACTGTGCGAAGACGCGATCGGTGGCGGGGCCTCCTCCCAGTGCGAAGTGCGGGATCCGGCGAACGGATCGTGGTTTCATCCTTCGAATCGCGCCCCACGCGGGAAACGAACAGCGAATCGACGGTGCTGTGCTCGCGTTCCAAAACGTGACCGCTTTCCGCGCGAGTCTGGAACAAGCAATATACGAACGCGAATATACGAAAGCTATCATCAACACGGTGATTGATCCCTTAGTGGTGCTCGATGACGATTGCCATGTGCAGGCGGCCAACCAGGCTTTCTATACGAAGTTCCAGGTCTCGCGCGATGAAGCCCAAGGGGCCAAGCTCTACGAAATCGGGAGCCGAGACTGGGAGATTCCCCGGCTGCAGACTTTCCTCAAGGAGACCCAAGCCAACCATCAGTCCAACGCTGAGTTCGAGCATGAGTTCCCGGTAATCGGACATCGATTCCTATTGCTCAACGCCAGGCGCCTGCCTCAAGGGGGCAATGCCGCACAGATGACCCTCCTTGTCATCCAGGACATCACGGAGCCCAAGCTGCGCGAGGAGGCCCGCCGCCGCGCTGAGCAGGAACTTCGCGACTTCGTCGAAAACGCCACCGTGGGCATGCACTGGGTGGGGCCGGACGGCATCGTCCTTTGGGTCAACCAGGGGGAGCTCGACCTGCTCGGGTACACACGTGAAGAATATGTGGGGCACAACATCGCCGAGTTCCATGCGGACCGCTCAGTAATTTCCGATATGCTCGTTCGCTTGATGCGCGGTGAACCGTTACAGCAATATGAGGCGCGATTACGGAGCAAAGACGGTTCGATTCGTCACGTCCTCGTTGATTCAAGTGGCCGGTTTGAGGACGGGAGATTTCTTCATGCCCGGTGCTTCACCCGTGACATCACACAACAGAAGCTGGCCGCGAAACGTCTCGCTACGCAATACTCCATCACCCGAGTGCTGGGAGAATCCGATGGACTTCTCCAAGCGACGCCAAAACTGATTCGAGCCATGTGTGAAACAGGGGGTTGGGAGATCGGCGCGTTGTGGCAGGTAGACAAAACGGCGGAACAATTGCGCTGCCTGGAATTTGTAAATTGCTCGCCCAAAGAAGTTCCCGGTTTTGAAGCCGCAACCCGTGGTCGTACTTTTTCTCCGGGAATCGGTCTGCCCGGACGCGTTTGGAGCAGTGGGGAGCCGGCATGGATCACGGATGCCATTCAAGACGGGAATTTCCCTCGCGCGCTGGCAGCGGTCCAAGATGGGCTGCATTGCGCATTCGCGTTTCCTGTCAGAGCCGGCACCCAGATCTTAGGCGTGATGGAGTTCTTCAGCGCCGAAGTGCGTCAACCCGAACCGGAACTGAATGACCTGCTCACCGGCTTCGGCGATCAAATCGGCCAATTCGCAGAACGCAAGCGGGCCGAGGCGGAATTGCGTGGAAGCGAGCAGCGGTTCCGCGACATGGTTGACGCGCTCCCCGCCGCCGTTTATACCACTGATGCCCAAGGCCGCATCACGCACTTCAACCGGGCAGCCGTCGAATTCTCCGGCCGAGTTCCGGAGCTGGGTACTGACCAGTGGTGCGTAACCTGGAAACTATTCCGGCCCGATGGTACGCGGTTGACGCACGACGAGTGTCCCATGGCGGTCGCCCTCAAAGAGGGCCAAATAGTCGATGGGGTGGAGACCATCGCCGAGCGACCCGACGGTAAGCGTATTTGGTTCGTACCATATCCGAGGCTGCTACGCGATGCTGAAGGCAGGATCGTCGGTGGCGTCAACCTGCTAATGGATATCACTCAGCGTAAGCAGGCCGAACTAGCAACCGCTTTGCTGGCTGCAATAGTGGATTCCTCGGACGATGCCATCGTCAGCAAAAATCTGGACGGGACCATTACCAGCTGGAATAAAGGTGCGGAATGCACCTTTGGATACACGGCAGAGGAGGCGCTAGGCAAACACATCAGTTTGATCATTCCAGCGGACCGGCAGGATGAGGAGACTGACATTCTGCGGCGTCTTAGGAGCGGCGAGCGCGTCGACCACTTCGAGACGGTCCGACAACGGAAAGACAGGACGCTCCTCGATATTTCCGTGACCATTTCACCAGTAAGGGATTCGACGGGCAAGGTCATCGGCGCGTCGAAAGTCGCGCGCGATATTAGCGAGCGCAAGCAACTGGATGTGGCACTTAGCCAAAGCGAAGAACGCTTCCGCAAACTGTCGGAAAGTCTTGATGCCGAAGTTCGCGACCGTACTGCAGAACTCGAGGAACGCACTCGCGAAGTGCTGACCCGAGCAGAACAAGTCCGCCAGCTTTCCTGGCAAGTTTCGCGAATACAGGATGAAGAGCGACGTCACATAGCCAGGGAACTTCACGACAACGCCGGGCAGACTCTGACTATTCTAGGAATGAATTTGGCCACCGTAAGTAAGAATGCGAAAACGCGAGCGCCGGAAATCGCGAAATCAATCGAGCAAGCGCTTGAGATGGTTCAGGAACTGACAAAGGAAATCCGGACAACGTCGTATCTGTTGCACCCGCCGCTTTTGGATGAGAACGGCCTGCCCGGGGCCCTCTCATGGTATATACGCGGCTTGGGCGACCGCAGCGGACTTGATATTGCCTTCACGATTTCGGAAGAATTTGGCAGGCTTCCGCGTGAGTTGGAACTGGTCGTTTTTCGCTTGGTGCAGGAATGCATTACTAACATACACCGGCACTCGGGAAGCAAGACCGCAACCATTCAGATCACCCGGGACTCGGATAGAGTCTTGGTTGAAGTGCACGATCAGGGAAAGGGCATTCCCGCTGAAAAGCTGGCGCAGATAGAGCAAGGGATTTCCGGAGTGGGACTAAGGGGGATGCGCGAACGTCTTGGTCAGTTTCAGGGAGAGGTGATTCTCGACTCTTCCGGAGCTGGGACGACCGTTATGGCGACAATTCCAATCCCTAAAAACAGTGATAGGGCCAACGTTGACTCAAGACCCTTTGAATCCGCCGTGTAGGCGTTCTCTAGGAAGGTCTCTATGCGTATTCTTATTGCCGACGACAATGATCGAGTTCGAAGCGGCATCCAGGCAATATTAAGCAACGAAGAGGGATTTGAAGTTTGTGGGGAAGCTGCAGATGGGTCCGAGGCGTTGGATAAAACCCGGGAATTGTCTCCCGATCTGGTTCTATTAGATGTTCATATGCCGAACTCGGACGGATTTGAAGTGGCTCGTCGAGTCCGGCGCGAATTCCCAAAAGTCAAAGTTCTCATCATGAGCCAAGATGATGCGGACATAATGTTGCCAAGTGCGCTTCACTCCGGTGCAGTCGGCTGTATCGATAAGACGTGTCTGGCCACTGAATTAGCATCGAGAGTGAGAGATCTATTAAGACCAAACTAAGCCCTGGCTGGAGTCAGCGTGTGCCAGACCATGCTAAAGTTTGGAACTCACGCTCCTGACATGCTCGCGGCCGTTAAGCCGGTAAGTTTTTGGAGGCTTCCTGAACTTCCGCTTTAATTGCTGGAAGCCCCGGGACCTCGTCAGCACAAACCTTGCTGCCGGACCCAGCATCCAAAGCTGCGGTAAACCACGTGTCGAACTCCGATCTGACTTCAGTGCTATTTATTCTCTTGCTTCTGGTAGCGCTTGCCCAGTTGCTCGGTTATCTATTCGTAAAGCTCCGTCAGCCCAAAGTCGTGGGCGAAATTTTTGGCCGGTGTCGTACTCGGCCCAGTTGTCGTTGGGAGGTTTTCATCCGCGTCCTGGATCCTCGCGGAGACCCAGCACCAAGGAAACATTCTGAACTTCGTCTACTGGCTCGGATTGTTATTGCTGATGTTCCTATCCGGCGCGGAAACACAGCAACTCTTCAGTCGCGAAGAGCGCCGCGAAGTGGGCTGGCTAGCGATCATTGGGACGGGCATTCCTTTTGTCCTTGGGTTGGTGCTGGGCCCATGGCTGATTAGGCCGAGCTTGGCGGGTCCTAATGGTAACCGAATCTCCTTGATCATCATTCTTGCGGTAGGCGTTGCAGTAACGTCGGTTCCGGTAGTTTCCAAGATCTTCGCGGATCTAAAAATACTTCACACCCGGTTCGCGCGTCTCGTGCTCGGAGTCGCGGTTTTAGAGGACATCGTGCTTTGGCTCGCTCTCGCCCTGGCAACAGCGCTGGCTGGCAAGACCGTTCTCGATCCGCGACACATTTCATATCACCTGTTGACCACCGTCGGGTTCTTCGGGTTGGGTTTGACGATTGTTCCGCGGATAGTGAAGCGTCTGAACAAGTCCAAGTTCAACGTTTTCGCAAAACAATCTCCGGTGGCGTATGCGATGGCTGTTCTCCTCGCCTATTGCGTGGTGGCAGGTGCTCTAGATGTCAGCCTGGTGTTTGCCGCCTTCCTCGCGGGGTTTGCTGTCGTCCACAAGAAGCGAAGACTATTTGCAGAAGCACTTGATGCCATCGGAAAGGTTTCGTTCGCGTTTTTCATTCCAGTTTACTTTGCAATCGTCGGGTTGAAACTCGACTTAATTCGAGGCTTGTCGTTGTGGATGATCTCTACGTTCATCCTCGGAAGCTGTGCCGTGAAGGTTCTCTCCGTTTCGTTAGCGGGGCGATTCGCCGGGTTTCGAGGATTGGATCTGATCAATCTGGCCGTCACAACAAACGCACGTGGAGGACCCGGCATCGTGTTGGCCAGCGTGGCGTTGGATGCAGGCATTATCAGCCCAAAGTTTTATACAACTCTGGTTATAGCGGCGCTCCTGACTTCGCAAGTGGCGGGCGTATGGCTCGATTTCGTACTTAGAAAGGGTTGGCCATTGCTGACGCCTGGGACCAAGTGCGACTCTACCGTAGGGCCAATTGCGGAGAGCACATTGGCTCCCTGAGGCCGCACGGCCACAAAACAAAGTTTGCCGGTCTGCTTTTCCTTCAGAGCGCGTATCGCTGTCACGAACAATGACAACATGGTAGAGTGTCTCTGTCTATTACAAAGCTGCCCGCCCGGGGCGGTCTCTTGTGCAGAACTGATGGTCAAATGACCTGAGTTAGGGTAAGGGCGTGGCGAAGCAGGTCGAGGGCAAAATTCAGAACGCCTGGGGCAAAGTAAAAGACGCTGTGAAAAGCTAACACGACGCGAGCAGGGCCGTGTGAGATGGGGGATGGGGTCGCGCAACAGTAATCCGTTCGGAGACGCCGACAAAGACGTTACGCTAAAGCATCCGGCTCATATTTGACCCACTCGTCGGGTATGCAAACAGCATGTGCCTTTCCCGTGCGTACTGTCGCACGTTGACTTCGAGCCTACGGAGGAATTTGGTCGCTCATTGATACAGGGCATGCCAAGACAGTTGGCTTGGCTCCGAGCCCTTCGCGAGGATGCGAAGAGAACCATGGGGGAACTCCCCGAGCCTTGTCTTGGAGCTGGTTTGGCATGCTTCCGCGATAAATTTGGCGATTCACGTTCTCCTACTTGACAGCCATGATATTTTTTGCCAAGCAAGCGCATCGAGCAGCGCGTGCGGCGTCTCAGTGGAGTTGCTAAGCGCAGGCCGACCGGATAAGGAGGCCCGTCATGGATTCATCCTCTTCCGCTTTTTCCCCAATCAGCCATGACCACATGGTCCAGTTCTACGGGGATGAAGAGATTTTCCTCGATACTTGGACGGAAATCATTGCTAATGCGGTCGAAAATGGTGACGCCTCGATCTGCATTGCCACCGAAGTGCATCGAGATCAACTTTCGTCGCGCCTAAAGTGCCGAGGAATCAACATGTCTGCCGCCACGAATGCCGGATATTATTTGCCGTTGGATGCTACTGAGACCCTGAAATCTATAACGCAAGAAGATAATTTCGATACGCGACGGGCATCAGAATTATTCAGTACGACCGTGGAGCGAGCGAGCTTATCCGTTGCAGAAAGCGGTGGCCAAGTTATAGTAGCTGGGGAGGTAGTTTCACAGGTGTGGTCTGCCGCCAAATGTGAGGAAGCCGTTGAGTTAGAGAAGGTATGGACCCGTTTACAGCAGCACCATAAAGTTACCGTTCACCATGCCTATCCAGTGCGCGTTTTTGAGGAGCACCGTAACGAACATTGTTTTGCTCAGGTATGCGATGAACACTCAGTCGTATTTTGGCCGCCAGGGCTACCGATATCTATGACAGAACGAGACTCTGGATATCCCGACTTGAGCCAATTCATGAAACGGGCACAGCCCCAGGCGAGAGGTGGCTATCGGTATCCCAAGTGGCAACGGGAATATCGTTCTGTCCTGTTGGAGACTCGCCGGGAAAAGATTTTCAAGAAATTAGAGATTGCAGAGGCAGGCGTGCTCACGCGACTTCAAGAATCTGGAACCTACGGAAATTGAGGAGCGGCAACAATTAATGGAGGCACGGGCAAGGTTACAAGCAGTGAAGAGACAAAAGCTAGGTTTTATTGATTGATCGCCCTCCCAGAGCACTAACTTTTGCTACCGAGGTTCCTTAATCCCATATTTCAATACTCCGGTACTGAGGTTAACGACAGCTCGCTCTAAACCCTCGCACCGTTAGTGGTATTGACCTACCCGGGATTAGGTTTATCATGCAGCAATTGTAATGAACACTCTGGGTCTGGCCGCCCGGCGAAGAGCCCAGGGAAAGGTGCCGTTATGGCAACGCATCAAGCGCCGCAATGGTCGCAAATCAAAGGATGGTCTGGATTAGGCCAGTATCGGGAACCCGAAGAGTTGTTGGCCGCTTTTTTCTCGGCATCTAAAGTAGGTTTTGCAATCGTTGACGACCAGCTGCGTTATCAAGTCATTAATGATGCTTTGGCAGAGATGAACGGCATTCCGGCCGCCGACCACCTTGGCAAGTCTGTCCGAGAAGTTCTCGGAGAAGCCGCTTCGCATGTGGAACCGATGTTGCATCGAGTGTTGCTCAGCGGTGAGCCGGTTTTGGATGCCTTACTGACTACACACATACCCGCGAGGCGTAGTGTGGGCCATTGGATTTTGCACTTCTTTCCTCTGCGCGACCGAAGCGGAAAGATCAATGGAATCGGCGGAGTCGTCTCAGAGATAACGGAGCAGAAGGCGTTGCAAGACAAGTTTGCGAGCGTGGCGAGCAAACTGCAACAGGAGAAAGAGCGCTTGGAAATGCTATTTGAAATCAGCACTGCAGTAACCTCCAGTGCGGACTTGCAAGAAGTATTCCCGGCGATTTCCTCAGCTATTAGAAGAATTGTTCAACAGGACTGGACTAATGTCTCGATCCTGGAAAAATCCAATTTGATGCGGATGTACGCGATTGATTTCCCTTTAGAACCCGGACTCATACCGCAAGATACGTTGATACCTCTGACACAAACTGCCTCAGGGATAACCGTGCTAGAAGGGCGGCCGAAGATTTTCACCCGCGGCGAGTTGAACGCAGTTGACTCGCCATTTCTCTCAAGATTATTGAATCGCGGAATTCGATCGGCATGTTGCGTGCCGCTTATCACTCCGAGAGGAACTATTGGCAGCTTTAATTTGGCAAGTCGAAAGGAACGTGCCTTTGATCCTGAAGATATCGGTATGCTGCAACAGATCGCAGCGCTTCTGGCGACTGCCCTCGACAATACAAAAGCGCATACTGAAATCGAGGAACTAACCAATAGGTTAACTCAAGAAGCTCGTTACAACCGAAATGAAAATCAGGGCGAAGATAACACAGAGATTATCGGCGATAGCCCTGCTTTGGTGAAGGCGTTACAAAAGGCGAAAATCGTCGCACCAAGCGACGCGACGGTCCTGATTATTGGTGAATCCGGAACTGGAAAAGATTTGCTGGCTCATGCCATCCATCGCCTCGGGCTGCGAAGGTCCTCACAGTTGATAAAACTAAGTTGCGCCGCCATTCCCAGTGCTTTATTGGAAGGCGAGTTACTTGGGTATGAGAAGGGTGCTTTTACGGGCGCGATGTCGAAAACAATTGGTCTACTGGAGTTGGCAGATGGTGGAACACTGTTTCTTGACGAAGTCGGATATCTTCCTCTCCACCTTCAAACGAAACTATTAAGGGTTCTGCAAGACGGGGAATTTGAGCGACTTGGAAGCGCCAAAACTGTTCGCGTGGATATCCGATTGCTCGCTTCTACCAGTGCGGATTTGGCCGCATTAGTCTCAGCAGCGAAATTTCGCTCCGATCTCTACCACCGTTTGAACGTATTTTCAATCCATACGCCAACCTTGCGCGAGCGACCCCAAGATATCCCGCTATTGGTAGGGTTTTTCGTAAAAAAATATGCGCGGAGAACAAATAAACAAATTGCGATTATGCCGATAGAAGCGATGGATGCGCTTCTAAGTTGGAACTGGCCCGGAAATGTTCGGGAACTAGAAAACTTTATTGAAAGGTCGGTAATCCTATCCAATGGTCCGATCCTGAAGGTTCCCATCAAAGAAATCTCCTCTTAGGGCAATTCACTTTGTGCATTACCACGGTAGCGCATGCACTAATTACGCGGGCCGGGTTTGCCGGAATGTAACAGTCGGGCCAGTTAATGCCGCGGGGGAAGTCGCTGTGATGAAATCGTGATAGGTCTAGGTTCAAAACGCTGCTAATTGGATCAGGTTCTGATATTAAGCGTGTGCTGGCAACCGGTTGAAGAATCAAGTAGAGTTGAGAATTTTCATAAGGGGTCAGAACTCACCCAGTGATCTTCAAAACCGGGGGGGCAAAGGCATCCCACCGTCGGGTCGGCATTCCTGCCGGGCCTCCTCGATGAGGCGTTGTCCGTTGTCCAGAAATCCCAACTTGGGAACTTACGGCATCAAGGCTTCGTTGGCTCCGGCGCCCGTGATTGCTAACCGGAGATAATTCCGGGCCAGAAGTCGGCTTCGGGGAGATCGCGATTGATCTCCTCCAAGCCCGTTTCTGGATAGCTTCTCCGGTTGGCCGACTAACCGGGAGCGATGCGAACAATTCGCTTCAAGTATTGGCAAATGTGTCAGCCTGATCATCATTCGCGCTGGTCTGGCAATTGCTACCGCAGGCAGGGCAGGTTATATCTCTCGCGGGTTCTGTATCGCTGCCCGCTGTGATGCGGCCGTTGCACCATGGGGCGGGCGCATGAACGGCAGCTTACTCTCGAGCACGGCGCCTCCGAAAACCGGTCGGCCCCCCAGGGAAGTGTAGAAGCCGTAGAACGCCATCGCGGCCATCAGCAGGATTGCGGCCAAGACTGATGCTCGCATACCACGCCGACCCTTGGGTCGTCAGGGGGAAGTTCGCCAGGAAACCGAAGAGACCATCTGGCCACCAAAGCCAGCAATCCGAAGCGGATCAACAGAAACACAGCCACAACATTAATGATCAAATTGCTCACCAAAAAGACAGGAGCAAACTGGTTGCCCGCTGAGTAAAAGACCGTGAAGAAAAGAACGAATGCGACCGCTGCCGCCCACTGCTTGCGCAACAAGGCCCGAAAAAGAAACAGGACAAAAAAACGAAAGCGGGAGAAAAGGATCAAAGATCAAGCCTAGGATTGTTCGCAATTATTGCGCGCGCCCAGAAACTGCCAATCTGGCCCCGTGGATGGTTGCGGCGGAGGATGGCCGAGCCAAGAGGGAACAAACAAGCCGAGGCTTCCTCAGTGCGATACGAATGTCGCCCCAAAAGACAACCGACAAGCACGTCGCGTCCCACCAATGGATCCCGAAAGCCTCCCGCCAGCAAGCGGCTCCAGGAGATCAGTGTGGCGGGCCATCGGCGGCGTACATAAGGCTCCAAGGCAATGTAGAGAACCCAGATGAAGCAGGAGAAGGAAATCCGGCCAGGCCAAACCCTCAGGAAGAGCGCGAATTCGTCGAAGTTTGGGACGTGATGCGCGCCAAAGAACCACGCCACCCCACGCCACAAAAACAAAAGCTGCCAGACGAGAAGCCCCACGGCGATCGCCCCGGCCCAGGTGCAGGTTCCTTCGGGCCAGCATCGCGCCAGCCACCAGCAGTGAAAGCAACAAAACGAGTAAAAATCACATAACGACCCGTTCGCCGGTGGTCAGCTGATACGGCTGCATGCGTTCGGGACGGGTCCAGGGGCCGATCAACTCGAAGTAGACAGGCTTGCCCCGGTACGCCGCAGCCTCGATCCGCATCGGGATATTGGGGCGCTCCGCCAGCGATCCTGTCCATGCAGCGCGCGCATCGCTATAAACCGGAGGCGTCCACATCGGCTGCGCTGGCTGCCACTTGGACTGATCAAGTCCTGCGGCAGAGAACAGCGGCGCCCAGTCAGGTGAAGGCGCCGCGCCTGCCGTTTTGTCAACCTGCGGGGGAATTTCGATGAACTGAGTAAGACGACCGAGCGGATTGAGCTCGGACCAACGTCATCCCGGACTTGTCGACCGGCGGGTCGTCGCTCCATACGATTCCCAATCCGGGTGCAGCCGAGAACATGTTCGAAGTCGCAAGCGGCCGGGGGCTGCCGCGATACCAAAACACGAACGCCCCGGTATCGAGGTTGTCCCACGCGTCTTTGACTTGTCGTGTTGCTCGATGTAGCGCATAAACGCGTGCCCTTCGTAGAACCCCATCGCCGTGTCTGCCGGCGGCTCGGAGTAGCCGACGCTTTGCAGAATATCCCGCGCGCGTTCGGCAAGCGCCTCTGGCGGTTTTTCAGTGGCACGCGACGGTAGAGCATCGTTTGTGCACTCAGCAGAATCGCCACGGTGACCCCCACAATGACTCCTGCCAACAAAACCCAAGCCACCGCTGGACGCAAGCCTTCGGTCTCTCCCGAAGCGGCGACCATCTCCGGCGACGGCGTTTCCCCCGCCGCAAGCGCCGCAGCCAGCGGGTCGCCTCCCGGAAACGCGGCTGCTACCTGCCGTACCGAAGACGGCCGCAGTGCGGGATCTTTCTGTAGACAGCGCAGGATCGCGGTTTCCACGACCGGATCGATATCCTTGACCACCGACGACGGCGTCCTGGGAGAGGATTCCAGATGCGCGCGCCGCCACTCGATCAGGAGTGTCTGCCTTGTAGGGAAGGCGTCCGGTGAAGAGCTCATAAAACACGAGACCCAGCGAGTAGATGTCGCTACGAATGCTGGCCTCGCCCTTTCCGATCTGCTCTGGAGCCATGTAGGCGGGCGTACCCGCAGTTTCGCTCCGGCCCGTGGCATCGTTGCTGCTTAGGGCCAAGCCCGAAGTCCGTAATGCGCACCCGGCCACGTCCATCGAGCATGATGTTGGCGGGCTTCAGATCACGATGCAGCAATCCGCAATCGTGCGCGGCAGCGAGTCCGGCGCAGATTTGGTGCGCCGTTTCAAGAGCCTTGTCAGCAGGCAGGCGGCCGATGCGGCGCAACAAGGACGCAAGGTCCTCACCGTCGATGTACTCCATGGTGAGAAAGTGTTTGCCATTCACCTCCCCGATGTCGTAAACCCGACAGACATTCGGGTGCGAAACCTGACGGGCGTTACGCACCTCCGCATGAAACCCGGTGAGAGCTGCGGCATCATTCTGAAGCGAGACCGGAAGAAACTTCAGCGCTACGACATTGCCGAGTTTCAAATCCTCGGCGCGATAGACTTCGCCCATGCCGCCGCGTCCCTGTAGGGCAACGATCCGATACCGTTCGGCGAGAACCGTGCCTGGAGCGAATCCGCCAGCTTGTGGGGGGTGCGAACTTGATGGGGTCCGGGGTCGCGCGTCTTTAGCGTTATCTAAGGTCGGCGTATCGAGAATGGCAATGGCCCGCCCGCATGAAGAACAAGAGCGGACGCTCTCAGAAGATACGGCCCCGCAACCGGAGCAGGTGATCATCGGACGGATTGTATCGCACCGCCGAGCGAGGTAGTGAAAGCCTCTTGCAGCAATTCGGCTCGCCGGCGAGGAAAACGGAGTCCAGTCGGCCGCGTATGTGAAAGCTCCACTAGCGATTGCCAGTTGTGGTCGGATGACGGGCTACCCGGAAACTAAGCCCCACAACCACGCTGGCCAGAAGTCGGCTTGTGGGAAGATGGAAACTCCATTTGGAGCTTGCTGCCATTGCGAGCGGATCACGACCCACGCAGAAGACATTCTGGTCCGGAAGTCATCCTCCGTGGAGATTCGCGTTCGCCATCCAGTTTGACTGAATGATCGGCTACTGCAAACGAGCCGAATCGCACCGAACACAGGGAGTCGTTCACGTAAGACAACATGTCTCCAGATTTGTCCATCGCGTCAGCAGGCCTTTTCTGCCGCAGGCTTTCCTTGAGACTCCCGTTGTGAGATGCACCAAACGCAAACCTATTTTCATCTGATAAACCTTCCGCTTCCAAGTAGGACATGACGAACGTTCACGCAAGCACCCTTTAGATTCAATTGCAGTCGACACGCGCCCCGTCGGGTGCGAATTTGTCCTAGGAGAGCCGCCTTTCAATCTCCCTTCTGCCCTACCTGGAAAAACCTTTCCCGATTTGCCCGAAATTTGAAACGGACCTATGTTCTCGCCTGCCACGCGGGAGATTCACTCAACGCAACCGCAGAAGAGGAGCCGTATGAAATTGTCGAGTTGGGAAAAGAGGCGGCAGCGCTTCGTTCTCACTATTTGTTTGACCATTCTTGTCATTCAGTTTCTCCCGTTGGTGGCTTACGCCCAGAACCTCGGAGCTGCACCGGCGACGGGACAGGCGGTGCAGGGGCAAACGGCGGCGCAGCCGGAAGGCACAGTTTTGAATTTGGTCAACTGGGTGGGCAACGTGATAGCGCCTGTGGGGGCAGCGCTGGCCGTCGTGATGGCTGTGGTGGCCTATTCGCAAGGCCGCGGCGTGGCGCGCTGGGCAGTTACCGCGGGCGGACTGCTCGTGGTCTCGGGTCTCACACGCTTAATCGAATTCTGGATCCAAAACGGCACAGCGGGTGTGCAGTAGCAAAAACCGGAGTGCTCAACTTATGACGCTGCCGCAAATCCTAGTCGATCTGATGAAGCTGCTGTTCGATCTGGCAGCTCCGGCCGCTGTCTGCACCATGGTCTTGGCTGGGGTCGCGTTGCGGCAGGAAGGCGGCGTGAACTTTCAAGACCGGGGGCGTTTCCAACGTTGGGCGCTCTGGTCGGTGATCTTGCTAACCTTGCCGCAATTTCTGTCCTGGTTTGCGGCACAAGGAATCTCGATGCCTCCACAGGGCGGGAACATCAGTAGCCCGTGGGTCACGAGCGTAGAGACGAGCTTTACCGGCTTTGTCTCAAATGTTGTGGGTGCCGGCTGACTCCCGTGCTCGCTGCTTTTTGTGTGCTTAAGGCGGCACTTGATGCGGCCGAAGGACATAACCCGCTCGGGTCCGTCATCGCTGCCATTTTTCTGTTGTCCGCATCGGGCATGGTCCAGCTGATGCAGAGTTGGAACAGCGGTACGGAGTTTGCGACGACCGACATGCTTACGTCCGCCTGGAATTTCCTGGCAGGAACGATTCTCCCCAGAATCGGCGGGTCTGGCCGTGGTGGGCGCGATCTTTAACTACGCTCGTCACCGGCCATTCATGCCGCTGGTTGGATCAGGCCTCGCATTTTTAAGTGTTTCGGCCATCTGGAAGCTGGTACAGGCCATGGTCGGCTGATGAAGGCAAGGACGTGATGGAAGTGAATTTTGCAAACGGAATGCTCAACCTGACCGACTGGCTGGGCAACGTCATCATGCCGACCGTGGCCGGATTGTTCGCTGCCGCCGCCATTTTTAACTTCACCAAAGGCCGAAACTATCAACACCTGGCGTATGCGGCTCTGGCATCGCTGATGTGCTCGGGGCTCCTTCGGGCGCTTGAATCATTCAGTAACCAAGCGGCCTGGAACAATCCGGATCGCTACTGGATCTCGATCCTGACGCTACTCAACTGGGTGGGGAATGTTCTGCTCCCGCTTTACGGAGTACTGCAAGTAGTGCTGGCAGTAACGCACTACGCCGGATTGCTCGAGCGCATGACGGTAGGCGAGGCCTGGGTGCGCAACCTGGTCGCGGCCATGTGCTGCTTCGGGTTGTCGGGCTTGCTGCGCCTGGGAGAGTTCTGGATTCAACACGGCACTACTGGCGTGCCCTAGGAAAGGAGTTCGAGCGATGGCATTGCAGGTGACACCAGTGAATCGGAATTTGCAAACAAGGGTGACGTTCATGTTTTTGGAATTTGAAGACCTGTTTGTGGTGCTTGGAGCGGCGGCGGTGATGAATATCGTCGGTCACTTCGTGGGAGGCGAAATCGCCGGAATGCCAATGAACCTTGTCCTTCAGTACGGAGTGCCGTTGTTCATGGTGCCTGTGCTGATGGCCTTCAAGTACGGCAAGCCACGCGGCTATGTCCGCGATCTCGCCTGCTGGTATGGGAAACCTCGCGCCTACTGCGCCGTGGCGCGCGACCGGGCGATCAGGACCGCATATCTAAGGGAGGAATAGGGCAGTGCCGCTGACGCTTGAGAAACACGAGAGGAAACTCCACGATCCCGCCTTGTGCGAGGAGCTTCCGGTCCGCGATTACTTGGACAACGTCGTTGTGCGCACGAAGGGCTCTCTTGTGGCGGGGTACGAAATGAAGGGGCTGACTTCGTACTTTGCCAGTGATGAAGGCCGGGACCGCGGCAAGCTGATGCTCGAAGCACTGCTGCGGTCGCTGCCAGAGCAGAGCATGAGAGTGCAATTCCGCTTCGAGGTCGTGGAAGACCTGGGTGATCTGTTCGAACAGTATGCGGCCGGGCAGCGGTCGGAACGAAGCGAGATCATCGCGTTAGACGCGCTGAGGGTCGAGAGGTGGAGAACGAAAGAGATCAACGGGGCCTACATGCGGCCTCTTTTGCATGTGTATTTCATCTGGGACCCGGTTGTGCACCACCGCATCTCGGGCAAGCCGCTGAAACCAAGAGGTGAGATTTTCAGTTTGTCGGCGCGGAAGTCAATCGAGCGAACGCGGCGGGAGCACCAGGAACTCCCTGTCCGAGTTTGAAAGCCTCCTGCGCGGAGCAGAGACGGCGCTCGAAGCGGCCGAACTTGGCGCGCGGAGGCTGAACGATGAAGAACTATTTGTTGAAGCCAAAAGGGCGCTCAATCCCCTGTGTCCGGACCGGCGCCCATACAGACGCGGAGAAGACCAACTTTTATACTCAAGCGCCCGACAACAGATCGCCGATGTGAGCATTGTGGATGAGACGGACTCGTATCTGAACGTCGGCGGGATTCTGTACTCGTTTGTCAGCCTGAAGGACTTGCCGGACGCAACCTTCCCGGGAATCCTGAGAGACTTGGCCGCTCTTGATTTCCCGGTCATTGTGAACGCCCAAGTCGACGATACCCGACCAGGCCAAAGTGCTCAAGGGCTACAAGAGCCGGTTGCGTAAGATGCAGGCCGCGCAGAGGGATTCGAACGGCGGCCTCCGGATCAATGTCGAGGCCCAGGTCGCCGAGGCGCAGCTTGTCCGGGTGCAGCAGGACATTATTTCGAGTTCGGTAAAAACCGCCAAGCTGAGCCTGGTAATCGGGACGCGCACCTCACATGCGGCGGTTACGACCTCGGACCTTGAGCAAGCTGAGCGGACCATCGACAACCGCCGGCAGCAGCTCCTGTATGCCATCGTGCGCATGAACGGCGCCAAAGCTGTGGCCGAGACTCTCGCGAAAAGAAGACTGTTCTTCAGTTCGCTTCCGGCAATGGGAGATGCGGACAAGCGCGACCAGGATTTGCTTACCTCAAACGCCGCCGATCTTGTGCCGGTGGAGATGCCGTGGCGCGGCACGCCGCGCTCTCCGCTCTTCCTGCTCGAAACTCCCTACCGCCAGTTGATTCCGTTCTCGCTGTTTGATCCGGGGTTAAGTGACGCCAACATGCTGGTGATGGCGAAGAGCGGCGGCGGCAAGACCTTCATGGTCCAGCAGTTCCTCTTGATGGCGGCGCGCGATAACCCTTTGATCTCGATCATAGAGCGGGGTGACTCTTACCACCCGCTGGTCGAGCTAATGGGCGGGCGGATGATCACTATGTCGCTCGATACCGACCAGACGATCAATCCGTGGGACCTGTCCGAAGGAGAGAAAGAACCGAGCAAAGACCAAGTGGCATTCCTCAAAAACCTGACGCGGCACATGCTGGGCGAGGGGCGAGCCGAGGACACGGAACTGCTCGACAACATCATCACGGAAGCCATCCTGAGGACCTATAAGAGGGCGGCGATCCGGCCGTCGAATCCCATTCCAACTTTCTCAGACCTGCGCGACGAGTTGGCCCAGTGGCGCGACGAGGAGAAGAACCAGCGCGTCATGGATGAGGCGCATCTGGCCGCGATTAAGCTGCGCAGCTGGAGCGGTGAAAAGGGCGTGTACGCAAAGCTGTTTGATCGTCCGACTACGATTTCGCTCGACAACCCATGGCTGTTTTTTAACGTGGAGCAGTTGAGTGATGACCCGAGGCTGGAGACGGCGATGAGCCTGCTGATTGCCCACGCCACCGCACAGCGGGCAGCGGGCAAGGCGGGCCGAAGGAGCATCACTGTGCTCGATGAGTGCTGGTTCCTGCTCGATTCGCCCGTGCTGGCGCCGGAAGTAGTGCAGCTGTTCCGCACGGCGCGGAAACGTAACGCCAGCGTTTGGGGCATCAGCCAAACCGCAGAAGATTTTGTCGGGACGGAATCGAACCCCAGGGTCCACGGAGCAGGCATCGTCAAGAACACCACAACCAAGATCATCGGCCAGCAGCCAGGGGACATGACTGCCTTGCGGGAGCACTTGCACCTGAACGAGACAGCACTTAACCAGATCAAGCATTTCAGCGCACCCGTCAAAGGCAAAAGCGCCGATGCCTTGATCGTCATCGGTGAAAAGGCTGAGACCACGCACACGATCCGCATGTCGTCGACTGCTGTTGATTACTGGATCATGACGACCTACGCGCGGGAGCGCGTCTATCGCTCCTGGTGGCTGGAGCGGCGCAAAGGCACGCCGCTGATTGACGCGTATATCGAACTGGCAGACAGATTCCCGTTCGGTCTGGCCGATGTCGATCCGCTGCCGGAAGAAGTATCGGGAGAAGTAGTGAGAGGAGCACTTCAATGAGGTGGCGAATTTCAGAGATGCTCAGCAACTCTAGGTTCACAAGCATCAAGCGTCTCTTGGCTGTCTTGGTAGTTGCGTTCTGCTTGTTGCCGACAACAGCGAGGGCGGCCGGGATCGCGGACATACTGACGTTGATCCAAACCATTACCAGCACACTCCAAAACGCGATTGGAGGCGCTCTCAGCGGGATTCAAACGTTGAATTCAACCATCAACAACTTTCGGCAACAGACCATCTGGCCGGTCGCGGCGATCAATCAGGCGAAAGCCTCGGTGACCTCGACCATCGCGCGATACCGCGGTTTGATGTCCCAAATCCAGACCATCAAGAACAACAGTGCGACGCTCGCCAATCCATCGCAGTTGGAATCGATATTCCGGAACGGCCAGGCGGGGTCGATTGCCCAACTTACGCAGATGTACACCAGGGTCTACGCGACAGTCCCTCCCCCAACCGATGCCCGGCCAGTGCATCGCAACATGATGGACATGGACGATGCACTGGCCATGGGCTCGCTCAAGACCACGGTCCTGTCGGACCAGACGACCCAGGGAATGCTGGCCCTTGCCGATCAGCTCGAACAGCAAAGCGCGGCGGCTGCGCCCGGATCAGGTCCGATGCTCTCGGCGCAGGCGCAGGTGGCGGACCTTGAGACCCAGGCTTACATGGCCAAGATGCTTGCGGCGGAGCTGCGGCAGGAAGCCGCGAAGCTCGCGCACCAGAACACGTTGCTGAAACAGAGCGCGGCGTCAACACGCAATCTGCAGAACCAAATACAGCAGCTGCTTTCGCACCCATAGGAGCAAACAAGTGACACACAAGTCGTTAACTCGCGCGGCAAAGCTCGTCGGCAACGCGCTGGCCTTTGCGCTCGCGCTTGCCGTTGTAGTCATGATTCTTCCCACCAAGGCCCGCAGCCAGCTGGGGCTCGACCCCTGCTGCGCCATCATCTCGGTGGGGCTGAGCAGCATTTCGAACCTGTTGAGCAGTGTCGTGGGCAAGCCCCTAGGCCAGATTCAGCAGCTCGAACAGCAATCCGCCGACTTTGAGCAGCAAGTCGTGTTTCCGGTGACGGCTATCAATCAGGCCAGAGGCTTGGCGACGCAAGCGCAGGCGCAATTCGTTCAGATGCGCCAGGTCTTCCAACTCCCAGTGTCGAGCGCCACTCTGCCGACCTCGCAACAACTGGAAAAGAGTCTGCTGTCGCGCAATCCCGGCGCCGTGCCCGAGGTCACCACCAACTATGCCGCGCTGTACGGCTCGGTGATGCCGGCAACGGACGCCTCGCAACCGGTCCGTGACCTGGTGGACATGACGGATGCTGAGGCCCAGGCCGCTATGAAGAAGTCCGTTGAGATCGACGCGTTGGCCGACCTTGAACTGCAAGCCGCGGAACAAATCAACCAGCAATTGCAGACCGCAGCACCGGGGAGTGCGGCAATTCTGGAGGCGCAAACATCGGCGTGGCTGGTGCGTGCCAATGCGTACACGCAGTCGGCCATGGCGGAATTGGTCCGCGTCCGCTCGATCGAGCTTGCCAATCAAGGGGCGCAGCTTAAATTTAGCACTGCTCATACATCCACGCTGCACAACAATGGGAGTCAGGTGCTTCAGCAGGGAGCGCATTAGCCGTGTTTTATTTTCAACAGCTCATGAATACGGCTATGGGAGGCATCGATGCCACGAGCATCATCCCCACCGTGACCAACATCGCGTTTGCGATCCTGTTGGTTGGTTTCCTCATCGGCCTTTACCAGGCTGCATTGCGCGGCGGAGACCTGCAGGCGCTCGCGGTCACAGCGATCAAGTATCTGGTTGTTGCCATGATCATCGCCAACTGGGCGTCGGTCTTCCGGGACGTGAATGGGTCGTTTGATGCGGTCGCCAATTTCATCGGGTCAAGCTCGGGCGCGAGCGACATGTTCCTCAACTGGATGACCCAACTCCAGCAACAAGCAACGAACAACCCGGGCCTGACGTTTTGGGACCTGATCAACGGCGATGCCGCGGGTACCATCACGGTGCTTCTGCTGCTCGTTGCCTATGTGCTGTATGCGCTGGCCATCATCGTGTTCTGCTTCTTCTACGTCTTGTTTGGCTCGTTGCTATACGTCCTCGGGCCCTTGGTGCTGGCGCTCATTCCAGTATCCGGCATCGGCCAACTGGGGAAGACCTATGCCATCAACGTCATGATCTGGAACGCATGGGGCATTCTGTATGCCGTCTTCGGCGCATTGATTACCGCGATCCATTTCAATCAAGTCAATGATGTGCTGGGCAATGGGTTCCTGGGTTTTCTGAAGGGCGTGCCGGACTCGCTGATGCTGGGACTGGTCAGCGTCTTTTACGCGCTCGCCATCGCGCTGGTTCCATTCATTGCCAAGCGGATTATTTCCGGCGATGTGGGATCGACTGCATTCACCTTGGTGCGCGCTGGGGCGGTCGCCGCCGGTGCCGCTCTGGCTGGAGTGAGCGGATTTTCTGCCGGAGTAGGCGCAGGAGCGGGAGGCACCTCGAGTTCGGCGGCAGCCGGCGCAGGCGGCACGTCCACGTCCGTCACTCAGCCTCTTCAACGCCGCCCCCGACGCCGGCATCTTCCATGGCCGGGTTTCTGCGTTCGGGAATGGCGAGTGCGATGAAGAGCGACACAAGCCCGGCAGGCCCTCCCACCAGCGCCCCCGGCGCCGGAACTCCGGCAACGGCAGTCGCCCTGCAACGGGCCCGGCCGGGGGGGGCTTTCGGTTATCGCCCTCACTCAGTGACCCAAGCCATCACCTACAACGTGGCGCGAGCGCTGGGGAAAGCCGCGGGAAGGAACAATGCTGAAGACAACTAGCGCGCGAATAGGAGGTTCCCATGTGGAGACGACCACCGATCTGGGAGCCGGAAGGAACCAAGTTCCGGCCCTACAGCATCACGACGCTGATCTTCTTTTATATCGGGAAGTTCTTTGGCCGGTTGTTCGGACGACGTTAGTCAACAATTATTAGGAGCGGCACATCGGGACGAGAGCATGTGGTTAAAAAAGAGCAAAGACAAAGAGGACACCGGCGCACCGGAAAAGGTCCGCTACAGCCGCTACTACGAGCATGACGGAGCTCTGCGGGCCTATGCCAATCGCGCAATGATACTGGCATTCCTTTGTGTTCCCACGACCATGCTGGCCCTGGGTTTCGCCGTTTATGTCCGCGCTGCAGCCTCCCACCGTCATTCGCGTCGACGCAGAACGGCAAGGCATTTGTCGTAGGACAAGCCAAGCCGGTGTTCTCCGTGACCCAAGGCGCCGGATCGGAGCCAACGGAGTTCGAGAAGCGCGCGTTTGTGCGACTGTTTCTTGAGCGCTACCTTAACTTCTCGCCCTCGAACGTGAGCCGCAACTGGGCCGACAGCTTGAACATGATGACCGCCAACCTGCGCCGCACGGCCTTTGCCGGGATGCAGAAAGAAAACCTGATCGGAAAGATCCAGGATGACCAGACCAACTCGGAATTTCAGCTGCGCTCACTCGAAGCCGGAAAAGACGATCCGCTGACCTTTACGGCTTTCGGAGTGAAGGAGATTCACCATGTTCACGAGCACAACGAAACCGTCGACAAGGTAGTGAGTGAATTTCATGTTCGGCTGGTGGTGGAGAAAAGGTCCGAGCAGAACCCCAGCGGCCTGCTGATTGGCGAGTTCTGGGAGCGGGCGATTGAGGGAGAAAAGCGCGACTGGGTATTGCAGCAGACCGGACTCTAAGCGTGCAGTAACTCTTACGCATGACTGTTAGGCAAAGGAGCAGGCAGATGGAAACCAGATCAGCAACTGCCACGGCGCCACCAACGGCGGTAGCCGGCGCTGGCGCGGTGCAAACGCGGCGCAGAAAACCGGCCGCCGTCGATGACCATGTTCGATATTTCTTGCCAAATCCTGGATCAACTCCGGACAAGCCGGAGTTGGGACGGAGATACCCAATGAAGGTGAAGCGCTGATCGAGGCATTCAAGAGCGGGCAGTCGTTCTACACGCTGACCGCTTGGAAGGCAGTGCCGGAGGTGAATGGTAGGCGGCAGCCCTGTGATCGTGAAGCAGGCTGTTGCACGCACCTAGTTTCTTAGTTGAAGACATCAGCACGAAAGTTCTCAGATGACCAAGAAAGTGATTTTGGTCTTTTGAGTGCCCCGCTAGCTTTATGTGGGGACATGTGCTGACCGGGCATCTCGAACTCGAGGCCTGGCCGAGCGAACCCGAAACGGGAGAGCCAGGCGAGAGCGAGGAGAAGCTTGCGGTCACGCAAACTCCTTAACTCTTTTCCGGGTTCTCCCCGGAAAAAAAACAGTTAAGGAGAATAAAAAATGACGAAGAATACACAAGACGAACAAATACAGAATCTCCGGCCGACCAGATCCAGAACCTTGAGATCGACCGCAATGGCAGGATTGCGCCGCGGCTGCACGATCTTGAGCCCTTGGAGAACACGCTGCTCGAGCGTGCTCTATCCCGGAATCAAGGTTGCCAGCGTCAATGTCCCGACCGAACCTCTCGATGACTTTGAGGAATCGCAGGTCGAAAACGCGCTGGCAAGGCTTATCTGGAACGGAATTCACTACAAATTAGTCGGGGCGAGCGGTTCGGCAAAGAAGGGCAAGTTTTACTTTGTCGACCAGGAGCACAGCCGCGCATCGCCGAGCGGTTTCAGCATTGGCCACAGGCGGCGATTGTCTATTTCGGGATTCTCGTCTCACCCTGCAAGGTGATGATGGAGGCACCGGATGCGCGCGTGCTGGTGGTGCCCGACTGTGCAAGCTCGGAACGAACGACTGCCGGGGCTGGATCAGGCGATCATTGTTCCGAACGACTACAAACAAAAACACGACGCGAACTCCTGACTGTCCAGGTTAAGCGGCTTCTCAGGGAACGGCTATGGAAACGTGCGAGAGGAGGACCTTCTTGGACGAGCAGGAAAGCTATAGCTCGTCTGAACAAGCGAAACAGGAAATCGCGCCGGAAGGTCCTTCCCTGGCGACCGCTTCTACCAGTTTCGCATGGCCTTTTCCGATACTCAGGCGAAAGGCTCATTCAAAATCATGGAGGATGATGTTGCCGACGCGCTTGAAGCGGACTTTGTCTTGCCGGAGAGTGCGGTCAAACCAGGACTGAAGGTTCCGGCGGTAACGTACTCGATCTTCGGGCCGGGCAGAAGATTTCGCGGGACAACGTGGCGTTGGAATCCGCGAATTCTCCCGCCAGCTCGAGTTTGAGTCCAGTTACACGCTTCTAGAACATGCACCTGAGGACTCAATTCAGCTCGAAATTTTACCACAGGCCATGAAGCAAGTGGCCAAGCTGAGTGAGGCGGTGGGCGAAGGCCGCTACGAAGAATTGCTGGAACTTCTGGGCCGGCATCCGGACAAGTCTTCGGAGCTTGGAGCTGGACCCGCAACGAAGAATTCAGGGTCGTTGAGGGTTTACTCCTGGCCGACGCCAGCGGCGAAATCGTCCGTCATCCTTATGTCAACAATCAGCTCAACAAACTGCTTGCGCGCTGGGCGTTCAAGACGGCGACGGGAGGAGGTTTCCGTCTGCCGGCTTTTGCTTTGATGGACGATGGCTACCTCTTCCTGAAAGATGGCAAAGTGTTTTCGGGTTCCGACTGGATTCCCGAACACAAGGCCATCGTGCAGCTGGCCTCGAAGTACGGCCTGTGCGTTCGCTATCCGATCCGCATGGTGGACGATCTTCTCCCTTTCGGAAATCTGTCCGAAGAGGAGATCATCGCCAGCTCAACAAGGACCTTGCCGCCAAAATTGCACGCTGACCGAGCCGGAAGCTGTCAGCGGCTTGATTGCGCGGCAACTACGGTTGGAGGGCACCTATGTGCTCCACTCCGAGACGGCAAAGAAAAACGGCGGCGACTATGACTTCGACTGGGTCTGCGTGGTCGAAGAAGACCGGTTTCCGCGCTTTGTGAAGGACCGGTTCTCACGAGGTCTCGGACAGCAGCAGGGCAAGAACAAGGCCGACAAAGCCCGTGATCCCTGGTTTAACCTGGAACATGTGGCCATGAAGGCACGGGGAATCACATCGGCTCGATCACCGATCTGATGACCTCTTGCCGGGCAGCGGGCCGCGAAGAGCTTGCCGCGCAGTTGGCCACGAGCTCCAGAACGCACTCGACAGCCTTAAGTGGCAGGTCCAGCCGGACCTGAAACTGGTCGCCGAAATACGACAGCAGGTCAATCAGGCGCCATGGCTGCGTTACAAGAACGAGCGCCGGATTTCTGATCTGCCCCTGCATCTGGATGTGGAGAAGACCGACCGCATCGGCCATCTCTACAACCATGTTCGCAAGCAGATCGAGGATTTGCTGACCAACAAGGCCCCGATTGAGGCATTCAAGGCGCTCGTCGTGGGCGAACAAGTCACCCGCGAGATGCTCGAAGAATGCCGTTTCGTCAATCGGGTCTACGCGGCGATGATCGGCAAGATCGCCGAACGACGCGAACTACTGAAAAAACAACTGGAAAAAGCCAAAGCCGAATGGGAAGAAGTTCGGCAGAGTCCTGACAAGGAACTGCGGAGACAGAAGCTGTTCGCCAAGTACCAGGCCTACGCCGCCTGCCACTGCGACGAGGAGCGGGGCAAATACGAGATGAAGGCCGTTCTGGCCTTTATCCGTATCTGGGCGCAGAACAAGACGGAGAACCGCATGGGCTGGCTGCAAGCGCTGAACCGTGTTGTTTCTCACGGCGAGCGCTCGACCGGCTCGATTCTCTTTCTTGCTTTTCCGCAGGAACTGATCGTGAAGCTGGCGGAGCGCACCGGAGGCAAATTGGTCCGCGTACATACATCCCAAGCTTTACGAGGGATTTGTCCGCACCGATCCTTCACGGCCGGGCCTTCCTGGTTGATCCAATCAAAGGACGGAGGACAGAAACACACCTTCCTGTTCAAGTTGAAGGACGGGAAGATCCTCCTCGACGACAACAGCCCGAACAGACCGAGGCACATCGACCGAACATCACGACGAATCGGAGAACTACGGCGCAAGCCGCGGTCCCCGATGAAGCCGTGGAGTTTCCACCCATTCATGCCCGATGGAGAAGTGGACGACGTGCCCTGGGTTATGTAAGGCAACAACCGCTTTGAGCGGAATCCTCAAAGGATTCCGCTCAGGGCCTAAAAAGGCAACTATGAAACGATTCTCTCGCTCATCCTTATATATAGCGCCTGCGCACGCGCGGCCTTCCGCCCAACAGACAGTCCACACCCGCCCGAGCATCGTACCCACGTGGCCACCGCGCTCAATCACTCTGACCGTCTTGGAATTTCACGAGCCGGTCACGATGGCCGCGGCAGGCAGCTCTGACTTCCAGATCGAGCGCCAGGAGAACAAAGTTTTCGTCAAGCCCATGAAGCCAGGTGCCTCCACCGACCTGTTTGTCTGGACGGCTTCGCGGCGATTTGCCTATGAACTTGAGACCACCCAAGAGGTGAAGAACATGAATTTTGCCATCGATAATTCAGCGCCCGTGGCAGCCGCTCATCTGGTTGTGAGTCCATCTACAGACCAACTCGCGGACCTGATGCTGACCCGCGCTTTCTTGGGAGCCGTTGAGATCACCTCGGTCAACACGCGGCCGTTAAAGAACCAAGTACGCGTCCGCGTAGAGGAAGTGTTCCGAACCAGGAGCAGTGTTTATATCCACTACACGATCGAGAACAACAGCAAGATCTCCTACCACGTTGCTGCCCCGAGCGCATACCAGGTGCAAGGGGATCTTTCGTCCATTTCCTTGTCGAGCTTTGCACACAAGCAGCTGGACCCGCGCTTATCGGAAAAACTTGCCAGTACCCAAAATGTTTCTCTCCCTATTGCCCATTCGGAAAGCGCTGCCGGAGAGCTGGGACCAGGCGAGGCAACTCAGGGAGTCGTTGCCATACGGCAGGATCTGAACTCGCCGGCAATCGTGCATCTGGTGTTTGAGGGCGGCGTGAAGGCCACGTTCGTACTTTAACCATGAAGGAAGACGCACAAGTTGGTCGAATGCGCGAACGCCTCATGGAGTTTAACGCGCACAACCCGGAGGCGCGTCTCTTCGCGAGTCTGCTGCGGCAGATTGAAGACCCGCTCAGGCCGCGAGATGAAAATGGACGCTTACGCGCTTAACCCGATTCTCCTTTTGCTGGCGCTGATTCTTGTGCTTGCGACCGGCACATTTCTGTTCTTCAGTTTTGGTGGCTTGTGACTTCAGAAAACGAATATCGCCTGGGCCGGCGGTCTATCATCAGGACCGCGAAGAAAGCGTTGGCGCTATCCTGGCCGTCATTGCAATCATCGTACTTGCCGCCGGCTTTTACATCCTGGTGCATCGCTTTCACCTGCGCACTGCGCAATTGGTTGAGATCTCCTTCTATCTGCTCTACGCTTTGGTTGCCGCGATCGCGGTCGCTCTGGTACATGCTCACCTTGCGCAAGCGCCGCGAACTCAATTCGGCCTCATCCGCCTCTATTTATAAGCCAGGCCAAAGACCGGAAAGTCGTCGAAGACGCGAATGAACAGAACGCGATCGTGCTCGGCTATGACGTGCATGGCAAGCCCTGGCTCTGGCCCGATGCGACGCGCGTGATGCAATCGGTCGTGTTCGGGGCCACCGGTTCGGGCAAGACCACGCTCCTTAAGAACATCATCACGCAGGATCTTTTCCGCTTCGTCGGTCCCCCCGAAGACCGGCACCGGATTCCCATGCTGATCTTCGACGGTAAGGGAGACCAGGAGTTTCTGTCCGATCTTCTTCCAGCCATAGAGACAGCTGGCCGGATGCACCAGTTCAGAGTGCTGAGTCCTTCCCAGCCCGACATCTCGGTACGCTACAACCCCTTCTTCAGCGAGCAGGGTCTGTATCAGGAACATGCGAACTTTGTCTTTGAATCATTCGATCTGAAGGAAGACTTCTTCCACGGCCACCAGGCGACCTATTTGAGCGACCTCGTCCGCGTGCTGGCGTACACGGGCAAACGCTTCAACATCCACGACGTGCTGGTGCTGGCGCTCGACCAGCAGGTGTTGCGCGAGCAAATTGCGATTGCTCGCGCCTGCCTTCAAACACAGGCGGGCGCCAGCAACCAACGCCGTTTGAACTTTGAAATGTCGGTCAGGAACTTGCGGCAGTCGTTTGAAGACCGCGACCGCGTGCCTAAGATCCAGGGACTGCTCAACGAGCTAATGACCTTTCTGGAAGACGACCTCTCGGTCATCACCGGGGCATACGACGAACTGCTCTCGCTCGACGAGGTCATCGACCAGGATCTGATCCTGTTCGTCTCGCTGAATACCAACAAGAACTCGAAGGCGGTCACGGCCCTGGGCCGGATGCTGCTGCAGAACATGCAGTTGATGATCGGAAAGCGCTATGAAAACGAGCGGGAACGCCGCGGGAAAATCGGCCAATGGTCAGCGTCATTCTCGACGAGTTCGCCCCGTTTGCCTATTCGAACTTCGCCCAGATCTTGCAGACGGCGCGCGGCACCAATACCGCCTTTCTCTTCGCTCTCCAGGCGCTGCCGCAGCTTCTAACCGTCGGACGTGGCTTCAAGGATGACGTCTCGTCAGCTCCAAACACCAACATGTTGCTGCGCACGAAGGACGAG
The DNA here is from genome assembly GCA_963702325.1 of uncultured Acidobacteriaceae bacterium. Classification (GTDB taxonomy): domain Bacteria; phylum Acidobacteriota; class Terriglobia; order Terriglobales; family Acidobacteriaceae; genus PALSA-188. Next base: position 229,163 of record CAVPCG010000022.1, on the reverse strand, counting down.
GAGACCGCGCAGTATTTCCTCAAGGCATCGGCGCGCGTACGGCAGACGCGGCGCACCTTGACCGTTCAGCGTAAAGGAGTATTTGAAGATCGGTACGAGCCTATCGGATTTGGCAGCGAAACCGACATCAAGGAAACCAGGGCGGAGGACGAGCATATCAAGAACCTGCCCGTTGGCCAGATGGAAATCCTGATGACCGACAACCGGGTGGGAACGCTCCATTCCCATCTCCATGTTCGCGTGCCCCGGCAGTACAAGTTCCCAGGACTTGAGCCGAGGATTTATCCCAAGCTCCACGCCGTTCCCCACGTCGAAGGCGCGAACCTGCGTTTCAAAGATCCCGAACTCGTCCGGCGCAACGGCCGTCTGGCCGCGCGATTTAGCCGCCTAGCATGAATGTGAACCGTACATCTCGGATTGCCGTTGCTGGCCTCATCCTGGCTTTTGTGTCAGCCATGTGCAGTGCGCAGGGCAACCGATCAAGCTACGATCCGTTGACTCAACAGCGCTCTTCCAAACAAAAGGACGGCTTCGTCGATTCCACCCTGAAGCGGATCAATCCCTGCGACACAGACTACGGGCAACATCTCGATGAGGGCCGCAGGATAGTGCTCAAAGAGACGATCGAGAGTGCGTACTTCTGGTCCAATATCGTGTCTCTCGGTCTGCTCGGGTGCCTGTTCATCATCATTATTTATCAGCACAGGGTCCAGGCTAGGCGGGAATGGCAGCGCCGGAAATGCTTGCGCAGTATGAGCACTCCCTGTCACTCGCGAATGCACGGATAGAGGAGGCCACGCAGAGAAACTGCGGTCTGATGGAGGCATTGACTCTACTGCGAGAGTCTGCGCTCGGTTCCCCGGCGCTTCCTGCGGACGTACCGGATCATTCTCGAGTACCGGCACCGCGAAGCCGAACAGCAAGCACACCGGCCGTGCCAGCACCGTCAGCGAAGGACAACTTTTCCAAGCTGACAGCTGCGAGCACGGTAAGCACGGCCGCAACGACGCAACCCGCCGATCAGATAGGACTCTTTAAGCCGGAGGTTGAGCTTGTGATGAAAGTCAATTCGCTCGAGCAGCAGCTTGGCCGTTCGCGTGACGAAGCTAAACTGCTGCGACGTCAGGTGAACGAGGCTGGCCAGCGGGCGCAGGCAGAGACGCAAAAGAACCGAGCCCTAAAAGGCGAGTAAGTCGCCGGCCACGTAAAGGAGTCACAAAACGATGTCGAAAAACGAAAAGAAGGGCCTATCGAGCAAGGCGGAAGGCCCGCTGGACACGTTCGAGCCGGGCGGCGAATCAGGGCCAATCGAAGACCGCAACGAGTACGAGCAGAGGCTCAGTGCTCTGCCTCCGAACCAACAGGAACTCGCGCAGGAAAGCACCAGATTTGCTGATCTTTGCCAGTACTTCTCCCAGCAGAAAATAGACCTCCCCCCGACCTCCTGGAGCAAGTCGGACGGCTTTCAAGGCTAGCAATTTGGAGCGCATTCGCGCCGTGAAGAGCATCAATCGTGAACTGATGGAGTACCTCAATGATGTTGGTCAAGATCCTGGGATTCGGCAGTAATTGGTGGGCCGTTGCGGCCGCGATCCCCAGGATCGCTACCGCTTCACCCGGCACGCCGCCTACTTTAACTCCGCAGGCCTGCGCTGTGGAACGAAGATCCGGCGGCACTGGATTGTTCCCGGCCTGATCCGCTTTAACGGCGTGGAGACTTCAATCCACAGTTTCCGAACCGCGCAGTCGGCAAGACCTTCGAATGCGCCGACCTCATTTTTGCGCTTGGCGGAAACCGCGTGCTGTTCAGGAGGAAATCAGCCATTCGGGCGCCAGATTATTTCCTGTTAGCTGTTTCCAGTGACACGTTCGGCGGGTTCGACTTCGAGGATGCTGGCTGGAAATCCAATCGGTGACGCCAATTGCAGTCAGCTATTTGCGTGAAAAGCAGGAAGCAATGCTGCTCATGAAGCCGCTCGCTTGGGTGCGGAGCGCGCTCGGAGTCTGGCAGCTCAAGTGGCCGACGCAGCTCTGTCGCACGGGGCGGCGATCGAACTGCTCGAAGACGGGATTCCGGACTGAGGATTATGGCTTATGCGATACGCCAAGGGCGGCCTGGTCATCAACCCCGAACGCGACGTTCCTTTGCTGCGCCAGGTCGCGCAATTCACGTTTCGTGAGCCATGAGCAGTTGTTTGACTTCATGAAGTTCGGAGGGTTTGATCATTGCCGCAGCAGCTTCAACTGGCGCACCAAGCGGCTTCGTCGGTTCCGGCCATATTTCAGTCTGCGAGGGCGTGTTTGGCGCCGGATCGGCCGTCTATCGGATCACCGACAGGGACTGCCCTGCTGGAACATCATGGCCAGTTCACGACGCGTCCTGCATTCGAATACCGAGCATCTTCCGCACCCTTCTCAAGTCCTTCACTCGCTCGAATTGAATGCAATTCAGCTGGCGCTCGCGGACAAAACCTGCTCGTCCGCTGGCAATCGGAGTCGAAATCGCGTCCTTTAACACCATTTCGCGTACGCCCTATCAGAAGGATTACGACGCCATTGTCGATGTGTGGATCGCGAAAAAGAGCCTGCTTTGCCCTGGAATATGAGCGCAGCTTGAAAAGCGCCAGGCAATATGAACGCGTGCGGAGAGCACTCGAATGTGAGCGCCAAATCGCGATGCGTCCTGTACCTGACCTCGGGCGTCGAGATCCTGGTGCACCTGGTGCACGAGTTCGAGTCCGTCAATATGAATTTGGCCTTCGCCAATGCCGGGGACTTCGCGGAACTACTTCTTGAGACCAGAGTCATCACCGGCCGAAACACATCAGGAATCAGATTCAGGGAGATGCTCCAATGACGATTACCCGTCCAATGACGCCTCTTTGGCCGTTCATTGGCTGTTTTTTCGCAGCTTTCTCGCCACGCGTATGCCGCGCATATGCCGCTTTTGGAGGCCTCGTAACATGCCGTCATTCAGCGACTTGCGTCTCTGACTACCCTCTGAATTCCAACTTGTTCGAGTTTCTGTTTTCGGGTGTGTTGAAGCAGCGCTTTGTGGCTGCCGTCTTGCCGGTCCCTCCGGTGGGCCTTCACTCGCGGACCGGCGGGAACGTATGGTCCGTCTCGTGGTTCCTTGCGCATGCTGTTGCTTCATATTCGCGTGACTTCACGGATAACAATGGCAATCACTGCATTCTGTCTGAAACTCGTATGCACTTGACCGCGCAGTGCTGCTTGTTCCACTCATTGGCACAAGCAACACCGTCAGTTACACATATCTGGAGTCGCTCGGTCGAGCCCTTTGCGCATCCAGCCGAATACCGCCGCACGAGTTCGCGCGGTACCAGTGGACCTTGTTTCAGCGGGCTAACGGCTTCTTTGCAGTTGCACAAATCAGCGGTATGTACGGTGCTCGATGTCCGGATGCTGTCCACTTCGCGAGGCCATTCGCACGAGCACTTGGCCTATTCGCTCGACTATCTGAGTGCGCATCGGCGTGGCATCTGCGAAGTCTCCTCGTACAAGTTGACGGCCTCTTTGCTGTCCGGGAAATCACCAGCGCGTGACGTTCTTGATGTCGATGATCTGTCTATTGCACAGTCTCACTCGTCGCCAATTGACGTTCCTGGTGAACGCTGCGAGTTGGCCGGTACTGCACATGAAATGCGGACCCGTTAACCCGTGGCTTCGATGGCTGACTTGCCGTGGTTTGTGTGCTCGATCTTTGAAGGTGTCGGCGATGTCGGCTTTTGGCGGGTGTCGGACAAATGCATTCGCGTGCGCTGTCCAGAGCGCCGATCGGGCAACACGGTGAGCTGGCGCATTCCCCACTCAATGCGTCACCGTTCGAACAGAACGGTCGCGCAGTTGTACGAGACCAAACTGGCTGAAAGTACCGCAGCGCGCTGTGCACTTAGTTGGGGCAAGCAGAACGGAAATCAAAGATATGAATAAGGAGCACATCATGTTTCAAAGCAGAGGTTCAGTAAGCTTTCACCCGTTGTTTACGGCCGAGGACATTGGCCTGCGTAAAGATGCCAGTGTCGAACACGCAATCAAAGTATTCCTGTACATCGGCGAGGCAATTGCGTCGCGCTGGGTTCAAATGCCGCAGGGCGTTTTACTGCTGCAAGCGGTCCCGGACGATCCTCAGTCTGGAGCGATCTATCTATCGCGGTGGGGACAATCTGGCGATTTCAGTTTCCGACCCGCGCAAGTACAAGTGTTGGGCAGGCTGCACCAAGGAGATGATCCGCGCCGCATTGGGGCAACCAATTCGGGTCAGAAGGGCCGGCTGAACATGAAGAAAGTGGCAACAACTCAGAGTCATCAGGTGGATCATCGGGAGCTTTTGGCCCGGCAGGGGCTGCGGCTCCCGGCCGTCACCTTGAAGCATCTCCGCAGCGCCGGGATTTACTGCCAGCCGTCCATCTCGATTGAACACAAGCACCTGGCGAAGAGGTACGTCCTTCGCGGGGTCGAATCCGGCGGAGCGGTAGCCGATCTGGGAGCCTATTCGAGTTTTGTGGATGAACAAGGCGCTGTACTCTCCTGGCTGCAGCGCATCGACAGCATCGGAGTCAACGGCGTGCACGGAATCGTGGTTGCCCCAGCGCTAGTACGCGTACAGATGCTACGGATTGAACGCACGTATGACCTGCTCATCACGCGGCACAGTCTCACAAATTCCGCAAACCAGCAAAGACCGCGGCTTGAGAGTTCGATTCTCTTCTATGGACGTAGAGGGAGCCTGGAGATGGAGCTTTGGGGGAAAGATGCAGCCTTCAGAGGCGCAGTCTGCCCCGTCTTCTACAGCCGGAGCGGAGAGCCAGTCACCTTGCCGGGGGAACTTCAAACCGCAGCGGCGCGACTGACATCGGCCGTGGCTTGTACAGGTTGCCGGCACTGCCATCTCCTCGAGCCAAAGCCCATTGCGGTGGACGCTGCAAAATGATGTCACGGACCGCCGAGCGAACAGGTCGAGAGCCTGTTGATATTCGGCCGCCTGAGTGTTGCGATGAACGAACCGCTTGAAGCAAATGATCTGCCGGAAATCGACGAAGTCCTTGCGGATCCGGCCGCTTCCTTTTGGCTCAAAGCCGCTCTGCATTCGGCATTGTCTCGAGATCCAGTTGATGCTGCTCATGATTCGGAGATCATGGCCCGATTACTAGACTGGCGATGCCGGGAAATCCTCGCTGACAGTTAAACAACATTGCAGCCAAGTGAAAGTCAATTTTCCCGTGTAGAGCTTATGCTCCGCGACATATTGCGCAGTGCGAACGCCCGAGACGGAGGTCAGTAGACCTTTGGTGAGTACCTGGCAAGGAAAGCACGTCCGCCATGTAAATGGTCTGGTATCGGGATCATGGTTTTGCGCGCCAGCCGTTGCCAACTGCTGGCCAGCCCTCACTGCGCGCCAGTTCAGACAACCTGCTAAGTGATCTTCCTCTGGGTCGAAGGAGCCGCCGCCAGCGGGCCCGAACCAGACTGCAAGCCCGGAGTTGGCTCGCAGGGTTTTCCGCGCGCTAACCCAATGTGCGTCTCTCCGACTTCCCATTGAAAATTGTCGGCTCACCAAATTCGCATACGAATGAGTCTCAAGATGCTGAAGGTGCCGGACCAGAAATCTTTATTGATTGGAGCAAACCATGCCGAAAAGTGTAAACAAAGTGATCCTCGTTGGAAACGTAGGCGCGGATCCCGAAGTCAAGTACACGCCGAGCGGTATCCCGGTTGGGAAATTCAGCCTTGCCACCAACGAACGCTTCAAGAACAAAAGCGGCGAGTGGCAGGACAGGACAGAGTGGCACAACATTGTCGCCTGGCAGCGGCTCGCTGAGATCGTTGGCGAATATGTGTCCAAGGGATCGAAAGTGTATATCGAGGGGAAGCTTCAGACCTCAAGCTGGGAGGACCGGCAGAGCGGCGAGAAGAAGTACCGGACCGAGATCGTTGCGCGAGACCTTGTGTTGTTGCGCTCCCGCCAGAACGGGAACAGCGATCAGCCGGCCGTACCACACCACATAGAGGAGAACGAACCTGCCGCTGCTGGAACTGGTCAAATCAGGGATGAAGACATCCCATTTTGAGCGGACAGAACATTAGCGCAGGCCTTCTACTCCTTAGTCACTCGCTCAATCCAACCAAGGAGGACAACCATGAGCGCTCCAAACGGAAGTACCAACGGTTCTATAAGCACTGCCGCAAACGGAAATGGCGGAGAGAAGTTTTCACCCATTGCCGCAATGACATTGCAAAGCGGCCTACACTTCTCGACGGACCAGATCAAGGAACTGACTGCGGCGATAGAACTCCCATTTGATCCGCAACTGATCGAGTGGCGAGTTATCAATACCACCAAGGCCGGGAAACCGCGTGGCCAAGTCATTCCCTATGCTGACCAAAGGGCGTACACAGATCGTCTCAATACTTTACTCACTCCGGCAGGTTGGACGCGGAAATATGTCATGTATACCAGCGCCAACTTCCAGCGGGGGAAAGACCAGAAGACAGTCGCAAAAGTGTTCGTAACGTGTGAGCTGACGATCTTTGGTTTGAACACGCATTCCGCGACTGGAGAGGAATGGGCAGACGATGACAACGCGGGAACGAGCGCCGAGGCGCAAGCATTCAAGCGGGCATGTGCGTGTTTCGGTCTCGGACGCTATCTCTACTACTTCGAAGGAGCATGGGTTGATTTGGATGATCGAAAGCGGCCGAAGAATGTTCCTCAGTTGCCGAAATGGGCGATGCCCCAGGGATGGCAACAAGGATTGAGGCCGTTCGTTCAAGCAGCAGCCAGTTCACCGAATGCCGATCCGAAAGCAAGCGCTGATAGTCGCAGAAATGACGTCGATCAAAACGCACAATCGGCGAGACTGATAAGTGAGATTGAGGCAATGGCAAAAGTCCTGGGACATCGCTTTTACCGCGGGCTGCTGCGAACGTTGGCGAACGCCTGGACTCCTGACCAAATTAAGGATACGGCCCTGCAACACAAGGTTTTGCAGCACATGCAGTGCGCGGAACGAGGCTTGCGGCGCTTGCAAGCTGCACTCGAAAAGACTGGTCCCCAAGTCCTGGATCCCGTCCTACAGCCGCTTCAACTCAAGTCCCTCAACCAAATAGAGAGCCTCGAAACCCTGAAACGAATTGTGGTTGCCCTCGAGGCCAAAGCAGACAAACTGTAAGATCCTCCATCCGTCCCCTCGTTCTTCTCTCACCCCGCTGTTTCTTCTTCCAAGGAGTTTCGCTCCGTGATCTGTGCATTGCTTCTACTTTTCGCCCTGCTCGTATTTTGCGTTGTTTATTTCTTCTTTCAAAGGCGGTTTCTTGTGGCGTCTCCAACCGCCGCGGACGTGGCTGCAATCGTCCGACAAGTAGATGAGCGCGAAGTTGATGATTTGCTGAACGAAACCAAGGACGCGATCTTTCGTGCCAACTCCACTGCCACGCAGTTTAAAGAAGGACAGCGAACCCGCGCGCGAGTGCTGTTCGAGTACCTGCGGCGCATGGCTTTCAATGCCTCGGTCCTCTTGTCTTGGGCATACGCTGAGCGGAAAAACCTTGCAAGACCCGGAATGCCGGACGACGAGACGATCGCACATGCCATCGGCGAAATCATAGACGCGGGAACAACCTTTCGCGCATATGTAGTGGTTGCGTTACCACGACTCTTCTGGCGGATTCTTCTGAACGGGATCACGAGCTGGTCGGTTTGCAGCCTAACAAAGTTGCGACACACCGCCGGCATTGACGGTCTCGAACAATATCGCCGCCTCACAGGCGCATCGGTCGCGCTAAGCGCGGCTCTCGCAAGCGACGTGACTAGTCGGATGACGGCCTTGCTCCGTGAGAGCGATTTTGACTCTCGTTCCTAGACTCAGTCTTCGCTCTGCCATCCCTGGCAGGTTGCCCGGTTCTCAGATTGAAAGTGACAATCGAAAGCATCGCCCGCAAACGGCAGTCATGATTATTGTTGGACCCCACGCAAATTAAACCTCGAACCTACCGCACTACTTTGAATATTGGGAGGCAATATGGAGACCACTACGCCTGGCGAGAGTCTTTCGTCCGAGCAGGCTGCAGCCAAGGCGGCAATCCTGGCCGCGTGCAATGATCTTGCGGCTACCCGGATCAACTTCGTGGTCGTGCATTTCGACGGCTCCGGCGACGAAGGTGCCGTCGAGGATGTTAAGTGCTACAACGCTGAAGAATATGTTCACGACGAGTATGAGCCCGTGGAGCACGATGCCTCGCACCTACAGCCATATTTTGAAGTCTTGGTTCCCTTTGGCTTTGAGGACGGCTTTGGTGGTTTCGGTGACGTGATTCTGGACGTGAGGACAAAGAAGATTACGGTCATCCGCAATGACTATTTCGAGGACTACACAACCTCGACCTACGAGATCTGAATATGGCGCATCCATTGAAACACGCACAGAACAGTGTCAAGAAATTTGGCGGTAAGCTTGAAGACTATCTCGCCATCCACAACTGGTTCGATGAGTCCAAAGCATTCTTCCCAGACTTTCGCCATCGCGCCTTGCGACACCATGCAGAAGGGGTATTTCTGGCGGAAAAAATCTTCGGTGTCACCATCACAAACAGTGAGGGAGAGCAAGTTCCGGTGCGATACGTTGGCGAGCAGCATGTAAAAGAAGATCTGGGGCACATACCCACTGCTCAGGATTGGTTGTCGGAGATAAGACCTCAGCGGTGGATGTACGGCCAGCGGCTTGACCCAATCGCAATCAGTTCGCGCCGTCGGTTTGCGTGATCTTCAATCGTTGAATTGCCGCCAATATGGAGAGCCAAGGAACTGACTCTCTTTCCGCCGACAATCGTGTTGCTCCGTCTCATATTGTCTGCTCCTCTATCTGCCCAATCCCATCCGGCCCTTGTCTGCAACCGGTCAACGCAGGGTCGCAGGGAAGGATTTCGCCCATCGCCGACGTGGAGCAGCAGGCCATCCTAGGGGCCATCGCGCAGTTGCATGGAGACAAGCTGATGGCAGCGAATCTACTCGGCCTCGGTAAGACCGCTTTTTACCGCAAGCTGAAAAAATACGGGGAAATTCTGTAGTCCTTAACGACAGAAGAATTTTGCCCCGGTCAATACTTAGCTCCCCTGTCTCGCGCCACTTCCTTCCAACCCGCCTCAAAGCCCACTAAGAATTCCTCGCATAACGGTAAAGGAGGTGCATGTGAACACCTGCATCTCTGCAGTCCGACATCTGCGCCCGCTTCGTGGAGGCGCACAAGCCCACCTGCTGAAAGCGTCCGACGGCAACTGCTACGTCACCAAGTTTCAAAACAATCCGCAACACATCCGAGTTCTTGCGAACGAAATGCTGGCGACAAGTTGGGTTTAGTCTTGGTCTGCCGATGCCGGAGTGGCAGTCATCGAAGTATGCGATTCGCTGATCGAGCGCACAGAGGACCTGCGAATCCAGCTTGCTGGTAAGAGCATTCCGTGCCGGAGCGGCAAGCAGTTGGGATCGCTCTACGTTGGCTCCCTTGGGAATGACGTTGGATTACCTGCCGGAAGAACTGCTTACGGGAGTGACTAACGTCGCAGACTTCGCCCGAGTTTTAGTCTTGGACAAATGGACATGCAACGCCGATGGTCGCCAAGCGATCTATTATCGCAGAACGCAGCGAAGCCAACGACACGACGCAACATTCATTGACCAAGGCTACTGCTTCAACGCCAGCGAGTGGACATTTCCTGACTATCCATTAAGAGGAGTATTCGCCGATAATTGTGTGTACGAGAGTGTTACAGGATGGAAGGCATTCGAACCAGCGCTGACCAAAGCGCAAGAGATGGATTCAGACGCCATCTGGCGATGCGCCGCCGAGATTCCAGAGGAATGGTACGAAGGAGACCGAAATGGCCTGAGCGGTTGGTGGAAGCCATGCACCGTCGCCGTGGAGTCATTCGGAAGTTAATCACCGACTTTCGTAAATCAACCAGAAGCCCATTTCCAAACTGGGTGCCTTCATTGACGCTGTCTGTAGGGAAGCAGGACGAAGCCACTCAGATTCGGTAGGATAGGAAACTTCATGGAGCTTTACATCATTGCGGGGCCGAACGGCGTCGGTAAAACCACGTTTGCGCGTGAGTTTCTTCCGTATTACGCGGAGTGCACAAACTTCGTTAATGCAGATTTGATAGCGCAAGGAATGGCACCGTTTTCTCCCGAGACTGCCGCCTTTCGTGCGGGAAGGACGATGCTCAACGAGGTCCAGTCGTTTGCCAAGCAGGGAGTGCCCTTCGCCTTTGAGACGACACTTTCTGGGCGAAGCTATGTTGGGTTCCTTCGACGACTGAAGGCCCAAGGGTACGAAGTGCATCTTTTTTTCCTGTGGGTCAAGAGCGTTGATCTCGCATTGTCGAGGGTCAGAGAGCGAGTTCTGAGAGGCGGGCATGATGTGCCAGAACCAGTAATCCGTCGCCGTTTCGGTCGCTCCATTCGAAACTTTCTAGTTTATTATCGCGACCTGGCAGACGTTTGGACCCTGTTCGACAACTCTGGCAATAGCCCAACCGTTGTTGCGCTTGAGAACAAGACAGGGCTCCGTATAATAGATAGTGCAATCTATAATGAAGTGGTGGAGCACCACGGAACAATATGAGCAAGCCCTCAACTCAGGTCTTACGGTTACCTTTAGAGAGGCGCGCCGAAATCGCGTTCAAAGCAGCCGTGGCGAAAGCAATCGACGAACACGCCCGTTTCGGATTTCCAATCTACATCTGGCGTGACGGCAAGAGTGACCGAGGTGTCACCTGAAGAGGTCCTCGGACTGTCCAGCCCCACTCAGCGAAATAAGCGAGCGACTTTGCCTCTAAGCTTTCCATTCGGGACGCCGCTCCCCAGGCTCGATGGCGCCGCACGCAAGAGGCCTTAGCTTCGAAGTTATCAATGAATCGCAGAATATACGAGAATCGCCGAAAGACAGGGCTTAGGTGCAGTTGAAATTGAAAGGTAATAAAGAAAGCCTCCAAAGTTGGCTACCTCGCATATAGGATCAAGATGGTGATGCATAGAGTTCCCCTAAAAGTGGGCCTTGGTTTCGGATCAAGATAAGTCTAACGAACTGAGTTATTTTGCGGGAGTGACTTTCCCGTGACTTCGATCGGTGATTATTCAGACTCTATTCACATTGCATAGAGTCGGATACGATTCCCGGTTGCAATGTAGTGCAGCAGTCTTCCCAATCCCTCATCCTCTGTCTCTTCCCCTTCCTAAAAACTTCCCCGTTGAGGAGGTCTACCTATGCGTCCCCATGGGATTCTGCGTGCGCCAAGATCGAAGATCTCAATTTCGGGGGATCGACAGAGTCTGGAGCGATTTATTCGGTTGGAGACAATTACTCGAAAAGGCCGCACTGCCGCCGTGCTCGTTGGGGCCGAGGAGTGGCAGCGAAAGACAAAACGGGTAGGCAATCTAGCGGAATTTTTCGCCGCATCTCCCCTGCGAGGATCTGGCATGAAGGTTCGCCGGCTCAAAGAACAGCCGAGGAAGATCAATCTATGAGCTTTCTTTTGGACACAAATGCGGTTTCGGAATGGGTCAAAGCCGCGACCCAATCCCGGGCTCCTCGGCTGGATGGAGTCTGCGGATGAGGATCGGATTTTCATCAGTGTGGTCTCGCTAGCTGAACTTCGCTACGGTGTAGAACGCCTTCCAGCGGGACACCGGCGAAACCGGCTGGAGCGATGGCTGCGAGATGAGTCGCCGGCGAGATTTGAAGCCCGGATTTTACCGGTTGATAACGGAACTCGCGGATGCCTGGGGTAAGATTGTATCGCGCAACGAGGCAACAGGGCGTCCGATAGGCGCAATGGATGCCTTTCTGGCCGCAACTGCAGAAATCCATCGCTTGACGCTTGTGACTCGGAATGTTTCGGATTTCCCACTCCTGAACCGTGTTCTCAATCCCTGGAATTGATCACCAAAGCATACCTCTCAGCTCATGCCATCGATTCCCCCACTGCATCGACTCTCGCTGGCTTCTGTGAGGTGAAGCGGGACGAAGCCTACCGAGATTTGATAGGATAAAAGACTTCTATACCAGATAGAGAGCGTTACTGAGCATTGCTTCTGCGCTAACGGTGATGAATGAAAAGAGCCCCCAAACTAATTCTGCTATTGCCCTTGTAGAAGCTTGCCTAAATCATTCAAAGAGGCAGTCGAAGAGGTCGTCGATGAACACGCTCGCTTGGGACTGCCGCTCCACGTTTGGCAGAACGGCAAGGTTGTGGGTTTATCAACGCGAGAAATATGCCACCAATCTGCCGTGACGCAGGGCAATAGAACAAGGGATAGTTCCTCGTCTCTGCCACGACCATCTGCTTCCCGTCCTGTGATTGCCCTGCCAGTGAACGATCTAAGCTCAGTTCCCAATTTTATGGATTGCATTGCCACAGTGTTCGGGAGCGTCCCAGCGCTCAGTACGTGTTGAGGAGGTTTTTCTATGCGTCCTCAGGGCAAATGAAATTAGGTTTTTTCCCACTTCCAGTTGCCGAGGCCAAACGACTTAAGAAGTGGCTGACTTTTCCCGAACGATTCTCAGCGCTCGACCCTTGTGTCGGCGATGGCGTGGCGTTCACGCATTTGCTTCAGGACGTAGCCTGTAATCGCTACGGAATTGAGGTTGACGCCAATCGTTCCGAGCAAGCGAGAGCTTTGGAAATCGAGACTTTGCAAGCCAACATAATGGATGTTCGGTGTCCCCCGGAAGCCGTGTCGCTGCTCTACCTGAACCCTCCGTACGATTGGGAAGCCGGAGAGAGCAACAACCAGAGGTTGGAATTTGTTTTCCTTGAACACACCTATCGCTGGCTCAAGGGCGGCGGAGTTCTGCTCTTCGTGGTTCCGCAATTGCGGTTGGCGACATGTGCTAAGTTGTTGACCGAGCAGTTCACCGACATCACAGTGTTCAGACTCACTGAACCGGCTTGCCTGCAATTCAATCAAATCGCAGTTCTAGCAACACGTCGAAAACGACATGCCCGTCTTTCTGACGCAACTTTGTTGGACTGTGTGCGATATCTCGAAATGCTCTCAACAAAGACCGATCTAGCACCCATCGGAAATGTTGCCAATGTTCGTTACGAGGTGCCTCCCTCCAATCCGGCAGTATTGACCAACATGGGGATTCCGTTAGACGAGGTTGAGGACTTACTACTGGAGTCATCTGCTTATCGACAGGCTGGTCGTGTACTGCTTCCCAAGTTAGGAGATGTGAAAGGCCGCCCACTCACACCGCTTCATGGCGGACACGTCGGCTTACTCTGCACTGCGGGAATGCTAAACGGAGTGTTCGGCGAGAAAGAAGATCGACACATCGCCCACTGGCGTTCGGTCAAGTTCACCGACCATTGGGAAGAAGAGGAAGAAGACGGAACCAGAATTCTGCATGATCGAGAAAGGTTCTCGCACGAACTGACATTGGTCTTCGCCAACGGGAAAACCCAGATACTCACTCACGAAAAGAAGGAGTCACGAATGAAGAATGCTCATCTTCGCTACGGGTGGCTTACGTACGTGAAAAGCACGGAGAAAACTACCACCAGCATCAAGTTGCGTTTAGACCGCTTCATCGGCGAGGTTCTACCTGATCCTCCGCGACAGGCCAAAGCACATCTCATTTCGGTGATTGGCGGAGACACGCAAATTGCAGCGGTCAACGCAGCGATCGCGCTGGGAGACAGGTTCATGGTGGAAGGGCCGGGCGTGCAACCGATTCGCATATGCCTGGAGCGCAATACGCAATGTTTCAAAGGTTCAGTTCAACTTGCCGGACGTAAGAAACCGATTCGGCATCTGATTGGACTGTCGGAAGAGTTCGTCACCACTAGCGTCTCAGCGAGTTCGGGACGAACTCTTCTCGGGGGTCGGACAGCCGATTCATATGGGGGTCTGTGGCTCAGATCTACGGACTTCCGGGAATGCCCGAATGGGCGGACTGGTTTGCGGGTGAAGTGAATGTCGCACAAAGCCATCGTCCGAGCGCTCGGGATCGGATGCAATCCAGTTCTGATCAAAGGCGAGAAGGATCAGTTTCTTGCTGGCTCAGCTGGGGCGTTGAGAGTGAGGCAATTAAGTTTCCGGCGGGAAACTGGGTCGATCCGCTGGCCGAACCTAAGTCTGCACGACATCTTCCTGCCGGCCAGCTAAACCCTCGTCCTATTTATTTTCTCCTTTCCGCTCTTTCTTTTCATCTCGTTCTCTCCACACAAATTCCTTCGTTCATCCCTGAGGACCCCTATGACCGAGCTTTCTACGATCTACGACTACATGCGCTCGCATGCCGCTCTTCTGGGAGAGCGCATTGTTCACGAATATCCAGCACTCCACCAATTTGACGATCCAGTTTCACCGCGTATCGCGGGACTACTGCGAAACCCTTTCCCCGCGCAAACCATCGCCATCATGGGATTGGCGAAACGCTGGCAGCGGGCGCGGACCGGCATGGTGGTAGCGGAATGCGGCACTGGCAAAACGTTGATCTCTTTTGGGCGCGATTCATGTCCACAGCGACGGAAATCCCTTTACCGCCCTGGCCATGGTTCCACCCCACCTGGTCGAGAAGTGGGCTCGGGAAACATTCTTCACCTTGCCAGGAATACGCGTTTTTCTGATTGACGATTTGCGGAATGGCGGTGACGAAAACAAATTCCATGGAGTGAACGAAGTACGGCTGAAACAGGGACGCATCGTGCGAGAGGGATTGCGTACAACGCTCAGCGAACTGCGGCTGCGCAAGGACTCTCCGAGTTCTCGGAAGCGTTGGTTGTCATTATGTGGGAGACCTGCATTGTTCATTGTCGGACGGGAGCGGGCCAAGCTGGGTTATTTCTGGCGCCATGCTTACAGCCTGCCGCGTTCGGGGCCATACGCTGGCTGTGTTGTTAACTCCGACACCGGAAAGCCAGTGATTGTGGATGATGGCCGACTGACCGCGGGCCAATTTGAGCAATTCAAAATCTCCGAGACCATCGAATCGAGAGGCGATAAACCCTGCAGGCCGTTCCACAGCCCGCTCTGGCAGGCTGATGCCGACAAGATTCGCCGCATGGCTCCGATTGAGTTCATCGGGCGCTACATGCCGGGTTGGTTCGACTATGCAATTTGTGACGAAGTTCATCAATTAGCCGGCGACACCGCACAAGGCAATGCTATCGGAACACTGGCGTCCTGTTCGGATCGAATTGTTGGCCTGACGGGAACCCTCTTGGGCGGCTACGCCGACGACCTGTTCAACACATTGTTCCGACTTGGAGCCGGAAGAATGAAGGAACACGGATACGAATGGGGCGCGATGGGACGAAGTTCGTTCACGCAAGACTACGGGGTTCTCGAAACCATCACGAAAGTAGAACCCGCAGATAACAAGTGTTCCAAGGCCAAGACAACCACGGTAGTGCGACGAAAGCCCGGAGCCTCCCCTCTTCTTTTCGGCGAATTCCTGATGCAGTTGTGCGCGTTCGTCTTCCTGGAGGACATCTCGGGAGAACTTCCACCCTACGAAGAGACGTACTTGAGTGTTGCGATGGATCCGCCGATGCGGAGGCGTACAGCGAGTTGGAAGACGACATTCGGCGCGCGCTGAAAGCGCACAAGGGCAACCGTTCGGTTTTGAGCACAATGCTCAACACGCTCTTGTTGTATCCAGATCACCCGTATGGACTCGGGACACTGTACGGTGCGGAGTTCGATTCGGAACTGAAACGCAAGGTTCCATTTATGATCGCCAAGACTCGCGATCTTCCTGAAGACTTCCTCTATTCCAAGGAACGACGACTCCTGCAAGAAATCAGGCAGGAACTTGCGGAAGGACGCCGATGCCAGGTCTTTGCGGTCTATACCCGGAAGCATGATGTCACTGTCGGCTGCAACACATTTGAGGAACGAAGGTATCCGCACAGCCGTTTTGCGGGCGAATGTTGATACCTCGAAAAGAGAAGCGTGGTATGCCAAACAACTGAAAGACGGAGTGCAAGTGGTATATGTCATCCCAAACTGGTGGAGACAGGTCTCGACCTGCTGGATTTCCCAGCCATTCTCTTCTATGAGTCCGGCTACTCGTTGCACACTTTACGGCAAGCGAGCAGGAAGGTCCTGGCGCATCGGGCAAAGACGGCCGGTAAAGGTGAAGTTCCTTTGCTACGAAGGAACCATG
The DNA here is from genome assembly GCA_963702325.1 of uncultured Acidobacteriaceae bacterium. Lineage (GTDB taxonomy): Bacteria > Acidobacteriota > Terriglobia > Terriglobales > Acidobacteriaceae > PALSA-188. The sequence goes on along the minus strand of CAVPCG010000022.1, from coordinate 212,967 downwards.
CAGACAGCCTGTTTACGCCTCATGGGAAAGAAGCTCCTCGTTGCGCTCACTATGGAAGGCAAGTTTGCCGGCGAAGGGCTGCAAAACATTGATGCAGATGACGACATGCTCTCGGCAATGGCACGAGAACTGGTCGAACGAAACGGAATTGGCGAAACAGCCGACGCTATCTGGAAAGCTCTAAACGCGGAAAATCAAAAGCTGTTCCCAACCACCACCGGTTCCAACGATGATCTTCCGATTGCCGATCCACCAGGCATTCTGATTGAAAGCAAGTTTGACCCAGCTTGCCTGGTCGAGACCGCCCTCGAAAACACCTCCATCGTCGCCTTCGGACAGCGGCCTGAATCCCTGTCAGGAAGAAGACGGCGAGCAAGGCCTCCTGTTCCCGAGCAGGCGTTGCTATTCAGCGCCGACTGACCGACTATCCCGTACCCGATCATCTTCGCGGCGGTGACCTCGGCCCAGGGACGCGGTTCACGCGAGTCAGAGTAGTCTTGGTAAGGAATAGGTGTTAAAGTAAGGAAGAGGAGATGCAGGAATGCAGAAGCAAGCCAAGATTACCAGTAAGGGGCAAATCACGATACCCCAGGAGGTCCGTCGAGCGTTGGGGGTACGGGCCGGGGACCGTCGATTGTTTGAGAGTGACGGCAAGGGTGTGCGCGTGCGTCCAGTACGCAACAAGAGCGCTTTCTCCAAGTATCGCGGAATTGGTAATCCTGGCATCAAGTCCGGCAAGAAAAATATCACCCGATGGCTACGGGAGATTCGTGGGCAATGACGACGGCAATTGACACGAACATCCTTATCGCCTTGTGGGATAAGGACGAAACGCTGAGTGGGGCGGCACAAACCGCTCTAGAGACAGCCTTCAGCCGCGGGAATCTAGTGGTGGCAGCCCCGGTTTTTGCGGAATTGATCGCCGCTCCCGGTCGTTCCGAAGGCTTTGTGAGTTCCGTTCTCGAAGATACTGGAATTGCGATCGATTGGGATTTGGGGGAGCCAGTCTGGCGATCTGCCGGACGTGCGTTCCAAACTTACGCGGAGAGACACCGCAAGCAACGTGATTCTGGCGCTCGCCGGATTCTTGCCGACTTCTTGATTGGGGCCCATGCGCACACCCGTACCTACCGGCTTCTCACTTTGGACGACGGGCTATATCGAACTGCATTTCCAACTCTGACCATAGAAACTATCTGAAAGTCATCCCCTGATCCAGTTCGCGTAGGAAGCCGGACACTTCCCAACTTTCCCTCTTTCGAATTCTGTCTCCATTCGGCTTTCCTTTTTTTCGCCGCTTCACAAATTCACAAATCTAAGGAGGAATCTATGAGTACTGGAACGCTTATTGCCGGCCCTCTGCCCAAGGTTGGGCGGCGGGAACTGGAACAAATCCCTGTCCCAGAAGCAACCTTAACCCACAAACCTGTGCCCCATCACGTCATCGTCGAGGCATTGGTTGAAACCCTCAGCTTTCGCCACATCGGTGTGGTGAATGAAGAGTACGCGGTCTCTTTCGACGGCATGAAAATGTTTGGTGTGCTAGACCTTGAGACCCAGATGGAAGGATGCCGATTCTCGATCGGCATTCGCAATTCGCATGACAAATCAATTCGTCTCGGGCTGACCTCGGGCTTGCGCGTCTTCGTCTGTTCGAACATGGCGTTCAGCGGCGAATTCACCCCCGTCTTGGCGAAGCATACCAAGAGCTTCAATCTGATCGACACGTTGGCTGTAGGTGTCGACCGGATTCAAAGAAGCTTCGAACCAATGCGTCGGCAGGTAGAGGACTGGCGTCAGGCACAGATCACTGACGAACGAGCAAAGCTGATCCTCTACGCAGCATTCGTGGATGGAAAGCTGGAAGCGCCAAGGAGTCTTCTCTCCGAGGTGCACCAGCTGTACTTCCAACCACAATACGAGGAATTCTCGCCGCGGACGATGTGGAGCCTGTCGAATGCGTTCACCAGCGCTTTCAAGGAACTGGATCCCGTTCCCCAATTCAAAGCGACGGCGAAGTTGGGGGCGTTCCTCTCCCAACTTCCCGCCTAAACCAACCGTCTCCCCGTTTGTGATTTGGCTGATGCAGACGGGGAGCGCACCTATCAACCCAAGGAGAAATGGTCATGTTTCAAGAATTGATGCCACTACTCGCACAAAGAATGTTGATTCTACCCTGTCGCGTGTGAGCGATGAAGAGATTTGCGTCAACGTCATCCCAAAGCCGCTGAAATCCCACCAACAGAACGATGACACCGCTCTCACCACGCCCCTGGCCGTCACTGGCAGTCCCAAAGATTTGGACGAACATTTCCCGAAACATCTAGCGGAATTTGTGGAGGTTCATCTGGGTCTGTCTTCCACCCTGAAGTGTGCGAAAGAACAGATGGACGCAGCCGCCAAAGCTGCGAGGGACGCTGCTAAGAAATCAACACCCTTAAAATCCACAGCGGCTCGAACAAGAGCGTCACTACGAATTCGACCCAAGTGGAGACCACGACCGACACCAACAATTCAGAGGATTCGCAATCAAGTAATAGGAGCCCCCAGGCAGTAGTGCCTGGAACCGGCACGGTCGGCCTGGAGGTCAGTACCGCCAGCCTGTTCGAGTAATGTCGTTCCCAAACATCGCTCGAGGTCAAAATGAAGTGCCCCAAAGCTGCCGGGACACCGATAAATTGTGAGCATTATTGGACAGACTGGACGCGCCCGTTCCATACACAATAGGGGCTAACCAAATTTCCATTTGTGAACGGTGGCGTTTGTTAAAGCAGAGAACGATAACGAAGAAATCCCATAATTTTAGTCCCCACACCTTTCTTTCTACAATCGGTAAGGGTAATAGGGACATGATGTCTTTTGAAAAAAGAAACCATCTTCGCTCAAGGCGATCCTACGGATGGGTTGTTTTTTATTCAGACGGGGAAAGTTCAGCTCAGTGTGGTTTCGGAAGCTGGAAAAGAAGCAACTCTGGGTATTCTAAGCAACGACGATTTCTTCGGTGAAGGCGGCCTCGCGGGTCAACTACTGCGCATGTCATCCGCCACCGCAATGACGGATTGCGTCCTCTTACACGTCGAGAAAAAGTCCATGATTCTTGCCATGAGTCAGGAACCGAAATCATCGGCAATGTTTGTCAAATATCTACTGAAGCGGAATATCCGATATCAGGCAATAATCTTGTCGATCAGCTTTTTAATTCCAGTGAAAAGCGGCTCGCGCCAGGGTTCTTTTATTAATGGCGCATTTCGGCAAGGAAGGAGTTTCCGAGATGGTCGTTCCAAAACTGAGCCAGGAAACTCTCGCGGAAATGGTCGGTACAACGCGTTCGCGGGTGAGCTTCTTCATGAATCGGTTTAGGAAGCTGGGTTTTATCAACTACGACGTTGGCGACAATCTACATGTTCACAGTTCACTGCTTAACATCGTTCTCCATGATGACAATGGGTCGGGCACTCCAAAACGAGGGTCGTTGCCCTCGGGTGACGACGGACATACTGAACCGCCCCCAACACCCGGCGGCCCTCCCGACAAAGATCGTGCTAAGAGGCCGCCCCTCAATCTTTAACTCGAGCGCGATGGGTTTATGGGAATTTAATGCAGAAGAGGGGAACAACATGCTGATACTGATCATCATTTTGATACTACTTTTAGGCAGCGGTGGGGGATATTACGGTCATAGTCGTTGGGGTTATGGCGGCGGTGCGGGTATAGGCCTCGGTACCGTATTGTTAATCCTTCTTATAGCGTACATGTTAGGGGCTTTCCATTAACTTTGCGCGCCATTTCGGTGGTGCAATCTCGTAAAAGCTTTCGCTAAATCAGGAGTTAATTCAAACTGGGTCGCCTTCTTCGCGGCGGGCCTATCCCGGGGTCGGGAGTCGGCTTTGCCAAACATTAATACGGGAAGATCAGATCTTTCAGCCTTTTCGTGTCTTATGGTTTGGCGCCAAACATCCCGCTAGCACCCGGCGTTGGCGTGGGATTAGGTAAGTTGCGTAACTGCTCTGATCTTAGTTTTCTCGGCCCGTGCTTCGGCTTCGGCTTCCAGCCAATCCTCTAACTCATGCCCATTTCTAAAGCCGCGGTTTTCATAAATTCGATGTGCGCGGACCTGAATCTCTCTTTCTGATCATCTATCGGTTGGGTATTGGGTCGCCCAGATTCGGATTTCGGAGATGGCGGTCGTGCGCTAATGTTTTTCATGTTCTCTCGCGTTGTCTCGTAAGAAGGCCAGCGTACGTTGCGCATTCCCCATGACCCGCCGCTCTTCGTGGTGGTCGCTGTCATACTGCAAATCGCGCAAGCGGGATTGAATCGCCTGGTCTGTCGCATCCGCGAGTTCAACGGAGTTTTTTAGGATTTAACTCAAAGATTGCTACGGAGTATAGGTCGTACCAAGATTGGGATATCGCTTCATTCATATAGCACAAGCTTCCTCCAAGCCGATCATCGTCAGGACCAAGAATAAAGCGGATGCCGGGAGGCCGTCTGTTCAATCTAGCTCACCCGTGGTTCGGTCTATCGCGACGCAACTCTCTCGCGTGGAAAGTCGTATCACGTTTCGGAATGAGTTTTGTCGTTATTTAAGGATGCCGACGGTAGAATGCGCTGAGGGTGAGCTGGGCATCGTCCATCAGTCGCCGTTCTTCGTGATGGTCGCTATCAAACCGCAAATCGTGAAGACGACCCTCAATCGCCACTTGAGTCGCAGTCACCCGCTCAATCAATTGCTTTGCGTCTAACTCGACGATCGCAGAAGCATATAACTGATACCAGGGTTGAGACGTCGCTTCATTCATACTAGCTCCCTTCAAATACACGGAAGTAGGTACGAAAACAATAAGGTCTGCGTAGAATCGCGTCTGCTCACTATTGCTCAGAAATTAGAGAAATCTAATGTGACCTTGGCGCAAGCCACTAAAAGCAGGAAGTCGAGACCTCTTCAGACATTTTGTGCGATTCCCTCTCTCCAGTTATTCGTGCGGAAGCCGACTGCCAGTTCTGGGCTCAATAGCCCAGCATCGGAGTTTCATCTGCTAGCCATCGAACAGCTGCGAGTTGCTGGTTAATGGTGTTAGCTGCTAAGCCTCGCGCCTCAAGATGCATTCGGTAGCAAACGCCACGATACGGGTCAGTGCTAAGCGTGGCTCCGAGCAGTGCCATGCGATAAATTGCTCGATGACATGTTGATAGATGCGCCGTGATCCTGGAGAATTCAGGCTGTTCAGGACGGCGACTTCCCATGATCAAGACAGGTAGCCGAAGTACAATTCGCCGATAGTTGGCGCTGCCTTTTCTCTTTTCCAGTCATGCGGCCTTTCCCTTCCCATACATGCGGCCTCCCCTGCTGTTGCAGGGGATTATGCTATCGCGCGTAATTTCGCAAATCCTGACCATAGGTATCGCTTATCCGTACTGGCAGGTGTGGTGAATCGTTGTGATAAGCTCCATGCGAGGAGGACACAAAAATGCCAGATGTGATTATCGAGAATGCGATCAGGGCCCCTGAAGCAGCGTCGGAATGAGATAGACGCAATTATCAAAAGTTTGGAACGTGTTTGGGGGGTGTTCTCGCGAGGGAGCCTGCTTTTAGTAATAAGAAGGTGCCTGCCATGAAGGGCAAACCGATGTCAGCAGCCTCTAAGGCAAAGCTCAGAGCTGCGTATGCGGCAAATCACCCAGGATGGAAGCCAAAGAAAAAATAGCCTAGTCCCATACGACGTAGTCAATGAGCGCAGTGCCATGGCGATTTTTCACCAACTACTGCATAGCTCCCGAATAGCCGACCATACGAGAACTGGTCTCATTACAACTCCATCAATCCACAAAGCGAGCGGTAGATTCCGAATACAGCTGAGAGCGCATTAGATTGGATAGGAGCAGGTCAGTTTGCGATTGTTGTAGCCACGTTCCTCGGGGTCTGGTCGTGGGTGATATGCTCTGCGATCCTAAACACGAACTTCGGTGTGCGGCCCTTCACCACTTGTCGGATGCCAGGCCCAAACTCGTGAGACGTTGATCCCCGCGTCACTGCCAATAGTCGGACCAAAATTGTTGAATGTCGCCGAAGTGGATCGCGCCCAAGATGGACGGTAAGCGTTATGGATAGCGACCGAAGTCAGTACCCCGAGGAAATACGAAGTGTTCAGCCTCCCCTTCCCGGAGTCGTCACGTGTGATAAAAATGCGTGAGCTGCGTAGGAGGCCCGGCCCATAAAAGTGCCGCTGGTCGAAGGGTAATAATAATGTGGGTCCTGCCTGAGCAACGACGGATACAGGTACTTACCCAAAAACGCGTTGGACCTTTTTTGGATAAACATCACACGATAAAGCACGGCTAAGCTGGGCTGCGGCCCGGGACTGACGTGTCCCAGTTCTGTTTCGCGCGTTACGCCCGTGCTAATGCCAAGCGCGCCAAGTGTCAAGGGCGAGCGCGCTTCATCGACGAAGGTGTGAGGATTCACTGCTGTCTTGGGAGGCTGACCCCGACGGAGCATCAGGTAGTGATCTCCACATACGCATCTGCCGCGCTGCATTCGAAGCGAGTTCGAGCCGTCAAACTGTAACTTCTGAAGCAAATCAGCTGAAGGACGCTCGCTCTGGCACAACGCCCCGCAAGCAGCTAACAGAAAAAAAGAAATGACCCGGATTGGTGCAATTCGCTTCACCATAGTCGGTCCTGCAAAGCGGCAAGCAACTCTGCGGCCCCTCGGCGATTTCAGCTGGAAGCATACTCTCGACGTTAGCACTCCAACGTGGCATTCGTCTGAGCAAGAGTGCTCATCCAGGGGACGCAGAGACCGTTGTTGATGCAAGAGATAGTCCGCCACGAGCCAAACTCAGTTTCCGGATTGCCGATAAGCCGGAGGAAGGCGAAGCGCTCTCCGTCGGTAAACACGCTGCGCTTCACTCTCGTGCTGTGAGTTAGCAATGTGACCTTGGCATAGGCGAAACGCGCGCCTAGCATATAGGCGCGCAAAGACAGTCGCCGGGAATGCAGGCGTGAAGGCCGTGCAGGGGCAGAAGTGGGTCTGAACTGCTAATTTCTGAAATGCAAGATCAGGCAGGTTTGCGCCCGTACGAGAAATTCAAAGCCATATCATTGGCCACGCACCCGTCAACCATCGCAGCCGTGATGCTAGCGACGTATTGGGAACATTGTCGCGCGAGTCGACTGTGGCGCTTGCTTGAGGGCTTGCCACGCCGGATGGTCAAGTCGCTCGTCCCAGAACGCAATTGCCTTGCCAAGCTCGATGGAGCTAGAGCTCACGAGTTCAGTTCGGATGCTCACCGGCCTCGAACCTTGCCAAAAGCAAGCGACATTTGCCCGGCGTATCAGCGATGTCGGCATACCTCAGACTGAGGCCGTGTTCGGCCGCAATATCTGCCACCCTTTGGGATATACCAAAAGGTTTTGCTGGCGAATCGAACGCGATGTTGCCACCGGTTTAAGAAATTCAGACCGGTGCCGAAGAACGCGGGGAATGTCCGACATGAGCACGATGCCGACCCGCAAAAGATATAATCGAAGCTCTCGCGGAAAGGCCAGATGCTCGGCGTCAGCCTGCGCGAATTCGATATCTGCAGCTTCTCCTCTGCTGCTTTGTGATAAGCCTCGGCAAGCATGCCTGTCGAGATGTCAACGCCAGCAATCTTTCCGGCGGGCCCTACCAATTTCGCCGCTTTGAGAGCCGGAAGTCCCGTGCCCGTGGCAACGTCCGGTACACGAACCCGACCCTGATCTCCGCTCCTGCGATGAGCAGCGATACAATGCATTGGTGAACCTCGTCTTGGTCGTAATTCGCGCCGCGCCTGTCAAAGTGTGATTGTATTTTCATGTAAGCAGGTCCGCGTTGCCCTTGGATGAATCCAATGCCTCCGGCGTCTCCCATGTTTCAGACGGCCCCTACACCCACAACTTCTTGAAACCAATATCAATAAAAGCCTACACTTTTGGGGCTTGCTGGGGTCATAATTAGTGACAACCTTCGTTCTTCGTTGGCCTGCGTTTTCGCGGCTAGCTTTTCATATGAGTGGCCAGTCATGATTGTTAAGAATAAACGCAATTTCGACCCGAAGATGTTCCTTAGCACCATTGGTGAGGGCCGAACCATCGTGTCGATTCCACCGAAACAAACCATTTACGCTCAAGGCGAAGCGTGTGATGCGGTGTTTTATATCCAGAAGGGCAAGGTAAGACTCGCTGTAGTCTCTGAGAACGGCAAAGAGGCTACGATAGGCATCTTGAATCCCGGCGATTTCTTCGGGGAGGGTGGCCTCGCAGGACAGCCGCTACGGATGGGGTCTGCAACGGCGATGACAGATTGCGAACTCATGCGAATCGAAAAGAAGGCAATGATGCTTGCGCTTCATCGCGAACATACATTGTCCGACATGTTTGTGGCATATTTGTTGGGGCGAAACATCCGTTATGAGGAAGATCTGGTTGATCAACTCTTTAACTCTAGCGAGAAGAGATTGGCTCGGGTTCTACTGTTACTCGCTCACTTCGGCAAAGAAGGCAAGCCCGAGCCGGTAGTTCCCAAGATCAGTCAGGAAACTCTAGCGGAGATGGTAGGCACAACCCGATCACGGGTAAGTTTCTTCATGAACAGATTCAGAAAATTGGGTTTCATTCATTACAACGGCGGGCTTGAAGTCCACAGTTCACTTCTCAATGTCGTCCTCCACGACTCGCCTGACCAAGCGGCGTGATCGACTGTTAGGTGGGGCGGATTTACCACCTCCTCTCTCCTCTTTCAGATTCGTCTTTCAGATTTCCCGCACTAGAGTCAGCCCCCAGGAAAAGTTCTGCCCCATGCCGGAAGGTCAGCCGATGAAATGCGAGCTGTTATTTCGCCTGCTTTGCTGGGTGATGAGTGCAGAATATCGCAAATTCCTCAGGAGCACGTTGCTCAACTTGGAAATCTTTGCAGACGTGTTGACCTTGCGCGGTTTCAACCGTGATGTTGTGTCTAGGAAGTCCCTTGCAAACCTCCTCGGCATGGCTTCTGGTTTTCCAGCACCGTGCATCTTCCAAAAGAAGCGTCCACTGCACTTTTAGTCGAGTGTAGTCACCGTGCTGCTCCAATCCTCGACCTCTTTGATGTAAACCTTAGGCATTGAAGAATTCTAAGTCCGGCCCTACCTTCCAGCAAGTAGTTGCGTGCGTCTGTCGCGAGTCTCGGGGTCGGGTGGATTAGCTTGCCAGATGCGTGCCTGAGACGATGTTGCCGCGCAGAGTCCATTTTAACGAGGACACGTTTAAATTATCTCTAACCCCGACGAGCGAGGGTCTTAGGCTGGATGGAACAGAAATTCCCGTTGAGGGAACGATCTCCTTGGAGTACTTGGGATTTACTGACGAGTGGTCTAAATTGAACTGTATTCGCGCCTGCTACACGCGATAGTAACAACATGCATAAAAGTAAAGACGAATCGAGTATCAATACACTCGCGTCCATAAAGAAGGAAATGAATCTTCCGCGCATTGCCAAATCAGCACGAGATGAAATTTTGTTGGAGAACCATCAACTTCACCTTGGACTCTTCAGACGCATTTCTCAACGTCTTGGGATAGACCCTTCCTATGTGAGCAAGGTGGCCGGCGGTAGCCGTAAATCCGCAAGCGTAATGCGGATATTAATGAGCGAACTCAATGCAATTCGATAAGCGAATAGTCGCACAACTGAGGCAACCGGGAGACGAGGAAGAAGGTCGGCTGTCTGCTGCCTTTGAAGAATGCCGTGAGAAGGAGCATGTCGCCGCAGATCAATTCTTGCATCGGCGTCATAGCGTGTTATATCCGGCATACGTGATGCTGAGGGAAGCTCTGCAAGCTATACGGGCTGAATGCTCCAAGAAATACCTGGCACTGACGACGTATCGTAAAAAGATGCGACATGAAGAAAACAAGCTGGGTCGAAGACCCGAGCAAGCGGAATCGCGAAGGGAACGAAATGAATATGGCCCACGATACCAAAGATGATCTAACACCCAAACTGGACGATGCTCCTCAACCGCCCCTAGCGTATCCCGGAGCGACTCCGGACTCCGACCGTGCCCAGAGGCCGCCGCTCACCATCTCACCTACCCACGGGGAACTGAACCCCGGAGATCGCGTAATGGGCGTGGAAGACTCCGGCAAACCGACTTGGGACTTCGGGACAGTTGAGCAAGCTAACGAAGATGACGCAGTCGTGAAGTGGGATGATGACGGTCGCCGGAAACTCCACCAAGAATCGCTGCAGAAGATTTAGCGCAACCACGGCGAGGGACGCTCTGCCAGGGGTGGACAGTCTTGGGGCGCATGCGTCCCCGTCACCAAACGTGACCAGCGGCACGATCTTATCCGACGAGTGGGTCAAATATGACGCGCATGCCTTAGCGTAGTCTGGCATCTTTGAATTGGTTATCGCCGAAAGGCGTGTTAACGTGGCGTCAGCTTTTCACGGCTTCTTTTACTTTGCCCCAAGCATTCTGAACTTTGCCTTCGGCCTGATTAGCCGCGCCCTTGCTCTCGTTCTTTCTGTCGCCGGTCAATTTTCCGACCTGTCGTTGAATTCCCCCAGCGAAATCCTTGGCTTTGCCTTTCACTTCATCTTTATTCATAGAATTCTCCTGATTGAGATTAGATACGTTGCAATCAAATGGAACTAAGCCCGTGAAAAATGCCCCCGGCCGTCAAGCCAGGGGTCTCGTTCTGCTGCTTGCAAACAGGATACTCAGGAAGCTTGCCGCTTCGCCTCGTCTGATTTCTGTTGCCCTTTATGTTGAGAGTCGCTCTCCTGCGATGGATTTTTCTTGGAACTATCTTGTTGGGGATTCTTTTGACTCTGACTTCCCTGTGACGGATTAGTTTTCGCATCCGAGGGGTTCACCGATCCGGTTGGTTTTTGCTCCCCTTGCTGTGGCTTCTGGTCCTGTGCAGTCTTTACAGCTTCATTATTCATAGAGCTCCTTATCCCTACGTACATTAGTGGTTCCGTCGCAAGAGCTGGGCCGACCGCATCCAGGAACGGAAAGATTACATATGCAATCCTTGTTCCTGTGCATGCCTTTCAACCCAACGATCCTTGCGAAGAGTTTCCGATAACGATGCTATGTGCGGGTAGGGTTAAATGCTGGTCACAATTGATCTCTTCGGTAATAAAATCCGGGGGGCGGGAGTTGGCCCTACCGTGGTTGCGTTTCAGCGTTTCAGCGGCTTGCCAATCGCGAGCAGGAAGATGGCACTCTTGCCTTTCGCGTGCGGCGAAAAGAAGTTAATCACGTCATCGTCGAAGAAGGTTAGCCCGGTCGCACCCAGGCGCTGGGCATACGCAGCCAGGTACATCCTGCCGCCGATGGCGCCCGCCTCCAGCTGGACGGCCCGGTAGCCGCGGTTCCCGTATCGCTCCAGGATGCGTTTCAAATCGGCGAGAAAGAAGATGTCCACGCAGGCGTCCGCCGGCAGCTCCTGCTCCAGTCCAAGATGGTGGGCCTCGGCGCGGAATTCCCCTGCCTTCAAAAGCTCCAGCGTGTTCTGCTCACGCCGGAAGAAGTAAGCACCCGGCTTGAGCCCCTGCACCGAATGCACGATCAGGTAAAGATCGTTGAGCTGCGCGCCGGGAGGCTCAAGGAAGTCAGCCGGAAGACCTCGCGTGGCGCAGTCGAAAATGGTTGAGAGTTGTGCCAGTGTAATGGATGCCGTCTTATCGAACGTTCGGGTAGAGCCGCGGCGCAGGATCACCTGCTCGATCGTGTCCTTCGGCTGTTCTTCTTCCGGCAGTCGCGGGAGGCGAACTGCCTCGCCTGCCGGAGCGGAAGATGGAAAGACCTGTTGCTTCCCGCGCCACTGAGCTACTTCCTCTTCGGACTCAAGCGAAGACGCGTCGTGCATCTCAAGCATGGCGGGATACTCGACCTCGCGCTCCGAAAGCGGGATCGTCTCCAGGCCGAGCGCCGGAGCCTCTCTCAGGGCTGGCAGCGAACTCTCCGATTTGCGCCCGATCGGTACGAGGCACAAGGAAACCTCGCGCCGCGTATCGAGATCAAGTAGGCGGTTCACCTCGCCGTCCACGAACCCGAGCACGATCTCGGCCGGCAGCCCCGAAGCCGCAGAAACGGCCAGCATATTCGCCAGCAGCGTGCCGTTGTCCCAACCGAAATGGCGATAGGTGCGCGCCTGGTACTTCCAGGCGTTCCGCCAGTATGTTCCGGTGCAGATGATCGTCGCGGGCGCGTGAGCCACCGCGGGTTCCATCGCCGTCGCCTGAGCCAGGTTTCTGCGAAAATCACCTTTTCGCAGAAGCCGTAGCGATACATCCGCCGGATTGAAGTGATACACGCCGGCATCCAGGCCCGCGAGATCGCCAGTCACGACGTACAGCTCGATCTCGTAGAGGGCTCCGGTGCAGGCTGCGGCGCGAAAGTAGATTTCTCCGCCTGGAGATTTACGCTGTTTGGTAATCCCCGCCGAGAAATAGAGAATGCGCGCTAGATCCTGGAGGTCAGGGACCGAATCGGCGCGCGATGAGGGCAATGGCTCCGAGATCGCGGAGAGCGCGGCCACCCCTGTTTGCGGCACGTCCCGCGGCAGCGGAAGCGGCTCTATGTTTGGATAGATTTTGAAAGGCTGCGGCCGATTCGCCCAGTCCAGGAAGTGAGGATTGTTACGGATACTCCAGTAGGAGTGCTTCGTGCCATCGTGATACCTCCAAGCCGCCTGGATGTCGCGGTTGTTCATCGGTGACTACGTCAGACTAGCACCTGCACGGAACCATGGGCACGAACCCTGAACCTGCGACTACGGATTGTGCCTGGATGACGGGCTACCCGGAAGCTAGCCAGTCGGCCCGCACAAAAGCCTTCTCAAAGAGATGCAAACTGATGGTTCTCGGGGGGGCACCGACCGATGTAAGTTCAGGCCCTTCATACCCAACCGAAAGGAACAGTCATGGAAATACATCGCCTCGAAAGGGAATTTGTCTATAACGGTGTCAAACTGCCAGACACCAGTCCGGCAATGACACCCGAGCAGGTGCGTGATACTTACGTTCACTTGTACCCGGAGATCGCCACCGCAGCCATTGAAGGCCCTGAGACCAATGGTGGCAAGCTGACGTACAAGTTTGTCCGTGCGATTGGCGCGAAGGGATAATCCTGCCGCGGGGAGCGACATCCCAACTCAAACACGAAAATGCTGGAGCGATGGTTCAGCCGGTTATTTCATTCGAGACGGCACAGACAATAGAGAAACTGCTGGCTTGTGCCAAACGGGGTGCGATGCAATTCCTCGCAGCTGTCAAGCAGCCGGAAACGCACGCCGAACTCCTTGTGCAATGACTCCGCATCATAGCGAACAACGTCAAGACCGCTGCATTTCGTCGGACTCTCTGGCCCGAACGTACTAACCAGCACATGCCCGCCGGGTTTGACCGCGTTGGCCACCTGGCGGACGTAAGCCATGCGCTCGTCCATCGCTGTCAGAAAATGAAATACTGCCCGGTCGTGCCACACATCGTAAACATTGGGCGACAGTTCGGCTTTTTCAATATCGGCGACCAGCCAATGGACACGGTCAGAGGCTGCACCTAACCGTCCCTTGTTCACATCGATGGCCGTTTGCGAAACGTCAAGGACGGTGATGTTTTGGTATCCGCGAGCAAGCAGGTCGTCAACCAGCGTCGATTCCCCACCGCCAACGTCAATGATCGACGCCGAGACGTCAGATGCCGCCCGCTCTATAAGCTCAAGAGAGGTTTCAAGGTGTGCTCGGTACCAGCTAACAGCGTTCGGGGCCTTATCGCTGTAGATCTTTTCCCAATGCGTCTGTACATCCATACCCGTTGGCTCTCCAATGGTCCACTTCTGTTCACGCGTTTCCAGCAGCTTTTGGAATGGAGCCCGAACTCTTTCTGCGGTGGGGCCAGTTCAATACCTCGGTGTACCCGTCCCGGTTCACGATCTTGAACGTCTCACGCGCCCGCCCTTCAGGAATACTTTCAATGACAACCAAACTTAAGAAGAAATGCAACACCTGCGTCGTGGCCGGGCAGGTCGGTGGCTGTCTGTTCGGCTGCGATAAGACGGTGCGTGTCATGCGCGCTCTGGACGTACTCACGGATGACGCCGACTCGCAGAAGAATCCCATCGAGGAGCAACTCAAACAATGCCCAGAAGCGTTCAAAGCAGGCGAATTGCTGGAAAGAGCATTGGACTCGCTCAAGTACAGCCAAGACGAAGTATCGCAAACCGAGCGCTGGCTACCTCCGGCGGGCGCGATCATTCCACCAATCGTCTGATCGGTTTGCCAGTGGAGACGACGATTCCCAGCCTTAGCAATATTCGTTGGCAGTACTGCACTCGCACCGATGAACAGCTAGCAGCACGACTGGGTAAGAGCTTATTGCGCTTGGGTATCTGCAGCGCACGTGACTGGTCTGGTAGCGCTGTAGATCTTGTTGACCGTGGGTTCAAACGATTCTGCCGCGCCAATGGCGGCGATGAGGCGAGGAAAGTTTGGGATGGAGAGCTGAGGATCACGGATTGCGAGTTTCCTTCCTACGATTCGCCCTGTAGCCCTTTCGAACCGGATCCCGAACCGGAGAGTGGAGTCTTGTACGTGGTCGGGGAGTTCAATTCTTCGGCATCGGCCCCGATCGGCCCACTTCTGACTCAACTGCAGCAAGAGCACGAGCTGCTGCCAAGAGCTTTCTTTGAAGTCTTTACCGCGAATCTCTACAAGTGGATGCGCGTGTACGACTATCGGGACGCCCTAGAGCAGGCGAACTGCTACATGGAAGACGCGGATGTCGAAGACTTGAAGGATTCATTCTACCCGCTGGTGGAAAAGAAAATACCAGAGTGTATTCGTGTCTCGGAAAATATCGGCTACAAGAACGCTGTGTGTCTCTTAGAAGACATTCAGCCCAGGTTGCGGAGCCCAATCGCTCGACAACTTATTCGTGACGTGTTGAAGATGGACAGTCAGGGGAAAGCTTACGAACACGCATGGCCAAGAAAGTTGGCGGACCAGATTCCCGGACTCAACGAATACTTGAGCGACACTGACGGCTGCTGTCCCGGGTGCGCCATCACCCTGCACGAGAGTGACGAAATCAGCGCCTGCTTTGACGAAGAAGCGAACACAATGGGACAGAACGGACCTTTGGAACCCTCGATGATGTTGATGATTCGGCTGGATCGGCGCGTGAATCAGCTCGACAAAGAGGTTCGCGGTGTCTTTGACTACATCAGAGCCATGCTGCGCTCGTTAGCTGCAGGCGCCAGGGTCGTCGAACTCATTCGGGAGATCTACGATGAATACCTCTGTAACGATCGGATCAAGTCAGGAGTTCAGGTTGAGCCGAGTCCTCCTGGTGTACGGCAAGAGTGACTACAACGGCTATCCATACCGCCATCCGTTCATTACTTTGCATGAGGTCGTACACGATAGTGATGGCGCCCGTCTAGCCGAAGGCCAATTGGTCACGCCAACGATATTGAGCGATTTGCTGGTTGGACTTGGCCGCTCGGCTCCGTTGGAATTTCTGCCCGAGCGCGTTATCGTGCGTACCGCCGACACGATTGTTTGGTGGATGCCGTGCGTGCG
The DNA here is from genome assembly GCA_963702325.1 of uncultured Acidobacteriaceae bacterium. Taxonomy (GTDB): domain Bacteria; phylum Acidobacteriota; class Terriglobia; order Terriglobales; family Acidobacteriaceae; genus PALSA-188. Next base: position 197,370 of record CAVPCG010000022.1, on the reverse strand, counting down.
GACCATGTTCCTCAGCGATCGTGGCGGGGACGCAGTTCTGAAGAAGATGAATGGTAAGGCATATCCCCAACCACCCATGGTGTTCAAAGCGTCAGGCTCTCATTTGTGGGTGCGCGCTCTAGTCAAGAATCGGCGGCCAATGGCCGACACGAAAATGTACATGGCACCGCACTGGAACTGCTACGACAACGGTGTTGTCTTCTTCGGGATCAACCTCCTTGATGTGGCCACGGAACAGAGGCTAATCAGCCTGCCGCACACCCACTTAATTGGGTCGAGCATCGAGCCACCAGGTCAGACCATTGTGCTTCCTCTCGAGCTTCGCAAGAACGTCGAACTTGCGCGTACAAACTTGGTTTCCCGAATGTTCGAGGCTTGGGGTGAGATTCCTGTCACACTTTTGCAGCAGATGGATTTGCGGCACTGCCTTTGCGGGTACATTGGCCTCGAGGACTTCACTCTTTATCCCCTGATCCGACCGGGTTCTTTCGTCGAGATCGATGCCCGGCAGAACAAAGTGAAATCAGGTACTTGGCAGAACGAATTTGAACGCCCCATCTATTTTGTCGAGCTTCGAAGTGCTTACGTATGTGGCTGGTGTGAACTCGACGGGAATCAGCTGATTTTAATTCCATGTCCTCAGTCCCGGGGTCAAGTCCGCCAAGTACGGTATCCGACGGAAGCAGATATTGTCGGCCGAGTCACCGCTGTGACCATGCGGATCGCGGAAATGGAAGGAAGTCGGCCGAAGGAGGTTCCACCACCCCGAGATACCAAAAGTTGCTGAAATGCAGGAGTTGTCGAGTCCCAGACAGCGTTTCCTAAGATTGTTGCGTAGGTGACCTTGTTCCGCTAGGCTGACACTGTTGAAAGTATTCATCAAAATCGGTGTTTTCGCGCTGGCGGCATTGTTCGCCGCGTTGCCGGTCATGGCGTGTGCCGTGCCGAATGCAGCCATGACACCAGCCGAGCGTGCATGCTGCAAGAAGATGGCAGAGCAATGTGGGCAGGCAGGCACCGCTATGGCAAAATCTCATCCTTGCTGTCAGTCAACCGCTACTCCTGCTGATTTTCATGCTCCGAAAACGGCCTCATCGCTTTCAAATCATTTCGGCTTGATTCTGGTTCACGCGCTTTCCCTCAGTTCTCAGTCTGATACCAACTCGAAGTCCACCACCAACAGTTTCGGAGTCATTCTGGAGATGACGCAGAGGTCAATCTAATTACATTTTGCAATGGTTGCCGCGCCTCAGAGCATAGATGAATGTAGCGGGCTCGCCAAGCGAATGAAACTCTTCGCGATCTGAGCTGCACCTTACTTCATACAAACATATGTTTTTGCTTGCGCAGTTTTGATTCACGCACAGCGTTGGTAATTGCCTCATGTAACCTGCCTGAACTGGCCCCGTCGATCAACTTGGCTTTCTCGAAATACGCTGTTGCCCCCGCTTTCTTTAATCTTTCCTCGTTTTGTTGCGAAAGGCTGCTGAGGATAATGACCGGGATATCGGCAGTAAGCGGATCTCCTTTCAGGATTTGTAGCACCTGCTCGCCGCTGACTTTAGGGAGCAACATGTCCAGTACTATCACGTCGGGAACGGTGTGACCAGCGAGACGCAGAGCCTCCTCACCATCTTGCGCAGTGGTGACTGAGAACCCCGCCTTTGTAAGCATCCGCTCCCCAGCAATTTTTAAAAGTCTACTGTCTTCAACTAGAAGCACGTGGGTCGTCATCGAGACCTCCGCATCATGCGAGCTTTTGCTCGGCGCTTTTCAACTGTGCTATCGGCAAATGCGCCAGCTTCCTTTAACGTGCGTCTTACAGGATTCTTGTTATTTATTGGGATGGCTAAGTCGAAGGGCTAAATGCTGATTTTGGCAATGAAAGCCCATTTTATGAGTGGGCGCCGCGAGTTAACAGCGTTGCATCGTATGCTGATTTTTAGAGCTCAGGGACGCTCCGCTCCTTTGCCTCGATTACCTCGGATTATTTCTCATTAAACAAGAGGAGTGATTTGGCCGAAGGTTCTATGTATTCCCATGTCTATTCGGGATATGTAGCACAGCCCGACAATTCATGTTTTTTCGGAGCTCTAGATGCCACGAGCCGGCAAACAATTTACGACAAGATTACACATTTCTTCACACAAGTCCGCGAAGTTTATGTGGGCCATCTTTCTGCTGCTCTCACGTTGTATTGCCCAAACTTCGGATTTAACCAATCTAAGCATTGAAGATCTCGCCAATGTGAAGGTCACCTCGGTTTCCAAGAAGTCTGAGAGTCTTTTTGCAGCCCCGGCTGCCATCTTTGTGCTTACTGGAGAAGACATCCGGCGAGGCGGCTTTACGACGCTGCCGGAGGCCTTGCGCATGGTCCCCGGACTGTACGTAGCTCAAATCAATCCCCATTCATGGCAGATTAGTGCTCGCGGATTCGGTGATTTAAACAACAACAAAATGCTGGTTCTAGTAGATGGGCGCAGCGTCTATACCCCACTCTATGGTGGTGTTTACTGGGATGCCCTCGACTTACCTTTGGAGGACATTGACCGAATCGAGGTGATCCGCGGTCCAGGGGGTACGCTCTGGGGTGTGAATGCGGTCAACGGCGTGATCAACATCGTGACCAAGCGTCCAGATCGGACACAAGGGTGGGACGTTTCCATCTCCACGGAGGTGGATCTCGGCGAGACCGCAAGGGTTCAGTACGGCGGGCAAGTCGGCCCCGACGTCAAATACCGCCTTTTTGGAAAGAGCAGCTATAGGGATCCTTTTAACTCCCCAGCGGGGGCCGAGCTCCCCGACAACTTCAACCTTTCCCAAATCGGCATGCGTGCCGATTGGGCTGCCTCGAGCAAAGATACGATAAGTTTTGAAGGCGGAACCTACGATGGAAGATTTCGCAACACTGAGACTTTCTCCGGTCAGCGCACCACCGACTTGCTCAAAGGAAATAACTTGCTATTTCGCTGGAAGCATACGATCTCTGGCCGATCCACCACGGAGTTGCTGACCTACTGCGATTGGTACACCCGCGAAGGGACAGCGGGTGAAATGCGCAACCGGTGTGATGTCGAATTTCAGCACACCCATGAGTTCAATGCCAGGAATTCCCTGATCTGGGGCGCATCCTTCCTCAGCACCGGCGACAAAGTGACCCGGACGAGTAGTCGGCCTGTTGTGCCCCAGCGGCGCCGTGACAACGTTGTCAGCGGCTTTGCGCAGTACGAGTTCGTGGTTGTTCCCGATCATTTAAGGTTATCGTTGGTTCCAAAGTGGAACACAACGACTATTCCGGATTCGAGTACCAGCCCCAAGTGCGGACTGTGCTGTATGGACGCCCACCAAGCTGCACACCGTCTGGACAAGCGTCGCGCGCGCCGTGCGCTCCCCGGCGCGGGACGAGAGCAACCTCCAATTCGTTGTGCCCGCCGGAATCTCGAATGGCATTCCGTTTTACGTCGAGGTCGTCGGTAACCCGGCTTTGCAGTCAGAACGTTTGAAGGCATACGAGCTGGGCTACCGCTATCAGCCGGTTCTGGCTTTCTCCCTTGATCTCGCACTCTACTACAACGATTATGCCAACCTCATTACGGAGTCACTTGCTCACCCAGTTGCCAACAGCCCTCTGCTTCAGGCGACATTCGTGAATGCAGGGAGAGCAGAAACCCACGGCGCGGAACTTAGCCTGCAATGGAGGCCGGTTAGCCACTGGACTCTGTTGCCAGGGATAACCGAACTTCGTGGCAGTTCCCCAACGCTGCTGCAGTAAATCCACGCCACGAGTTCAATTTACAGTCCCGATTGGACTTGCCGCAACGAACTAATTCGATTCGGGACTTTATCACTACAGTGCATTGCCGGTGCAGGCGAGCCAAGCCTTCGGAGTTCCGGCCGCCGGAGTCCACCTTGAATCGGGTGGATGTTGGGGGGCTTGGCACGCGACTTCGCATTGGACATTCGCGATTTGGGTCCGCAACCTGCAATCCGAGCAACACGTGGAAAGTTTGCCCTCAATCCTGGTTGGGCCCGCAGGAGAGGTACCTCGGTCTTTTGTCGTCAAGGTCACATGGCAGCAAAAAGCCGAACCTCTCAATGTAAATAGTCAAGCGGCAACTCTAAGGCAGAAGGATGGGCGAGTCTGGGTACAATCGACTTTCATCACGATTATCGGGAAAGCCTAGGTGCGTGACGTTGCAAGCACTGATTATTTTCTCGGTGGCCATGATTCCTGGTCCGTGCGTTTCCCAAGAGGCGACCACCAAAGAATACCAAGTGAAAGCTGCGTACTTGTTTAATTTCGCCAAGTTCGTCGAATGGCCCGCGAATACTTTTTCTAGCCCGGACGCGCCTCTGGAGATATGTGTCATGGGTTTAAATCCGTTCGGCCACGCACTCGAAGATTCGATAGCAGGCAAGACCGTCAGCGGACGGCGTATCGAGATTTCTTACAAAGCAGACGCAGCGGGAGCAAGGTCCTGTCAAATTGTGTTCATAGCAGTTTCAGATAAGCAAAAAATGCGACAGATTTTGCCGCAGCTGAGTGATGCCAGTGTTTTGACGGTAGGCGACACATGGGGCTTTACCGATGATGGCGGGATCATTAACTTTGTGTCAGACGGAGACCGTATTCGCTTCGAAGCTAACCTTGATGCTGCGGAGCACGCTCATTTGAAGATTAGCGCCAGGCTATTGAGTGTGGCCAAGGCCGTTGTGGGCAAGACCCCAGGCGAAAAACGTTGATGCACTCCTTGCGCGACATGTCGCTCAGCCGGAAACTGACGGCCATTATTATGGCCATCAGCGCGGTCACCTTATTGCTGGCCTGCGTGGCTATGGGAGCTTACGATGTCGTGTCTTTCCGGCGAAGTATGGCCCGCGATCTTGCGACGCTTGCCGAAGTCATCGGCCGCAACAGCACCGCCGCTCTAACATTTCATGACGGAAAAGCGGCTGAGGATGTACTCGCAGCCCTAGTTGCGGAGGTTCATATCACGGGAGCTTGCATATACGACACCGATGGCAAGCCTTTCGCCAAGTATTTACGTGATCCTGACAGTGCCCCGATGGTTCCCCCGTCACCTGAAACAATTGGGACGCATTTTTCCCGCGGCCAGCTTGCTGAGTTCCGTCCAATTTACTTACAAGGCGACCGTATTGGCACGGTTTACATTGAGTCCGATCTTGGAGAAATGTATGAGCGCTTGCAGCGTTACGCGGCCGTCATCGCGGTTGTTCTATTGGCCTCGTCTCTGATTGCGTTTCTGCTTGCTTCCAAATTCCAACAATTAATTTCCGTGCCTGTATCCCAATTAGTACGGACCATAGAGAAGGTTTCGAAAGAGGAGAATTATAGTTTGCGGGCGCCGGTTCTGAGCCATGATGAGATAGGTCTTCTTGTGGATGGCTTTAATGTCATGCTCGCCAAAATCGAGCAACGAGACGGCGATTTGCAGCGGCAGCGAAATCATTTGGAAGATGAAGTCACGGTTCGCACCGCCGAACTCGTAGCGATTAATACCCATCTGATTACGGCGAAGGAGGTCGCAGAGGAGGCAAATCGGGCTAAGAGCGAGTTTCTCGCCAATATGAGCCACGAAATTCGAACCCCGATTAACGGAATTCTGGGTATGACGGAATTGGCTCTCGATACAGTTCTCAGCAAGGAGCAGCAGGATTATTTGCTTATGGTTAGGACCTCGGGCGAGGCCTTGCTCTCAGTGGTAAATGACATCCTCGACTTTTCCAAAGTTGAGGCCGGCATGCTTGAGCTCGATCAAATTGAATTCAATCTTTATAACTGTGTCGGCGAGACCATGAAAACTTTGGCATTGCGTGCCCATCAGAAAGGAATCGAGCTGGCCTATGACGCTGCAGCGGATATACCGCGACGTGTAATCGGAGATCCTGGAAGGCTCCGGCAAATTCTGGTGAACTTAGTCGGAAACGCAATTAAGTTCACGGCGAAAGGCGAAGTATTAATCGAGATAGAGAAATGTGGTTCAGAAGACGGTGATATACAACTCCAGTTCAACGTTTCAGACACTGGCATAGGCATCCCTGCCGAAAAGCATGGCCTCCTGTTCAAGGCGTTTTCTCAAGCCGATAGCAGCACGACGCGTAAGTATGGCGGGACTGGTCTGGGCCTCGCTATTTCCAGCAAACTGGTGGAAAAAATGGGAGGGAAGTTATGGGTGGAAAGTGAAGCCGGGAAGGGAAGCGTTTTTCGTTTCACGGCCCACTTCAAACCTGCAGTTGTTGAAGACGAAAAGCCTGAGCCGCTTCTCCAGAATCAACTAAAAGGAGTGCCAGTGTTAATTGTGGATGACAATGCCACGAACAGCCGGATTTTGCACGAAATGACCCGGTCCTGGGGGCTGTCGCCGGTGGTCGCACATAGCGGCTACGAGGCGATGGTCATGGCAGAAGCGGCTCATCAGAAAAAAGAGCCGTTTCGCCTCATTCTACTTGATGTTTGCATGCCGGGAATGGATGGCTTCGAAGTGGCTGAAAAATTTCATAACAATCCATCCTTGCGAGAAGCTGCCATATTATTACTTACATCCGCGGGCCAACCGGGCGAGGCGGCTCGATGCCTTGAAGTAGGAATATGCGCTTACCTTCTTAAGCCGGTTTTGAAAGGGGAACTGTTGAGCGCCATTCTCACCGTTTTGGGTGGCAAGCTAGGTCAGACAGCTGCACTGGTTCCTCACCTGGTTACTCGTCATAGTCTTCGCGAATCTCCTAAGAAACGGCGGGTCCTGGTCGCGGAGGACAACGCCATCAATCAAGTGTTGGTTGTGCGATTGCTTGTAAAGTTGGGACACGCGTCTGTACTGGCGCAGAATGGAAGAGAGGCAGTGGCTCTTGCTTCCAGCCAAAAGTTTGATTTGGTCTTTATGGATGTGCAGATGCCGGAGATGGATGGACTGGATGCAACTCGGGCGATTCGGGAAAAAGAAAAAGATGACGGAACCCATCTGCCAATTTATGCCATGACCGCGCACGCCATGAAGGGCGATCGCGAACGATGTTTGGAATCAGGAATGGATGGATATCTTACAAAACCAATACGGTTCAGTGATGTCGAGCAAACCCTTGCAGGACTGGATAGTGAGGCAACCATGCCAGATGAGAAGACAAATGAGAATATTTCGATCACGGACGCTGATACGTGGAACAAATCTGAAACCATTGAACGGCTCGGAGGCGACGAAGAGCTGCTTCGAGAACTGATTGAAGTCTTCGTCGCCGAATCTCCGAAGGTGCTGGCCAAATTGCGGGATGCGATTTACTCATCCGACGCGGATGGTGTGATGCGCGGTGCCCACAGCATCAAAGGTGAGCTTAGTTGCCTCGGGGCGGTCGCAGCCACCAATACGGCGCAAGAACTTGAGACCATGGGAAGCGACAAAGAAATGGCGGGAGCACCCGAAATGTTTAGAAACCTCGAACATGAGACGCAGGCTATTAAATTGGCGCTAGTGGAATGGGCGGCGTTGGCGCATTAGCTTCTAGACAATTATTTACGGCGGCTCGAGTGTAGCATCGGCGAGGATTTGGTTCCGGAATGGTTCCACGCTCTGCGCCATGTAGTTCATAGCCATTGCCCAACAGTATTACGCAGGGTTGTGGCTCGTTAGTGCTATTCCCGTGAACCCGCAATCCTCATATGGTGGTGGCGAACAGTTTCTCGGGGGAGGGACCTGTTCGAGCGATTCGTCCCGCGACTAAACACGGTCTGGGACGTTTTGTTTTGTGGAGCAACGAATCGGTTTGGCCCTGCCGATAAATATCCAGGAACTTTCGATCCCCCTAACTTTTTTTGCGGGTGTCCATTGAATGACGCTGATATTTTCGCTTCTTTCGCCGCCGTTGAAATCTCCCCATTTAATCCGAGACTCTCGATCATTCAATCTTGCGGGGCATGCTCCGGCCTGACTCCACTTCCAACTTGAAAAGCCTACAAGCTGCTAAAGGCTTTGTCATGTGGCAAGGCTATTCCGCTCCCGGGACAGAATCTGAGCAGTAGTGATCGGTCTCGCAAGACATTGGGCAGCTCCATTCCAATCCAGCAATAGAGATTTCTAACCGTTCCGTTTTGGCACCATAGGGAGTCACATTCGGAGCGCCAAGTATTATTGGCTTCAAATCTTGGCACTGGTCGTGACACACTGCCTGTCTCGGAGGAGGTGAATATGCAGTCGGAGACGCGAGAGAGCTTCCGTGAGTTATGCGCCAGGGCGGAGAAGGAAAATAACATCGAAACAATTGCTGAGCGTCTCTTGCGGAAAGAAACACGGGAGCTAAGCAAATAAGTGGGCGGTTCACCGAAACAAAGTGTTGAAATACCCACGGTAAGTCGCCGTCACAATATCTCAAAATAAGCAACTTTGACTGGTTTTGTGGTCGCCGGATATTTGTGCTGAGGTTTGTCGATTGTCGCGGGTGGACGAAGGAGGCCAACGTGGTTCCCACCGAACAAATGCTGCATTGGATCGAGCAGTGTGAGCAAGCGGCCAAGGAACACGATCTGGCTAAGCTCACGAAACTGATTTCTGGAATTGACGCCGCCGTGGACACAGAAGGGCGACATGATACATCTGTGGATACGCCCCTATCCGATCCGCCACGATAGGTCAGGCCTGAGTATCCCCTCGTCCCAATTCAGTCTAAGGCTTGCTCCATTCTTCTTACCCAGAGCGATTATGACCAGTCGTCGTAGCCAGGGGCGGTCTAGCCTGATGAGGTTATTGGAGGTTCTCCATGTCGACCCTGATCAACGACGATCGCACGCTCACGGCGAATGTTGTTGCGCCGGGACGCTACAATTAATCGCTTCATGTTCAGCCTCAAAGTTTCTCACAGGGTCTTGCGCGGCAGGTAACAATCGAGCGCATGCTTCTCGATGCGCTGGGCATCCGATAATTTGCATCTAAGCCAAGCTCGTCAATTCCTATGTTTCGGAGCGGTCTTTGTCCATGTCCATACCGATAGAAGATTACGCCATGATCGGCGACTGTCACACGGCAGCGCTGGTTTCAAAGCAGGGTTCAATTGACTGGCTTTGTTTCCCCCACTTGGACTCCGCAGCCTGTTTTGCCGCGCTGTTGGGAACCGCCGACAACGGACATTGGTCCATCGCGCCTGCCGAACCGGTCAAAGCAATCCGCCGCCATTATCGAGAAGGGACCCTCATCCTGGAGACCGAATTCGAGACCGAACATGGTTCGGTGACGCTTATTGACTGCATGACCCCGCGCAATAAGATGCCCGATCTACTGCGACTGGTGGTCGGTACTCGCGGACAAGTCAAGATGAACATGGAACTGGTGATTCGATTCGATTACGGATCAATAGTTCCATGGGTACGAAAAACCGATCGCGGGATTTCCGCGATTGCCGGACCGGACATGCTCGGCTTTCGCACCGACGTGCCGCTTCGTGGCGAGAACATGAAGACTGTCGCGACGTTTACCGTGAGTGAGGGACAGAAAATTCCTTTCGATCTCACCTGGTACCCCTCGCATCGGGATGAACCTTCCACCTTGAATGTGGAGGATGCGATCCAAGAAACCGAGGACTGGTGGCGGGAATGGTCCGATCGCTGCTCTTACAAAGGCCAATGGCGCGAGGCGGTTTTGCGTTCTCTGATCACCCTGAAAGCCTTGACATTTCTGCCCACGGGAGGAATCGCGGCCGCGCCAACCACGTCGCTGCCCGAAGCACTGGGCGGCGTGCGCAACTGGGATTATCGTTTTTGCTGGGTGCGCGACGCGACGCTGACTCTGCATTCCCTGCTCGATGCCGGATATCACGAAGAAGCCCAGGAGTGGCGCGAGTGGCTTCTGCGAGCCGTCGCCGACAGCCCTTCAGAACTTAACATTGTGTATGGCCTTCGCGGCGAGCGCAGGCTCACCGAACTTGAGCTGCCCTGGCTGCCGGGATATGAGAAATCGGCACCAGTCCGCACCGGCAACGCGGCGTACAAACAATTTCAATTGGATATTTTTGGAGAAGTGGCGAACACGCTGTATCAGTGCCGCGAGGCGGGATTGAAACTGCCGCCTGAAGACGAAGGCGAGGATGTTGCCCAGGCTCTGATTGGATTCCTCGAAACCGGATGGGAGCGGCCCGACGATGGCATTTGGGAAATGCGCGGCCCGCGCCGGCATTTCGTCCACTCTAAAATGATGGCTTGGGTGGCTGTGGATCGCGCTATAAAGTCGATTGAGCACGGTTGGTTCACCGGAGATACGAAAAAATGGAAAACCCTTCGAGAAAAGATTCATAAACAGGTCTGTGACCAGGGTTTCGATTCCGATCTGAATTCTTCTGTGCAGTATTACGGCTCCAAACATCTAGATGCCAGTCTGCTCATGATGCCGCTGGTAGGATTTCTTCCCGCAACCGATGCCCGCGTTCTCGGCACGGTTAAAGCCATCGAAGAGCATCTCATGGACGATGGTTTTGTGGCCCGCTACACCATGGACCCGGACGTGGACGGCTTGCCTCACGGAGAGGCCAGGTTTCTAGCCTGTACATTCTGGCTGGCCGACAATTATGTTCTCCAGGGGCGCCAGGAAGAGGCAGTCAAAATATTCGAACGCCTGCTCGAAATTCGCAACGATGTTGGACTGTTGTCCGAGGAATATGATCCCGACGCCAAACGGCTGCTAGGCAATTTTCCGCAAGCGTTCACTCACGTCGGCCTGGTAAACACCGCCTTTAACATTGCCCGCGGAGAGCGCGCCCGGCCGTCGGTGAGAGGTCGGCAGTCAATGCGCGTTGAATAGCGGCGCGCGACCTGGGGACGAGCCGTGTCAGCCGCCTCTCCGAATCTGGGTGATTCTCCATCGCTTTACGTGATGTTGCAATAGAATTGCGATGGGCCCCCAGCCGCCGGAAGGATTGACATGATAAGTGACACGACGTGCCGCAACATAACTCGCGTGCTTGCGGCCGCTGTGTTTCTTGTTATGGCTGCCGGCCTAACCAGCGGCGAATCCAAGCCTAAGCAAAAAGAGAGTCCTCCAGTACCGCAAGCGGCGGTCACCGTAAACGGCAAGCCGCTGTTCACGGTGCCCGGCGTTCTTTCGTTCCCCGCCGAGGCCGCGCCGCCGCCATAAGCAGGCGGATCGAGGAACTTTCAAAAGACGTTCTCTTCAAGCCCGAATCTCTGTCGGTCGCCGACTCAGAAAGCACAACCGACATCATGGCGGAAGACGTCATCGTGATGAGCGTCACTGATCGGGATGCAGAACTGGCCAAGCAATCGCGCGTCGCTCTCGCGACTGACGACACCCAGCGCATTCGCTCCGCTGTGATGGCATTCCGCAAGGAATACAGCCTGAAAAGCATACTTGCAGGCGCCCTTTATACCGCGATTGCAACTCTGGTCTTAGTTTTAATTTTCTGGATCCTCAGCCTGTTGTTCCGCAAGCTCTACAAGACGCTGAATTCCTGGCGGGGTACGCGCATTCGCTCATTGCGAATTCAAAGATTCGAACTTCTTCCCGCCAACCGGATCACCGATTTCGCTATCGGATTGGGGAAGCTGCTTCGCTTTATTCTCGTTCTTATTGCCCTATATTTTTATGCGTCGCTGGTGTTGGGTTTCTTCCCATGGACTCGCGGATACGCACAAGTGCTGGTCGGCTACGTTCTGTCGCCGCTCAGCATCATGGAAAACGGGATCATCGCTTACCTGCCCAACTTGTTTTTCATTGCCGTGTTCATCGTTGTCGCCTTCTATCTGATCAAGTTCATCAAGATGATCTTCACGGAACTTGCGAGGGGGACAGTCAGCTTCCCTAATTTTTATCCAGAGTGGGCGCAACCGACATACAAGATTGTTCGCTTCCTGGTGATCGCTCTCACGTTGATCATCATTTTCCCTTATCTGCCGGGATCTCAATCGCACGCCCTGCAAGGAATTTCAATTTTCATCGGAGTTTTACTGTCCCTCGGTTCGAGTTCAGCTATCGCCAACGTTATTGCGGGGGTCATCCTTACTTATATGCGCGCTTTCAAAATCGGCGACCGGGTTAAGATCGCCGACACCATGGGAGACGTTGTCGAAAAGAATCTCCTCGTCACCCGTGTGCGTACAATCAAGAACGTCGAAACCACAATCGCCAACTCCATGGTGCTGGGGAGCCATATCATCAATTTCAGCGCCAGCGGAAAAGAAGGGGGTCTGATTCTCCACACCACAGTCACAATCGGCTATGACTCGCCTTGGAGAACCGTTCACAAGCTGTTGATTGATGCCGCGCTGTCAACTGAAGACATTTTGAAGCAGCCCGCGCCCTTTATTTTTCAAACCGCCCTCGGCGACTTTTATGTTCATTACGAGCTGAATGCCTACACCGATCAGCCCAGCCGGATGGCCAACATTTACTCCGGCCTTCACACCAATATTCAGGATAAGTTCAACGCTGCGGGCGTAGAAATCATGTCGCCGCATTTCACATCGGTACGTGATGGAAACCAAATTGCCATTCCAGACGACTATCTGCCGAAAGGCTACGCCGCCCCCTCGTTTCGATTGGGAGTGCTCCAGGATATCGTGGATGGTCTCGAACAGAAACCTAAGCCCCCTCAAAAAGACCGCTCAGAAGAGTGAAATCTCAATTCGCGGTGGGGCCAGGTTGGCGCTGAGATTTGCGGGAATCGAGGAAAGCCACGATATTGTTCAGATCCTGGCTGCTGAGCGTGCCCCCGAATGCAGGCATATATGTCCCGCCGTTCACGATGCGAATAACAATTTGGTCAGTTGAGAGCTTATCTGCGACATATGTGAGATCGGGGCCGCGATGGCCTCCAAGTCCCGAGATGGTGTGACAGTACTCGCAGCCTTTCGAGTGAAACAATTGCGCGCCGTCGTAAACTGGTCCACTGCTCGCATTGATCACGTTCGCAGGCAAAGGCGGGGCTGTGAAATCCGGCGACCATGGTGCTTTCTTCCCCTCAATCCATAGAGTGCCAATCATCATCCAGCAGGTGATCACCAGCAGAATCGCCCAGGGCCGGCGCAGGGCGCTACGTTCACCCTTGTTGGCGATCAACGGCGGCAAAATCAGGAACAGGACGAACAAGAGCGGCGCAAGAACGATGACATAATTTTCCACCTTCGGAGGCGTCAGCGCGAGAAGTGCGAAATACCACAACAGATACCAATCGGGACGAGGCTCTGCGTTTAGAATCGTCGGGTCCGGCGGTTTCGAAAGGTGGGGCGCGCCCACGAACCAGGCAAGGACCACAAGCACCACCACCACAGCGACGCCAAAAACAACATCGCGCCACGCGGCATACGGCCAGAATGGCAGGCCCTCTTTCTTGAGCATGGCTTCATACCATGCGCGATAAGTCTTGGGATCGACGGGGCGTCCTTTTTTCGGAGGCTCCGAAATCCCGTTTCGGATAACGAAATACAGATGCATGCCGATAAATCCGAACAGCAGCATCGGAATGAAGAAAACATGAAATGCGAAAAAGCGGCTAAGCGTAGCGCCGCCCACCGTGTCGCCCGCCAGAATGAAATGCGCGATGGGTTTGCCAACGAACGGAACGCGTCCTGCCTGTTCGGCCGCGATGTAAACCGACCAGAAAGCAATTTGATCCCAGCGCAACAGTTGTCCGGTGAATCCCATTCCCACGATCAGCAAGAGCAGCGCTGAGCCGCTGAGCCAACTCATCTCGCGCGGATATTTATATGCGGCCATTAAGTAGGTCCGCGTCACGTGTATCCCGACCAGCAAGACCATAGCCGATGCGCCGAAGTAGTGCATGCCTCGCAGCAGGTGTCCCCACTTCGCTTGGTTGGTAATGAACTCGAGTGTGCTGTATGCGTTCGCGGTGGAGGGAACGTAAATGGTCGCGAGTGCGATGCCGGTGACAACCTGAATAATGAACGCGACTAGCGTGGCGCTGCCGAAGACATACGCCCAACCGGTATTTGGAGGCACGAGGTGGCCCGCCGTGGCCTTCCATACGGTTGAGACGCCGGTGCGGTCGTCGAACCATCGCCAAAGTTTTATTAGCGTCTGCATGACGTGGTTAGGTGATCGGGGCTTCGCTAGTCAGAATTTCCACGTTTCCACCTTGCACACGTACCGGGTATTTGGTCAGGCCGCGAGGTGGGGGGCCGGCAGCAACTTTGCCGTTCTTGTAGTACACGCCTCCGTGACAGGGGCAGAGAAAAAGCTGCGCATCGGATTCCCATCGAACCGGGCATCCCAGATGACTGCAATTCGCGGAATACGCTACGAAGGCGTCCCCCTTCTGGCGGTAGAGCCAGGCTGCCGTCTTCTGCGTGAGACCTGCCCAGGGAAGCGCGGAGCTGTCGTCGAAAGAGACTTCGACAATATCGCCCTCCTTGAAATCGCTGGCAGCACCCACTGGCCGCCAGATTCGCGGTACTTCCCGCAGCAAGGGTGCGATCAGAAAGCCGACTATGGGCACTCCAACCAAGACCGCTGCAAATCCGCTCAGCGCCAGGCTAATTCGATTGAGAAAACGGCGCCGGTCAGGTTGTTGCAGTTCGCGAGAGCCAACCTCTTCGGACTCGGGCCCGCCTTCATGCTCATTCACGCTCATGGCGAAGTTCTCCAATCCATCCGGCTGAAGCTAGGACAAACAAAACCAGACCTAATAAAGAAATGAGGTAAGACGTCAGCAATCCCCAAAGAAGGCAGACTATTGCCAATGCCAATACTGCGGGACTGTAAGTGTCGCGCGGAATCACTTCCGGACGGGGTGGGTTCCAGGCGCTCTCCACGGATGAGTCCGCGAGTTTAGGCTGATCTGAAGTTGGATTATTTGTCATGACCGTACTCCACGGTTGGGGTGGCGAAAGTAAGCGCTGGAATTGGAGATGCCTCTGCCATCGGACCGGAATACCAGCGGATTATCGTGGCAAGAAGAAATCCCAGATAGATGAGGCAAACCGGCACCCACATCAAAAGTCCGCCCAGTTGTTGATCCATGCGAGGAGTGATTCCCCAGTCGTTGCGCAGCAGCGGAAGAATTCCAAGCGAGTCGGCTGGCTGCAAGTAAGACGGATAAATTCCGATAGGGGCAAAGGTAATCAAAATCGCCAGAACAGTGTGCGCTGTGCAGGCGCCAAAGAGATACACAACCGCACCTAGCGGAGATAAGCGGGATTCCGCAAGCGGATTCAGCATCGGCCACCAGAAAATCGTGGCTGTGACAAGAAACATAACGTGCTCGGCGATATGGATTCCCTCATGCGAAAGCGCGGCGCTGTAGAGTGGCGGCCAATGCCAGAGCCACATAGTTCCGACTCCGAGAGTCCACGCCAGCAGAGGCTTGCTCAAAAAATGCTCAGCGCGTGCGGCCACTGAATTCCGCAATAGTCGCTGGATATGCTCCCGCGGAATGCCCATGATCAATAACGGAGGCACTACGAGAATCAAAAGAATGTGCTGCACCATGTGTGCGCTGAAAAGATATTCATCCGCAAGTGTGTCAATCGGCGAGACCAATGCAAGAAACAACACCAAAACTCCCGCCGCAAAAGATAGCCATTGTCGCTGAAACCGAAATCGCAGGACAGCCGCATAACAAAACAGCAAGAGAACGCATCCGATGATCACGGATGGCTCCCAGTCCCACGCAGATAACAGTAGGTGCCAGTTGGTCATGTCAAAAACCTCAACGAGTCAGCCTCAAAAAAGAGCCCATACGTAAATCACAGAAAAAATAACCACCCAGACCCAATCCACAAAATGCCAATACAGGGCTACTGATCGGATGGCATTTGATCGTCCATCCTGAAAATCACCAGCCAGCGCCAGACCAAACAGAATGCAGAGGCAGAGCAATCCCAACAAAACATGCAGCCCGTGAAATCCGGTCAGCGTAAAAAACGAAGTGCCGAATACATTCCGGCTCACAGTCACATTTTCGCTATACAAATGGAAATATTCGCGCCCCTGACCGAAGAGGAAAATCGCGCCGAAAATGATTGTCGTAAGCAGCCACCCTTCGAAGCCGCGGCGGCTGCCACGCCTGAGCTTTCGTTCCGCCGTCCCCATAGTGAAACTGCTGGCGAGAAGAAACAGAGTATAGATGCCGGTTTTTAGCGGGTCCAAACTGTTGCTTGCGTTAGGGCCAGACGTCATCGAAACGTGGAAATATACGTAAGCGATAATCAGGAACGCGAAGAACGCCCCCTCCGAGATCAGGAAGAGCGTCACGGCGAACTCGTATGTATCCACCGTCACGAAACGTTCGATGGTATTTTCAGTGTCCATGTTTCCAGTCCGGATCTTCCGGGTGCGCAATATCCCACAGCGGCCGCCGACTACGTATCGGCGGCAAGAGATCAAAATTGTGCTGCGGCGGCGGAGACGTGGTCGCCCATTCCAGTGTCCATGCATTCCACGGATTATTCCCGGCTGGCTCTCCGTTCATGGAGCTGGCGATCAGGTTCCACAAGAAAATTGCTACCGCAATCCCCATGATTCCGGCTCCGATGGAAGAAGTCATATTTAAAGCCGCCCACCCCGGCAAATCGGGGTAGGTGAATACGCGGCGCGGCATGCCCATCAGTCCGAGAAAATGTTGCACCATGAACGTCATATTGAAACCCAGCAGCATCAGCCAGAAATGCCATTTGCCGAGTCTTTCTGAGAGCATCCGGCCACTGATTTTCGGAAACCAATAGTAAACGCCGGCGAAGAGTGCGAAGACCGTACCTCCAAAAAGAACGTAATGAAGGTGAGCCACCAGATAGTAGGTATCTGTCACCTGCCAATCGATAGGGAAGGCCGCAAAAGAAATTCCGCTCAGGCCGCCGATGGTGAACGTCACCAGAAAACCGGTAGCAAAAAGCATCGCAGTGGTAAAGCGAATCGAACCTCCCCACATGGTCGCAATCCAATTGAAAATCTTTACTCCCGTAGGGACGGCAATCAACATGCTGCCTATGGCGAACACAACATCTATCGAATGACCCAAGCCAACCGCGAACATGTGATGCGCCCACACCAGAAAGCTCAATACTGCAATGGCCACAGTGGATGCGGCAACGAATTCGTAGCCATAAATAACTTTGCGCGAGAATACCGGGATCACTTCTGAGATCATCCCGAAGGCTGGCAGTACAACGATGTAGACCTCGGGATGGCCGAAGCTCCAGAAAAAATGCTGCCACAGCAAAGCCGAGCCCCCTGCATCGGTGACAAAGAAGTGACCGCCCATGAGGCGATCAATCAGCAACATTGCGAGTGATGCGTTGAGAGCGGGCAGCGCGAGCAGGATCAGTACCTGAGTAACCAGCACCATCCACACAAATAAAGGAAGGCGGCGTATGGTTAGGCCCACCGCGCGAAATCCGGAAATCGTGGCGATCAGATTAATGGCGGCGGCGATGGACGCAATTCCCAACACGAACAGTCCAATCGCGTAGTAGTCAACACCGGTAGTTGACGAGTAAGGTTTTTCGCTGAGCGGAGCGTAGCTGAACCATCCGGCGGCGGGTGCTCCTCCCGCGAGAAAGCTGAAGTATAGAAAAAGTCCGCCGAAGGCAAGCAGCCAAAAGCTGAATGCATTGAGCCGCGGAAACGCCACATCCTTGGCGCCAATCATGAGCGGCACTAAATAATTCGCCATGCCCGTAAGCGCCGGCATGGCGACCAGAAAAATCATTGTGGTGCCGTGCATGGTAAAAATCTGGTTGTATTGGTCGGGGGAAAGAAACGCATTGTTTGGAATGGCAAGTTGGATACGCATCAGCAATGCTTCTATGCCGCCCACCGCGAAGAACACGAGGCTCGCGACCAAATACATGATCCCAACTCTTTTGTGGTCAACGGTCGCGACCCAGGCAAGCATGCCTGCTTTCTCTTGCTCTGCCGTTGCCTTGGCCAGTTCCGACGTAGCCGGCATTTGCGGCATGTAGGGAACGTCGCTCATTGTAATGTCTCCAAGTAAGCGGTGAGCTGATGCACCTGCGCATCAGTGAACTGAAAATTCGGCATAATTCCGAGCTTGAGTATTAAAATTAAGGGAGCGTAGCGCGGCCCGGCCCTCCGCAATCGCCAGCGGCACGGCAGCGCGACTGTCGCGGCGGAGCTGAGCAAACACCAAAAGCACAACGCCCGATAATTCGACCAATTCATCGAACGTGTATTTCAGGGCTAAAGCGGAATCGAGTCCCACCTTCGCGGCCAGAGTTAGCGGAATCATCGGATGTTCGGTTGCCCTCGCGGACGAGCCCATTGCAGCCAGCGTCATAGTTGCCGCATAACTTCCCAACGCCAGCACGGCATCAGGCGTTTGAAGAAGCGAATACGCTTTCGGCGAGCCAGTTACTTTCGCTGAATCAAATATGGATAAATGCGGTTCGGGGATATGTTTCAAAATCCCCAGTTGATACAAGGCGATCACACTCATGGAGGCGCTCGCGGCCAGGAATAATCCAAAAATACTTCGGCGGCGCCGGAGAGACTTCCGCGAACCATCGCGAAGATTCAAACCCAGCGCCTCCGCCTTCCGCTTATTCCTTTGAATCAGCTCCATCGCTTGACTCCAAACACGGTCGCGCATGCCAGAGCGGCCACGCCCACGCCGGCCGCAGCTAGCCAACCGCGATGAGTGGTTTGCCAAAGCTGGGCGCTGCTGTCATGCGCGCGGCTGTCAAAGATTCCGTGAGCGCCGTGGTCTCCCGGCACCGGCTCAAACAAATTATTGGGACGATCTGGCTTCACCGGCTCATCAGTCTGCTGCCCGTCGTAGCAGGTGCGCGCGAGATATAAGTCCAGCAAGCCTGGGGCAATCTTGTTGGCCTCGATGGCTTGCACGGTTGGTCCGCCCACATAAACCTCCCGCCGCCTATGATGCGCTGCCCAAACGACGGCTTCCGCGCCAACCTCCGGCTGAAAAATCGGGGGCACCGGCTGGGGATGCCGCGGCAGGCGGGTCTCGCACCAATTGAATTGTGGCGTGTTCAGAGCTGGCATCTGGACCATGGTCAGATGAATGTCACTGTGATCGTGAATGAGCTCCGAACGCAAAGAATCGGTAAAGCCCATAATGGCGTGTTTAGCGCCGCAATAGGGCGATTGCAAAGGAATCGAACGGTAGGCGAGCGCCGACCCTACTTGAACAATGGTCCCCCGGTTGCGTGGGTACATTCTCTTGATGGCGGCCATGGTGCCATAGACGGTTCCGAGATAAGTAACCTCAGTAGCACGCTTGAATTCTTCTGGCTTGATTTCTTTGAAGGGGGCGAAGATGGTTGTCATCGCGTCGTTTACCCAAATGTCAATAGGGCCGAACTCCTTCTCGACCGCCTCGGCAGCGGCCTCGATCTGATCGCTGAAGGCAACGTCGGTCGGGATTGCCAGGGCCTTGCCTCCGGCCGCTTCCACGTCAGCCCGCGCCCCTTCCAGGCCATCTTTGCCGCGCGCGAGAAGTCCAATGTGCGCGCCTGTCGCTGCGAAGGCTCTAGCCGTGGCGCGGCCAAGTCCTGCCGATGCTCCGGTTATCACAACAACTTCGGGTTTGCTTCCGTTCCGTGATGACATGTACTTTCCTTTCTCTTGCCCAACACTAGTTCCAACAAAGCCGACGGGTTTTCTCGGCCATCCGGTTCATGCAATACGCGGGACGCCATGGCGCCATGTTCCCGGCGGCGACAGGTCGTAGCGAATTGCCGGTTGCTCCATGCTGCGAGTTGTTCTGGTATATGTCTCGCCATGTTGAGAAATCAGATAATCGGCTGTCCTTGCCGCTAACGCCTGGATCGTCAGTCCCGGATTCGCCGAGCCTTGAGTCGGCAACACGCTGCCGTCACACACAAATAAATTGGGAATGTCGTGGCTGCGTCCAAACTTATCGACCACCGAAGTTCGCGGATCGTTTCCCATGCGTGCGCCGCCAACCAGGTGCGCATAACGCGCCTCCTGCACTACTTCTTTGGCGCCGGCAGCCCACATGATTTCCATTACTTTGTTCTTGCCGAACTCGATAGTTTCTTGTCGTTGTCGCGCAGGCCGAATGTCACTTTCGCAACTGGAATTCCATGCGGTCTTTTTCGTCTGCGATTTGAACCCGATTGTCTTCCCAGGGAAGAATTTCTCCCAGCAGCGCGATCGCGCCCCAATGGTTGTAGTCCATCATGACCTGGCGCATGCCCCATCCCCATGCGCCTTTAGCCACCATCATTTGCCGGGCAAAGGCAATCGGCAGTGGACCCACCGTTTGCACCGCGAACCCTCGCGCAAATCCCCGCTTGGGATCGGTCTCGTAGAATTCTTCAGTCAGTGCGTGCGCAGGCGGCGCTTTGTACATCCGCACCAGTTCGTCAAAACGGCCCAGCACGACGTTTCCCGCCTGCGCCATCAGATAGCGGCCGACTGTTCCGCTAGAATTTGCCAGCCGTTTTCGTGGCCGGGCAGGCCGAGTTCAAAAGCAGACGCGGAGTTTCGATGGCATATCCGCACACGATGACCGCCTTGGCTTTCTGCTAATTCGCGGCCGTCTCGGTCGAAGTAAACACTCCGGTGACACGTCCGTCTTTCCCGATCAAGATTCGCGAGACCATGAATGGTCGCGAATCTCCGCGCCATGCTCGATCGCATCGGGAACGTGCGATATCAGCGTGCTCTGCTTGGCGCCGACCTTGCATCCTTGAATGCAAAAGCCGCGATAGATGCAGTGCGGGCGATCACCATGCGAACCCGCAAGGATCGCAACCGGCCCGCCGATGCTGACGCCGATGCCCAGCTTGGTGCAGCCTTTAATCAAGATTCGCCGCATCCGCCCATGGGATGCGGGCCGTAAGGGTATCCATGCGGGTCGCCCCACGGATAGTAAGCTGGGCCCGACACCGGAATTTCTTTTTCGAGTAATTCGTAATAAGGTTTTATGTCTTCGTAGGAAATTGGCCAGTCCACCGCGACGCCATCTTCCGAGTAAACGCGGAAATCGGAAGGATGCAGGCGCGGCGTGAAGCCAGCCCAGTGCACCGATCCGCCGCCGACGCCGTGACCGCTGTTGTTTGCGCCAAGGGCGAGAGGATCTTGACCCCCGGTAATTCGCAGTTCGTTCCAGTAGAGGTTGTGGGATCCGGCTTCGTCGCTGACCCAATCACTCTCCGTATCCCAGAATGGTCCCGCTTCGATGCCAACAACTCTGAATCCTGCGCGCGCGAGGCGTTGCAGAAACACTCCGCCAGCCGATCCCACTCCGACGATGCAGTAATCCACCTCCTCATCGTTGCTGTAGCGGCGCATCGGAAATTCGAGAGCTGCATCGCCCCGAGCATGTGTTTGTGTCCTGAGACCCAAAAGCGCCGAGCAGAGGCTTTTTCAATGCGTGCCTCCCTGGCCGGGGCTGCCTTTATGTTCCTCTAATCCGCAACTGGGGTGAACTCCGCCGACGGCGAGTCCGTCGGTGCCGCCCATTCATAGCGGCGCTCTTTAACTTCCCACGGCTCCGGTTCGCCATTTTCCAGACGCATGTATCCCCGCGGATATGCCGGACCGCCGAAGCCGATTTCGTCCCACGCATAAGGATGCGCATAATATGCGCCGACAACATCCTGAACCAGCAGCAGCCAGAAACGATGGACCGGCATCTTTTGCCAAATCTCATAGCCGGCTGGAGGATCGCCATCATGGATGGTTTTAAGTACCGCCTCTTGCTCCAGAGGGCTCAGGTCCACAAATTGCCGCTGAAACATATGTCGTGAGACTTCGGTGATTCCCAATAATCCAAGCCGGTGCGCCTCATGATCGGGAGGCATGCTTGCAAATCGGTAGCCATCGAGGCGGCCAGAGTACAGGCGCTCGTCAATGACATTAACGATCGGAATCTTGTGAGATTCTTCGCGGTCGTCTTGCGGAAGAATTCGATCGCATACTGCTTTCATTAGCTACGTTTCTTCGGGTGAGAAAAAGCGGATGGGCGGAATTTTCTCAACCCTGGCAAGAACTATTTTTCGCGTCGCCTCATCCCAGAAGTTTTTTTGCTGAAGCGTGTTAAACCCGGGATAATATCCAGGTTGCGCACGCGGTTCCAGTGGCTCTCCGGTCTTCGGATCAACCGGTCTCGCATCCTTATTCGGTATCGGCATCAGTCTTTTCTCCGAACTTGTCTCCGTGCTTCTACGACACTTCTCTCCGAAACATGCTGGCTAGAACTCCGAGGAATCCGCAGGCCGCAAAAAGCAGCGGGGCGAATATTGGCGGCCCGTATATCAGGTTGTACACGGGATGCTTTAAGCCGCCGGGGCGGCGAACGATGCCGCGCGCGTGATAACAAAATCCCACTGCGCCATCCGCGATCGCGAGAACGGAAACCCCCGGCAAAAGTCTTTTCGCCACTCGTGGACTTTTAGCCGCGCCAACGGCCGTTCCCATCAGAAGCGCGGAGATCGCAATCGGGGTCCACTGCGCGGTGTACTTAAAATTATTTTTGTAATGCGAGTAGAGAGCCTCGATGCCGCTGAAAAAAGCCGCCGCTGCGGTGGCCATCGCCAGATGTTTTTGAAACTGGCCTTCTCGCAGTTCCTGCACCAGCGTGGTTTCGTGGTGGGCCAGCCTTTCCGGAAAGAATTTCGACCATGGCGGGACCGGCCGTCGCCTCGCCTGCTGCGCCGGATTCTCACGCCGCAAAAACGAAGCTACCAAGCCGAGGTATGCACTTGTACCGAACAGTAATGGCGCAAAAATCGGCGGACCCATGATAATGTTCGTAAGAGGCAAGCCGCCAGCCTCCCGGCTTGCGCTTGATGCCGCGAACATGAAATCCAAATCCGATAAGACAATCGGCCAAGGTCAGCACAGAGACGACCGGCAAAACGGTGCGAGCCGCACGCCGATTCACCGCGCCCGCCACCCCAGCCGTGAACAGCGCTCCGCTCAAAATCACCGGCGTGTACATGATGGGATTGCTGTAACTGCCGCGATAGTGCTCGTAACAAACTTCGAGGCCGGCAATCGCGCTCGAGAGGCCCGCCATGAGAGAAAGGCTCCGTTGAAATCTGCCTTCTCTTATGTGATGGATTATCGAGTGCTCTACATCGCCGAAGTCACCGAGAAGACCGTGGTTGCTCGATTGATCACGCTCGGTCTTCTCGAAGAAATTCATGTTGATCCCGCTCTTTGTGGTTGGCGATGTTTGGGTTAAATAACTTCGCGAATCTTATCCTTCAGCACGGTCTTGATAATCTTCCAACTGTCTTTCTGTCCCTTCGCCAGCGACTCCGCGAATTTGAACGCCTGCTCTGAAGTGACATTGCCGGGGAGCGGGGGTTCGTTGGGATCAACCACCGCCTGCACTACCGCAGGTCCGGGATGCGCCAGCGCTTCCCGCAAAACTGCCGCCGCCTGTTCGGGATCTTCGATGGTGTAACCCGCAGCGCCGCAGGCCATCGCAACGCCGGCGAAATCGATAGGCTCGAGCTCAACTCCATACTCAGGATTGCCCTCCATCACCATCTGTTCCCACTTGATTTGTCCCAGCACATTATTCTTTATGACAATCACTTTGACCTTGAGCTTGTACTTCACCAGGGTCGCGATTTCTCCCATCAGCATGGTCAGGCCGCCGTCGCCAACAATGCACACAACCTGTCTTCCGGGAAACGCAACCGCCGCGCCAATGCTGTAAGGAAGCCCGTTGGCCATAGTCGCGAGCGATCCGGATAATGAAAATTTCATATCGCCACGCATTTCGATGTAGCGTGCCGTCCAGGTCGCGATGGTTCCGCTATCTGACGAGACGATAGCGTCGGCATTCAGCAGTTTGTTCAAATGTCCACGTCACCACCTGTGGCTTCATCGGCTTGTCTTTTCGCGTGCCGCGTTCTTGCATCAGGTGATTCCATTTCTTCATGTTGCCCTGCGCCTCGGTAAGAAAGCTTTGGTCTTCCTTCTTTCGGATCAGCGGCAGAAGCGCTTGCAAGACAGCCTGACACTCACCCGCCAAACCAACATCAACCGGGTGCCGCAAGCCGATGCGTGCCGGATCAATATCAATCTGCACCGTCTTCGCCTGACCGGGCTTGGGATAAAACTCCATGTAGGGAAATCCGCTTCCGGCGATGATCAGCGTCTCGCAATCTTTCATCACCTCGTGCGAAGGCGCGGTACCGAGCAAGCCGATTCCTCCCGTGGTGTAGGGGTTGTCGTCCGGCACGACCGCCTTTCCCAGTAATGGCTTCACGATGGGAGCGGCTAACTTTTCCGCCAACTGCAAAACCTCGCTCTCGCCTTTAAGCAGCCGCGCCCCAGCAAGAATGGCGACCTTGGAACCCTGATTGATTACTTCAGCGGCAGCTTCTAGCGACTGCCGCGATGGAACGGGATGGGCAGCCGCATATGTATCGGAGCTGTGATGAGGTATATTCGCGATCGAGCGCTCTTCATCCTTCGAAGTCCACTCCTGAATATCTTTGGGAATCGTGATGTGGCTCACCGCACGGCGGGTTAATGAAGTCTTGATCGCTTCGTCCACAATATTGTTCACGTGGCCGGGCCCCATGATGCGCTGGTTGAACTCGGCAACGTCCATGAATAACTTGTCTAGATCGACGTCTTGCTGATAATGAGTTCCGATCAGGTCATGGAACGTATGCCCGGTGATAGCGAGCACCGGTTGCATATCGCACTTGGCATCGTAAAGACCGTTCAGAAGATGCACGCCGCCGGGACCGGAGGTAGCGATGCACACTCCGAGCCGCCCGGAATATTTTGCATACCCGCATGCCGCGAATGCGGCCGCCTCTTCGTGCCTTACCTGAATAATTTCATTTGTCTTTATGAGTGCGCAGGGCCTCGAAGATTCCGTTTACGCCGTCGCCGGGGAACCCGAAAATCGTATCCACGTCCCAGCTGATTAAGCGCTCGACTAATAAATCCGCTACTGTCTTCGCCATGATTTTGTCTCCATCAATCTTTGTCAGTTTTCGTTAGATAGCGTGAGGCTGTCAGCGTCCAACTGAAAGTCTGTAAGTAATTCATAGCCGGTTTCGGTTACTGCCACCATGTCGCAATGACGCAGCCCACCGTAGCCTTCGATGTAAACAGCAGGCTCGATGTTGAAAACCATTCCTTCTTGCAATATGTCTTGAGACTGGGCGTGAAGTTGCGGCACGCTGTAAGCGCTCATCGGGGAGAAACCGACCCCATGCCCGGTTCCGTGCTTGAGATACTCACCTAGTCCGGCTTCTTCAATCACTTTTCTCGCGGCGACATCAACTTCGGCGGCTCGAATCCCGGGCTTGATCCTCTCTAAAGCAGCTTCGCGCGCCGCGAAAACAGCCGACTTCATTTTCTCTTGCCGTTTGTCGGGAGATTGCAGCGTGTACGTGCGCGTTATGTCGGTCCAGAAACCGTCCACGTCAGAGTTGCAGTGAATCATCACCAGGTCTTTCGGCTCAATCATTCGCCATCGGGTTCGCGCGTATGCCGCATAAGCCTTCGCGGAATTTGGTCCGGACATGCAAAAAGCAAAACCATCGCGGCGGTGAATCTGGCGACCGGGGACTTCGGTAGTGCTGAGCGGAGCGCGAAACATTTGTGCGGCTTCCGGTTCTATGATGCCTGACCGCAGACCGGAGGCTCCCACGGCGAACGCATTTTTTGCGATCGCGCACGCTTGGCGTATTCGATCAATCTCCTGAGTGGTTTTTACCGAACTCAGGGCTTCCGATTCATCATCGGCGATGACAAATTGCGCTTTTGGCAGCAATACATGCAGCATAGTTGTTAGGTTATTGCCGAAAAGATGCATCGCCAGGTAAGACGCGGCTTGCGAGCCAGCGCCCGATTCAATCCCCACGGGTTCTGATGCCGAGTTTGAGCTTGTGGAAAATATCGGCCAACCGAGGCTTCACCGCCTGGACAATGCTGCCCATGACATTGAGAGTCTCCGGCGCAAATGTCTCGACCGAGTCCGCGAATCCGGTGTGCGCCAAGTCCTCCTCATCTTCAGGAACTAACAACACTGTGGGACCATCACGAACGCAGATAGCGATACTCTCGCCAACCACCGGCCAGAATCCGGTGAGCAACAGAACATGCGAAGGAAGGGCGAAGACTAACGCAGCCAAATTGGACGAACGCAAACCGTCTTGTATGCGGGAGACGCGCTCAGAATCCATTAGCGTCTCTAGGCTGCATACCGTTCAGCGTCCGCTTTCTTAAATTCGAGACCAATGCCCGGCCGCGAAAGGTCGGGATGAAGCCGGCCATCGACGGGTTGAATCACTCCGTCAAAAAACATGTTCTCGATTCGAACATGGTCGTGAAAGTATTCGATGTTTCGCAGGCGCGAGAGTGCGCAGCAGGGATGCAGATGAATCGAAGGCGATGTATGTGCCGACATCGGCAGGTTTGCCGCGTCACACAGCGCGCCGACTCTGAGAAATTCGCTGATGCCAGCGCAACGCGTCGCGTCCGCTTGCTGAACGTCCACCGCACCGGCGTCAATCATGCGCTTGAAGTACGGCAGTCATATCCGTATTCACCCGCGGCGATGTCCATTCCCGCCGGGACGCGGTCGCGAATCAGCCGCAGGCCTTCTAGATCGTCCGATGTAACCGGCTCTTCAAACCAGCTCACATCAAATTCCGTAAACTTTTCTGCCATGAGAGCGCTTGTTTGCGCGAATACGCGCCATTGGCATCCACGATATAACTCGACGTCGGGTCCTATCGCTTCGCGCGCCGCCTTACCCGAGCACGTCGTCTGTCGGGTCGCGGCCAATCTTCATCTTTACGGCTTTGATTCCTTCTCGGCCCATCCTGCCAATTGCTTCCGGCAATTGTTCTTCGGTGTAAGAAGTGAATCCGCCGCTTCCGTAGATTTCGATGCTCGGCTGGCGGCACCCTGCAGCAGAGCACCAACGGCAGGTTCAGAAGTTTGCCTTTCAGATCCCACAGAGCGGAATGTCGACCGCAGCGATGGCCATCGAACAGATTCCGGGACGCCCCAGGTTGCGAATCGCGTGCCGCATTGCCGACCAGCAAGCGGGGATGTTCATGGCATCGCGTCCGCGCACGATAGGAATCAGCGTATGGGATATTAGCTCCGCGGTCGCAAGATCGCCGTAGGTGTAGCCGATCCCAACTTCGTCGCCAACACTCGCATGCACCAGGATAAGCGTCGTGTTGTCCCACTTAAGCGTTCCGTCTGATTCGGGGAAGTCCGTCGGCACTGTATACGCCGAGACTAGGAGGTCGCGAACAGTAGGTTTCGTAATGTTGCGCGCCATAGACGTTGCCGGCTACCACCATCACATTTGACATCAATCGTGTCAATGGGCGGTTGACGTTACAATTTCAACGAACGCACTGTATGAATTGGCTTCGTGTCACCAATCACGTGGTTCCGACCTAATGGATTAAATCAGCACGCAGGCATCGCAGAGCGAAGGCAGGACTATCTGAGGGACGGGCTCAGCAACTCGCGCTTGAGAGTGCCATTGACTGGCTTTGGACCCAGCCAGATAGAGAACAGTGCGCGGGCAAAGTCCTCACCCAAAATCGTCAAATTCTGGCCATGGCAGCGCATTAAGGTACCGGCGCCGGTCAGATAGGTAAATTCGAGCAGGTCCCCTTTTTTCAGAGCGGGGAGAGACTTCTCCAGGAGATCGACCCTTGAGCGAAGAGCTGGCATGGCCGGACCTGAGTTAAGCATAATCGCCGCCTCTACCGCACCCACAAACGTCTTGCGGTCGACATCCCGCAGCATATCGATAACGATGCGCTTGGCCTCATCGGTAACGACCGCTGTCCTCGCGTCCGTCGTCGGCGTCTCGAGGTAGAGGCCGACCACGTAAACTTTGATGAAAAAGGCCTTCTTCAGCGTGCCCATGCCGTTCAACCGCAAATTGTTGCCCCGAACGCTGATTACCTCCGGCATGGTGACACCCGATACCTCCCGTGCATGCAGCTCGTTACTGCTGAGCATCAACGCGCAGCGGAGTATCGCCCTCGCAATGACTCCTCCCATACCCCCGCTGTCAATGTTCAACAAGGACTTGCTCCTAAATTCATGAACGCAAATTGATGCCTGAACTAACGATAACGCACCAAATCGGGAAGCGAAAGCATTCGTACAATTTGATTCACATTGGCCTCCAAGCTGCGGCATTGGTGTCTTCTCGCCTTTGTCGCCTGAGCCTGAGCATGTTGTGTTACCTTCCACCAACTCGCGAGGTCGCCATAGCGGCACTTTGCATATGACCGATATGAACCATTTCGACAGTCGCCTTCTAATCCATTTACAGCCTCGCGGGGATCATCACTCCATCAGCCAGGGACGTACGGTCCTGACGACCGCGCTTGACGGATCGATTCAGTGTGAGGGAGATCAGGGCCTTTGGGTCTACGAGACTCGCGTGTTGTCTCGCTACCAGTGGAAGGTGAATGGCAGCGCGCCGACATTCAGTGCGCTTTCGGCGATAGAGCAACACCGCGATCTTGCCTACTACATTTTTGCGCCGCCAGAATGCGAGCGCAAAGGAAATAAATGCAATCCCGCCCAGCAGGCAGTCGAACTTCGCATTGAACGCACCGTTGGGGAAGGTTTACTAGAAAGACTGACGCTGACGAATCACACGCAGATCAAAACCAGGTTCACGCTTAAATTGAAGGTCGCAGCCGATTTCGCCGATCCTTCCGAGGCGTATGGACCGCGCCGACAAAAAGGCCATCTTTCAGTTTTACGGAGCGAAACAACTCCAGATCGCTTGTTAAGTTTCGGCTACAAATTGAAACACCGATACCGCCATCAGGGCGATTCCGGAACGGCTTCTGTTCATCGCGCCATCTATCTTGGAATCACGCATGATCAGCAGCCGCCAGAGTACCGCAAAGCTACCATCCGTTTTCGCGTGACTCTTAAGCCAAAGGAAGTATGGCGCGCAACGCTGCGATGGACAGCGCAGCTCGAGGGCAAAGACCTTCGTTTCTGGGGAACAGAAGGCGACCGCCGTCGGCGGCGATTCTTTGTATCCTCAACTTCTTACGGCTCACCTCAAAAGAAAGATTTGACGAATATCGTGTTGCGGACCCTTCATCAATCCGCGGCTGATTTGTCGGCTTTAAGACTCTTCGATCTGGATGGCAGAGATGCGCTCGGACCAACCTGGATTCCTGCCGCTGGCATGCCTATTTATTGCGGCTTTTTCGGACGGGATACTCTTTTTTCCGGCCGGGCGGCAGCCTCGCTGAGCACAGAAACAATGCGTGGCTCTCTCCTGAAGCTTGCCAATCATTTAGGCAAAAAGATAGACGATTGGCGGGATGAGCAGCCCGGGCGCATGGTTCATGAGCTGCACACCAATCCCCTGGCGGCGCTCAACTACACGCCTCATGGACGATATTTCGGAACTGCAACCTGTTCTTCTTTCTACCCGTGCCTGGTTGCGGAACTCTGGCGCTGGACCGGCAAGAAAGATCTGGTGAAGCCGCTGCTCGAACCCGCACTACGAGGCCTGAGATGGGCGGATAAGTACAGCCGCGACGAAAGCGGATTCTATAAATACCAGACACGCTCCAAGCAAGGCGAAAAAAATCAGGGATGGAAAGATTCCGGCGACGCTATCGTCCACGCCGATGGCTCGCAGGTGTCCGATCCGCTCGGCACCTGCGAAATGCAGTCGTATATTTACAAGTCTAAAGTCGGGATTGCGGAAGTTCTCAAGAGCATAGGAGAAGTTGCCGAAGCAGAAAAATTAAAATCCGAAGCCATCGGATTCAAGAAGCGCTTCAACGAATTCTTCTGGATGCCGGACGAAGGTTATCTGGCAATGGGTATTGATTCAAAGAACAGGCCAATTCGTTCCATCGCCTCCGATCCTGGCCACTGTCTGCTCAACGGTATTGTGGACGATTCGTTGAAAAAAGCCGTGGCGAAGCGACTGATGAAGGAAGATATGTTCTCAGGATGGGGCGTGCGTACGCTGTCGTCCGAACATCCGGCGTTTAATCCATTTTCGTATCACTGCGGCTCGGTGTGGCCAGTCGAAAATGCGATGTTCGTATTGGCGCTGGCTCACTGCGGCTTATATGACGACATGAATCGGTTGGCAAAAGGTATCTTCGAATCCGCCTCTTTGTTTAAATATTGTAGGCTTCCGGAAGTTTTCGCCGGGCATCAACGCGACGATGAGCACGCCTTCCCCGGTCTTTACCCGAAAGCGAACTCACCTCAAGCCTGGTCCGCATCCGCCCCGTTTCAGATCATGCAAGCAGTGCTTGGCATTCAACCGGATGCTCCAACTCAAACCCTATTCGTCGATCCGCACTTACCCGCATGGTTGCCGGAAATCCATCTGAGCGGCTTAAGGGTCGGCGATGCCGTTATCGATCTTCGATTCTTTCGAGACGAACGCGGGGTTACATCGTTCGAGGTGCTCGATCAGCGGAAGACTTTCAGAGTTGTTCGCCAAGAACCAAACTTCTAAGCCGCTGCCGAAGCGGGCCCCGTTTCTTCTTCCTTCGGTGGGGTTTCGAACTTGATCGGCGGCAGCCCTACAATGTCGTACGATAGGTGCTGGCTATGATTTCGTATTCGCGGTTTGGCATGAAATGCAGTCCGCCTTTGAGTTCGAGCCTGTCGAATCAATCGTCTGTTACAATTTACACGCAGAGCAGGGACAGCTGTTCTGCGGTTCATGGTATCCATGGTATCCATTAACGCCCGAAATTGGTGATACGGGGTGGAAATGGTGGAAGCAGTGGGAACCGTGGAAAACGAGGAAAGACAGCAAATACGCGGGTTTCCAGCAGACCTGAAGAAAACGAAGTGGGGACGTAGTTCAGTTGGTTAGAACGCTGCCCTGTCACGGCAGAGGCCGCGGGTTCGAGTCCCGTCGTCCCCGCCATTCTTTTCTTTAGATTTGTTGAAACTGCGGTTCTCGGTTGAGCTTTGCCGGAATGGCCTAATGACCGCATAGTCCGGCGAATCGTGGCGATCAGTTGAACGCGTGGGTTTGATCAACCTGTTGGTCGGATCGAATCTTAAGTAAGAGTCACCAAAAGAAAACGGTCGCCAAAGGCCGAACTCGAACCGTGAGGTATGGTCGAGAATTTCTGGTCAGGATTAACTGGCTGTATCGCGTGCCAGTGGCAGCGTGGCTCTAATCAAGGAGCCGGGTTCGGCGGAGTCAACTTCAAGCGACCCACCGAGGGCCGCGACACGTTCCCGCAATCCCGTAAGTCCCACGCCTTGGGAGCGGCCCTGCTGAACATCTTGAAGTTGCTGCAAGCGAAACCCGCGACCATAATCACGAATTGTAACCAAGGCTTTTCCGTCATCGAGCCGAATTGCAACGTCTACCTTCTTGCTTCCAGAGTGGCGGTGCACGTTGTTCAGACTCTCCTGCAACAAGCGGAACAGAGCCGTCTCAACTTCCTGCGGCATACGCCCCAGGTGGTCGTCAATGTGCAACAAAACTTCGATTCCACTGCGCTTGGAGAAACCCTCTACATACCATTGTGCGGCTGACGGCAATCCCCTTTCGTCCAGGAGGGGCGGATGCAGCAAGTAAGAAATCGTGCGTATTTCGGACAAACATCTATCAATCAAATCGTCCGAATCGGCTACGACCTGCAAATCGTTGGGCGAAGACATTTCCAGCCGTACGAGGTTCATCTTGAGCGCGGCAAGATACTGTCCGACGCTGTCGTGGAGCTCGCGCGCAATCTTTCGTCGCTCTTCATCCTGAACACGCATTAGCTGTGCCGAAAGCAAGCGCAGAGATGCGGTACGCTGGTCAACTTGCGATTCAAGATCGTCATGCGATCGCCGGAGCAGTTGCGCACGTTCTGTAAGGCGGACCGAAATGCCGACAAAATCTGCCAGCCTATTCAAAAGCCTGAAATCATCGGGAGTGAACGTTTCGCGGGAACCGTGGAGACCGCCCAGATCGTTCCTTTACTCCGATCACTGGTCCAAGGGATGAGCATGCCATCCGTAATCGGATCCGCCACCACACCGAGGAAATCGTAATACGGCTTTGTGACCCTGTAATGTTGAGGACGTCCCGTCGAAAGGCAAGTTCCGCACGGGCTAAAGAATCGCGGCGTGGTGCCATTAATGTACTGCGAGAAGCTCCCTGAAATGGCGACCCAGCGAAACTTTTTTGCTTCGGGATCTTCAAGGCTAACGCCCGCGCTGTCAGCGCCGCAAAATTCAACCGCGATGTCTACGAGTTTTTGCAGTACAGCTTCAGGCGTTTCTGTAAAGACGAGTGTCAGAGCCTGTAGAGCTTCGAATTGCCTTTCCGCACGATTGGTAACATTTTTGCGATCAAGAAACTCCCGATCCAGGAGAAGATCGTGGAGTTCCATCCCAGTATCGCTTGCGTTGGGTGTTGTCGCCATGAGGTCAGTTCCTCGTGGGGGAGAGAAAGCCGGGCAAAAGCAACCCTGCTGGGTTTACGGCCTGCCCAGCAAGATTAACACGGCACCAAGCCTCTGAAAAGGAAACTTGGTAGTCCGACTTGCCCCATCTTAATATTCGTCAGGTGCCGTCCGCATCTTTACTCCACACAAATTACTCTCCTGAATTGGTCAGGATATCCCGAGCCTATCTTGCTGCCTCCGTTTTGCGGAAAAGTATGCAAACGGGGCCAGGAACCCGAAAGGTCCCAGCTAGCAATTCTCAGTGGATACCGTACAACTCGAAAATGCTCGCTGGTATTAGTGCTGTGTGTTCGACGAGCTCATCGTTGTTTCCCCCATCTTGAGCCCGACTGTCGCGTGAATTTTCCGGATGATGACCTTGGGGTCGAGCGAGCGGATGTCCATCATCCAGCGCACATCGAAATAGCCGAAGCGATACATTCCGCCTTCGACTTGCCAACCGATGGGAAACATCTACATCTGCGCTTGTAGAAATTCTCCGGGTAGGCGCACCATTTTGCCGCGGGAGAGCGAAAAATTCCTGTCATTCTTCATGCGCTGCTCGTGCGCAGCGATTTCGGATGGGCCCATTTGGGACGACATTCTTTCCATGCGAATGCCCAGCGTCCGCTCCAGGTTGTAGAGGTCGGTTCGCTGCTCTCTCGCAAATAGGGTGGAAGCGATGCCGTGTTCGCCAGCGCGTCCAGTGCGTCCTACGCGATGGATGAAGTTTTCGGCGACTTCCGGCAGATCGTAGTTGATGACGTGCGCGATGTCCTGCACGTGAATGCCGCGAGAAGCCAAATCGGTTGCGACCAGGATGCGATAGCGCCCCTGCTGAAATCCGGAAAGAGCTTCGGTCCGTTGCGACTGTGACCGGTCACCATGAATCATGGCAGCGGCGAAGCCTTCGCGATTCAGGTTCTTGGTGAGACGTTCGGTTCCGCGCTTGGTTCGAGCAAAGACTAAACAGCGTCCTGTTTCTTTGGTCAGCAAGCGGTGAAGCATTTCCTGCTTGCCATCGGGAGCAACTTCGAAAGCCTGCACGCGGACGTTCTCTGACGGCTTGAGCGTTGATCCAAAGGCGATTCTTACTGGATTGGTCATGTAATCGTTGACGAGGTGTACCACGGAAGCTTCGAGCGTCGCCGAGAAGCACATGGTCTGGCGCTTTTTGGGAAGGATGGCAGCGATTCGGCGGATAGCGGGAAGAAACCCCATGTCCAGCATGCGGTCGGCTTCGTCGAGCACGAGCACTTGCAGATCACGGAAGTTAACCAGCCTGCGGTCGAGGAAATCTTCCAAACGCCCGGGAGTCGCGACGATGAGGCGCGCCCCTTTTCGCAGAGCGGTGAGTTGTTGCCGTTCGGCCAAACCGCCTACTACGAGAGCTGCGGGAGAAAGTTTATCTCCGCGCAAGGAGTTGTATTGGTCCACAATCTGCATTGCCAGTTCGCGAGTTGGTGCGAGTACCAAAGCGTTTATTCCGGGAGTGCTCTGCTTGAGCAACTGCTCCATGATGGGAATAAGAAACGCCAGTGTCTTGCCGGTTCCGGTCTGAGCCGTGGCGAGAACATCTTTGCCCAAAAGGGCTTCTGGAATGGTCGCTGCCTGGACGGGAGTTGGGATTGAAAAATTGGAAGACGATAGCCGCTGTTTTGTATAAGCGGAAATCGTAAGTTCTGAAAAATTCTGCATCTGTATTGTTTTCTCTAACTTTCTATACTGGCGAAGGGCGATGGCGGGGCGCACACGAACTTGTCGGCGAGCACTGCAACTAGCATTGCCAGTTTTAGTTTTAATTACGCCGAAAACTTACGGAGTGGAAGGAAGGTGGGATCTCTCAGATCAAGTACTCAGCCGGAGCAACCGCACCACGCAACCGTGGTATTAAGCGTGAACTTAGTGTATCACGTTTGGTGCAACGGTCTGCGGGTTCTGTTCCCCGGTAGTAACCAGTTACCCTCGGAAAAAGCGGGTAAAAACGAAAAATAGTGAAGATTAAGTCCGTTTCCGCGTACTTCTCCCTGCAAGAGGCAGCGGCGCGGCAGTCTGCTTGCGGCGTACAATGATGCGTTGCATGGAACCGGCCACCGAGTTCGACCTCAAACTTGCCAGACGAATGTCGAGACTGGGCACGGAAACCGCCTTTGAAGTCCTTGGCAAAGCGCGCGCCCTGGAGAGCCAGGGAAAAGAAATCATTCACCTTGAAATCGGCGAGCCCGATTTCAATACTCCATCGAACATTGTTGAGGCCGGCGTCAAGGCTCTTCGTGACGGTTGGACTCACTACGGGCCTTCGGCGGGCCTGCCTGAATTGCGCCAAGCCATCGCAGAAGAGATTACTCGCACCCGGCACGTGACGGTTTCGAGCGATGAAGTTGTCGTCGTCCCCGGCGGCAAGCCCATTATTTTTTTCAGCATTCTGGCACTCATTGATGACGGCGACGAGGTGATCTACCCCGACCCCGGATTCCCAATTTATGAGTCCATGATTCGTTATGCCGGCGGAAGAGCGGTACCGATTCGACTGCGGGAGGACAAGGACTTTG
This sequence comes from uncultured Acidobacteriaceae bacterium, assembly GCA_963702325.1. Classification (GTDB taxonomy): domain Bacteria; phylum Acidobacteriota; class Terriglobia; order Terriglobales; family Acidobacteriaceae; genus PALSA-188. The sequence goes on along the minus strand of CAVPCG010000022.1, from coordinate 162,426 downwards.
GCCTCGATGTCTACGAGCTTAGGGGTCTTATCAATGAGCGGACGAGACTGATTATCCTCAATTCACCGCAGAATCCCACCGGCGGGGTGCTCGACGAGGACCAGATATGGAACATCGCCGAGATCGTCGGGAATCGCAACATAATGATTCTTTCCGATGAAATCTATAGCCGCTTGATTTTCGATGGCAAACACTTTTCGATTTTGTCGGTTCCGGGATTCAAGGACCGCACGATTCTGCTGGATGGATTTTCGAAATCCTATGCCATGACCGGATGGCGCATCGGATACGGCGTTATGCGGCCCGATTTGGCGGCGCAGATCACGCGATTGATGACGAATTCAAATTCCTGTACGGCGAGCTTTACGCAGATTGCGGGCGTTGAGGCCCTCCGCGGAGATCAGTCGTCGGTGGACCGGATGCGGGCGGAATTTCAGCGCCGCCGCGATTTTTTCGTCGCCGGACTGAATCAGATCAAAGGATTCTCCTGCCGCATGCCGAAGGGAGCGTTCTACGCCTTCCCCAACATTATGGGAACGGGATGGAGTTCAAAACGGTTGGCCGAGTCTTTGCTTGAAGACGCCGGCGTGGCCTGTTTGTCGGGTACTTCGTTTGGCGCGTTCGGAGAAGGATATTTACGCTTCAGCGTGGCCAATTCATTGGAGAATCTGGACAAAGCTTTGAAACGCATCGAGCAGTGGACAAGGCACAATCTCTAAGTGCGCGAAATCATCTTCGGAGAATCGCATGGCCACTAAGAAAACTGTTCGCAAACACAAGGAACCGAAGGCGGACCGTCCGCACATGCCTGGGTATATTTCAACCGATCCCAAGGGTTTGCTTCCATGGAAATGGGCGGAAGGCAGGCTGAAAAAGAGCCGGCAATACTGGATTGCGACCACCCGTCCGAATGGCGCACCTCATGTAATGGTGGTGTGGGGCCTGTGGTGGGACAACACTTTTTGTTTCAGCACCGGCAGCAAGTCTCGAAAGGCGCGCAATCTCAAGGCAAATGGGAAATGTGTAATCTGCAATGAAGACGCGGGCGAGGCGGTCATCGTTGAGGGCAGAGCGGAGAAAATGCGCGATGTGCCGCGAATTCGCAAGTTCTTGTCCTTATATGAACGTAAATATAAATTCGATGTGTCAGGGATGGCCGAGGAAATGATCTCACTCAAGGAGCCAGTATTTGTGGTTCGTCCGAGAGTTGTTTTTGGGCAAGCAGAGAAGACTTTCTCGAAGACAGCGACTCGATGGAGGTTTGGGAAATGAGCATCGCGTTTTCCCTGCGGAGTAGAATAGAGGCATGAGTCCAGAGGTTTCCGATCTCCTCAAACGCGCGTTGGCCCTTTCCGTTGATGAACGCGCTGCATTGGCGAACACGCTTCTGGACAGCATTGAGGGCGTGGATGAGTCAGTGCAGGAGGCTTGGGACAAGGAAGTTTTCCGGCGGATGGCGAGCCTCAAAGCCGGCAAGGCAGTGACCGTACCGTGGGAGGAACTTCACCGAGAGCTCTTGGCAATCGTGAATGAGCGCTAGGCGTGTCGAATATCACAATGACGCGGCTACGGATGTTAAGAACGCAATCGCCTGGTACGAGACTCGCAATCCGCAAGTGGCGCTAAAGTTCATTGAAGAACTACGTCGAGCTGCCGAGATAATCCGAGACGCTCCGGAGAGATGGCCGACCGGGACGAACAATACGAGGCGGTTCCTGCTGTGGCGATTCCCGTTTACGATTATCTATTCACAGAAGCAATCTACGGTGACAATATGGGCTGTTGCCCACGGCAACAGGCGACCTGATTATTGGACGGCCCGGCTCTAATTGCATCACGCCTGACTGCCGAGATCGCATTGAAGATTCTAGATAAGGACATTCGCGAAGTGTCAAAGTCTAACAAATTCCGGGTTTTTGCAACTTGTGATTTCGGCGAGGCTCTTGAGTTGCTGCGGCAGCGTGGCTACGAACTCGAAGTGTTCGGCGAGCCAATAGCGCCGCCAAAGAGCCTGATCGTCCAAAAAGTAAAGTCAGGAATTGATGGGCTGATCACGACCTTGCGCGATCAAATTGACGCGGAAATATTTGAGGCGGGTAAAGGGACGCTGAAGGTTGTCGCCCAATACGCGGTTGGTTTCGACAATATTAACCGGGCCGACGAAATCGTTACAAAATCCCATTCACCAACACGGCGGATGTTCTCACCGAAGCGACGGCAGAATTCGCCTTCTTCATGCTTGGATCGTTGGCGCGGAAGACCTGGTCTGCCGAACATTTGACTCGCGGGAACAAGTGGGTGTTTTGGCATCCGTCGTTGCCTTTTCTGGGAGACGAAGTTACTGGGAAGGCGATTGCAATTATCGGAACCGGGCGAATCGGTCTCGCGATGATTAAGAAGTGCGCGGGATTCGACATGAACATTCTGTGTTACGACCCGGCATATCAAAATCTGGAGTACATAAAATCTATTCGGGAAGTGATGGACTTGCGCCATGCGCGCGGCATTTCCCACGAAAAGACATGGATTAAATATGTAAGCTTCGATGAAGCTTTGGAACACGCCGACTTCGTCAGCGTTCATGTGCCGCTGCTTCGGGAAAGCGAGAGCGCCACACCCACCTATCATCTGTTTAACGAACGTACTTTGCGGACGATGAAGCCGACGGCATTTCTGGTGAATACTTCGCGCGGTCCGGTGATAGATGAAGCGGCATTAGCGAAAGCGTTAAAAGAAAATTGGATTGCCGGCGCGGCCCTTGACGTTTACGAAAAAGAGCCGTTGCCAGCGGACTCGCCTTTGCGCGATCCGGAGCTCGAAGATCGCTGCCGCCTGTATCCGCATTTCGCGAGCGCGGCGAAAATTACCCGGCTCTCCACCGATCCCAACAAAGGCATGGCCGGAAGATGTGTGCAAGGACTTGATGGATGTCCTCGAAAAGAACTACGGCGGGGATATTACGAAGATGCCGTACGTGGTGAACAAAGAGGCGTTTGGAGACGACAATTAGATACTTTCTCTAAGAGCGGTGAGCCGACGAAAATACTCACTACAATCGGTCGCCGTACTCCTTAAGAGCAACCGCGAGAGCCGCATCTAGCCACTTAGCAAATGACTCGGCGATATCTTCTATTTTGGTCCTATAGGTGAATACAAACGGTTCAACCGAACATAAGGAAAATCTTTCAGATACGGATTCTCGGTCTTCCGAATCCTCGTACGATTCCAGTTTGGAGAAAGCGGTCGCTTCCATGATTCCGCTAAGCTCTCTACCGACATGGTGAAACGATACGACAAAGCTTAAACACTCTCTGTTAACTTTGAACGATCCTCTAACGAAATAGTGATCTTCATCAAAGTTGGCAAATTTCCCCGCGTCTTTTGCCGATTGAACGACTTCAAATTTATACCAATGCGCGTTTCCTCTATCCGGACCGCCCTCCAACGTGCGGAGTTCGGGTTCGCCATCTTCCCTTAGCGTGGGATCGATTTCGGCAAATGAGTTTTCCAGTAGAGCTTTCGCTTTCGTTCTTAGTGACAGGGCCACAGAATTCACTTGGCGAAGTTCCGCCAGTTTCTGAATCCTGCGCTTACCAAACTTATCGGCAAGGCTCCCTATTACCGCAGAGGTCAGGCTTTTTTGTTCCGAAATTTCCGCGTCCGCATCAACGCTGAGTGCCTGCAATATCGCATTGCGTTCTAATCGCGCGAATATATTTGCGAGGGGAGCGAGCTGTGCTTGGTCGGCAAGCTCGAGCGCTTTGATGTATTCCGTCCTAAGATCGCGATCCACAACAAGTGGAAGCAGATCGGCGCGGAGAAGGATCAACGTCGTGAGTGCGCGTGCGACCCGCCCATTTCCATCCTGATAGGGATGGATCTGAGTAAAGCGGTGGTGAAACCAAGCTGCTACTACAATTGGGTCCTCGTTCGCGTAATCCGTAAGCCAGCCAAGGAGGTTATCCACCTCGGAATCCACATGAACCGGAGGACAATATTCATGCAATGACCCATCTTGTCTCTTCGGGTTGTTCGGTTGCTCTTTGAACTTTCCTTTTAGCAAGTGGATCTCGCGCCTGTTCCCAAATGGATCCACCGCCGTGGTAGTTTCTTGATGCCGGGTAAGAATCGCATGAAGCTCATGAATCAGACCCTTTGTTAGGCCGAGATTCTTTGCAACACCTGCGACCACAAGTTGGATCGCAGCTTCTTGATCGCGAAGAATGTCAATGAGGTGAGAGGGTTCAATGTTGGTGCTGGAATGCGAAACCAGGTCTTCGGCGAAACCATGGGCCACCAACGCTTCGGTTGTTCCACGGTCCAAATCGTACAGGCGTTCCAGAATGCCGGTTTCCACGCTCAAACGACGAATTAGGCGCCGATTGAAATCTGTTAGCTGCGATTGGCTTGATTCTTCTAATCGCTTCCTCGAAGCGCGCCAACTCTCATAGAGTGGACGCATCGCGGCTAGATCAATCTTTCGGTCCTCATCAGAGAGTGGTTCGATGGGCTTCCAGCGATAATCGGCCATAACACCTGTTGATTCTGGAAAAAAGCCTGCCCGAAATTGGAGATGTTGACCCTACTCCGAGATCGTGTGCTCTTCGCTTTGCGCCCGCAGGACGCGGTCAACCGAATAGGGGGCACGCCGGGACGGCTCGTGATAGTGGCGCACTTGCATCTCTCCCAAGAGTCCCACGGCTAGCATATTGAAACCGCCGAGCAATAGCACAGCTCCGAAGATCATCAAGGGGCCGTGCTTCATCATGACATCGCTGTGATTCAGGAATTTTTCCACGAATAACCACAGCGTCACAGCCGATCCTCCCATGATGCTCAACATTCCAAGGGTTCCAAAGAAGTGCAGCGGGCGGGAAAGATAGCGGAGCAGGAAGCGAATCGTGATCAGGTCAAAAAACACTCTGAAAGTACGCGAAATTCCGTAATGGGAAACTCCGCGCTCACGGTTCACATTGCGAATCGGCACTTCACAAATGGACGCACCGTGCCACGACGCCAGCGCCGGAATGAAGCGATGAAGTTCGCCATAGAGCGGAACCTGCTCGAGAATGTCGCGGCGATAGGCTTTGAAGGTCGTGCCGAAATCGTGAATATCCACACCGCTGAGTTTCGCCATCAGCCAATTGGCGCATTTCGACGGAATGCGCCGCAACCATAGGTTGTCAATGCGAACTTTTCGCCATCCGCTGACGATGTCGTAGCCTTCGGCGATTTTCTCCAGGAACAGAGGGATGTCGGCGGGGTCATGCTGCAAGTCGCCATCCATCGCGATGACGTACTCGCCGCGACAATGATCGAATCCTGCTGCCAGAGCCGATGTCTGCCCAAAGTTGCGGCGAAGTTTTACGACGGTAACCCGACTGTCAATGGCGGCGATCTCTCGAAGAAGATTAAACGTGCGATCTTTCGATCCGTCGTCAACCAGTACAATTTCAAAACTCTCGCCATTGATTTCCATCACCGCTTTGAGGCGGTCATAGAGATCGGTCACGTTCTCCTGCTCATCGTGCAGGGGAACCACTATGGAATACTTGGGCATTGAATTTCTATTATACGATTCTCGGCCGGTTTTTCGACAACTACCGCGCACCGGAATATTTAGACGTAACTAGACGCGTCACGTCCGCAGTGCGAAGTCCAGAGTCTAGAGGAGATCGGCCACCTAACCAGAACCACAAGGTGAACCCTCATCTTTGCGCTTTGCCGCGTATTTCCGTATAAGATGCGAGTCAGACGCAAGATTTGAAAGCGTGAAGTAGTTGGAGGACGGAGCCCGTAAAAATGGACATTGCGTTGATCATGTTTGGAAGCCTGATCTCTACGATGACGGCGCTAACTTTTTTGGAAGTGCGTCGAATCCGCAAGATGATGGAGGCGAAGAATCGTGCGGTTCAGGCAAGCGAAGCCAGGCCGGCATCCAGCGAGCATCGCTAGATTCGGGTTTCGCCAATTGCGCCTAAACCGCCGTAGGCGTCATCTAATGAATTGAAGCTGGGCAGCGAGAAGCAGCCCATTTTTGAGTGTTCAGCCCGGCCTGATTTGCTACAATGAGGAGTTCTCAAGGAGAAAGCCATATGGCCACCACAACCGTTCCAGAAGTAACCACCGAAAAGAAGGCGCCTCCAATTTCTTTGACGCCCAACGCGGTCGCTAAGGTGAAGGAAATTATGGCGCAGCAAAACCCAGTGCCCAGCGGTTTGAGAGTTGGCGTTGTGGGCGGCGGCTGCTCTGGTTTTTCGTATTCCATGTCCTTTGAAAACACCCCGGGCATGATGGATAAGGTTTTTGACATGGATAGCCTGAAGGTTTACGTGGACGCCACTTCGGTGATGTACCTCAACGGATGCGTGGTGGATTACGTCGAAACCCTAGAGGGCGCAGGGTTTAAGTTCGAAAATCCGAACGTGAAGAGTACTTGCGGTTGCGGATCCTCATTCAGCGTGTAAACGAATCTGCGATTTGCGAAGAGAACCCGCCTTTGGGCGGGGTTTTTATTTGTATAAGTCGCGATTGAATTTATTGCCGCTGCGGTTGTTGTTGTGGCTGGACATTCTGAGGGGCTTGCTGCATGCCGCCGCCGAATGGGGATGCCTGATTTCCCACTCCCTGATTGCCGAATCCACCGGGCATTCCCTGTGCACCACCGGCACCGGGCTGTGTCATGGGTACAGCACCCATCAAGGACGGCTGGTAGGGCGTCCGGATCAAGCCTCCACGATCGGACTGCGGATCGTAAATAAAGAGCCATTCGTTGTAATGATCCTTTTTGTTGAATGCGCGGATGCTCTGGGCTTTGCTTGTACTCTCCACCCCCGCGATGGGTCCACCACCAAAAGTCTGCCCTGTGAGGTTGTCGCCGCCTGTTGCGCCCGCGGGACCGCCCGGTTGCTGGTTCGCGCTGGAAGTCGTGTTTCCGGACGCGGATTGATTCGACGTGCCGGGGCCGTTGGAAGCACCCGGGAATGCGTTCGACGACTGGCCAAACTGGTTGCCAGTCCCCGCTCCGGTGCTTGATGGAGTCAGGCCAGCGACACCACCGCCGCCGCCGGCCAAAGCGATCTGAACTTCGCTTAGATGGACGAGCTTGAAATCTTTGCCTGTAATCGGATCTTTATATCTTTTTCGCAGAAATCGCAGGTTATTCGTATCCTCGAGATCTTCGATCCTAGAGGGATATCGGTTGAACTTTTTGTAGTAGTGCTGTATCGCCCGCGAATATTGCACACCGCGATGAATCATCTCTTCTTCGCGGTCTCGTTTCACTTGAAAGGCAATGCTGGGCGCGATTGCCGCCGCCGCTATCGTCAAAAGAGCGACAATAAGGATAAGCGCGATCAGGATGTATCCATTTTCTCCGCCGCGCCGGCGTGGGACTGGAACTGGAAACGATTTTGGCGATACGAATCTCAATCTCTATCTCTATCCTTGTGTCAGTGGGATGCTCTGGCGGTTATTGGTGAGCACGTCTTCGACTTCGACCGAGGTCGGGGAAATTTGTAACACCTTATAACGCCGGTCCACGATGTCTCCTTCGCCCGCAATAAAAACATCATCTCCCTGCGAGAGAAAAATCTTCTTTGGCTCGCCGGGACGGCTGGCAAATCCATAAAATTTAAGATTGATGGGTGGCGGCGGAGGCGGCAGTTGCGGCCCGGGATTGGGCGGCGGCGCCGAATGCTGAACTATCGCCGGGAATTTTGCCTTCGGAATCACCTCCGCTTCGGCGCGAAAAATATCGCGGCCTTTGCCTTCATACTTTGTTTCTTCGCTGACGTTCAATAAATCCAAACGCAAGCTGGGATCAAGAGTCCGCTCGACGATCAGCACTTTCTTCCCGCGATTCGTCCGGGTTGCAGGAGCATTGACGCCTGGCGCGGTCGCAGACGAAGGAATCACCGCCGCAGAGGATGTCCCTCCCGAACTGAAAAGCCACTGTGCTAGTAACCCGGCGGCTACAACCATCAGCACAACGGCGACGATCAGTTTATTTCGATTTTCGCTTCCGAGCTTCATTTGTAAATCAATATTTGTGAATCAGTTTCTAAGTCGTCTTAGCTCCACTACGTGATGTCTGTCTTCCGATAGGTTTCGAGCCGCATTGCCAGCTTGACGGTGCCACCTTGCTCGCCTCCCAATTCGACGCTGTCTACGATGAAGAATAGTTTGTTGCGTTCCAGAGAGTTGATGAGGCGCATGAGTTGCAGATAATTGCCGGAAAGATCAGCCTCTACCAGGACGCGATGCAATCCTACAGCTTCGGCTCGCTGTTCCAGGTCTCCGGTCCGGTCGCCCTGATCCTGCGCATATTTCACTCCTTCGATCTTTACACCGCTTTCCCCGGCCAGCTTTTGGAGTTCCCCGGAAATCTCCGAGTCTTCCGATGTGAGCCGGGTGTTGTAGAAATCAGCGATTTGCTGATGCGCAGTCGGAATCTTCTTATCAAGCCCGCGCAACGGTTCTACCTGCCGGCTTTTCAACTGAATCTCGGTTCCCAGCCGGGAGAGTTGTTGATCCCGTGACTGTGCCGAGCCGACCAACGGTGAAAACAAGACCACGGCAGCAACGACGTCCAGGACGACCAGAACTCCGATCGCGATCTTGACCTTCCGCCGAGTTTCTGCGAGGTCAGGCATTAGCGGGCGCCTCCCGAAGCGGCAGTGGGCGCCTGCTGAGAGGTTGAAGGCCCGTATTGCGGAACATAGAGAGCGCTGATATCGAAACTTACGGTGTCTCCAGATTCTTTCTGGTTCGTCATGGACTGTTGCACATGAATTTCTGTTTGCCGGAAGTGTTGCGAGCCTTCCATCTTGCGTACTAATTCGAGAACACGTCCCGGGGAATCGCCGGCTACGATCAGTTTAATCTGTAACTGATTATCCGGCGACATGTCGGGATGGATCGAAACTACGTGCACGCGCGGCGGCATGATGCGTTCGAGATCTTCGAAAACCTGGGTCCAGGAGAACGCTTTGCGCTCGAAAAGATCGTTCAGAAACTGTGAACGATCCCGCGTTGCGCGATTTTCTGGACGATTCAAAATCGCCTCCGCCGAGGCTTTCTCTTCATCGAGCCTGGCGACGCGTTGCTCGCCGTATGTAATCCGTTCCTGTGCCGCCCGCGCCTGTTCCCAGCCGTGGCTGATCAAAAACAACAGCACCAAAAGAAGCGCGCCGAGGCCGCCCAGTATGCTTCCCCACTGCGTCCAGAAAACCCGCACGTCCTCATATGGATGGGTCGCGAGATTGATATCTATGCGCATGATCTAAGAAAGCAATGCTCCCAGGACTCCGGCAGTTCTCCATTTGGGGACTGAAACAATGTTTCCGCCCAGTTGCGAAGATCTGACCAATTCTTCTACTTCCGCCCCCGTTTGCGCGCGTAGTGCGGGAGCAGCGCCGCCCAGGTCGGAAACTCCCGCTACGAAGATTCGATCAATATTCATATGGTACGTATCTTGAAAGAAGACTACGGATGGATAGATTTCTTCGGCTAATTGCTCGCCTGTGATGGTGACACCGCGGGCGTTTTCCAGAGTTCGGAATAGCAACAGTTGCTGCTTATCCATTATGGCAATGCTGGTTGTGCGAGCATCCACTTTTACGATAAGCGTTGGACCGCTGGATTGCGCCACGCCTAACGCTGCCAACATGGACGGTACCACTATTCCCGGAGTGTACCCAGCTTCGCGAAACACGGATTCATAATCTTCAAGAACGCTGGCGAGGGCAACAGCAGCGATTACTCTCAAGCCGGACGTCGTCGAAGTTTGAGATTGGTAGGAGACTTTTGCTTTATCAACATCGAAAGGCAGCGATTTTTTGAGCCGGAAGCGAACGACCGCTTCGGCCTCCGTGCGATTTGCGGGCAGGGTTTCGAAGTCCAGCAAGACGACGCGTACGGCGGCGTCAGGCAGGATCGCAATCACATCCCGGGAGCGGCCGCTCACGCTGCCCAGGCTGTTACGCAGGGCCTGAAACACCGAGTTGCGTTCTCGCAGGTTGGGCTCAACCAAATCGGGCACGACACTGCCCGGCGAAAGTTCGTGGGAGACACACGTATCCATCATGCTGCCGGTATCGGCAATCCTGCCGGCAATGACCCGGTCAGCAGCAATCTCGCACGCCACCTTCGGCTTGGGTGAATTTGCCTTGGCCATATTGAATAAAATTTCGAGTTTCCAGTTTCGAGTTCAAAAAAAACTTGAAGCTGCGAGGCTCGAAACTACTCTTATCGCATACTTTCGATGAAGGTAACTTTATTGATCTCTTTCAGAGTGGTCATTCCCAAACGCACTTTATCGAGCGCAGACTCCCGCAAGAACCGCATACCTTCTTCGCGGGCAGCCCGGCGGATCTCGGATGTTGGCTTTTTCAGTAGAATCATTTCTCGAATGCGATCACTCAAATCGAGAAGCTCATGGATGGCGGTACGCCCTCGAAATCCGGTACCGGCACACTCGATGCAGCCCTGCCCTTCATAAAAGGATACTTTGGACCACTGTTCGGCATCCAGTCCGCTTGCCTCCAACAGTTCCGGCGGATACTGCACGACCGCACGGCAAGACTCGCAAATTAAACGTACCAGCCGCTGCGCCAGAATGCAGTTCAGCGCTGAAACAAAATTATAAGGTTCGACGCCCATATTCAGGAAACGCCCAATCACGTCCACGACGTTGTTGGCGTGAACGGTAGTGAATACGAGGTGACCGGTGAGGGCGGATTGGATCGCGATCTGCGCGGTTTCGGTGTCGCGGATTTCTCCAATCATGATTTTGTCGGGATCGTGCCGCAGGATGGAACGCAATCCACGGGCAAAAGTCAGACCCTTCTTTTCATTTACTGGAATCTGCGTGATTCCGCGAATTTGATATTCCACCGGATCTTCGATGGTGATGATCTTGTCTTCATCGGTCTTGATCTCATTTACGGCGGCGTACAGCGTTGTAGTTTTTCCGCTGCCGGTGGGCCCCGTCACCAGCACCATGCCGTAAGGCTCGCTGATGTAACGCCGGAATTTTTTTAGATCCTGTTCGTCAAAGCCAACCACATCCAGAACGAGCTTATGGAACTTCTCGCTCATGGATTGTTTATCGAGCACGCGCAGCACGGCGTCTTCGCCGTGAATGGACGGCATGATCGAAACACGGAAATCAATCGGCCTTTCCGGCTGGCCATATTTCACGCGGAAACGTCCGTCTTGCGGAACGCGGCGCTCAGAAATGTCCAGCTCGCTCATGACTTTGATACGCGAGATGATCGTCGAGTGGTGCTCGCGGGCAATCGGCGGCATGGCTTGGGTGAGAACGCCATCAATACGGAATTTGATGGCGACAGAATCGTCACGGGTCTCAATGTGAATGTCACTTGCACGGCGTTGCAACGCGGTAAAGATTGTCGTATCCACTAGCCGGATGATGGGGCTGATATCCCCTTGCGTGGTCAGCCGGTCAATGGAGATGCTCTCATCGCCGGCGGCTTCGTCCTCGTGGATGACATCGAGCGTGAATCCTTCGCTGGCGTCTTCTAAAACGCGTTTGGATTGCTCGGTCTTCTTGAGGATTTCGGTGATCTGAGCGAGCGTGGAAACTTTTGTGATGATTCGCTTGCCGAGCAGCAGGCTGATCTCGTCAATCATCATCAGCTGGCTGGGATCTGCGATCGCGATCGCTAAACGATCATCTTTGGTTTCCTCAAGCGGGATAAAGTTGTAGCGGAACATCAAATGCACGGGGATTTTTTTGAATAGATCGTGGTGGAGCTGGAAGTCATGCAAGTCCACGAACTCGCAGCGGTAACGCCGTGCAATGTCGCGCGCGCGTTCTAACTCCTCGGCATGACTGCCGGGTATGGCGCCGTTGCCGCCGTGGACAAATACAGACTTCTTTTCCGCTACATTCGCCATGAGTGCACCTTGCGCCTGCCCCGGGGGCAAGGGCGCAATTCAATTAGTGAATCGCGTTCCCTAAACTAAAGATCGGCATATACAGCGATATCAGTATTCCGCCCACTACAACAGCCATAACGATGAGGATCGCGGGTTCGATGAGGGCCATGGCCGCGCCGAGCGCAGTTTGCACATCCTCTTCGTAAAATTCGGCCACTGAGTTGAGCATGGCGGGCAGAGCTCCCGTTGACTCTCCGACTTCAATCATCTCCACCGAAAGGTCAGGAAACATTTTTTGATCTTCCAGGCTTTTCGCCAGCGGTTGCCCTTCACGCACCCGGATCGCCGCGTCGGCAACCCCGTTTAATATGCGGCGGCTGCTCATGGATTCCCCGGCGGTTTGCAGCGAAGGAACCAGCGGCATGCCTCCGCTAAGCAATGTAGACAGCATCCGCGAGAAGTTGGCTACCTGATACTTCAGCCATATATCGCCCAATAAAGGCATGGCCAGGAGTGTGCGGTCAATCCGCTCCGCTCCGCGATCAGATCCCTTCCATCGCCACAATGCCACCAGAACTATGACGGCTCCCACGGCCACGAATACGCCGTATCGTTGCGCGTTATTTCCCAGTGCCAGCATAAAGACCGTCATCGCAGGAAGGTCCGCATGCATATCCTCATAAAGCTTCGCAAATTGCGGGACCACATAAGTCACCAGGAATACCAGCATGACGAAAACAACCGAAACCAGCAGAACCGGGTACACCAGCGAAACCACCAGCTTCTTCTTAAATGTCAGCGCCATGCGTTGAAGCGCAATGTACCGGGCCAGCACTTCTTCCATGTTGCCGCTCTTCTCACCCGCCAATAACGTGCTCGTGTAAATCTTTGGAAAAGCGCCTTGCGCGGCGAAGGCGTCGGAAAGCAATTCGCCGCTTTTTACGCGGTCACGAACGTTCTGCAAAAGGCTGCGCAGGTATGCATCTTTTTGCCGTCGAATCAGCAGATCCAGCGAACTCAAAACCGGCAGGCCCGCCTTGATAAGCGTCAGAAACTGTTGATTGAAAACAACAAACGACGATTGTTTAACCTTGCCGCCTCGCCTGAAGTTGAATTCCCCTGACGAAAGCATTCCGCGGGGCTTAACCCAATAGACCAGAAAGCCCTGTTGTACGAACCGGTCGCGGACCTCCGCTTCGGAGTAACCGCTCTCCACTTGCTGAACCAGACGGCCCCGTTCATCCGCAACTTTTATGAGAAACTCGGCCATAGGTTCTTATGAGGTGATCCCAATCAAGTTTAGCATCTTAGATAACAGTTCCCGGTAGCCTAAGATTCCAATCCAGTACGGGAGTAATGCCCTATCTCAGACATCATCGCCACCCGCAAAACACTGAAATCAAAAGCAGTTTTGGAAACTATCTTGAGAGTTAGATGCCATCTCACTGAGCAAAGCCGCCCTCGATGATTTGAACCCCTGGGGGAGGGACAAAATTGAAATTGCTGATCGGAAACCTGAATGTTTTCCTGTTGATTGCTGAACCTGTACTCAGTTACAGAGCCGTCAGTCCCGTCCAAAACAATTCGCGATATGTTATGGACCGCGGTGATTTCCAGCACCACCTGACTCACGCGATCCTCCATGCCGACCGGTACGCCGCGCAAAACCGTGTCGCCGACCCTCAAGGCTGATATATCGGTAGCCAACGATAAACCCTTTAGCTCCTTCTCTAATCGGCTCTTACCTAAGAGAAATGCCAGAGGCGACCGGAGGTCTTCCAACTGGTGGGCTGAGATCTTCCTGGCCTGCTGCTCGCCCGGAATGTAAAACCAGGCTTGCTTACCATCGCTCAGGAACACCTTCTCTCTTGGAGAACGGTAGTCCCACCGCATCTTGCCAGGTTTTTTTAACAGAAGGGTTCCGGATTCGGTGCGTTCCGTTCCTGCTCCCGTGTAGATCTCCACAAAATCGGCCTGCAAGGTGCGCAAGTGGTTGTAATGGCCGTCCACGGCTTGTGCGATTGCGGGGACGTCCGCAGGAGAGGCCCCCCGGGCAGGCAATCCCGCCAGAAGGCCAATGAGGGACATTCGGAATACCCAATTACAAGTGCTCAAATCACTTCTTTCGTTGAACCAGGTATTGTGCGAGTGAATTCAGGGTTTCGGCTCGCGGGCCAAAATTCTCAAGCGACCTCAAAGCCGAATCGAGAAGCGTGTTCGCCCGCACTATGGACTCCTCCACGCCAAAGAGCGCGGGATAGGTTGCCTTTTCCGCCTCTGAATCTTTACCTGCGGTTTTGCCCAGTTGCTCTGAGGTTTGGGTGAGATCAAGAACGTCGTCGAGAATCTGAAACGCCAATCCGATGGATTGTCCAAACGCGCGCAGTCGGCTCACTTCCTGATCGTTCGCGCCGCCATAAAGTCCGCCGCTGACAACACTGGAAGTAATCAATGCCGCTGTTTTAGCGCGATGAATATATTCGACTGTTTCCAGATCGGGCTTAGTGTGTTCGGCTTCGAGATCAATCACCTGCCCGCCGATCATGCCGTTGATCGTGCCGGTGCCGCGAGCGATTTCTTCGATAATGCGCACTCGCGATTCGGCGGAACATTGCAGGCCGGAAAGAACCTCGTAAGCCTGGGTCTGGAGAGCGTCTCCAGCCAGGATCGCGATGGCCTCGCCATAGACTTTGTGGCAGGTGGGACGGCCGCGGCGGAGGTCGTCATTATCGAGCGCGGGGAGATCGTCATGAATCAGGGAATACGTGTGCAGCATTTCGAGAGCGGCGCCAAGGTCTTCTATTCCTGCCGGAAGCGTGCCCGCAATCATTCGCCCGGCCTCCACGCACAAGATGGGCCGCAATCGCTTGCCGCAGGCGAATACGCTGTGACGCATCGCGCGATGAATCGAAGCGGGACGAATATCAGCACTGGGCAGCAAGCGCTCTAAAGCTGCATCAACATTTTTTTTGCCGCGCTCGAGAGTTTCCTCCAACATGACGGTGAGTATAGCAAGCATACGAATCGCATTTGGACCCAAACGCGCCGCTTTGAAATAGCGCCTTGCTACTCGTTAGACGCTGAGACGGAATGTACAACGGTGGCCGCTATATGGCGTGCGAGGAATTTGCCAAGGCCGCCCGCGCGATCCCTTTGGTGTCGGACGACGGGCAGCAGTCCGCCGCGCCGGCACTCAGCGTCGCCGTCCACATTTGTTCGTCGGCGATACGATGATTGCAGACGATCGAAACGTCGGGAAATTCGCGCGACAACTTCTCCACATCTGAAAGTGAAGACAACTCCAGATCGAGGATCACGGCGCCTGCGTGATTGTTAACAATGCTACAGCGTAGTTCCTCGGAGGAGCGCGCAAGATGAACATGGTGCGTGGAATTGGATAGAGAAGCGATCAAATTTTGCGATATTCCAGAATCACCCTGGAGCAGGACAACATTGAGAGGCGGCATACTTTCCTCTTCTTTCACCATCGGGCGATGGCATTGGGTATGGCGGCCACTGGCGTGATTTCGCCACACGTTTATTCGTTACACATTTATTCGTTACACATTAATTCGACACTCATTAATTCGACACTCATTAATTCGACACGCGCTACTTTCGTCACACTTCAAATTGCGTCTACTTGCGCACAGACGCTTTATCACCAAGAGCATCGAACGGCTCAGCCTGAAACTTACCGTTCTGTTTCAAGAGAATTTCAACTTTACCCTCGGCCTCTTCGAGCTCTTTGCGGCAACTCGCCGAAAGTTTCATACCTTCTTCGAAAAGAGTGAGAGACGTTTCCAGCGGCACCTCGCCCTTCTCGAGTTCCTGAACGACTTTCTCTAGACGTTGGAGACAATCCTCAAATTTTGGCACGAGATTACCTGCTTATCATTCTACAGTTTGCGTGGGTATAAAATCGGGTAAAAACTGTAGAGAGGCCCAGTATGGGCGATCACCGGCAGTTACCCGGCTGCGGATTGGGACGAGCCACCTAATGCTTCGAGCACATCCACCGCAGACGAATATTTGCCTTGCGGAGCACTGATTTGCGCTCCCTGCACCATTCCGCGAACAGCCAGCAGCATTTCTCTCGCGATCACGATGCCTTCTTCGCGTGCGGCTTCGGGCGTGGCCGCGCTGGTCATACGTTGCAGGATGGCATCGGGCACGGAGACTCGAAGCTCATTCTTCATAAACTCGGCGTTACGCGCACTCACCAGCGGCCAGATACCGGCCACCACAGGGATGCGGCAGTGCTCGATTCGGCGGAGAAAGGCTTCCAGCAATTTAAGGTCGAATACCGGTTGGGTAACCGCAAATTCCGCGCCAGCCTCGACTTTATATTCAAAACGCCGGACCTCTTCGTCCAGACTGGAAACGCCGGGATTTGCTCCCACTCCGATCACGAAAGACGTGCCGGCCCCGATTGCGTTGCCGCCAATATCCAGGCCGCGGTTCAGATTGTGCACGATATTCACCAGGCCAATGGCGTCAACATCGAAGACCGCCGTGGCATCGGGATAGCTGCCCATTTTGGGGGGATCGCCGGTGATGCAGATCAGGTTCCGGATGCCCGTGGCGGCGGCACCGAGCAGGTCCGATTGAATGCACAACACGTTCCGATCACGACATGTGTAGTGCAGGATCGTTTCAATGCCCACTTCTCGCTGAATCAGAAGCGAGAGCGCCTGGTTGCTCATCCTGGCAGAGGCTCGAGGACTATCTGGAATATTGATTCCATCCACTCCTACCGATTTCAGAAACCGCGAACCTTCCACCTCTTTACGAATGTCAGTTCCCTTGGGAGGTACGATTTCGACCATAGTTAAGAATTCGCCCGAGGCAATTTTCGCGCCGATATGGGATCGCTCTTCAATCGGTACGGCCGGAACAACGGTAGCAGTCGCGCCGCTTTTGACGCCGGCGCTGGCAATTCTGGCGCGCGCTTCTCCCGCTCGCAGCGCCGATTTCATAACCCGAATGTGGTCGGGCGTGCTGCCGCAGCATCCGCCAATCAGCCGCACTCCCGCCGTAACGAATTTCCGGGCATAACTGGCCATATATTCGGGAGAGCACAAATAAATATTGCGGCCCTCGACGGAGCGTGGTATTCCAGCATTCGGCTGCGCGGAAAGTGGCAGTGACGTTGCCGCCCGTACTCGCTCCATGGCCTCAAGCATCGCCACCGGACCCACGCTGCAATTGCAACCGATGACGTCAGCGCCCCATTCTTCGAGACGAGGCGCAAACGTCTCTGGAGTTGAGCCGTCTAGGCAATTGGAATCTTCGTCAACGGTAACTTGCGCTACTACTGGAATCTTTGGGTCCACATCGCGGGCGGCCAGGATTGCCTGATGTAGTTCTTCAACGTAGCCAAATGTTTCCATGATGAGGACGTTCACGCCTCCCTCGACTAGAGCTTCAATCTGCTCGCGAAAAGCGGCACGAGCCTCGGCAAAAGACGTTTTTCCCAGAGGTTCGATGCGAATGCCCAGCGGGCCGACGGAACCGGCTACCCAAACGTCAAAACTTTTGGCAGCATCTCGCGCCAGGTGGGCTCCCGCCAAATTGATGTCGCGGACTTTACTCTCCATGCCGTGGCGTTCAAGGCGAAAGGAGTTTCCCAAAAGTATTGGTTTCTATGACTTCTGCCCCTGCCTGCAAATATTCATGGTGAATGCCGCGAATTAAATCGGGCTGCGACAGGTTCAGTTCGTCGTAACAGCGATTGATGAAAACGCCCTTGGAGTAGAGAAGAGTGCCCATCGCGCCGTCGCACAACACCGGCGTCTTCTTCAAACGCTCCAGTAGATCTTCAGCCATGCTATTGAGAATACAAGATGACCATGAGGTTTGCACGGATGCAAACCTTCGGGATGCACGCAAATAGCTCTGCTATAATCCGCTTCTTTGCATCCTACTTACTATTGCTCATGCCTTTGGGAGTTCCCGGGTTGAAAAAAGTTTTCGCTGTCATCTTTCTGCTGGCTTTGTGCGGAAGTTTGCTTTCGTGCAGCAGCAACCCTTACGGAACGGTCAGTCCACCCACCACGACTGTCAGCAACCCGAACGTTCCCAGCAAACTGGGATTTCGGGCATTCGTTTCGAATCCCTTGTCAACCACGTCCCTGGGTACAATCAGTCCGGCGCTCAATATTGTAGATGCTTCCGACGACGTGGCCTCCTTTTCTACTGTGGACTTGTCTTCTCTTCCAAATGCGGGAATGATGGCGCTCTCGCCCAGTAAAGCTTTTACGCTGGTACTAAATGACACAAGTGATTCCGTGGCGATAGTGGATAACACCAACGAGGCGGTACAGTCCACCGTTAGTTTGCCGGGCACGACTAAAAGCATGTTCGTTTGGACGGACAACCAGACTGGTTTTGCAGCAATTCCCAACGCGCCAGTCTCTGCCGGCCAAGGCTCGTCGCCGGGCGCAGTGGTGGGGATGAATCTGCCAAACTCCGTTGTTTCGGCCACCATTCCAGTGGCGGGCGCGCAATATATTGTTGAGAGCCACGACGGAAGCAGGATTCTGGCATTTGGGAGCAATCCACAAGCCGTTACTGTTATCTCTCCGAGCCAGATTGGAACCAGCAACGATCCTCGCACCGTGGTATCCGGGCCGTCATTCGACCACCCAGCATGGGGAATTTTTAGCGCTGACGATAGCGTCGCTTACATTTTGAATTGCGGGCCCGAGTGCGGCGGCGCCGTTGCGAGCGTGGCGATTCTGGATATGACACAGAGCCCGCCACAAGTCAGCAGGACGATTGCCGTGCCCGCGGCAACATATGGCCTCCTGAACGGCTCTAGCCTTTATGTCGCGGGGACATCGGCGGGCGCGGGAGTATTGAGCGTAATAGGTGTCGGCTCCAATACAGTTCTGAGCGCTCCTATCGCAATCTCCGACGGATATCACAACCGGATGGCAATCAGTTCAAATGGCGAATTATTTATCGGGGCTCAAACCTGTAGTGCTGGATGTTTGTCCATTTTCAACCCAACAAATTCGTCGGTAGTCATTCCGCCGGCAAATGGGAACGTGACCGGCATTCAAGCGATCACGGGACGCAAGGTTGTTTATGTCTGCCAGAACGGAATATTAAATATCTACAGCACGACGACGAACGCCCTTCAAACCACGCAGGTAGATATAGTCGGGCAGGCCGTGGACGTGGAGCTTGTTGACTCTCCCTAGGAATGCCCGCCCCCTGTTCAAACTGCGGAATCGAACAAATTGATCGCAATTTGCCCTGCCCACTATGCGGGAGGAGTAACGACGCTGTTGCATCCCGGCTGGTTGGGTCGGACAGATTCGCGGCGGCATTCGCTTACTTTACTTTTATACCCGCGGCAATTTTTCTGTCGTTGAGCCGCTTCAAGGCCAACCGCTTCGTTCGATTTCACTCCTTTCAATCTATTTTCCTGTTCGTCGTAGCCTGTGTATTTGCTGCCATACTGCGAGTTGCTCTTGCGGCTTCCTCGTTTATTCCTTTTCTTATTGCCGCCCTTATCGTGACAATTTCTTGCTTAGGCTGCTTTATGCTTTGGATCGTATTACTGGTTAAGGCCTTTCAAGGCAGGAAATTCAAGTTGCCGTGGATTGGGGACTTCGCAGAAGAACGAGCATAGTTAGAACGACAAGCATAGTTAAGCAATTGCGTATGCCGCTAGCCCGTTGCCTACGATTTCCCTTCTTGAGCAAACCCAGCGCGGCGTAATCCGAGTAATCTCTATTTACTTTTCGTTATCCTCAAATTTCAGGTAGTCTGCATACTTGGATTTTCGGTTTATAGGCCGAGGGGAAGCAGTTTGAAAGTAAAAGTCTTCTACCATGACAAGTGCTTTGATGGGGCGTCTTCGGCCGCCCTATTTTCACGTTTTTATCGGGAGCGCATTCGCAACGACGCCGAATTCGTCTTTTCCGGCTTGTTACATCGGGCAGGCGCACTTTTCGACTACGTCAGTTTCGATGGTGACGAGAATGTGATTGTGGATTTCAAGTATTCCAGTTCGCCGAAAATTACCTGGTGGTTCGATCATCATCAAAGCGCATTCCTCACCCCGGCTGACGCCGCACACTTCGAGCAGGATCAAAGCAACCGCAAGTTTTACGATCCCGATTTCAAATCCTGCACCAGCTTTATCGCAATGATCGCCGAGCAACGCTTCGGCTTCGATCCGGCGCCCGTGGCCGAGTTAGTTCATTGGACTGACATTATTGACGGCGCGATGTATCCAGATGCGTTAACCGCTGTCGAAATGAAAGCTCCCGCAATGAAACTCACCATGGCGATCGAGTCGGCGCAGGATCCGGCATTTATTCCGCGACTGATTCCGCTGTTGGCGAGCAAGCCCCTTGAGGAAGTGCTGAACGAGCCTTTCGTTGCCACGGTGATGCCTCCTCTTTTGAGCCGCCATGAACAATCAATCGCGATCTTGAGGCAGCGTATCGAATCCAGGGATGGGACGCTTTTTTTTGATGTTACCGACCTGGACCTGGAAGGCTACAACAAATTTGTCCCGTACTATTTGAGTCCTGAATCCATCTATAGCGTTGGCTTGAGCAAGAGCAGTTTTCGGGTAAAAGTTTCCGTGGGATCGAATCCCTGGGGACCGTCGGAGCCAACGGTCAATCTCGCTAAAATATGCGAACGCTACGGAGGCGGAGGGCATGCCCGAGTTGGCGCGATTTCTTTTGATGTTACTCAACAGGATCTTGCGCGCAAGGCAGCCAGTGAGATTTTGCAGGAACTCCGGGCGAGTGTTGCCGCGCGGTAGCAATTAACTCAGTGAACACTCTCGCAACCTCCGATTCTATCCTCCTTCGTACCGAAAATCTGGGGCGCAGCGTAAATGGCAAGGTCCTTGTGGAAGGGGCCACATTTGAAGTTCATAAAGGACAGGTATTAGCCATCGTCGGGCCCAGCGGTTCGGGGAAAAGTTCCTTATTGAGGCTGCTGAACCGGCTTGATGAGCCTACCAGCGGAACGGTTTATCTGGAGGGTGTTGATTACCGGCAGATCGAGCCGCGAACTCTTCGCCGCGAAATTGGATTGGTAACCCAGCGGCCTTTCCTGTTCCCTGGCACGGTGGCGCAAAATCTGAAATATGGACCTGAGCAACACGGTGAGACTTTCTCCGATGAATCGGTCTCAGAGTTATTGGTCAAAGTTGGATTGGCAGAATATGCTACCCGGAACGTTGCCAACCTGTCGGGCGGCGAAGCCCAGCGAGTTTCGGTAGCCCGCACGCTCGCAAACTCCCCACGAATACTCCTGCTGGACGAACCGACCTCGGCCTTGGATGAAGCATCCAAGATCGAGATTGAAGCGCTGCTTCGCAATATTGTGAGTAATCTTCGGCTCACTTGCGTGCTGGTTACGCATGACAAAGCCCAGGCTGCGCGCCTGGCTGGCCGTGTAATGGTGCTCGAGAACGGACACATTGTTCGTATTGGCTCCATGGAAGAGGTGTTGCATGCTTAAGCATTGGTTCCATGATCCGCTGCATCTGGTTCTCGGGCAAGCCGCGGTGGCCGCTCTAGCCGCAATTTTCGTTGTGCTGCTCGCGCGGAAACGTCAAATCCACCTGGAAAGTGAAGTGCTGATCGCAATGGTGCGCGGCCTTTTGCAAATCGTAGCCGTCGGCTCGATTCTAGTTCTCTTATTAAAAAGCTCCCGGTGGAATAGCGCGTGGTTGCTGATGGTAATGATCGTCGCCGCCGGCGCAACATCCGCGAGGCGCGCTCGGGGCATCCCGGGAGCATTTGCAGTTTCGACTTGGGCGATTGCCGCGGGCGCAGGGTCGGTGATTGCGGTCATGACATGGCTCGGAGTGATTGACAGCACCATCACTTCGCTAGTTCCAGTGGGCAGTATGCTGATCGCTAATGCAATGAATACCAATGGCCTAGCATTGAATCGCATCCGCGCGGACGTAATTGCACACGTGGGGGAAATAGAGACGGCACTGGCGTTGGGAGCGGAACCCGGCACCAGTGTTTCTCCGTACGTGCAGGCGGCGTTCGAGTCAAGCTTGATTCCCGCGATTGACTCGGTGCGCTCGCTTGGAATCGTCTGGATCCCCGGCTTGATGGCGGGCATGCTGCTTTCTGGCGCTCGTCCTCTGTACGCGGCCGTTTACCAGTTTGTGGTGCTGGCGATGATTCTCGCCTCATCGGGACTGACTTCACTCATTAGTACCCTGTTCATTCGTGCGCGGTTATTCACTTCCGCGGACCAACTGTTGGTGCAGCCTGGGAGATAATGACTTAGAGATGAGGAGCGTAGTGCAAACCACGGTTCTTTCCGCGACACATCAGCCCAAGCCTCATATCAAAGTGCTGCGCGCCGTTGCTTCCCTCGAATTAGCCAAAGGTCTCGCTGCCGTGGCAGGCATTTTTGGGATTTTATTTCTTGTCCACAAAGACCCTGGCGACGTGGCCGATTGGTGTTTGACAGTCCTACACATCAGTCCCGACCATCATTTTGCTCAGCTTTTTCTCGATTGGGCAGACAGCCTGACCGACAAGAAGCTATGGGTGGTCGCTGGCGTCGCTGCGGTTTATTCCATTTTGCGTTTTGTGGAAGCTTACGGACTATGGAGGGCTAGAGCTTGGGCAGAATGGATTGCGCTGATTTCGGCAGCGCTATATCTACCATTTGAAGTAATCAAGCTACTTCACCGACCGGACCTCTTATATGGCGGCCTGCTAATTTTGAATCTCGCGGTCATCGTCTACATGGCTTACGTCCTATGGGAAACACGGAGGGCGAAGGCCAGATATACGTTCGCTGATTCCTAGCGGCGTTCCACAGGGTGCGGAGACGACCGCGCCGTTTGTTCAAATGAAGCCACGTTTAAACAAAGCTACGCGCAAACGAAGCCACGCTTCAAGCTCAAGCTGAAGCTCACGTTTCTCGTGCCTTTCGGTTGTGACGTCCGGAATACGCCTGCAAATTCTCGTTCGAGGCACATAATATTCGATCCACAATTTCCACCACGGTTTCGAAATCCTTCTCTCTCAGCGCCCGAGCGCACAACTCATAAAAACTCTCTGGGTCGTCGTACTGCATAAGAACTTTTCCTCCCACGCAATTACATTGTCACGATACGTGCCAATCGCACGGGGAAAACACTTGGAGTGCTGTGAAAGTTATTTCCAAAAAGGAAAGCCTTCCAAAACGGGACGGGTTGACGCTCCGAGGCTTTTGCGATGGTTGAGTGAAAACTGGAGGGGCTGGGCGGAGTCGAACCGCCGACCTAGAGTTTAGGAAACTCTCGCTCTATCCAGCTGAGCTACAGCCCCGGATGATTTCCATTTTATACAAGTTTCACGAGCATTTTTTAGGCGCTAAATTTTCGGCAGGGTCAGTTTGGAAATTCTTCTGCCGGCAGTCCATCCCGAGGGCGTTCAGTTCTGCCATACATTCCCGAATCTGGCACAAATCCCGAGTATCGAACGAGCAGAAGGGCGGATTGTTTGCCGCTGAGAGGGCAAATGCCGTTACATTCTTAATAGAGAGCGGGAAGTCTTCGTATCGCAGGAGTGAGAGACGGCCTATGGCGACGTATGGTTTGTTTTATGCTGCCGGACAAGCGCCCCTTCAACAATACGAGGGTGATCAGATGGTGCATCAGCGCGAATATGTGATGATTTATAAGACTTCTGCGGAAAATGAACCTCGCCGTCTGGTGGCGGCAATCCGCCTCGATAAGAATCAAAGCGTCCGGGAAATGTAGAAACGCGAAGCCACACATCTCGGTCTCCCACCTAACAATCCACCTGATCAGAAAAGGAAGTCTTTGCTCCCGCACTCAATCAGGGTATAGTGTTCCTGCTTTTGCACAACGTCTCGGGGTATCTCCGCCATCTAAGTTGCAGTATGGGTGCCCTGGCAAAGATTGGAGGAGTTTCCGTGCGCGCCCGGATACTCATCGCCGACGACAGCCCATTGGTCAGAAAATCCATTCGCCGTCTCCTGGAGACCAACCCGGAATGGGAAGTCTGTGGAGAAGCGGCCAATGGACAGGAGGCTCTTGACCAGGCGATGGTGCTTACTCCCGACATCATCGTGCTCGATCTTGTGATGCCTGTCATGGATGGCTTGCAGGCGGCTCGCCGCATGGCTGTGATTGCACCCAAAATCCCAACCGTGATGCTCACCATGTACGCATCCGACCAGTTACGGACTGAGGCTTCCGAAGTCGGAGTTCAAAGTGTGATATCCAAATCTCAAAGCTCTTCTCTGATAGACACAATAGAAACCCTGCTTGCCAAGCGGGAAGAAATGATTGGCCAACAATCTCCACGTTCGGGATGCCACGAATAATTCGTGCATGAGCTGCGGATTTCTTCTGCGACAGTTCATGAGGCAGCACTAAAACTGACCGTTGCGAGCTAGGTCAAACACCCTAATTCGTAGGGCAAAATGCTGTATTTGGGGCGGTTTCTCTACTGTTTTCACCCTTTTCCCTTGACGAGCGCTTTTCCGGACCGCATTATCAGCATACTGAAGCTCCATCCAACTGCCGCTTCCCCGTGGCGTGGCTTCGGACTGATCGTCCATAAACATTGATGCAGGAGTGCTGTGCCATGGGTGTCGTCGCCGCTGTTCGTCCGCTTAAACTACTCAGTCTTGTTTTTCTCCTCTCCGGCTTAAGTCTCGCTCAGACATCGCCGCGGGTCCTCATCACTAAACCAGTGGATGAAAGCCAACTGACGGTCCTGAAGGGCAACACGTATCCTTTGGCGCGCGCGGAATTCGATCAAGGCGCTGCGCCGATGGACTTGCCAATGAATCGCATGCTGCTGGTCTTGAAGCGAAGCGATGAGCAAGAAAGCGCGTTGCGAACTTTAATTGACGATCAGCAGGATAAAGCCTCTCCCAACTACCACAAATGGATGACGCCGGATGAATTCGGGAAGCAATTTGGCCCGTCCGATCAGGACATTCAGCAGGTGACGGCGTGGTTGCAATCGCACGGCTTTCAAATTGCGCAAGTGAGCAAAGGCCGCACCGTGATTGAATTTTCAGGAACCGCTGGCCAAGTGCAAGAAGCATTGCATACCTCGATTCATAAGTACGCCGTGAACGGCGAACAGCATTGGGCGAATGCAAACGACCCGCAAATACCGGCGGCATTGACGCCGGTTGTAGCGGGCGTGGAGTCACTAAACAATTTTCCTCGTACCCCGATGTATCACCTTGCCGGAGTGGTTTCTAGATCGAAATCCACTGGTCAGACTAAGCCGCTTCAGCCTTTATTCACGATTCCCAACGGTGGATGCGGTGTGCAAAGTTCGGACTGCTTCGCAGTTGGCCCGTACGATTTCGCGAAAATTTATAGCGTTGACACCCTGTGGTCCCAAACTCCGACCGCGATTGATGGAACCGGACAGACGATTGCGATTGTGGGCGAGACCGACATCAATCCGCAGGATGTCGCGGATTTCCGAAATTTTTTCGGCTTGCCTGCTCTCACTGGTTCTCAGCTGAATATCATCCACAACGGACCGGCACCCGGAATTCTGACGGATGGAGAGGAAACCGAATCTGATCTCGACGTCGAGTGGTCGAGCGCGGTAGCGAAAGGCGCCACCATAGATTTTGTAGTTTCAGAATCAACCGAAACGACGGCCGGCATTGACCTTTCATCTCAGTACATTATTGACAACAATCTGGCGCCGGTCATGAGCGAGAGCTATGGAGAGTGCGAGCTCGGCCTCGGCAACGCTGGAAACTTCTTTTATAGCCAGATGTGGCAGGAGGCAGCGGCCCAGGGAATCACCGTTTTTATTTCGAGCGGGGACAGCGGCTCGGCAGGATGTAGCAGCCAGGATTCCATTCCTCCGGCGCCATCGTTGTTTGGCCTTGAGGTAAGCGGGTTTGCCTCGACTCCATATAACGTCGCCGTGGGCGGCACCGACTTCAACGACTTGACCAATGCGAGCACATATTGGAGTTTGACAAACAATTCCACTACTCAGGCGTCGGCATTGAGCTACATCCCGGAGACAACATGGAACGACACCTGCACAAACTCAGTTCTTGGGAGTCTCCCCGGCTTTAGCACAAGCGCGGAGGCGAACTGCAATAACGCACAATTGCAAGGCCTCGTGAGCACAGTGGGCGGCTCCGGCGGGAAAAGCAGTTGCACGAGTTCAGACGGGCAACATCCTGCGAGCTGCTCGGGGGGGTACGGAAAGCCCTCGTGGCAGAGCGGTTCCAATGTTCCGCCGGATGGCGCTCGCGATATTCCCGATGTTTCACTATTCGCGGCTGCCGGGTCACCTTCGGGCAGTTTCTATATTGTCTGCGAAGTGGATCAAGCTGCCGGGGATTGCAATCCCGGAAATCCCTTTACCACTTTCCTGGGAGTTGGTGGAACGTCAGCGTCGGCGCCGGCCTTCGCGGGAATTATGGCCCTGGTAAATCAAAAGACCAATTCTCGTCAGGGAAATGCCAATTATGTTTTTTATAAATTAGCGGCGAATCAGCCCGCAGCCTTTAACGATGTCCCTTCTGGAGGCACCATCTCGATGCCGTGCCTCACCGGTTCGCCTGATTGCACAACGTCACTTGCGGGAGATCAATACGGTGTTCTCAGCGGCTACTCCACAGGGGCAGGCTACGATTTAGCCACTGGTTTAGGATCAGTCAACGTTGCTAATCTTGTGAACAAATGGAACACCGTTAGCTTTAATGCTTCGACCACGGCCATCAACAGTCTCCTTCCGGCCTCAATCACGCACGGACAGACAGTCAACGTTAGCGTGAAAGTCAGCGGGAGCGCGGGCATAGCGACAGGGACAGTAGCTCTGTTCGGGGGACCGAGCGGGACACAGTTTATTGACAGTCATCCGCTGGACGGCACTGGGAATGCGGCATGGCCAACCAGTTCGCTCCCTGGCGGGAGTTACGGCGTGAAGGCACACTACTCGGGGGATGGAAATTATGGTTCAAGCGATTCGGCGGGCTCTGCGGTAGTAGTCAGCAAGGAAAACAGTTCGGCCCAGATACAGTTAGAGACATTCAGCACGAATGGTCAATTGGCAAATCCCAATGCCACCACGGCTGTCTACGGGTCGCCATACATATTGCGCGTGAACATTTTGAATTCAGTGGGAGGCGCTTGTTCGAGTTTGCAAACCGGGTGTCCTTCTGGAAGCGTGACGCTCACCGACAACGGCTCCCCGCTCGATGGAGGAACTTTCACCCTTAACAGCCTGGGTTATCTCGAAGACCAGCCCATCCAGCTTTCGGGGGGACCACACTCTTTGCAGGCTGTTTATGCCGGCGACAACAGTTTCAAGCCAAGCGCCCCGACGGCGGATGCGGTCACGATCACGCCCGCGCTCAACCACGACTGATCATGACTCCTTTGGTCAACGTGCCGGTGGGTTTTTCCCGACCGCATTTGAGGCGACGGTGCAAGCAACTGGCACAGGAGTAACGCCTGCGGGGACGGTTATGTTTATGGTGAACGGGACCCGGCTAAGCCGGAACATCTTCTATACCCCTTCACCCGCAGGAACTCGGACAATCAACCCTCTCTGCTGGCCGTATTGTTTCCTTCGACCTCACCGTTTCCAAACCCCGGAACATATACCATTTCCGCAAGTACAGTGGCGACTCGAATTATGGCAGTTCCAACGCCACGTCAGAGCCTGAGTGTTAAGTTCCCCGCTCCACTCATTACACTCCAATCCTCAAGCGGCTTCGGTCCCTGGCGGAACTCAGTTAACTTTGACCGCAGCCGCAAGTTCTTCAAGCACTACCATGCCCCCCACCGGAACATTTACCTTCAGCAGCAGTACTTATGGCCAACTTTCGGGAACTCCGACTTACACGACGGTTAAAGATCAAAATGGCAACTTGGATTTACAGGCGACGCTTCCCTATGTCATAAACGCGACGTGATATATTTCACGGCTCAATACAGCGGCGATTCCAACTATCCCGCCGGTTCACTGGTTCTACATCAGTGACCGTCACGGGAAGCGACTTCAATTTGACGCTCTCCAAAGCTCAATTACGGTCACGAAGGGCGGGAACGGCACATTGAATTTGATTATCGGTGCGCAAAGCGGCACGGCAGCAGTGATATTCAGTGCCACCCCGTGCTCTGGGCTGCCATCCGAGAGCTCTTGTAATGGTCTGCCTTCGACGGTCATCGGAACTTCGACGGCACAACTGACGGTCGTGACTTCGGCGCCCCATTCTGCCACGCCGAAACAAGTAAGCGACCGAAGTTCCAGTTGGTTGGTCACTGCTTTTAGCGGAACCTTGGTCGGTATTTTTCTCTTTGGCATTCCAACCGAGAAACTGAAACGCGGCTCCGCTGTCTCACTCATTGTTCTCAGTTTTTTGACATTGGACTGGGATGTGGCGGCGGCAACGGCAGCACCAACACCAGCACCGGTGGCTCAGGAGGCGGAGGCCAAACCGATCCGGGCACACCCCCTGGTAGCTATACGGTGACGGTGACCGGCACGAGCGGATCCCTAACCCATACCGCGAAGTTTACCCTTGTTGTTCAATAGCGGGACTACTTTGCTAGATCGCGACCGTTCGCCGTTTGGGCGCGATCTACGGCTCATCCGCCTTGGAACTTCCCGCTCCCAATTCCGTATCACCCTTCAGGGCGAATACGATCACCATACACGTCTGTCCAGTTATGAGTTTGGCCACTAACTGCCGGGCACCCGTCACGCGGCAGTTAGGTTAGAGTGTCCGGTCCAACGCGATCGTAAATGAAAGGCATCGTACTCATTTATGATTACGTACGTCTAACCATTCATGCGATCCGTTCTCGACATTTTCGCGCAAACTCTACGGACGTTATGGGCGCATAAACTGCGCTCGTTCCTCACCATGTTTGGCATTGCATGGGGAGTCGGGTCGCTGCTTCTTTTAGTAGGCCTCGGAGAAGGGTTTCGTTCTGGCAATCGAAAGCAGTTCGATGAGCTTGGCGAAAACGTCATGTTCATCTGGGGAGGCCATGCCCCGGCGTTGAACGGAAGCTTTACCGGCATGCGCTGGTACTTTCTGACGTACAGAGATTACAAGGACGTGCTTGCCGAGTGTCCTGACGTTAAAACCGCCGTTCCGGTTATTCAGCGTAACGATATCCGCGCGGTCAGCGATTTTTATCAGACGAGCGGCCAGGTAATGGGTGTGTTACCGGAGTTCAGCCAGATCCGGTATATACCGATAGATGAAGGCCGCTGGCTGAACGAGATGGATGTGTCTCAGAAACGGCAGGTGATCGTGCTTGGGGACGAATCTAAACGCTTGCTCTTCCCCGGCCGTCCTGCGATTGGCAGCACAATCCTCTTGAACGGAATTCGTTTTGCGGTGATTGGAACCCTTAAACGCCTTGGTCATGGCAACAATAACGACCAGAACCTGAAAAATTATCTTCCCTTCAGCACCATGCGAGAAGACTTCCCTCCCCTGAATGTTGGGGAGACTACCGACGCGATTTCGTTGCTCCAGTACCAACCCACATCCCGTGACTTGCATGAAGAGGCGCGAACGGAAGTGCATAAGGTAATCGGACGAAATCATGGAATTGACTACACGAATCCGGATTCCTTTGATGAGTGGGACACGATTCGCACTGTGGATCAGATCGGCAAGATTTTCGATGCGATGAATACTTTTCTGGGGAGCGTGGGCCTCGTTACCCTCGCGCTCGGAGCCATTGGAATCATAAATATTATGCTGGTGGCGGTTGCCGACCGCACCCGCGAAATTGGCCTGCGCAAAGCGCTGGGAGCCACGAATCGAAGTATCATGTTTCAATTCTTTGTGGAAGGCGCATTCCTCACGCTTTTGAGCGGAGGTCTCGGCATGGCGGGTGCGGCCGGTTTGATGGCGGCTTTGGCCACGCTGCCTCAACCGCAGGGGTTCGACACGCCACGGTTAGTTCCCTCCACTGCCGCTCTTGCGATTTTTTCGCTCGCGTTCGCAGGCGTGGTCGCGGGCCTGTATCCGGCGCGGAAAGCTGCGGGATTGGCGCCGGTCGAAGCGCTTAGAAGAGAATAATCATGAAACGTGATCTGCTGGGCCAAGCCTACGGAGCCATGCGGCATGACTTGCGCAAGACTCTACTCACCATGCTGGGCATGGCCTGGGGAATTGCCACGGTTGTGTTACTGCTCGCATACGGACAAGGGTTCGGGCGCGCAATCGAAAACATCTGGGATAGTTTTGGAGCGACCGCGATTGGCATTTTTCCGGGGCGCACCTCGCAACAGGCTGGCGGAAACAAAGCCGGGGTGCCAGTTCGCTTCACCCAGGATGACATTGAGTTGATCCGTAATGTTGTGCCGCTAGTCCGCCATGTGTCCCGCTTTTCCCAACTTCAAGCCACGGTACAGAACGGAAACCGTTCATTCAGCTTTCCAGTTCTCGGAATGGATCCTCCCATGGAGGATATCTGGGCTTTGAACGTTGGTGAAGGGCGCTTCATCAACGACGAAGACAATCTTAGCCACGGCCATTACGTCGTGATTGGATCGGAGGCAAGAGACAGATTGTTTTCTGGCATTCCGCCACTAGGCGAGTGGATTCGAATCAACGGTGTGAGCTTTCAGATCGTCGGTGTTCTAAAACCGCGCATGCAGGAGGCAGACAACGACGACAACCGGACCATTTACGTTCCGTTCAACTCTACGGACGTATTGGTTGACACCCATTACCTTGGAGGCATCTGGCTTGATTCGATTGGCGTTGACCACACCAAAGTGACCAAGACTATTCGCGATGCTTTGGCCGTGGCCCACAACTTCAAACCTAACGACGACAGGGCCGTTTTCATTTTCGACGCGAAGAAACAACTCGAGCAATTCAATATCATCACCATCGCTTTGAATGTGCTACTGGCTTTTATCGGAACCATCACTCTCGGCATTGGCGGCATTGGCCTGATGAACATCATGCTGGTGTCGGTCACTCAGCGAACCCGCGAAATAGGTGTGGAGAAAGCTTTGGGCGCACGCAAGCGCGATATCCTTTTCCAATTCTTGTCAGAGGCAATGGTGATCACCGCTGTGGGCGGCGTCGTGGGAATTTTGCTTTCCTATGCCGTGTCATTTTCGGTTGGGACGCTGACTTTATACAGTGCGCTGGCCAAACACGCTGACGCGGGGGACATTCGGCTGATTGTTGCGCCGAAAATTCTGCTGATTGCCACGGTAATTCTTGGACTAGTTGGTATCGTCAGTGGCATGTTCCCGGCAATGAGAGCCGCTAAATTGGATCCCATTGAGGCGTTGAGGTACGAGTAAGTGGCACTTTTGAAACAAACCCGCAACTTCCACCGCTTCCGATCCGTTCTGAATCGCCACCGATGTTTTTCTCATCTAGCAATTCATGAACAGCAATATTCTTTTACCGCTTTCAAATTATTCGGAACCGGTTCTGCAATCTTCGACCAGCAGCATCCATGACTCGTCTTTGCTCGATTCATATTCGCAGGCGGTCGTCAGCGCGGCGGAGAAAATCAGCGCCTCTGTTGTCAAGATCGAGGTCACGCAAGCGGGAAAGACTCGTTCCGGAGAATCAAGAGACCGCCAAGGCGGCGGATCCGGATTCGTGTTTACTCCCGATGGTCTGGTTCTGACGAACAGCCATGTCGTGCACGATGCGATGCGAATCCAGGTTTCGCTGCCCGATGGTCGTCGTCTTTCGGCTCACACCATCGGAGACGACCCCGCAACCGATCTCGCGGTCATTCGCCTCGGCATTCCCGACAATGATGCGCCCAGCCTGATCGCGGCTCCGCTGGGTGACTCGCAGTCTCTGCGAGTCGGACAAATCGCGATTGCCATCGGGAATCCGTACGGCTTTCAATATACGGTCACTGCGGGAGTGGTCAGCGCGTTGGGACGGTCTTTGCGCTCCTACTCCGGACGCCTGATCGAAGACGTGATCCAAACAGACGCATCGCTGAATCCGGGAAATTCCGGCGGCCCGCTAGCGACTTCCGACGGCCGCGTGATTGGCGTGAACACGGCCACCATCATGGGAGCACAGGGACTCTGCTTTGCGATTGGCATCAATACCGCGAAATTTGTTGCCGGGCGCTTGCTGCGAGACGGCAGAATCAAGCGCAGTTATATTGGCGTCGAAGCTCAGACCGCTCCCTTACATCGCCGTGTGGTGCGCTTTTATGATCTCGGCAGCGAGAGTGGGGTATTCGTGATGTCGGTTGATGCCGGAAGTCCGGCGCAAAAAGCTGGCGTGCGCGAAGGCGATCTCATTATTGCGTTAGACGGAAAACCCGTCGCCGGAGTAGACGACCTGCACAGATTGCTGACCGACGCGAGAGTGGGAGTGAGCAGCGCCATAACGGTAATAAGGCACACCGACAAACTCGAATTGAAAGTCATTCCGGAGGAATCGCGAAAAGGGTGAGCATCAGCAATCCCTGGAATCTACCTCGTGAAATCATTGCTGATTGAATACCCTATAGGACCACTGATTAAATGGTCCACCCTCTGTGACCTCTGTGTTCTCTGTGGTTAGAGCTTTTACCCTAACAGTTAATAGTTCCCCTAGAAATTACCGTGCACGCGCGTCGAATGTTGTTTAGCACCTTACCCTGACGACCACCCAACGGTTACCAGGAATATGAGTTTCCTCTATAGTTGTATCTTCTATGGCGTCGGTGTGGCGCCAAACTTTATGCCTTTTTCTGATTTTCGCGGTAACGCTGATACCGTCAACCATCTTCGCGACATGTTGGGGCGCGACCGCCTGCCGCAGTCCATCATCCTTGCTGGACCTACCGGTTGCGGCAAATACACGCTGTCGCTGATGTTGGCGAAAGCAATGAATTGCCTGACCCCGCCCGCAACGGACGGCCTGCCAGACTTCTGCGGGCGTTGCGCCAATTGCGTTCGCATCGCCCAATCGGAAGATCTTGAGTCACGTTTTTCCGAAGCCGTGGAAGCGCGGGAAAATCTCCGCGAAACTGACAAAAAAGAAACGCGGCTGTTTGTGCAGACGCATCCTGACGTTCTCATTATTCCGCCCGATCCTCCGCAGATGATGATCAAAGTGGATCAGGTACGGCGCGTGATTGAAACCATTTACTACCGTCCCGCGGAGGCGAAAGAGCGCGTTTACATTTTCACGGAATCCTGCTTTATGAAGGAAGCCGCCAATTCACTGCTCAAGGTTTTGGAGGAGCCTCCGGAATACGCGACGATCTTTTTATTAGCTGATAATCCCGGAGAATTGCTCCCCACAATCCGATCGCGCTCGATGTTGATCACGCTCTGTGTTCTCTCGATTGATCAGATCGAGGAATATTTGGCGAAACACCGCCTCGAATGGAGCGCGAAGCAACGCGCACTGGTTGCACGGATTTCGGAAGGAGCGGTGGGACGTGCGTGTGGATTCGATCTCGCCGCATACACTTCTTCCCGCGACCATGCTTTGATCATTTTGAATTCTGCATTGCGATCTTCCGATCACAGCGAATTATTCAAGACCACGGAAAACTATCGCGCCGGTGCGGAGGGGCGCGACAAGACAGAAAAGTTGATACGGACTATGTACTTACTTTTGCAGGATCTTTTGTTCCTGAATTCGGGCACACCGGAACTGGTTCGCAATACGGATATTCAACCCGAATTGCAAAAGCTGGTGCAGTCCGCCGACTTCGAATGGGTGACTTTCGCTGCGGACCGGCTCGCCGAAGTGGAACGTGGGATGCGCAGAAACTTGCTTCGCTCGTTATCGCTGGATGCACTCGCGGTCAGTTTGGAGCGGCAGGGCGTGTAGGCCCACATGACTACCTCATCTTGAGCTTGCGAAGGATCTTGCGTGTAGCGGACAGATTGCGGTATTGGTTGTGCGCGCAAGATCCTTCAGGACTGGAAGTCCCTCAGGATGACGTCAAAAACAAAACAATTCAGATCGTTTCCCTTATATTTATGGGATGGCTAAATCCTCTGCGACAAAAAAAGCTCGCGTGATCTCCTCGAAAGAAACTTATCGAGGATCTGCATTTTGGGTTTCCACCGATGAAATACTTGAACCGACGGGGATTCGAGTGCGCCGCGACATCGTGCATCACAGCGGTTCGGTCGTGATTCTCGCCGTCGAAGAAAACCGCTCTGGAACTAAAATCTTGCTGGAACGGCAATACCGTCACGCGGCTCAACAATTTCTATGGGAGCTGCCGGCAGGACGGATTGATAAAGGCGAACATGAACTCAAAGCCGCAAAACGCGAACTCCTTGAAGAGACCGGATTTACGGCGCGGCGGTGGAAACGGATTCTGAAATTTTACGTGAGCCCAGGGTTTGTCGCGGAAACGATGTCCATTTTTCTGGCGACTGATTTGCGCGCAGGAACTGCCCAACCGGAAGCCGATGAGGTGATTGAGGTCCGTTTTGTTGCGTTGCAAGAAGCCATCCGAATGGTGCTGGCGGGAAAAATAAAGGATGCAAAAACTGTTGCCGGGGTTTTCTGGCTTAGCCATGCGCGCGGCAAGCGAAAGCCGCGCCAGTAAAGGTTTCTATCGCTTAATCTCTTGACAGCCAAGTTTCGACGGTCGCACAATTGCAGGTAATGTAATTGCGCGGCATGGCTCGAGCAGCAAAGAGAGTACGTGCCCGAGAGGTGAGCACGTGGATCGTCTGAAAGGTACGGTGAAGTGGTTCAACAACGCGAAAGGCTACGGTTTTATTGGACGCGAAGACGGCCCTGACGTCTTCGTTCACTACAGTGCCATCACGTCCGAAGGCTACAAGAGCCTGCAAGAAGGCGACGCGGTGGAGTTCGTAATCACGCAGGGGGCTAAGGGGCCGCAGGCGGCTGAAGTGACGAAGGCCTCGTAATTGTTAGATCGTAATTTACTGCTCTGATTTCTCGCCGCGCTTCTCTGGGCAACGACGGGCGAGGACGCCCGTCCCTCCACTACACAAACTCGCCAAACTTATTTAGTCTTGCCTCGTGGATAACAAGTCAATCGCGGGCATTCTCTACGAAACCGCCGACCTGCTGGAAATTGACGGTCAGGATTCATTTCGCATTCGCTCCTACCGGAACGCTGCCGAGGCGATCGAAGCTTTCCCCCAGCAAATTTCTGAATTGATCGGCGACGAAAAAAAAGTCCTTGCCATTCCCGGCATCGGCAAAGGGATGCTCATCAACCTGAAGCAGATGTTCAAAGAGGGGCGTCTCTCACTTCACTCCGAAATGCT
This sequence comes from uncultured Acidobacteriaceae bacterium, assembly GCA_963702325.1. Classification (GTDB taxonomy): domain Bacteria; phylum Acidobacteriota; class Terriglobia; order Terriglobales; family Acidobacteriaceae; genus PALSA-188. Next base: position 127,282 of record CAVPCG010000022.1, on the reverse strand, counting down.
TACCAAGTACAGGCCTTCGATGCTGGAGTTGCTCAAGATCCAGGGACTGGGACCGAAAACCATCGCACTGATTTGGAGCGCTTATCAGGTTTGCGATATCGAGGGCGTGGAAAAACTTGCTCGCGAAGGAAAAATCCGCACTCTTCCACGCATGGGAGAGAAGCATGAGCAGAAGTTACTCAAGTCCATAGAGGACTATCGGCGAATTGCCGGAAGATTTCTTCTAGACGTGGCGGAAAATCAGGCCCGCAAAATTGCCGAGCACCTCCAGGATTATCCCGGAGTCGAGAAAGTTACGCCCGCCGGCTCGCTTCGCCGCGGGCGCGAAACCGTGGGTGATCTCGACATCCTGGTGACCGGCCCGGCGTGCTGCGATGACAGTGAGCGCGAAAAGCTGATCGAGCATGTGATCAAACTTCCGGGCTTGATGGAAATTATCGCGCGCGGTGAGAACAAAGTAAGCTTCCGGCTTCGCGGGGGCATGCAGGTGGATATCCGCCTGCTCGCGCCAGATTCTTTTGGAGCGGCCATGCAATATTTCACCGGGTCCAAAGCGCATAACGTCGCATTACGGCAACGTGCGCTAAAGATGGGATACACGCTGAGTGAGTACAGTCTTGCGCGTTTAGATGACGAAACAGCTGTGGCGGGAAAGACTGAAGAAGAAATCTACGCAGCATTGAACTCGATTTCATCCCTCCTGCGCTCCGCGAAAACTGCGGAGAAATTGACGCTGCCGAGCAGCACACCTTGCCCGCCCTGATCACGCAGGAAGATTTGCAGGGCGACGTGCACATGCACACCGTCGAAACCGACGGCCGTAACACGATTGAAGAAATGGCTGAAGCCGCCGTGGCGCATGGTTACAGATACATGGCCATCACCGATCATTCCAAGAACCTGGCATTTGCGAATGGCCTCGATGATAAGCGCGCGGAAGAACACATCAAACGAATTCGCGCGGCGGACGAGCAAAACGACAAACTCAAAATCTTCGCGGGGATCGAAGTGGACATCCTCGGCGACGGCTCGCTCGATCTTTCCGATTCCGTGCTCGAGCAAATGGATCTGGTCATTGCCAGCGTGCATTCTCACTTCGGGCAGAGTCCGGAAGAAATGACGGATCGTTTGCTCAAGGCAATAGCGAATCCAAATACTTCGATCATTGGGCATCCAACGGGACGGCTCCTGCTGCGGCGCGATGCCTATCAGTTTGATATGGATCAAATCTTAAGAGCGGCTGCGCAACACAAAGTAGCGATGGAACTGAATGCATATCCCGACCGCCTCGATTTGTGCGATCGGCATTTGCGTCTTGCCAAACAGCATGGGGTAAAGATTGTCATCAACACCGATTCCCATCACACCTCGCATCTCGATAAAATTCGCTTCGGCATACTGCAAGCCCGCCGCGCCTGGTTGACGAAAGATGACGTTCTAAACACGTTGCCCGTGGAAACATTCGCGAAGGCAATGAAACACGAAGTCCAGTAGTGTTCGCTTTCGACATGACTTCACTGGTTGGATTAGAATCAGCGCCGAGGTTGTCATGCCCGAAGATCCAGTGCCTCCCGTGCCGCCCTCCGAAACGCCGCAACCGTCCATGCCGAATACCCCAACGCCGGACTCTCCCACGACATTTAATATTGGCGAGGAATATGGCACGGCAAAAAAGAACCTGCCGCCCATAAAAATTGTCGTAATTCCACTTGTAGTTATCGGCGTGATAGCCGCGATCGTCGCTCTGGCGCAGCGCCCCAAGTCTTCCGCCACGGGATCCATCGGGGATATAGTTTCCGTCGAAGTCCCCGATCAAAACACGACGATGGTCGCTATTAACGTTTCCGTGCAGAACCAGGGTAAAAAACCCTATCGCATTCAGAGCATTCAGGCGGCGCTCGACTCAAGCACCGGCCAATTTACTGACGATGCGGCTTCCGCGGTGGACTTCGACCGCTATTTCCAGGCTCTACCGGCGTTAAAAGCTCATGCGCTGACTCCGTTCATTCCAGAAACTAAGATTGATGCTGGAAGCGAAGCATCGGGCACGGTCATCGTCAGTTTCCCGGTTGCGGCGGATGTGTTTGCAAGCCGGAAGTCGCTGACCGTAACCATACAGCCTTACGATCAAGCCGTTCCGCTCGTACTCAAGAAATGAATCCGGAATTGTTTTAATGCTTTACAGTCCGAATGCCATGTCCTCTTAAGGCGCGTTTCAGTTCATCCATTCCGTTTAGAAACCCGCGGTGATTGGCACCGGCGCATTCTTCGGCGTGCTGAGATATCCGGAGGCCTTCTTCTTGTCAATGGACCAGACCACAAGCTCATAGAGCAGGCGATCGCGCCCACTGTAAAACTGGATCGGCTCACTCACGTTACGATCTTTTTTTTCTATCGTCTTGTCGTCGGAGGTTACGTCGAGGGTGAACTTCCCGCGCTTGGGATCGGTTTTTTTCAACGCCAGGCTCACGGTTGCGACCGGCTGAGCCTTCGCGCCTTTAACAAGGGTAAATTCGTAATAGTTTCGATCTCCCTTATGCTTTAGAAGCGTCGAGGTCAGTGCGCGTTTTCGCAATCAGACCACTTTGCAGGCCAAGATCGCCAATCGTACTTTCCAACTTGGCTCGCGTGGCTTCAAGATCGCTCTTGGTGGTCGCCACGTCTGTCTTCACTCCACCGACATCTGTTTTTACATTGGCAACTTCGCCGCTGACTTGGCCGATCTGCTGCTTTTGTTCCTCAGACAGACGCGCTTCAGCAGCCTGCTGCTGCCGTTGAAGTTCGGTAGCTCGCGAAACAAGCTCTTTCTTGGTTAACCCAATCTGGCGGCCAAGGGCTTCGTTTCTGGGCGTCGGCCGATTGGATTCGTTTGCCCAGGTCCGCGATCTGCGCCTTGCTGGCATCCTGTTCGCCGCTTAGCGCGGTTACCCGGCCGCGCAAATCGAACAAGAAATAAAGCGAGCCGGCAATGTAAATGACAGCTAACGCAAGTAATATCCACTTCCCTGCATGGCTCGATGTGTCGTCCTGGATTGAATGTCCTGCTTCATCGTTCATACTTCTCCCTCCAACTCTTAGGACAGATACGGATGGCTGCACCTATTGTTGTGTAGCAAACTCTGGCTGTCAAATGGCTGCGGGCGATACGATACCCGAAGGGACAGTGCTGGGCCAGCCCGAAGATCAGCAGAGTTCAGACGGGGAAAAGTCGCGCTGGGAACGAAAATGCCTACAGCTTTATTGATTTCAGACGAAGCGAGTTTGTGATTACCGACACTGAACTCAGGCTCATGGCAGCGGCCGCCAGCACCGGGCTAAGCAGCAATCCAAAAAATGGGTACAAGACACCGGCCGCAATCGGCACCCCCAGCGAATTGTAGATAAATGCGAAGAATAAATTCTGGCGGATGTTTCGCATCGTTGCCTGGCTCAGTTTGCGCGCGCGAAGAATGCCGTTAAGGTCTCCCTTCACCAGAATCACTTCCCCGCTTTCCATGGCTACGTCGGTTCCGGTGCCCATGGCAATGCCAACATTAGCTTGGGCCAGCGCGGGAGCATCGTTGATACCATCGCCCGCCATTGCAACGGTGCGGCCTTCATTTTGAAGCCGCCGTACGACGTCCGCCTTTTTCTCAGGCAAGACTTCAGCTTCAAATTCCTCGATTCCAAGCTGACGCGCAATAGCCTGTGCCGTTGCCTTGCTGTCTCCGGTGATCATGAGAATACGAATGCCGCGCTCTTTTAATTCGCGAAGAGCCGCTAAAGTTGATTCCTTGATTGGATCCGCAATACCAATCATGCCCGCCAGCTTTCCATCTGCCGCCGTGAAAACTACAGTCTGTCCAAGCTTGCGCAATTGAGCTGCCTGTTCGGTCAGTCCATCCGTTGCCACGCCTGAATCGCTTAAGTATTTCTCCGTGCCAACGATCACCGGAGTGTTGTCCACACTTCCCTGAACACCCGCACCGGCCGCGGCGTGGAAGTCCTTGACCGGGCTAAGCACCACATTTTTTGCTTTGGACGCCGTTAGTATCGCGGCTGCGAGGGGATGCTCACTTCCTTGTTCCAGGCTCGCCGCAAGTCTCAACAACGTCAGTTCGTCGTGACCGGCGGCGGCAATCATTGAGACAACTCTTGGCTTGCCTTCGGTCAGCGTACCGGTCTTGTCCACCGCTAGCGTGTCCACTTTTTCGAGAATCTCCAGGGCTTCGGCGTTCCGGATCAGCACACCAAGACTCGCTCCCCTACCGGTGCCGACCATAATGGCCATGGGCGTCGCCAAACCCAACGCACATGGACAAGCGATGATGAGCACCGCAACGGCATTTATCAGCGCGTGCGCAAAACGCGGCTCAGGACCGGCCAGCGCCCACGCTATAAAAGTTAGGATTGCGATTCCAATGACAGCGGGAACAAACCATTCCGCGACGCGGTCGGCTAATTTCTGAATAGGCGCTCGGCTGCGTTGCGCCTGGGCAACCATTTGTACAATCTGGGCGAGCAATGTCTCGCTGCCGACGCGCTCCGCACGCATCACGAACGAGCCATTGCCATTAATCGTGGCGCCAACCACTCGGCTCCGCGGAACCTTTTGGACCGGCATGGCTTCTCCAGTGATCATGGATTCGTCCACCGAGCTGTTGCCTTCGAGGATCACTCCATCAACCGGAATCTTCTCGCCAGGCCGCACCCTGAGCCGGTCGCCGACGTTGACTTGATCCAGCGGAACGTCTTCTTCTTGGCCGTTTCGCAAGACGCGAGCCGTTTTCGGAGATAAATCCAGCAGCGCGCGAATCGCCTGCCCGGTGCGGCTTCGCGCTCGCAGTTCAAGCACTTGCCCGAGCAATACGAGCGTAGTGATTGCCGCCGCAGCCTCAAAGTAGACAGGGATGGTTCCATTCACGCGAAAGGAAGACGGAAAGATTCGCGGAAAGAATGTCGCAACGACGCTGTATCCATACGCGGCCCCTGTGCCCATCGCGATCAGCGTAAACATGTTGGTGGAACGATTTACGATGGAGGTCCATCCGCGCTGAAAAAATGGGAGACCGCCCCACAGGACAACGGGAGTCGCCAGTATTAATTGAAGCCACGGCAACCATGGCATGGGCAGGACACGCTGAAGAGGCGAACCGGAAAACATGTCGGCCATGGCGATGGCAAAGAGAGGAATGGTAAGCGCCAAGCTGATCCAGAAACGGCGAGTCATCTCGCGCAATTCCGAATTATCCTCGACTGCCGCGACTGTGCGCGGTTCCAGCGCCATGCCGCATATTGGGCAGGCCCCCGGCCCGGGTCGCACGATCTGCGGATGCATGGGGCAGGTATATTCGACTTGGGTTACCGCCGGCAGCTCGCGCTCAAGCGCCATTCCGCAACTTGGGCAGGGCCCGGGTTTTTCAGAGCGCACCTCGGGACACATCGGGCAAATGTAATCATTACTATGACGATGGAGGGACGGATGTCTCCGCCCGTCGTTTCGCGTGCTCTCGCTTCCAATACTTCCTGACCCTGCCGAACTTGTCGCGATATTTACCAACGGGGCCATCGCTGCGGCTTTGTCTGGTGATCTCAGATATCGCGCAGGATCGGACTTGAATTTTTCCATGCACGACGAGGCGCAAAAAAAATACTTCTTTCCTTCGTGAGTCCAGGCATACTTCGCCGTGATCGGGTTCACGGTCATGCCACAAACCGGATCCTTCGTCGCGTCGTCCTTCGTCACTTCTAGAGTTCCAGCATCGTGTGGCGTCATCAGGCCCGTTGTCCCGTTTTCAAGCAGTATGAGAAACTCGTACACTATAGGTTCTAAGACTATAGAGACGGTTACTTGTGTGAAGGATTCACCGCAACATTGCTGGAATCCCAAATAGAATCCCAATTGATCGAAAGGCTACCTGAATGACCCAAATGGAAGTTCTCTACCGGTACGGTGTCGCTCCCGGCGAAGCCGAGATGCGCGCCATTGATAACGTGCGCGAGGTCTATGGAGTACGGGGAATCCGCTTCAACGAAAAAGACCGATCAATTCGGGTGGAATTTGACGCCTCGCGCTTTAAGGAACCGGTGATCGCGGCACTTCTGCGACAGGCAGGAATTGACATCCAGGAAAACCTGGCGCTCGCCTAGGAGGTACTTTTGGGAAAGAGAGGGAGGGCCGGACAAAATGCAAGGGGACGCCAAAGAAAACTTCTGGCCGAAGATTATTCTTGTGAACGCCCCCGTTGCGCGCCACTTCGTCTGGCTTTCCAGTCAGCACCTGCTCTGCCATCTTCAATGTGATGAAAATAAAGACGAGGCCCGAAAGCCTAAGGCGTAGGAATTTCCGGATGCGTGGAAAGTTTTACCAGCCTCCTCCGTTTCGTGCCGCTGTAAGGGATTCTTTTGCCGTTTGAAAGTCGCTCTGGCACGCCCTAACTGGGCATTTCGTTTATAATTTGACTCGCCGCAACTGAAACCACCATTAAACTGCGCCCGTAGCTCAGTTGGATAGAGCGAACGGCTACGAACCGTTAGGTCGGGAGTTCGAATCTCTCCGGGCGCACCATCTTCTTCGTACACCCTACGCCAATAGCGCGTTACCTAATCTCCACCTCGTCAATCTCGAATCCGAACTTGCCGGGTTCCTGCGCATGCGCGAAAACAATTCCGAGCAGATCGTGTCCGTCGGTATGGAACTGAGAAAATGGAAATGAGAATTGCTTCCACTCGGGACCCGCTTCAAAAGGCTGAATTGCCGGCATCTGTCCTGCGGTAGCTTCGGTTTGAACGGCTACGGCGTAGTGCTTACCGTCTCCCTTTGCCCAAAAAGAGAGCGTCTTCTTATTGGAAAGATTGACCGCATCCTCAGGCGAAGAACCAGGATGGAAGAGCACGCCTGCCCACGTGAAGGGTGCGCCAGGAACAATCTCGCCGCTTACTTTCAACGCTCCCTTTGAACCGTCGGCGCCGCCTTCCACGGACTGCATTGCTGCATGGGACTTACCGCCCATCTCCGCGTCGGTAGTAATCATCCACGCACCATAATTGGCCGAAACTTTTAGATCGTCGAAGTTGCTGACCAGGCCCGATTCTGACCCCGCAGGCGCAGCAGGCGGTGGCGCGATACCGGTTTCGCCATACGGCCCAACCACGTTCAGCATGGCGGTCGTGGTATGCACGGAATCTGGTCCCACCATAATTTCAAATGCGCCGGGTTCGACCACTTTGTGCATATCAGTGTTGAGCATGGCGAGCGTATCCGGAGTGATGGTGAATTCAACCGTTTTCTTCTCTCCCGGATTCAATGTGACGCGTTGAAATCCCCTCAATTCCTTCACCGGCACGGTTACGGACGCAATTTTCTGATGGATGTACATCTGCGGAATTTCATCGCCCTCGCGCGATCCTCCGTTTGTCACGTCAACGCTAACTTTCGCGGTACCGCCGGATTGAATTTGCGCCGGCTCAACCCGCAGGTTTTCAAACTTGAAAGTTGTGTAGCTAAGTCCGTAGCCGAACGGAAATAACGGCTCACGCGTGCTGAATGCGTATGTCCGGTTCGCCGAAGGCTTGTGATTGTAGAAGTCCGGAAGATCGCCGACGGAGTGCGGAAACGTAATCGGGAGTTTTCCTCCGGGATTCACGTCTCCGAAAAGGACATTCGCCGCCGCGGTCCCGCCCTCCTGACCGAGGTACCAGCCTTCGAGAATGGCGGGAACATGTTCTGCGATGTAGTTGATGGATAGCGGCCTGCCGTTGATTAGCAGCACCACGGTTGGCGTTCCAGTCTCGACCACCGCCTTGACTAAATCACTCTGCGCGCCCAAAAGATCGAGCGAGTCACGGTCACCTCGGTGCTGTTCCGACCATGCTTCGCGATTTGAGCTTTCATTCTCGCCGACAACTAAGATCGCAACGTCGGAATTCTTGGCAACTTCCACCGCTTCTTTGATTTCGTCCACTTGGGTTTTCGGATCAACCAGCTCCACGTTGTCGTCAAACCATCCGTGCCAGTCCTGATGTTTGTTGGTAAAGCGGCAGCCTTCGGCGTAAACGACCTTGGCTTTCGATCCCACGCGGTCTTGAATTCCTTGCAGGATGGTGACGCCATGCGCCGGTTTGCGGCTGTAGCCACCGAGATGCAATCCGTCCGCGTTCGGTCCAATCACAGCGATAGTTTTGAGCTTGCTCAAATCGAGTGGGAGCAGATTCTTTTCGTTTTTGAGAAGTACAACGGTCTCCTGCGCGGCTTTCAACGCCAGTGCCCGATGCTCGGGACTATTCGTAGTTTTTCCCGCATAGTCCGGATCAACCAGCGGATTATCAAAAAGTCCGAGCCTGAACTTAGTCGCTAAAACGCGAGAAACCGCCCGGTCAAGCTCGCTTTGCGGAACGATTCCTTGTTTCACTTGGTAGAGCAATGTGCGATACACGGAGCCATCCGACAGGTCGTAATCCACCCCGGCAGAAAGCGCCAGGCGTGCCGCATCAGCCTTGGTAGCGGCCACGTGATGCGTCTGAATCAGCATCTGCAACCCATCGCCATCGGAAGTAACGTATCCGCGGAATCCCCATTCCTGCCGCAGCACCTTATCGAGCAGCCAGTGATTGATGTGCGAAGGGATGCCATCAATTTCGTTGTAGGAAGCCATCACGCTGCCGACATGCGCTTCCTGCACGGCCGCTTGAAAGGGGACCAGAAAGTTTTCCCGAATGATTCGCTCAGAGTAATTTCCCGGCGCCGTATTCGTTCCGCCCTCGGGCTGGCCGTGCACCGCAAAGTGCTTCATTGTGGCCACCACATGATGGCGGTCAATGTCGAACGCGTCGCCTTGAAGTCCGGTGATCGCGGCGACGGCCATTCGCGAAACCAGGTATGGATCCTCTCCGTAAGTCTCCTCGGTGCGGCCCCATCGCGGATCACGCGCGATATCCAGCACTGGCGTGAAGACCTGGCCCGCGCCCGCCGATCCTGCTTCGTCGCCCGCTGCCGTAAAAACTTGCTTCACTAATTGCGGGTCCCACGTGCTCGCAAGTCCAATCGCTTGCGGGAAGCTGGTGCTCCCATCCTCCATGAAACCATGCAGCGCTTCGCCCATGAACAACTCTGGAATGCCAAGCCGGGTCTTTTCGCGAAGATATCGCTGAATTCCGTTGCGTAAGATCGCAGCATTCCTGGGCGGGAATGGATGATCCGGGTTGCCCCATTGCGCAAGCGTCGCGCGCGCGCTTTCATCGGTGAAAGTCCCGGTTGGATCAATCACTTTCGCGTTCCGCTCGCCGCCACCGCAAATCTGCTCGACTTTTTCTTCGAGCGTCATGCGAGAAAGCAAATCGGCAACCCGGTCTTCGATCGCCAGCCTTGGATTGCGGTATGGGAGTGTGTTATGTGCGTCGGTTTTTTCCTGCGTCAACGCAGTCGCACCAAAAACTACAAGACACGTGAGCAGCGGCAAAAGACTTTGGCGGATTTTCATTGCGAGGATGGACCTGCCTCCTTACGATTTTCGGAAAGCTATGGCGTAAAGTACGAAAGTATAGACGCTGTGGTTCAGTTTCGCTGAAAAAAGGGGATGGATAGCAGTATCAGGGACGAAATGACATTCGTGCCCGCCCCCGCATTAAAATCACGGTGGCTAGCCGGGTTTGGCAGAACGCGGCGCGCGTTGTTTTATTTTCCGGCTGAAAAAGGGGAGCACCCCAGGCGCCTGGCGGCCAACAATGACCCGAATAAAATGATGGCGTCAATGCTGGCTCGTCCTTCGGGAGACCAGTAAACGTCGCGCAAGTTCAACCACAGGGCGAATTCGTCCAAGGTAAGAGCCGCCCCCACTCCGTAGAGAATTGACATCAACCGGCTCAGAAGAATTGACGAATCGTCAGCACCGCTGCCAATCTCGCACAGCCATCCATATCCCACCAGGAGCAGGATAATGATTCCAAAAACTAAATGGTGGATGTGCCTGCCTCCCGCCTCGATGAAGTGAAATGGCGGGATTTTGTGGAGGACGGCATATACCACCGCCCGTACTCCGGCAAAGGTGAGAAAAAAGCTAACGGACGCCACAAAGAGACGGCGTCGAGGCCGGTCCGGAATACGTTCGTGAAGCGCTCGACCGAGGGAAGTACCATGCAGCAACAACAGCAAAAGAGCTGTGCCAACGATTGTGAGCAGCAGGATGAACCATGAGTACGCCATAAGATATTAGACCGCAGGGATTGATTCGGCGCTAGATTGCAGGGGCGCGCGGTGCCCCTTGATTTTCGCAAAAAACTTGGCTGAGGATGGCAAGAGACTAAAATTTCAAATTGCAAAATTTCTCGAAGCATATTCAAATCGCAACGATTGTGATATGTGTGAATGAATGCCACTGGACTGGAAACACTGGCAAGGCCAGACAATTGAAGGGAAGTTTCCCCTCGGCGAATACCTTGGGGGGTCGGAGAACAGCGCCGTATTTTTAACCAGTCTCTCGCCTCCGCAAAAAATTGTGATCAAGCTGCTCGCCATAGATGTGAGCGCAACAGATGCGAAGAGTGTGGACCGTCAGCTTTCCCTTTGGAACTTCGCCAAACAGTTGTCGCACCCTCACATCATTCGCGTTTTGGAATCCGGACAATATTCTTCCGAAGGCAACCCCGTACTTTACGTTGTGATGGAGTACGCGGAAGAGAATCTTTCTACAGTCCTGCCCACTAGAGCGCTCACCCCTGTGGAAGTCCGAGCAATGCTAGAACCAACTCTGGAGGCACTCGCATATATTCACGATCAGGGATTCGTTCATGGGCATATCAAACCCGCGAACATTATGGCGGTGGCTGAAAAATTAAAGATTTCATGTGACGGCATAAGTGCCGCCAGCGAATCAGATCGCCATCTGGAAAAACTAAACCCTTATCTTCCGCCAGAAGCGGCAAGTGGAGGACTCTCGACCGCAGCAGATGTTTGGTCGCTTGGCGTGACGCTGGTCGAAGTGCTTACACAGCGACTGCCCCAAATCCGCAGCGACGCAGAAAAGGAAAATGTAGTGGCTACGCTTCCTTCCCCGTTCCGCGATATTGCCTCGCAATGTCTATGGAGTGATCCGAAACAACGATGCACTCTGACGGATATTCGGAAGCTCTTGCACTCACCGGTCCCTGCAAGCCTTCCAGCTACCAGCGCACCCGCAACGCCAAGCAGACGGCGCAGCCTCGCCGGTCCAATTGCGATCGCAGCGTTGCTGGCAACGATATTGGGAGGGATATTCCTCTTCGAGCATCGAAACGCTTCTTCGGCACAAACGGACCAGACGACGCAAACTCCGGTAACTCCTGCATCGAACCCGCAAACAGAATCGAGGGTTGCCACAGGTTCAGACGGATCTGGTTCAGAAGGTTCTGGATCGGTTGCACCACGGAAGGTAGTGCAGCGGGTTTTGCCCGATGTTTCCAACAACGCTCTACGGACCATTCATGGGACGATAAAAGTTAAGGTAAGGGTCCGGGTTGACAGCGGGGGAAACGTGGGGAATGCGCGCCTGGAATCGAGAGGTCCCAGCAGATATTTTGCAAGCAAATCCCTGGACGCCGCAAAACAATGGCGGTTCGACCCCGCCGGTTCAGACAATAAAAATGTCCCAAGCGAGTGGGATCTGGAGTTCCGCTTCAGCAGTGCATCTCGCCAGGTGCGGGAGAAACCTGTCCTCCGCTGACCGTTCGTAGATTGCGACTTCACGTCTTGCCAAGGGCACGCCGGGCTTTGGAATAGTCGCCCGTACGGCTCGTCCAATTGCTCGCCAAAGTTGCCGCCGCCCATATCAGCGCAAAAACCGCAAACGGCTTGCTCCACGGAATTCCAAAGCGCCACGCCCAGAGCGCGCCCAACGTTGGGACAAGTGCTGAAGAAGTCACGCCCGCAGACCACATGATCGCTTTGGCAGCGCGACTGGCAGTCTGCATCGAGCCTTTCTCTGTTTGTACGCCGAAAAATGGGAGATGTTCAAACACCCAGCGAAGGCCAATAGGCCATCCTTCGGGATTTCCTGTTCCACCGAGCGTGTAGAAAGAAAAGCGAATGCCGAGCATTCGTCCCACAAGCCAGTGCGCGATAGCGTGGCAACAAAAATAGAGTAGAACCCATCCGGCGACTAACAACGCTGCAGATGTTGCAGTCGAGTTCATTGAGCGCGCCGCACCGAAAGAAACGAAAGCGAGCGCAATCCCCGCAGCTTGCAGCACATTGCCAGTTGCGATTGATAGGCGAGTAAAGATCTTTCGCTGTGGAGTGTGGGTTGGTCCGGTCATGGGAAACTTCGTTTGAAGTTTGCGGGGATAGTATAAGCGTCAGCTCGCCTTTCAATTTTTGCGATCGCCGGCTGCGCTAAAAACTGCGCGTTGCAGCGAGCCGCTTCCGTCGCTCTGTAATTCCTCTGCGCCTCCCCATCCTGAATCTGTGCTACATTTCGCGGTCATGGCTTCCGCAGTCCCGATTACTCCGTCCCCACCCGATTTAGCTGCTCCCCGATCAAGTAGAGGCCTGCTGCGGGTCCTGGGTATTGCTTTCGGCCTGGCCGTAATCATCGGCAGCACAATTGGCGCGGGAATCTTGAGAACGCCAGGAGATGTTGCGAGCTACTTGCCAACACCGTTGCTGTTCCTCGGTGTCTGGGTGATCGGAGGCTTCTACGCGCTGCTGGGTGCATTCTCCGTTTCCGAACTCGGAGCGATGTTGCCGCGTTCCGGCGGATATTACGTTTTCGCGCGCCGCGCCCTTGGCGAGTACGCAGGATTCATTGTCGGCTGGACCGACTGGCTTGGACAATGCGGAAGCACCGCCGCCGTAGCGATCGTGATTGGGGAATACGCGGCAAACCTCATCCCAGCGCTAGCCGGACATGTCGGTCTTTCCGCCGCGACCGTCGCCATCGCGGTCGCGCTTTTGCAGTGGCGTGGTATCCGCACCGGCAGCTCGTTCCAGAACGTCACCAGCCTGCTCAAGACCCTTGCGTTTCTGGCGCTGGTGGCTGCGGCGTTTATTTTCGCTCATCCATCGCAAGGAAAACTCTCAGCAGTGACGCCAATCACGGCTGCTGGACATTCACTCTGGTTGGCCATCCTTCTCGCCCTCCAAGGTGTGATCTATACCTATGACGGATGGTACAGCGTGATTTACTTTGGCGAGGAAGTACGCAATCCCGCGCGCGATATTCCCCGCTCCATGATTTACGGCGTCCTGGCTCTGATGACCATTTACCTGCTGGTGAATGTGGCGCTGTTGCACGTGCTGACGATCCCTCAGATTGCGGGGCAGAACATGGCGTTGGGGACAATGGCAAATGCCATCTTCGGAAGCCGCGGCCAGAGCATTCTTCAAGTACTGATGATCGTCTCGCTGGTCAGCGCGATCAACGCCTATCATCTGATGGCCAGCCGTATCCTATTCGCTATGAGCAACGACGGATTACTTTCGCAACATGTCTCGCGGGTGAATCGTGGAGGAACTCCGACAGTGGGTCTCTTGCTCAGCACGGTGGCGGCGCTGATATTCATTTTGAGCGGCAAATTCGAGATCGTGCTGGCGATCACGGCTTTTTACTTCGTCGCTACCTATGCAATGGCTTACACAGTAGTATTCGTTTTGCGCCTGCGTGAGCCCAACACTCCGCGTCCATTCCGCGCCTGGGGATATCCGTGGACCACCGGTTTAGCATGGCTGGGATCGCTGGCCTTCCTAATCGCAGCCGTGAAAGAAGACACGCGGAACAGTGAGTATGCCCTGCTATCGCTGGCGTTGAGTTATCCGTTGTATCGGCTCACGCGAGTGATTCTGCGAAGACAGAACCGGGCTGCGAACGGCGTATGAAGTCCCTCTTGAGGTTAGAGTGCTGGAAATTGGAGATTCGAGTATTCCGCTTGGGCCTGTTTCAAGTGTTTTGACAACGCGAGAGTGCGAAATGGTTTGGCCGATGATTACGACGGGTGGGGAACACAAGTGGTGAAGCGATGTGAGAATTCACATCCGTGTAGTCTGGTTTGATTAGTTATGAGTGAAGGCGACTCTTCACCAATTGGCGCAGCCCGACCTCATTGGTGCTGCTTTTTTGCGCACCAGCGCGTCGCTGTCCTCAATTCTATTTCTTCAAATCTCTCAATACTTCGCGCGCGGCATTCGCTCCCGATGCGCCTGACAATCCAATCCCTGGATGAGTGCCGGAGCCGCACAAGTATAGTCCTTTGATGGGTGTTCGGTAGCGCGCCCAATCCAGCAAGGGCCGCATGGTGAAGAACTGATCGAGCGAGAGTTCGCCGTGAAACGGATGACCGCCTCGTCATTCCGTAGGTGTGTTCCAGATCTTTGGGAGTGATTACCTGCGCCCCAAGAATCATGCCGGGAAGGTTCGGAGCTATTCAGCCAGCGTTTTAACTACCGTATCGGCCAGGTTGTCGCGTTGCTCGTCCAATCCGTTCCACGCAATTGATAGGGCGTGAACTGCACGTAAACTGACATGACATGCTTGCCGGCGGGCGCCAGCCTGGAATCTGTGAGCGTAGGAATCATGGCTTCAAGATAAGGTCTTTCAGAGAAACGCCCGTACTTGCTGGCATCGAATGCGCGTTCCAGATAATCAATTTCGGGACCGATATGGATTCGGCCCTCGAAGAGCCGCCTCATCGGGAGCAGCAGTGAACTTTGGAAGTCCGGAAAGCGCGAGATTCATCTTCGAAAGCGTTCCGTGAGTGCGATAATTCTTGATTTTTCCTAGGAAGCCGGGCTCCAAATGCTGAGCATCCACGAGCCCGAGCATTGTGGCTTTGGGATCGGCATTGGAGATGACGGTGCGAGCGGAGATTTCTTCCCCGTTATCCAACACGACGCCAGTAGCCGCACCATCTTTAATGCGGATTTGCGCCACTCCGGCACGGGTGCGAATCTCGGTGCCCGCTTCAAGACATGCGGCTGACATTGCTTGCGTAACCGCGCCCATGCCTCCTTCCGCAAACCACGTCGCTCCGCAAGCTTCTCCATCGCAAGCGGTGCGAAGCATTAACATCATCGCGCTTCCGGCCGACCACGGGCCCAGATTTGTTCCAAAGATTCCGCGAGCCGCGATTGTGGCCCTTAGCAGTTCACTGTCGAACCATTCCGCGACGAGGTCGGCGACCGCCATGGGTCCCCAACGCAAGAGCTGATACAACTCTCTTCGGCCAAGGCCGCGAGCCTTCTTTCCAGTCTTCAGCAGAGACCAAAGGTCCCCGGCGCTCGGATGATCAATATCCGGCGGAGTCATCGTGAGCAGATCAGCAATTACGTCGGTGATATTGGTTAGTGATTTTTGAAAATCGGGATACTTGCGCGCATCTTTTGCAGAGAATTGTGAAATCTCCGCGCTCGATTTTTCCGCGTCGCCATAAAGAATCAATGCGCGCCCGTCGGGAGTCGGAGAGAAAACGCGAACGTCGGGCTGCATCATCTTCAACCCATGCCGCGCAAGATCCATATCGCGAATAATCGCTGGATGCAGCGGTGCGGTCGCGTGGGCGAGGGTCGAGCAGCGAAATCCGGGATGAAATTCTTCGGTGATGGCCGCGCCGCCCACGACGCTCGCGGCGTTCAAGGACCAGCGTTTATGCCCAGCCTTAGCCAGATAGAAAGCCGTGACTAATCCGTTATGGCCGCCGCCTACGATGATGATGTCTCTTTGCAAAATGACTGATCCGATCGAGTCAAACCGACGACGAAACCTTTTATGGCTTACCCGCCTTGTAATCTTTCAGAATTTCGAGCGCCGCAAGCCGTCCGCTGGCACCCATAATTCCGCCGCCGGGATGCGTGGCCGATCCGCACATATACAAATTCTCAATTGGCGTTCTGTACTGCGCCCATCCCGGCGCCGGCCGCAGAAAAAATAGCTGTTCGAGCGATAGTTCTCCCTGAAAGATGTTCCCTTCCGATAATCCCCACTCGCGCTCCAAATCGAGTGGCGTAATCACCTGTTTGCCGACGATTAGATTTTTGATGTTGGGAGCATACGCGGCAATCGTATTGATCACGTTGTCGCCAAACTCTTCTTTCTTTTCATCCCAAGTACCTTCGGTCAATTTGTAAGGAGCGTACTGCACGAAGCACGACATCACATGCTTGCCCGGAGGCGCGAGCGACGGATCAGTCAGACTGGGAATCACCATATCTATATAAGGGCCGCGAGAGTATCGCCCATATTTGGCCTCGTCGTACGCGCGTTCCATGTAATCCACGCTGGGAGAAATGGAAATCGCCCCGCGAAGATGCGCCCCTGCTCCGGGCAAACAAGTAAACTCAGGCAGTCTGTCCAGCGCAAGATTCACTTTGCCGGATGAACCGCGAAATTTATAACGATTGATGTCGTCCATAAACTCGTCAGGCAAGTTCCCAGGCTCGATCATTTTCACGAAAGTATTGCGTGGGTCCACACTTGACGAAACAACGGCAGCACGGATCTCATCGCCGTTATCGAGCACCACCCCCTGCGCCTTTCCCTCCTTCACGATGATCCGAGCGATACCAGCCTTGGTTCGAATCTCAGCTCCTGCCTCTCGGGCAGCATCGGCGATCGCGTTCGAAATGGCGCCCGTACCACCTCGCGCAAATCCCCAGGAACGAAATGCTCCATCAATTTCTCCCATGTAGTGATGCAGCAGGACGTACGCCGTTCCCGGTGAGCGCACACCCAAAAATGTGCCGATAATTCCCGACGCCGACATCGTTGCCTTCAGAACGTCGGTTTCAAACCATTGATCGAGAAAATCAATGGCGCTCATTGTCATCAGCTGCACCTGGTTGTACTGATCGCCGGAAGGAAGATCGCGAAAGCGTCGTCCCAGGAAAAGCAGCTTCATCAGTTCGCGCGGATTCAGCGTGTAAGGATCGGGCGGCACCATGTTAAGAATAGGTTTCACGAAGCGGCACATCTGCAACATGGCCTGGCCAAAGTCGTCGTAGGCTTCAGCGTCGAGGCGCGAGTGGCGGGCGATTTCGCGGCGAGTCTTCGCGTGATCGTTCACCCGCCAGAGATAATCGCCGTTAGGCATCGGAGTGAACGTGCCATCGAGAGGAAGAATTTCCAGCCCATGACGCGGCAGATCGAGATCGCGAATGATCTCCGGACGAAGCAAAGAAACAACGTATGAGCAAACCGAGAATTTGAATCCGGGAAAGATTTCTTCGGTGACGGCTGCCCCGCCGACAATGTGGCGGCGTTCGAGTACCAGAACTTTTTTACCGGCGCGCGCAAGGTAGGCGGCGTTCACTAGGCCGTTATGCCCGCCGCCGATCACGATAACGTCGTAATTTGTGAATGCAGCCATTTGGCTTTTGGCTATTAGCCTTTAGCTTTTCCAGATAAAAGAGAAGGAAGTATCCGTCGAAGAGGGTACGCCGAGATCGAATCAGAGTCCGCTGGGAAGAACTCGCCATTGCGTGAGACGGCGCATAAAGGAAGTTTGACCGCCTCATTCTATCTCAGTGAAGCGGGGTGTGATCAAATTCACTTCAAGAAGATTTAAAACGCAGCCATCACTCAAGGCAATTTTCTTGAGACCGACGTCTTCGCCAGGTTTCACTTCGATGCGCGAGCAGGGACGGTCACGATTTCATTTGACTTCGGTCGCTGTCCCGTCGAATAGCTGCTAAATAACCTTCGCACGAATTTGCGGGTTGTCGAATTTCGCACGCGGCACTAGAATGTCCTGCGTTCATTCAGTCCATTAAAATCTGCTTCTGAATCGGAGAAACTATGAAAGCAAGAACCACTATTTTGACTCTTTTGTTGTGCCTGGTTGCAGGCGCAATGTGTTTTGCCAGCGACGTGAATATGGGTACATGGAAGCTCAATGAGTCCAAATCGAAGATGGGCCATGGAATGGGGAAAAACACCACGGTTGTCTACGAGGCTGCCGGAGACCAGGTCAAAGTCACGGTGGACGGCACCGACAGCAAGGGCGACTCCCGCGCACAACGAGTGGACTGGCAAGTTCGACGGAAAAGACTATCCCGTCACCGGCGATCCGGATTCCGACGTGCGATCCTATAAGAGAATTAACGCCCACACGTTGGAACTCACAGACAAGAAGGATGGCAAGGCTACTATCACGGGCCGAATTGTCGTGTCAGCCGATGGCAAAAGCCGCACAGTCTCGATCAGGATGATGGATTCTGACGGCAGGATGGTAAGAGCCACCGAGGCGTACGACAAGCAGTAACCGCGTCTCTCAACCGGATGCCCTTGCGCATGTTCCCTGGCGCGAGGGCATTTTTAGTTGGCCGTACGGTCTAGTGCAAACCGTTACGGACCTCTACTTCAGGTGTTCCACTAGAAACAAGTCCGACAGGTCGCGGACGTATCCATAAATGTAGTGCTGCTCGTCGGCAGCAATGTGCGGGCAGGGAACCTCCGGTTACACCGTCCGCGTCTACTGCCTGCTTAATTCGAATCGGCTGCTCCTCCCCACTTGGCCCAATAAATCTGAACCACGCTGGTGTCGCTCATCATTGCCATCCGGCCATCCGCTGTGATGCTGGGAAAGCCCTCCCAGCCATTCAGGTTGACGGTCAGTCCGTCGTATTTGGCTACCGAGTCCCACTTTCCGTCAATTGTCAGCCGGTACAGTCCCGATTGTGCTGCCGGTTCCGCTCCTCTAACAGCGAAGTAAAGGGATTTGCTGTCATTCGCCCAGACCCAGTAACCCCAGGCCGATTTAAAGGTTTGCAAATCCTTCCACGTTCTTGCGGAGGCCGAGTACAGCACCATGCGTGACGGGTTATCGGCTATTGCCGCCATGTATTTCCCATCTGGCGACCACGAGGGCACGTAAAAGCCCTCCGACCCCGGCATGACGGAAACCTTGCGGGTCGCGAGGTCTAGAATTTTGATGCCTCGGAACTCGTTGGGCATTGGAAAGTCGTTGAAGGCGATCGATTTCCCGTCCGGCCACCACACCGGAGCAACCTCAACCTTGTGCTCTGTCGTCAGTTTTTCCGGTCTGCCTCCATCCACTGAGACGCGCTCAATCTCGTCGAAGTCAGAAAATACAATCCAGCTGCTATCCGGCGACCATCGCGGCATAAAGACTGGGAAATCCGTCAACTCCAGTTTTTCGCTGCCGTCCAACTTGCTGCGCCATAAATGACTCTGGGGATAGCTCCGATAAGCCATCCATTGTTTGTCCGGGGAGATCTGAAAATCGGAGGCGGCTAAACCATCCAGAAAGGGGACGAACCGCTTCTGCCCAGGATCGTAAACGTGCATGGCGCCTTGGGCGTTCCGCCCGATAATAAACAGCCCGTCGTTGTCGCGGCTCGGGGTCGCCGCCACAACCTCAATCTGTCCCCCGGTAAGCCGCACTGCGGAGGCTTTTTTCCAAAACTCGAACCAGGGAGGTTGAATAAGTTCATAAAGATTATTCGCTCCGCCCCGCTGCGACATGAAAATGAAATGCTTTCCGTCCCGGGTCCACTGTCCATGCGTCTGATCCTCATGGTCCGGCCAATCCAACGCCAGCCGATGCGGATTGCTGCCATCGGCATTCAATTCCCAGATCTTAGATCCCCCTGCTACGTCCACCGTCACCCGAATGCGACGCGAGTCGGGCGAAAAATACGGAGCTTCGAGGTAAGCAGGCCCATCCCATATCTTTTTAAGGTTTGCGCCTTCGTTATCACTCACAGAAAGAGAGTTCATGTTGGCATAAACAATCGAACGTCCATCCGGAGACCAGCGCGCATCCTGAGCGATCTGGTTCCCGATCTTCCTCGGAACCCCGCCGAGAACCGGAGCTGTCCAGATCGGGCCTCGCCCATTTTCATCATTCAAGTCCGGCTTCAGCGCCAGCATTTCCGAGGCATCCGGAGAAATGTCCAGCATTTGCATTCCGGTGGTGGACGTTCGCAGCGGAGCGATCGGGCCGCCCTTGACCGACATTTCCATGGGTACACCCTGACTCTGAAAATAGAGCCGAGACCCATCCGTGACGAGAGGCCCGTCTTTCAATTCGTTAGAAAAGGTGATTTGCTCCGAATTGAGCGGTCCGTTGACGGCCGAGGAAGCATTGAAGCCAACGATCACAAACAAAGCGACCAAAAACAAAGCGGCGGCTTCCACCGCCCACTTCCATCGTGATCTCACCCGCAGCCGCCCGAGAGCCGACCTCTCAGTTGCTGCGCTCCCTCCTACTTGCGAAGAGCTTAGCTCCTGGCGCTTGAGCCGCCGCAGATCAACCATCAAATCGTTGGCTGACTGATAGCGGTCGTTCGGATCCTTTTCCAGTGTCTTGCCGATAATGCGCTGCAACTCGCCGGGAAGTTCGGGAGTCAGCATCTGCGGCGGTTTCGGCTCGCCCCGCAAAATCTCGGCGATGACGCCGGCAGCGGACTCTCCGATAAATGCGCGGCGGCCCGTAGCCATCTCATACAAAACTGCGCCGAACGAAAAAATGTCACTGCGCGCGTCAATATCTTTATCCTGCGCTTGCTCCGGAGACATGTAGGCGATTGTCCCGAGAAGCTGACCCCTCTCCGTGATCGAGCCCGAAAGGGTGGAAGCCTCACGAATGTTCATGCTCTGAAGCCGGACCCGTTTAGCCAGTCCAAAATCAAGAAGCTTGGCATCGCCGCGGCTTGTCACGAAGATGTTCGACGGCTTAACGTCCCGATGAACAATCGCACTCTTGTGCATGGCCTCAAGCGCATCGGCGATCTGTAAAGCCAAAATAAGAAGCGTTTCGAGCGGCAGCGGCCGCCCCCCAATAACAGTTTCCAGCGTCCGGCCTTCCAATAATTCCATGGCAATGAAGCATTGGCCGTCGTGCTCTCCAACGTCGTAGATCGCGCATATATTCGGATGGCTCAGGGACGAAGCCGTCTCGGCCTCGCGACGAAAACGTGTGATCGCCTGCGGGTCGCGGGCAACATCATCGGGCAGGAACTTCAAGGCGACAAACCGGCGCAGCCGCATGTCCTCGGCCTTAAAAACCACGCCCATCCCGCCGCCACCAAGTTTCTCCACGATGCGGTAATGCGAGATGGTTTCGCCGATCATTTAGTCGGGCAATGTTAGGTGGGATGCGGCGGCAAAGTCAACGCAGGCGGGTGCTGGCCAGTTGTTGGCGCCGTCGGAAAAATCAATTAACCACAGAGACACGAAGGTGCACGAAGGAGACCGTGGAAATGGCCTTCGTGATCCTTAGTGTCTCTGTGGTTAATTGGTTTCGAAGGTCGCCCACGTCAGCTGCGAGGCTACTAGTTTGGATCTACCACCGCCACTCCGCTGCTCGTGAGTCCATCGGAACAGGTGGACCCTATCTTTATCGGACTGTGGTTAGGGAGTTTCTGAGTCCGGCCCCGCAGAGGACCAAGCGTAAACCGGCACGAGTGACTGGTGCGCTCTAAACTGGTGCGCCCCAAACTGGTGTGCCCCAGAGATGTTTCGTCATCCGGATCGCGGACCGCAACTCCGCTGCTGGTGAGCCCATCGGAGCAGCTCGATCCCACCCTTGTAGCGCTGCGATCCAGAAGTGTGTGCGTTTGACCCTGCAAAGGTCCTACATTGAATTTGCAGGTGTGGCTCATGGGCTGCGCAGTCTCCGGAGTGTCCGGGTCGGGAACGGCAATACCGGTGCTGGTAAGGCCGTCTGAACAACTCGAACCCACCACAGTGGCGTTAAGATTCGGAAAAGTGTGGGTTTGACCCTGCAAAGGGCCTCTCCTGAATTTGCAGGTATGACTCATCTGATTAGATGCAGAACCGGCGCTCAACAAAAGCAGGCAGAGAGTCAGGTTCTTCATGAACGCAAAGCTGAAAATAGCGACGGGCCTATATGGCACAATCCCTCCTGAATAAGGCTCAACGGTTTTCTGGACTTAAGGATATGGGATCAGGGTTCCTGCGAGGGAGCAAAAACGAGCGGTCCACTGACGTTAGTAATCGTCAGCCTTCATTAATAATTGATGGAAGGAGAATCAAAATCCACGTAGCAGATCGGCCAATCTGCCGAAACGCCCTCTACCAGATCAGCTTCAATCCAAATTGCACTTGTCGCGATGTAGTCGCGGTGCTGGTGATTGCGCCTGCTGTTCCCGAGACTCCCGAGGGAGTGAACACAATAAGATTCGGAGTATTGAAATTTGCCCGGTTCAGGAGATTAAAAATCTCGGCGCGGAACTGTAGTCTCAGGCGCTCGTAGATTTCCGTCTCTTTAAGCGTCGAGAAATCCCAGGTCGCGAGACCTGGGCCGATCAATGTATCCCTTCCAAGGTTGCCGTAGAATCCGCTGTTCGCCGGCGGTTGAAGGAACGCGTTGGGATTGAACCACTGATTGGGGTTGCCAAGTATCACGGGTCCGCTGAAGTTCGGATTCACAAATGGACGCACCGGATTTCTCGTGTCTCCATTATTCGACGGGTTATAGCTGAGTTGGGGCGTGAATGGAAACCCGGATTGAAGCGTGACGATGCTGTTGACCGACCATCCGCTTGCGAGCGTTCCTCGCCAACCTTCCAGTCCGCTTCCCAGCGCCTGCCCCCGCCCGAACGGCAATTCGTAAACCGCACTGATCACCGCCGCGTTCCGCACATCGTAGGTAGCGAGACCGTAATCGGAGCGCAGATTGAACGGATTCGATACCAAGCCCGGGAGCATTTCCCGCCGCCGTACCATTCAATGAATCTCCATCATCGAGCGCCTTTGACCAGGTGTAGGAACCGCGCAGAGACAGCCCGTGGCTGAAGCGATGATTCAGATCCGTCTGAAGCGCGTTGTAATTGCTGTCACCGCGCGAAAACCATGTCCATGTATTCGCGAGCGTGGGATTCGCCTTGGGTGTGCCGGCGGGAATGTAGTAGGTCCCGGCGGGAACCGGCGCATTCGCCAGCGCTCCGGGAAACGTACTCGGAAAATTGGCGGGGCACGGAGATGCCGGACAAATTGTAGGAAATGGCTCGTTAGCATCTTCACCAATGATTTCGTGATATCCGTGCGACCCAACATAACCCACGGTCAACACCGTGTTTGCTGAGATTTCCCGCTGCACTCTGAGTGACCACGAAATTAAGGTTGGCGTCTTCATGTCCGGCTGAACTCCTCCGGCTACAAGCAGCGCCTTGGCTGGCACCGGAGCCGCAGGATTCAGGGGAAGCTGCGATACTGGCAGCGCTGCAATGCTGTAGGTGGGATTGAACGGCGCATTCTGATCCGTTCGGTAGCCGAGCGCATCTTGCAATTCGTTGTACATCCCAAAGCCGGCGCGAACCACTGTCTTTGAGCCGAACGGACTCCACGCGATTCCCACGCGGGGTTGCGGCAGAAGCGTCGCATTATTGGTGGTGAAGATTGAATCTCCGGGGCGCGGCTGAGTCGAAATCACACCATTGGAGAAGGTATAGTTCGCGCCGCGACCGTGAGCCTCATTCCAGCCCGTAGTAAATTCGTCGCGCAGCCCGAGCGAAACGGTAATCCTCTTAGTGAAACGAACGACATCTTCGGCGTACCACGCGCCCAGCAAAGACCGCCAATTCATTTCCGTGGGCGCCGGATCATAAAGAAAGCTTGATGTTGTTCCCTGCAAAAATGTTTGCAGGCTGGCGAAAGTTGCCTGGCCGAACTGGCTCAGCGCTATGGTCTCGTTCGATTGAAAGGGCTGCAACCATGCGCCAATGCTGAATTGGTGTCGCCCGCGCGTAAGTGTTGCGCGATCTTCGAATGTGAAGAGATTCCTGGCGATTCGCAAGTCGCTTCCGTTATTACTTCCAGCCAGCCCGACCTGGGCCTGCGGATTGGACGCTGCACTTCCTCCCACAACGACCGCGCCGACGGGGTGTCCCAGAAGGAAGCCGGGTACGCTTGCCGCCGGAGTGCCCGGCGTTGGTTCTCCGGTAAAGAAGTATCCAGCACGGGAAAACCCCACCCGCGCCACATTCAAAGTGGAAGATGAAAACGAATGCGTTTCTTCCAAGGAGAAAACCTGCTCTCTCAGGCTCTCAACATCGCTGCTGTATGGGTCAAGCGTAGTTGCGGTGAGGTCGTCTCCGTCATCCACGGTGTAAACCGATGCCAGCGAATCTCGCGAAGAAAAAATGTGGTCCAGCCGTGCCGTGCCAAAATCTTCGCGAATCGTTTGCAGAGGACTGCTAAATACTTGCGCGATGCCATTGAAGTCCGGTGCACCCGCGGGAGCGGTCGGCCATAAGTTAAGAAGTGGTTGGACCCTTGGAACTGCGCTCGCGCGCGAGGCGGCGTCAGGAACAAATGCAGCCGATGTTTGGTGAAGATGCTGGCGCAATCCTTCGTAGTTGCCGAACAAAAATGTCTTGTCGTCTTGAATCGGGCCGCCCAAAGCAGCACCAAACTGGTTGCGCTGGAATGGCGGCGCTGAACCCTGGTCGAAGAAGTTTGCGGCGTCGAGATCGTTATTGCGCAGGAACTCATAGGCGGACCCATACATCTGGTTGCTCCCGGATTGAGTCACGATGATGACCTGCCCCCCGGGCCGCTTTCCGTACTCTGCGCTATACGAGTCGCGCAATACATTGAATTCGCGGACTGCATCCACGCCCAACAACTCCTGACTGGTTCCCCCTGGCTGCATGTTATTTTCGGCCGCGCCGGTATATTCGACTCCGTTCAGCAGAAACAGGTTTTGCTGCGGCCGATTTCCGGAGACGGCAAAATTATTCCCCGTGGTCGAGTTCGATACGCCGATCCCGCCCGTCTTTTCCGCAGTGAAGTTAACCACGCTGGGATTCAAAGTGAGCAACAGATCATAACTGCGTCCGTTCAGAGGCAGGTCTCTTACCTGCCGCTCCCCGACCAATCCAGTAATGTCCTGAGTAGTGGCGTTTACCATCGCCGCGTCGCCGGTGACTTTCACCTCTTCGCTCACCGCTCCGAGCTTCAAACCCAAGTCGGCGGTCGCATCCTCGCCAACAACCAGCCGAATCCCTGTCCGAATTCCTTCAGCGAAGCCGTCTTTCTTGACTTGAACCTCGTACTGCCCAACTGGAAGAGCAAACAATTGATACCGTCCAGCTTGATTCGTAACCGCGCTCCGCGAAAGCCCGGTATAAACGTTCCTCGCCGTAACAGCCGCCCCAGTTACGGCCGCGCCTGAAGGGTCCGTAACCGTGCCAGACAACGTAGCCGACACCTGCGCTGATACAAATGAAGGGCTGAGACAAACCGATAATATAAGGAGCGAAAAGAATAAAGTTTCTAATTGACGCATTACTTCCTCGTAAATTTATTTTGGATACGAACGTAAAATGTATATTACATGCGGTTCCCGTGTCTAATCGTGTGCGTTTATAGTTGACTTCGTTGTTGGAGAACATTCTCAGGCATTCTTCGGAACGCAAGCCCTGATCCAGATTTATTGACGGTCACAGGGCTTCGCTGTAGGATTTGTTCGAAATGGCGGGAAACTCTAAGCTTCAACGCCCAAAAGAAGAAAGCGAACACCTCCTAAAACTACGCGAGGCGGCCCTCGAACTCTGCGTCAGCTTCCCTACAATCAAGCAGTGGATTTACAAGCGAAAAATCCGCAGCGTCCGAACCGCAGGTGGGCATCATCGTATTCCGCAAAGTGAGGTAGACCGGCTCCTATTTCGGACGACGGGAAAAACGGCTCTCGAGCGAGGCTTGGTAAAACGTCTCGTCAGCGGCAGAAATCAGCTGGTGGGCCGGGTGGATAGCGTGCGCATAAGCGGGTTGATGGCCGAAATAAAACTTTCGATCGGCGATCAGCAAATCACTTCAATCATTACCGCGAGTTCGGCACGCGAAATGAAACTCAAAGCAGGTCAGACGGCTGCCGCCCTTATAAAATCCACCGAGGTGATGATTCTGCGTATTTGAGGCTGGGCCGGATAATCCACTTGACTCCGGATGAACGCTAAGACGGCGGGGCAGAAGCCGGATTCAAGCGAGTCCCGATTTTCTCAAGCAAGACAGATGCCGCTTCGCCCGCATCGAGCATCGAAAAATCGTCCCCGAGTTCCACAACCGGCACTTTGGCGCAAGCCGATTGGAACGCCTCTTGCGTCGCCGCGGACCCTAGCAAGCCCCCGCCCACTATCAGCAAACCAGGCGGCGTTACTCGCATCAGCAGCAGACAGTCGTGCAAATTATTGCTGGTGTAGGTTTCGTATCCGGCCCGCCGCAATAATTCCCGCAAGTAGGCAAGCACGTCCGCATTGGAATCAACACACAAAACGCTGGGGCCGGAAGTTTTGAGCTTCTCCCACGATCCGGTGAGCCGGTAAAAGGCCGCGACTGCCTTCTCTTCCGAATCCTGGGTGTCGAAAAGCTTGTCCAAATGCGTCATCTTCAAAACGTTGCTGATGACGGCGGGCACATTGCATAACTTCACGTCCCCGTGCAATTGACGAGCGGTCGTCAGCGAACGCACCATGGTTCCGAGGCCGCTGCTGTCAACGAAATCCACCTCTTCAAGGTTTAGGACGATGGCTTTCCGATCGCGCAGCAGATTCACAATATGAGCCCGCAGCGATTCGGTTTCAGCGCCCGCAGTGATCCGTCCCTTGCAGCGGACAATGGTGACTCGACCAACCTCGCGTGTATCCAGCGCCAGCCGCATTGGGCCTCCAGTCGAGCAGATAGAGAGTTCGCAAGTCGGGCACATTATATTCGAGTTTCCGCAAAACCGGGTTAACTGAAATCAAGACCGGGCTAGCTGAGATTGAGATAAAGACCGCTCCCATTATCTAGGTATGCCTGTTCGGCTCGCGCGTCAATCGGAGATTGACAAGCCAGGGTCTCAGGCATATGGTCGCGCGAGCGCCGAGGATTAAAGTTGAAGTCAAAAATTCCGGCTCGATCCGCGAAGAGGACACCGTGCGAAAAGCCGTTCTGACTTTTATCCTTTGCGTCGCGCTCCCCGTTTCTCTCAATGCAGAGCAGAGCTCATGGTCCAACCTGAATCGCCTTAAAGCCGGCCAGGGAATTATCGTGATCGAATCCGGCATGAGCCGCCACGCCGGCAAATTTGTCAGCGTGACCGATGAATCCCTCACCTTGCGCGAAAAAGGCTCCGAGGTATCTGTGAAGCGCCAGGATGTTCTCCGCGTCTCAACATCCTCCAATCCCCGGCGCGGCGAGCACGCTGTGATCGGCCTTATAGTCGGCGGACTCATTGGAGCCGGTATCGGCGCAGCCTCCGGCTCGAAGAACGGTTTCTTGGGAGGATCTTCGCGCGGAATCGAAGCTCTTGTGGGGGTCGTGATCGGCGCCCCAATTGGCGCCATCGTCGGCGCTTTGATCCCGGCTCACCGAACGGTGTACCGAGCACCCTCCGACCATTAGACAACGCCATTTAGAAAATCCCAGCATTGGCGGGAGCAGTATATCGTCAAGAGGAAATCGCCGCTGCTATAATCCGGCGGCAAGAATCGCTATTCTCAGACTTATCGAGGAGACCCCCGTGCCAATCGGTACCGCCCTGCACGAGCGAACATTCCCACTCTGCCAAAGCCTGAACTATCGCGAGTGGTCTGGGTATTACGCCGTCAGCGTCTATGAGACGCATCATGAGCATGAGTACAACGCCATTCGCAATGCGGCTGCGCTGATTGATATCAGTCCCCTTTTTAAGTATCTGATTACCGGCAAAGATGCAACGCGCTTCGTAAACCGTGTCATCACCCGCGACATTAATAAAGTGCAGCCGGGCCAGGTCATCTACTGTTGCTGGTGCGATGAAGAAGGAAAGGTGGTGGACGACGGAACGATCACGCGCCTTTCAGAAGACGCGTACCGCTGGACGGCAGCTGATCCAAGTCTGCGCTGGTTTCAGCAAAACGCAATTGGTCTGGATGTCAACATAGCGGACATCTCGGAACAAGTTGCAGCACTCGCTCTCCAGGGACCGACCTCCGGACGATTATTGAAATCAGTAGCCGAAGCCGACATCGCTAATCTGAAATACTTCCGCATGACTTCCGGAAAAATCGCGGGCGTGCCGGTTGACATCTCGCGCACGGGATACACCGGCGATCTGGGATACGAAATCTGGACAACATGGGACGAGGCCGTGAAAGTCTGGGACGAGCTAATGGAGAAAGGACGCCAATTCGATATTCACGCCGCAGGAATGTTGGCCCTCGATGTGGCCCGCATAGAAGCCGGATTGTTGCTGATCGAAGTTGATTACACATCCAGCAAGAAAGCGCTGATCCCATCGCAAAAGTATTCTCCTTTCGAACTGGGAATGGGGCGTATGGTGCATTTCGAGAAAGAAACTTTCACTGGGCGCTCGGCTCTTTTACGCGAACGAAGTCAATCTCAATCCGACTTTCGCCGCCTTGTTGGCCTAGAGGTTGATTGGCCGTCGGTCGAAGACTTGTATGACGAAATGGGACTTGCTTCGCAGGCTCCCAGCGTTGCATCCCGCGTGCACGTCCCGCTCTATTGCGGCAAGCAACAAGCCGGAAAAGCAACTTCGACTACGTGGTCTCCGCTTCTTAAGAAAATGATTGCGCTGGGCAGCGTGCGTTCGGAGTACGCCAGTGATGGGTCAACGCTCGAGATGGAAATTACGATTGAGGCAACGCGGCGTACCGTGCCTGCCAAAATAGTGAAGCTTCCGTTTTACAATCCGCCGCGAAAAACTGCCACACCCGTATAGCCCCGTTCCTTCTTCCACGCTGCGGACTTCCACGCTACAGAGCATGCTTTCACAGGGGTAACTCGGGATACAATGCTCCTGTCTCGATCTTCACGAGGAGTCGCGCTTTCCTGGCGTAAATTATAGGGAATGATCGAGATTCAAATTCCAGCGGCCTTTTCACTAGCTTAAGTTCCACTCAATGTTTCGGAAGGACGCCCTTTCATGTTTTGCCCGCAATGCGGGACCGAAAACCCTACTGGCGAAACTCGTTGCAGAAAGTGCACGACGATCCTTCCCGCGCTGGCGATCGAACCCGACGTAACTGCCCCAATCTTGAATAAAAGCACTACTTCAGGTTCATCCGCCGCGACCCAGGCGGTTACCAGCGCCGTATCCCCTTCCACGCTCCGTCGTTTCGAACTCGGTAGCGTGATTGGCAATCGCTACGAAATATTGCAATTGCTTGGCGAAGGAGGCATGGGGGCGGTTTACAAAGTTCGCGATCGCGAAGTAAATCGTCTTGTGGCTCTGAAGATGATCCGCACCGATCTGGCCAGCCATCCAGAAATTCTCGCGCGCTTTACGCAGGAACTGGTCCTCGCCCGTCAGGTAACGCACAGAAATGTCATTCGGCTGTTCGATCTTGGCGAAGCTGACGGGGTGAAGTTCATCACCATGGACTTCATCGAAGGGCGCGATCTGAAATCGTTGCTGATGGAAAAAGGAAAACTGCCGCCGGATGAAGCGGTGAAGATCATTGCGCAGGTATGCCGCGCTCTCGACGCGGCGCACACTGAAGGCGTGGTACATCGCGACTTGAAGCCGCAGAACATCATGCTGGATGCGAACGCCCGCGTCACGGTGATGGACTTCGGCATCGCTAGGTCCGTCGAAATGCCCGGCATGACGCAGACGGGCGCGTTGATAGGAACGCCGGAATACATGTCGCCCGAGCAGGCCCGCGGTCAGACGGCGGGCGTCCCTTCCGATCTGTTCACGGTCGGCATTATTTTTTACGAATTGCTGACCGGCGTCACCCCCTACAAATCCGAGACGGCGATGGCGAGCCTGCTCAAACGCACTCAGGAGCGAGCTCGCGCGCCGATCACTCTCGACCCTTCAATTCCGCCCGGCATCAGCGACGTGGTGATGAAGTGTCTTGAGATTAATCTCGACAAACGTTACTCGAGCGCCGTGCAAATTCTTGCCGATCTCGGCGTGGCGGGCGAAACCGCGGCTGGGACGATGTTCGGCGCTCATGCGGTTCCGCAGCCCCCGGGCAAATTCGCGGTCTATGGGAAATGGATTGCCACCGGCCTTGTCGTCGCGCTGATTGGCGCGGGAGTTCTGCTGCGAGACAAGCTTTTTACGAGGACGGCGGAGAAGCATGCGCCGGTCACACTTCTGGTCTCGGACTTCGATAACAAAACCGGGGATTCGGTTTTTGACGGCACGCTCGAACCCATGCTCGGCATCGCTCTGGAAGGCGCCCCTTTTATCAGCTCGTACAACCGGACATCGGCGCAGCGCGAAGCGGCCAAGCTCGATCCTGGAGCGAAACTCAACGAGAAAACGGCGCAACTCGTAGCCGTGCGCGACGGCATCAGCGTAGTTGTCGGGGGCTCCATCGAGCCGTCAGGTTCGGGTTACAAAGTTTCGGTGGAAGCAGTGGATGCGTCTACTGGCAAGCCCATCGTCGCCAAAGAAGTGGATGCAGACAATAAACAAGAGGTCCTTGCCGCCGCGGGAAAACTTGCCGCTAGCATCCGCACCGCCCTCGGCGATACGACTCCGCAATCCGCGCAACTGACCGCCGCGGAAACATTCACCGCTGGCTCAATCGAAGCAGCCCACGCCTATGCTGCCGCGCAGGCCTTCCAATACGAGGGCAAATGGGACGACGCAATCAGAGAATATCAACACGCGATTCAGCTCGATCCGAACCTGGGCCGCGCCTATGCCGGCCTTGGCGCGGTGGAAGCCAACATGGGCCACGACCAGGATGCGGAGAAATATTACCTGGACGCGATGTCAAAGATTGACCGCATGACTGAGCGCGAGAGGTACCGGACGCGCGGCGGTTATTACCTGATGCGCGGCGAGCCCTTGCAGGCGATTGAGGAGTACACGGCCCTGGTGAATCAGTTCCCTTCCGATACGGCGGGCTACGCGAACCTTGCGCTCGCTTATTTCTATACCCGAAACATGTCGAAGGCATTGGAAGAGGGGAAAAAAGCGATCGAAATTTCACCCAAGAATGTCGTCCAGAGAAATAATGTCGCCCTCTACGCTTTGTATGCAGGTGATTTTGATACCGCGGCCAAAGAGGAACAAACCGTACTGGGGATGAACGCGTCGTTCGAGAAGGCATACGAAGGTTTGGCACTGGCGCAACTTGGACAAGGCAAACCGGCTGACGCCACGGCAACATGGCAGAAACTTCAATCTCTGAGCGCGCGCGGCGCTTCCAAAGCGGCCGTGGGCTTGGCCGACCTGGCGTCTTACGAAGGCCGACTCTCGGACGCTGCGGATTTGCTGCAAAAAGGAATCACTGGGGACCAGGCGATCCAGGATACTGAAAGCGCCGCAGACAAGTTGGCCGCTCTCTCAATTGTGCAGCAAATGCTTGGCAAAAATAGTGATGCCATCACCTCCGCCGACGCCGCCACCAAGGCCAGCAAGGATGAGAGTATTTATTTCCGCGCCGGACGCACATATCTTGAGACCGGGCAGACACCCAAGCTTCGTTTGATGGCAGCCGATCTCGCCGCGCGGATTTCGCACGATTCGCAGGCGTATGCAAAAATTCTCGAAGCCGAAAACCAACTGGCTCAGAATCACCCGCAAGATGCGATCGCAACCCTTCAGGACGCGCAGAAGTTGGCGGATATGTGGCTGGTCCACTTCGATCTTGGCCGCGCTTATCTCGATGCCGGGGCCTTCCCCGAAGCATCCTCGCAATTCGAGACTTGCTTGCAGCGCAAAGGAGAGGCGACTTCGATTTTTCTCGACGATGTTCCCAGCTATCATTTTTTGCCGCCGGTTTACTACTATCTGGGACGAGCGCAGGAAGGAATGAAAAGCAGTGGAGCAGCGGATTCCTACAAGACATTTCTCGCCATCAAGGAAAAATCTAACGACGATGCGCTTGTTGCGGACGCCCGAAAGCACCTCGCTGCATTAAAATTCCGGTGATCGCCCGCAGAGAAGCGATGTCCGCAACTAAGCGCAATACCTGAGATTAGAAAAATAATTTCCCATTTTTCCCGTAGTTTAATGTTGACAGCCTTCCCTAAAACGGCGAAACTGCTTTAGTTTTCCAGTTGTTAGCAATCCCACTTCAACCAAATCTCAGGTCTAACAAGGTATCCGGACGTTTCTGGACAAAATCTGGAGATGCTCCCTGCCTCGGAGTGAACGAATGCCTGCCTGTTTTTCGAATGCAACGTCACGGGGTTCTTCGTCAATGAAAATGCGCCATCCTTTGTCCTGCCTGCGACTTATAACATTCACCATGCTCGCCGGATCATTACTTTTTTGCGCTAAGGACTCCCACGCGCAAGTCGCAGGGACAAATGTGAACATGGTCTCAGGGACGCAATGGCCCACCGGCGATCCATTCCTCCAGCGACAGAATGAGCCTTCGATGGCGGTCTCTACGCGCAATCCTTTGCACATTCTCGCGGGAGCGAATGATTACCGCACCGTGGACCTGGCGCAGGAACTCGCCAATGAAACGGGGGATGCATGGCTGGGCCTGTTTAAGTCGTTCGATGGCGGACTCACATGGCAAAGCACTCTGTTGCCGGGGTGCCCTGTTCCCGTGGCGCAATGTACTGGCTCTTTGCAGGCCCTGGGATATCAGGCAGCCGCCGATCCGGTAGTACGCGCCGGAACCAATGGCATGTTCTATTACGCTGGACTCGCCTTCAATCGTGGCACCGGCGGTCTGAGTTCAGTCTTTGTTTCGCGCCTGATGGATCTGAACAATCAGGAAAATGGCGATCCAATTGCTTTTATTGATACCCAGGTTGTAGCGACCGGAAGCGGCACGCAGTTTCTAGACAAGCCTTCCATGGCCGTAGATATTCCACGCTCCGGCGCGTCCACTTGCTCCTTCAGTTTCCCCGGCCCGAATGGCGCAATTAATCAATCATTTCGCGGAGGAAATATTTTCCTCGCCTATACGGATTTCCTCGCTGCGACGAAAGACAACGCCACTCCCACTCATCTGATGTTCACTCGCTCCACCAATTGTGGGCTCACGTGGAGTACGCCGATTCAACTTAATACCGGAACTACGACCAGCCAGGGCAGCGCGATTGCAGTGAATCCAGTAAACGGAAACGTATTCGTTACATGGCGTCAGTTCAAATCCACGGGCGCATCCGATGCGATCATGATTGCCGGATCCAACAACGCCGGCAAGACATTTGGCAAGCCAGTTCAAATCTCCACATTCACTCCTTTTGATCAGGGCACCAGCGAAACATCGTTCCGCACGAATGCATATCCAGCCATCGCTA
Organism: uncultured Acidobacteriaceae bacterium; assembly: GCA_963702325.1. Classification (GTDB taxonomy): domain Bacteria; phylum Acidobacteriota; class Terriglobia; order Terriglobales; family Acidobacteriaceae; genus PALSA-188. The sequence goes on along the minus strand of CAVPCG010000022.1, from coordinate 94,142 downwards.
TGGATGGTTTCGGCATTGCCTACGTCGCATTCTCCGCACGCGGCGTCGGTCCCGCGGGCGATGCCCGCGTCGTCGTTACCGGATCTCTCGATGGTACGCACTGGATTCCCCCCATCCCCGTTGATAATCCGACCAAAGTGTCGGCCACGAATCCCTCGGGCCGCGGCCATCAGATCATGCCTGCAATCACCTTCGCGAATGGCCGGCTCACGCTGCTCTACTATGATCTCCGCCTCGATCATTACGCGGACTTTTTCAATCCGAACCCGAGCCAGCCAGGCCAATATATTCCGACGCTCGTCCCACAAGGTGAACTGCCCGCCGATCCCGCCGAAGTGTTCACCCAATTTGTTGACGATAATGGACTGACACTTCGCCGCCATACCATTGATCTGCGCGTCCTTCAGTTGGGATTATTTCCCATACCTGCTTTCGGGCCTTCGGTACTGGTCTCCCAATACGCTTATGGCTGCTGCTTCGACGGCGACAACATCGAGCAGTTCAAATTCAATCCGCCGAACCTTCCATTGTTCGGGCAGGGAACCGAGCCGTTCCTTGGCGATTACATTGATATCGTGCCGTCGCCGCAGTTTGTGCCGAGCGGAAATTCCTGGGCTTACAACATGACCCCGAGCGTGAATCCCACTTTCCACGCCGCATGGACGGACAATCGCGACGTTGTGCCTCCCTTAGACGGCAATTGGGAAAATTACACGCCGCCACTTTCGGCTTCGTTGGGAACTCAGAGTTTGTTTGATCCCAGCCAGCCTACGCCAGCCTGCAAGATCGGCCAGGAGGGTATGCGCAACCAGAACATTTACACTGCGCAAATTACCGGCGGCCTTATCGTCGGCGCGCCCGGTAACGCGAAACCTCTCGGCACCACTACCAATCCGCTGACCGGCAAGACCGTATTGTTCCAGCGAGCTTTCCCAGTCGAAGCGCAGAATTTGACGAACGTACAGAGGGTTTTTCGTTTCACCATTCAAAATCAGCCCGCTGGTGGGATGGCATCTTTCCTGCAATTCTCAAAGTTGACCACGCTCGACCTTACCGCACCGGCTCTGTCTTCGGTTTCGCGCAGCGTTTTTGTTACCTCGACGAATCCGCAAGCGACGATCACCGTAAGTGTTACTGAGATCAATCAAGTCGGCGGGTCGCCGGTTAACAACGGACTGACTGCCTCCACCGTTCTCAATCCCGACATCACCAATCCTTCGATTACGAATCCGAGCATTACTAATCCGTCTATCACCAACCCCTCGATCACGAATAGCGAGGTCACGAATCCATCCATCACCAATCCCTCGATCACGAATCCGTCTATCACCAATCCATCCATTACCAATCCTGACATCACGAATCCCAGCATTACAAATCCGAGCATCACCAATCAGAGCGCCGAGAATCCCAGCATCACGAATCCGTCTGTCACTAATCCCGACATCACGAATCCGTCCATTACGAACCCCTCCATAACGAATCCCGACATTACGAACGGTTCGATTGCCGACGTCTCTTATCCGATCACTAATAACGGCAACACCACGTCAACTTATACAGTGAAACTGGCGGATACTTCGACGCCTCCGAATGGCATTGTTCTTCAGATGATTGTGAACAAACCGTATCAAACGCCCGCGGCGAATAATTGCCAATTGGCGACGGAAAACCACTGGGTGACGGTGGCAAATATTGTCAATCCCTCATTGATCAGCGCGGCGGATCCAAACCTGGCGAATCCCGACATCACTAATTCCGTGCCCAATGAAGCTTCGATCACTTTGGCTCCGGGCGAGACAGATTTCATTACGATTCGGCTGGCGAATCCCAGCCCCGCAACCATTCCATTTAGCGCGAATACTCTGATCTCTACAATTTTCCCCGCTACCGTGCCGCACGCGGTTGACACGCAGACCGTTTTCCAGAGTGGCGGCAATCCGGTTAATCCGCCGCTGGCACTTCTGATCACGACACCAACGCTTTCTGCAACGGAGGTAGGCGCGGGGTACAGCCAGCAACTGCAATCGGTCGGCGGGGTTGCCGGCGCGCACACCTGGACAATCATCTCGGGAATTCTTCCGGGGCTGGGGTTGGATCCGGCCAGCGGAGTAATCTCTGGCACGCCTACTCAGGGCGGAACCTTCCCCGTCACGATTCAATTGAAAGACAGTGCCTCGCCGCCTGATGTGACGACCGCGAACTACGTTCTTGCCGTGATTCCTGCCCCGGCGATCACTACGACCTCTTTGCCAACGGCGGCCGATGCGGGTCACCTCTACACGCAAACGATCGCCTCGACGGGAGGGACGGGAACGCTTGCGTTCACTCCCGTAACCGTGGACGGCGTGAGTCTGAGCGCGTCGGGTCAATTCTCGGGGACTCCGGCCCTCACGGGGATATTCCCCTTCATCGCAACCGTCACTGACACGCTAAACGTCTCCACCAGTCGGTCCTTCACTTTGACGGTGAATCCGGCGCCGGCGATCACGACGAACTTCCTGCCCCCAGCGGTACAAGGCGCTGGTTACTCGCAAGCGATCAGCGCTATTGGGGGAACGGGGCCTCTCGCCTTTACAAATCTAACGATTGACGGCTTGACTCTCAGTTCGTCGGGTACGTTGTCAGGAATCCCCACTTTGACAGGTTCCTTCCCATGGGTCGCAACGGTTACAGACTCCCTGAACGTCTCCGCCACTCAGCCACTCACTCTGATCGTGAATTCCACGCTGGTCCTACAGCCAGCTACCTTGTCGGGGGGCGACGTGGGCGTTGTTTATCCACCGCAGCAACTTGTGGCCAGCGGCGGAATGCCATCGTACGGCTGGAGTTGGTCACCGGCGCTATCCTCTTCTTCCCTGCCGCCCGGCTTGTCACTCAATCAGGCCACGGGAGCCATAACCGGTTCGCCCACCGCCGCCGGGACTTATACGTTTATCGTTACTGTAACCGACGCCACGCCCACGACAGCGTCGCAACCTTATTCGATCACAATCAATCAACCGCCGACGATTACCGGCGCGATAGAGCAGCCGGTGCAGGTGAACGGTGACACCACGACCTATGCGATCCCCGTAAGCAACGGCACCCCTGGCTTTACTTGGAGTCAGACTGGTACGCTGCCAGCCGGATTTTCATTCACGCCCGGCGAGGGTGCCGGTCAGGCCACGATCAGCGGGGTTGCGCAGGGCGGCAGCTTTGCTTCACCGTTCCAGGCCCCTGGCAATTGGTCCGTGACCGCGAGCAACACAAACAGCACCACGAGTGTCACTCCAAACTGCCTCGCAACAGTCACTGTGACCGACGCTGTTGGTGGCAGTTCTTCGGCAAACTTCCAAGTTGGCTCAACGCCATCGTCGTCGTGCGCTGCCTTCAGCTATGCCCTGAACCCGGCAGGCCTTGGGGTCACGCAGCAATGGACGTTCCAAAACACGGCTACCGCCTCGGGAACTTTGACCTTCAATTGGCATTACACCGGGAGCCACGCGTTCTTTGAAGTCACGGCATTCCTGCAGGTTTTCTCTGGATCGAATTCGATCATTCTGTATAGTGCCGGCCCGCAGAACTGCTGCACTACGCCTTCGAATGGATTCGATGTGCAAGGTACCGCCTCGATCGCCGTCGCATCAGGCGTTCCGTTTGGCTTCATTGTCGGCGGTTCCAATGGCGACATCAATAATTTCCTCAACGGCACACTTGACATCTCGAACTTCAATATTCCGCTTGCCCCCCCAAACCCTTAAGCAAACACGCTTCGGACACGAAGGCCCCACCCTCGCAAGGGTGGGGCTTTACGTGGCCACAAACAGTTCACCTAAAGATGCAGCTTGCTGCGTCCTTTTTTCTGGCAAGCGTCAGTAGTCGTTGGCGATAGTGAACTGCTAATTCGTTGAGGCGGAAAGATTAACTGCCCCGGCGGGAGCATGTTCGCCATCGTTCTCTGTAAAAAATTCGCGGGCGCAATTGAACACATAATCCTGCTGCGCTTCGGTAAGTTCAGGGTAAATCGGTAAAGCCAGCGTTTCATTCGCAGCCCGCTCGCTCTCAGGGGAACTCGCCGGGCCCCATTCCCAGATAAGCGAAGCATTCTTGCAGGTGCATGGGCACGGGATAGTAAATTTCCGAGCCGACGCCTCTCTTCTGAAGGAACGACCGCAATTCGTCGCGTCGTGAAACGCGAATCACATACTGATTGAAGATGTGGCGATCAGATCCTGAAACTGGAGCACCAACTGGCAATTCAACTGCACTAAAGAGGCGATCATATCTTTTCGCGTTGCGCTGACGAGCCGCCGTCCACCCATCAAGATGCGCGAGCTTAACTGAAACAATTGCGGCCTGAAGCGCGTCAAGCCGGAAATTGCCTCCGATAATTTTATGGTGATATTTGGGACTGGCGCCGTGTCCGCGCAGAATCTTCAATTTCTCGGCGCGGTGGGAGTCGTTGGTGACGATCATTCCACCGTCGCCAGCGGCGCCTAAATTCTTTGACGGGAAAAATGACAGGCATCCGTAATGCCCAATGATAACCGGCTCGACGCCCTTTATATTCCGCGCCGATCGCCTGAGCTGCGTCTTCGATGACGACCAGGCTCACGCTTCTCCGCGATCTGCATTACCGGATCCATGTCGGCCATTTGCCCGTAGAGATGCACGGGAATAATCGCCCGAGTTCTCGTCGGCTATTTTCGATGGGATCTGGGAGGTATCCAGGTTGTAAGTCTTCGGATCAATATCCACAAAAACCGGCGTAGCCCCGATATGCGCGATTGCGCCCGCGGTTGCGAAGAACGTGTACGGAGTGGTGATAACCTCGTCGCCCACCCCGATATTTTCGGCCATCAGGCAGGCGAGCAATGCATCGGTTCCGGATGAAAACCCCGACTCTCTGTAATGAGCAGCCGGAATATGCAGCGACAGCCTCTTCACATTGCTCCACCTTCGGCCCCAAAATGAAATGCTGGGATTCGAATACTTCCGCGATTGCAGCCTCAACTTCGGTCTTGATAGTCGCGTATTGGGCCTTAAGATCGAGCAGCGGGACATTCATGATTAAGTGCCTTTCTTCAGATCTTGCGTCGTGGCTCAGTTTGAACAATTCTTCCCTGACGTCATCCTGAGGGACTTTGAGTCCCGAAGGATCTTGCTCAGGTTGGCAATTTACTCCTGTTTAGAGAATTTTCACTACCCGCAAGATCCCTCGCAAGCTCGGGAATGACGCCATCTTCTCAAACTGACCCACGACCAGGTTTGTAGTCTCGGACAAAACCCGGTTCGACTGTATGATGATCTACCTGAATATGCGAGCGCCCTGCCTTTTATTTCTCTGCCTATTGCCTGCAAAACCCCTACAAGCTAAATCCATTCTCTATCCTATCGCGCCTGAGCTTCGTTCTGATCATTTCCACGCCTCGATTGCAGGCCATGACTCCCCTGTTGCGCACGCCGCGACCACCTATTACTTCCTCAATTTTGAATTAAAAGGAAAAACTGATATCTCGATCACCGCCGACGCGGACGGCTACTGGGATAAAGGTGTCGAGGTTCAGCCGTGGCGATGGGGTATACGCCCCCAAGTGACTGGAAGAACCATCTCTTTTCGCATCACCGAACCAATGAAACTCTGTATATCGCGCCCCGGCGATCACGGCGCCGGATCGGAGATGCTTTTCATCTTCGCCAATGCTCCAGAGATCAATCCGCCGCGGCAGGGGCAGGCTGGAGTCCGCTTCTATGGCCCCGGTACCTATCACGAGAACATTGAGGCAAAGAGTGGCGAGACAATCTACATCGCCCCCGGAGCCGTAATATTTGGATCGCTCAACATCTGGGGCGTCGAAAACGTGAAAGTGATTGGCCGGGGAACTATCGTCTATGACGGACCACAAAATCCCGATCATGATGAAGGGTGGATGCACAAGCGGAATTGGCATGCCATCGTGATGGACCGCGCGCGGAATATTCAAATCACTGGAATCACCTGTATTGTGCGCAGCCGCACCTGGATGATTCAGATGCTGGGCTCGCATAATGTCACGTTCGATAATGTGAAGGTCATTGGCGGCTGCCCCGGCAATGCCAACCAGGATGGTATGGATTGGCTTGGTGGCGGCGATACCGTCGTTCACAATTCGTTCTTCCGCGCCTCCGACGATGTTTTCGCGCTCCAGGGAAACTGGCTTGGCTATGACCCGCAATCTATGGCGACGCCGGGCGAGACGATAAGCAACATCTCGATTGATGATTCAGTGCTGTCAACCAGCATTTCCAACATTGTTCGAGTCAGCTGGCCAACGAAAATTTTCGACACGAGTCATTTCAAGATGACGAATTCCGACATAATTCATATGGGAATGGGCGGTTGCGTAATACCCTTTGGCCTTCTGGAAATCTGGAACGACCCTACGGGGAAAGGCCAGCACTCGGATTATTCATTTGAGAACATCCGCATGGAAGACTGGTATTCATTATTGCAATTGAGGTATCCACCTGCGGGCATTCGCAATGTAACTCTGAAAAACGTGTGGGCGCTGGAGAATCCTTCTCTGGTTCCATCCGTTTTGTCCGGTGATGTGAGCGGGGTAACGATTGAAAACACGAAAGTCGCGGGCAGCTTGGTCACCGGCAATGAAGACATACCGATGACGGTTGAGGCGGCTGCGTCCGCGCCTTTATTTAGCCGAGGAGACGGACCGCATGCCACATTTCGTTTCGAGCCCGCCGCGGTGAAGCCGGGGGAACGCGCAGAATTTAACGCGTCCGCAACTGGCGGCAAGATAAAAAACTACGAATGGATTTTTGGCGACGGAACACGAGCTCACGGTCGAACAGTCCACCATACTTTTCACGACACGCAAGGAACTTTCATAGATGGCTCCGGCCGCTTTCGTGTGCTTCTGAAAGTCACCGATGCCAGCGGGCGCGAAGATTGGACCTATCAACCGGTTTTAGCCACTTGATAGCTATTCTCCTGCCCTCACCGGCACGAATGCGGTCGTAACCGGATGGCACTACCAATATTTTGAAGGTAATACTTTGAATCTGGCGGATCTGGCGCAGTTGACTCCATCGGCAACAGGCACGAGTAAAAACTTAAACGTTACGGGCCGGGAAAGAACGGAAAATTACGGATTTATCTTTGACGGCGTATTTGAAGTCCCAACCGACGGCGGCTACACATTTCTCCTGCTGGGAAACGATTCTGCCGAACTGCAAATAGACTCTCATGTGGTCGCCGGGAGCCCTCTACCGAAGCCGCAAGTGTGCGGCACGCCCGGAAACATGGTGCAGTTGACGACCGGAGGCATCGGCCTCAAAGCCGGGAAGCACACACTTCACGCGGCAATGACACACTCCTCGGGGCCGGATGGTTTCGCGGTGAAGTGGCAGGGGCCAGGCGTGAAAATGACTGACGTCGGAAGCGGTTCCGGTCAACAGAATTGAAATCTATCAACGCTTTTTTGGAAACACCCTCATGCGCTAATTAGTTTCTTCTGCATGTTCTCCAGCGAAACGCCTTTGGTTTCGGGATATACGAATAGCACGACAAAGAACTGTAGAACCATCATGGCTGAGAAGAAGACAAAGGGATAGCCTCCGGATGAAGCGGCCATCAACGGAAATATTCCTGAAATTAACGCGTTCATAAACCAATGCGAGAAACTGCCAAGACTTTGGCCTTTGCCTCTGACTGAATTCGAAAGACTTCGGAAAGATAAACCCAGATCACTGCGCCTTGAGAGAATGCGAAAAATGCAATGTGGCCGATCAGCAGCCAAACCAAGTAGCCCTGATGCCGGTTGGTGATGTCAAAATCATCTCGGTTTTTCACCGATCTTGCGTGACCGCTCTTCGATAATCATCGGCAGTCGTTCGATAACAAGGCAGCAGATCATTTCTATCATTGGGAGCTAACGCCGGCGGCCCGGTTGCGTACTTCGATCCAGAATGTTTTTCGTCGGTTTGCGGCCAGGTCATTTGCAGCAGGGTTTCATCGCAGGCAGGATCTCGAGTGACGCGAAGTCTATAGACTTTCGAATTGTCCAGACCATAATCAGCCAGCCGGGGCTGGTAAGGAAGAGATTCGTAAACAAGTTTTATAAGTTCAGGATCGCCTTTCTTGACGCGCCGCTCGGCAATAAAAACTTCATAATTGGAAAAATAAGAAGAGTTGGGCAAACTCACGGCCATCCCTATCACACGTATGGGAAGTTCGATTGTAGCCGGGACATTCGCGCTATCAATCTTCGGTGGCGCCGGAGCCGCACCGCCGTTCGACCCGTCTGACCCTGCCGCTGCGCCCTTTTCGATGGAGCTAAGCGAATCCTGTAGCGATGACGATGGCGGAAGCGCCTGTTGACCACCGCCTGACAATAAGCGACGCGTCCGCTTCCACGGGGCCTCCCGCCCCGCCAATTGATGGAGCCGGAGCGACGGCTCTCCGCTCGCCTACCGAAAGCGTAATTCCATTTCCGCCAGCGACAGAATCGAGGTCCGCCCAGTGACGCGGGCGGTGGTATCACGGACCTTCCGGCACCCGGCCCAATCCCAGACAACGCCGCAACCCGCCGCGATCCAGTCGCGTTACCCGATCCGATTGATGGAGCAGGCGGTACCACCCCAATATCTCGACCAGATAACGAACTTGAGTGTCCGGCTCCTGAAAGGCCCGTTGCGGCTCTTAGGGAGGGAGCGGGAGATATTGCGGAACCTCCAGACAATGAAAGCACGGGTTTACTCCGCGAGAGAGTCCCGACCCCTTGACCGGAAGGAGCCGGGGGGACAACCGGCAAATCAACCCGCGAATTCAGACGTCCATTTCCCGGTATTCCGGAAGCGTGCGCAGATGCTGACGGCATGACCACAACCGGACGTGGCAGAGTGGCCAAGCCTCGGGTAGAAACGCCTCTAATATCCAACTGCGGCGTGGGAGCCACAACCTGAGGATTTCCAATCGGGGCGCCTGATCGCTTGGCCGCCGAGGCTTGCAGGTTAGGAGCCGGGGGCACGACTGCCGCACTTGGCGTCGCCATGGCCCGACGCGTGGAAACCGAGCCAACATTTGCCGCCGGAGCAACTGCCGCGTCCTGTGGCAAACTAAGATGGCGGGTTGTAGCCTGCTTAATGTTAGCGGCCGGAGCTACCGCGTTCGCTGGACCCGCCGGCACGGTGAATTCGCGAAGCTTCGGTGCAAACAGCGGTATCGCTGAAGATGGAAGCGCGGCCATGACATTCTGCCGCTCAGATTGTCCCGTCCTGAGTTCAGGCGGTTTCATTTCGCTCGGACTGCGCTCTCTTGCGACGCGTAGCGCGGATTTACTAGTGGGTCGCTGCGGGGGGTGGCGTTCCTGAACCCGCGGAGGCCTACCGCCTAATGCCGGAAACGTCTTCGGCGGCGGGTAATAAGTCAGTGCTTCGTGAGCAGCCCTGCGCTGCTGGATTTCTACTTGCTTGACCCATGTTTGCGCCACGGTCCATAGCACCGATACGACCGCAAGGTGCCATAGCATGGACTCAATAAAGGCGCCCCACGGCAGCCCGCTGTGGACGAACACGTCATTCCAGAAATGGCCGGGCCTCGTCTTGGTGACGACGGGAGGCACCGATCGCCGCAGGAGCGTATCGGCTAAATTGCGAAAAAATACCCGGTGCGCTGGTTCCAGTTCGAACAGCAGTTTTAGGTTCGGAGGTGCCTTGAGGCGAGCGTCCATGTTCGAACTCAAGTGCCCCGAACCGGTGTCCATAGACACGTCTGGATGGGATTGGGTGAGAATGTTCTCTAGATTATAGACCAGCCCATTCGCGTGGACGCTGTTTTCGTGCGTAATTTCTTCACACTTGGGTAACGTGGTTGGCCTCCGGGCTTGCGGAACTGATGCTGAATTTATCCCGGATTGGCCCCGCATTTAGCAATTCGGGGACTAATGTGTTTCAGCTATTGCGCGGAATGTTCTTTGACAATAGATTTCTCCTCACTTTGACGGGGCTGCACCCTTTCTTAAAATATTTCGAATCCTGGCTGGGAGTGAGGCATGAAATTAGTCCGGAGATGGTTGAGAGAATCAGTGTGTTTAGGTTTGGCAGTAATCCTCTTCGCAGGCTGGATGTTCGGGCAACAATCCGCGACCGTTCAGCAGTCACCGCCGGAGAAAAAAGGACCCGCATCCTTGCCGAAGCACAAGCTCGGTCCCTTAGAGATCTCGATCAACTGGCGCACTCGCGCAGAGGGTTGGAACTGGTTTGAGGGCAAGACCGGAAACAGCTATTACGGCCTATGGAATTCACTGTTACGACTGGGGATCGGGCAGACCGGAGAGCGGTTTGACTGGTCTATAGAAGGGGTACAACCTTCAATTCTTGGCCTGCCGACTGACGCCGTGGTTGCGGCTCCGCAAGGGCAACTGTAGGCTTTCATGGGACCTGCTATGTCGCCAATGCGATAATCACACTAAAGTCGCGAACGGGTTCGTAAACCAGGCTTGGGGGGGTTAGAGGATTGTGAACGTTCCAGGATCTCGGCCCTGCGAGATTATCATTAGTGCGCTTCGGAATGTTCTGACTGCCTGGGAGCCATTCCCAAAGACCCACTGCTAGCGGCCGGTTAAACTATCTCCTCCATCAAACTCGTGGTCAATCCGAACTGCCTTGATTGTTGACCGCAAGCTCATTGCGAACATCCATATAATTGTTGCATCGGTCCCCGCGCCAACAACTGTGGGGCGCCGTTCAATGCTTTCCTCGCAGGGCATCGTCCCTGCCTTAATGTTAGGAGCAGGAATGTATTTCTGGAGAAACTGCTGGGCGGCGCTGTTTATGCGGCTTTGAGGGATAACGTTGTTCACGCCATTCGACTGAAATCGGCCCCGAATGAATTGAGGATTGCTCGGGCTGACGGGTTGGCTGGGATTGTAACTGGGATTCGGCGTCGTGCTGGAGGGATCGTAAATGCTTACGCCGCTCTGGCTAAAATCACCGTTGATCTCGGCTAGCGTCGGCACAGTGTCGAACATTGTGTCCGCCATCGCATGATGAAATCCTTCGTAATTCACAAAGAAAAATGTCTTGTGTTTCGTGATCGGTCCGCCAAGGGACGCGCCGAAATCGTTCTGCACCATGTGGTTGTTGCCCATCGAACCAAACGAACTCGCATCCATGGCGCCATTGCGGAGAAATTCATAAACTGTGCCGTGGAGTTGGCTGGAGCCGGATCGAGTTACGATATTAATTTGTCCGCCGCCAGCGCCCCCCATTTCGGCGGAATAGCTGCAACCTGCACTTTAAATTCCTGAACTGCGTCTGGTGAAGGACTCAGATTAAGCGTGTTGAAGGTCGGATCAGTATCTGTCGTTCCGTCGAGCAGGAAATAGTTTCCATTAGGACGGCTGCCGCCAATACTCACCGCCGAGCGCTGGCCGGGCCGCCAATACAGCGGGTTCATATTCCCAGTTTGTGCCCCGTGACTCTCGTGTGCGCCCGGCACGGTTAACACGAGATCAATCAGCATGCGTCCGTTCAGCGGAAGATCATGTACAGCTTTGACTCCACTACTTCGCCCAGGCTGGCATCTGTCGTCCGCAATTGCTCCGGCTTGACCTGCCACGTTGACAGACTGCGGAACCGAGCAAGCGTGAGATTTAACCCGGGGTCACACCTTTGCGCAACTTCGCAGCTGAAGCGATTGACAAGCGTCGCGAAGCTCGGGCGCGGTAACCTGAAGTGTGTAAGTATCCGGGAGTAGTCCTGGGACATCGAAGAGGCCATCTTCATTGCTCATGACCTGCCGCACGGCGCCAGTGCTCTTTGCGGCCGACCTGCACACGTTGCCCCAGCCACCGCGTGGGCCTGAGGGTCGGAAACACTGCCGCTGAGCACGGCGTAATTACTTTGAGCGATCGCCGACAATGAACCGCCAACTAGGAACAGGACAAATAATCTTTCAAGAAATTTCCCAGGCACCCGTCCTCCTCACGAACCCTATGACCTTTTTGGGTGAAGTTAAAATGTTGCAAGGGTTTCACCGACGCGTTGCGAATTTGCAGGACTGTATCGGGGAAATTAAAGCAGGACAATCAGTATTGAAATACTAGTAATCACGCTTTCATTCCAATCTGAACCGCCTGTGAAGTCGGATCTAATACAAAACTACTATTGATCGTATGCAGCCAGAGTGTGATCCTCGTGATCACGTTTGTCTGGAAGTTCTGGACTTGAAAGAACTATGCGACGGATAAAGAGTCTATTTTGCCAACAATCCCTTCTCTGGCAGCTGGTCTTTCTTTTCTTGTCCGCTGTCTATCTTTTTGCTTTCCCACAGCCAAACCTTATCTATCCGATTTTTGTTTTTCTTCACACGGTTGTCGGAGTCTTTGCGACCGTTCTTCTACTAACCCTCCTGGCACGGTTGCTCCGCGATGCTGGCTGGATCTTGCGGCTCGGTTGGCTGCTCCTCCTCGGAGGTGGAATCTTAGGTTGTGTCCTGATTTATACCGGCACGCTCCATTCTGAATTCCGTCTTCTTTATACCCATATCATTTTGTGCGTCGCCGGAACCGGCATTGTGTTTGCCGAGTGGGCGGGCAAACGTGGCTGGATGGGATCGGGCGCAGCTTCGTCTTTCGCGCGGATAGGCGTCTGCTTTATTTTGCTCGCTGGACTCAGCTATGGCTCGTGGTACTTCCGACATGCCCGCTGGCTGAATAGTGCAAGAATCGAAAATCCAGACGATTCTCCCGCCAGTATGGACGGTGAAGGCGACGGTCCAAAAGGTGCTTTCTTCCCGAGTTCCGCGCAGGTTTATGGCAACCAGAAGATTCCCAGCAAATTCTTCATGGAGTCCGATTCCTGCAAGCGTTGCCACCAGGATATCTACAACGAATGGAATAGTTCCGCTCATCACTTTTCTTCATTCAACAATCAGTGGTACCGCAAAAGTATCGAGTACATGCAGGATACGATCGGCACCAAGCCTTCCAAATGGTGCGGCGGTTGCCACGATCCGGCCGTGCTCTACGCGGGCAAAATGGATACCCCCATCAAGACCTTCGTGCATAGTCCGGAAGCGCAGGCTGGCATGGGTTGCATGATGTGTCATTCCATCGCCAAGGTGAAGAGCACGATGGGGCAGGCCGATTTCTTCCTGGAATATCCCAAATTGCACGAACTCGCGGCCAGCAAGAATCCCTTCGTTCGCACCATGCACGATTTTCTCGTCTATCTGAATCCGGAGCCGCATCGCCGCGTTTTCCTGAAGCCCTTCATGCGCAACCAGACCGCGGAGTTCTGTTCCGCTTGTCACAAAGTTCATCTTGATGTTCCGGTCAACGATTATCGTTGGGTGCGCGGCTTCAACGAATATGACAACTGGCAGGCCAGCGGAGTTTCCGGCCAGGGCGCGCGGTCGTTTTATTACCCGCCAAAGCCCATGCAGTGCGCGGATTGCCATATGCCCCTCACCAAGTCCGCCGATCAGGGAAATGTCAACGGCTTCGTGCATTCGCACCGCTTTCCGGGAGCGAACACTGCCGTGCCAACTGCGAACGATGACGCAGTCCAGTTAAAGACGGTCGAAGACTTCCTCAAGGCGGGCACTCTGAGCGTGGACATTTTTGCGCTCTCGCCTGAGCAAGAGCGAGCCAAGTCAGTTGCGGTAAATCAGAGCGACACGAACACGACTTTTGCTGTAGGTGAAGAAGCGGAATCTAAGATTACTTCCGCGACCACCGGAGAAGTTGCTCCCGTCACCGCTCCGCTAGACCGAGTGCATGCCGTCGTGCGCCGTGGCGATACGGTGCGCGTTGATGTCGTCGTTCGCACCAAGACTGTCGGCCACTTTTTCCCCGGCGGAACTGTGGATGCATACGACACGTGGCTCGAACTGAAAGCCACCGACGACAAGGGCCAAACAATTTTCTGGAGTGGCATGGTTGAAGACAATGGCCACGGCCCGGTCGAGCCCGGAGCGCACTTCTATCGCTCGCTGCAAATTGACGCGCATGGCAACCCCATCAACAAGCGCAACGCATGGGCTACCCGTTCTGTTGTCTATGTGCGTCTGATTCCTCCAGGAGCCGCGGACACAGTTCACTACCGTCTCCACATTCCAGAAAGCGGGGGAAACAAAATTACGCTGCACTCCCGTCTCTGCTATCGAAAGTTTTCCTGGTGGAACACGCAATTTGCCTTTGCTGGAGTTCCGGGTCCAGGAGATGTGAAGCAAGATTATGACGATCGTCCTGTTACGTTTGACGGATCGCTCAAGGGCGTGTCGGCGCATGAGGAACACATTCCCGACCTCCCCGTCGAGGTGATCGCGGAAAACGAAGTCACGCTTGACGTCGAAGGCCGCGGCGCTCCCAGGCCGGAGTCCAAAATTGATCTGCAAGCAAAAGATTGGCAGCGCTGGAACGACTATGGCATCGGCCTGTTCTTGCAGGGAGACTTGAAAGGCGCGCAGGCTGCCTTCGAGAAGGTCACCGAAATCGTTCCCAATAATCCTGAAGGCTGGGTCAACATTGGCCGTTGTGGGGTGCAGGAAGGCGACATGGATCAGGCGCGCACAGTGCTGACGAAAGCGCTCTCCATCAATCCGAAACTTGCGAAGACACATTATTTTTATGCGCGAGTTCTGCGCAGCGACGGCAATTACGAAGGTTCGGCGGAGCAACTGCGTTTGGTTCTGGCGCAGTATCCACGTGACCGCGTGGCGCTCAACGATCTTGGCCGCATTCTTTTTTTGCAACGCAAATACGCAGAAGGCGTGCAGGTCTTGAATTCAGTCCTGGAAATTGATCCGGAGGACCTGCAAGCGCACTATACCCTGATGCTCTGCTATCGCGGATTAGGTGACGAAAAACAGGCGCAGGAACACGAGAAACGCTACCTCCGCTTTAAGGCTGAGGAGTCCGCACAAGCCATCACCGGCCCTTATCGCGAAAAGCATCCCGACGACAACAACGAGCGCCAGGCAATACACGAACATGTTTCCGTGCCATTGCCTGCACTGCAAACCACGAAAATAACCGCTCGTCGTCTAACTGCCCACAATCCAATTCCAGGCGGCGCCCAATAATAATGAAAAAACTTGCTTCATTACTCGTCACAGTATTCTGTTTTGTAGCCTGCGCATACGCGCAGCGCATCCAGTTCCGGGACATCACGGCCGAAGCTGGAATCCACTTCAAGCACAACAACGGCGCATTCGGAAAAAAATACTTGCCCGAAACCCTTGGCCCCGGTTGTGCGTTCATTGATTACGATGGCGACGGCTGGCAGGACATCGTTCTCATCAACGGAGAAAACTGGCCCGGCCACCCCGGTCCCGCATCCACCCTCAAGCTCTATCACAACAATCACGACGGCACTTTTACAGATGTGACTCACAAAGCCGGGCTCGATGTTCCTATGTTCGGTTTGGGCGTCGCTGTCGGCGATTACGATAACGACGGCCACGACGATCTTTTCGTCACCGCCGTGGGGCAGAGCCATCTCTTTCACAACAACGGAAACGGCACATTCACCGACGTCACCAAGGCCACCGGACTTTGGGGGCACGACGAATTCTCCACCAGCGCCGCCTGGGTGGATTATGACCGTGACGGCAAGCTCGATCTTGTCGTCGCCAATTACGTGCAGTGGTCCATACCGGGCGACCTGTTTTGTACTCTCGATGGCACTCGCAAGTCTTATTGCACGCCTGAGTCATACAAAGGAACCACTGTGCGGCTTTGGCACAATTTAGGCAATGGAAAGTTTGAAGACGCCACTCAGAAGGCTGGACTCTACGATTCAACATCGAAGAGCCTGGGCATCGCCATTCTCGACTACAACGGCGACGGTTGGCCTGACATTCTGATCAGCAACGATACGCAGCCCAACAAACTTTATTTAAATAAAAAGAATGGAACGTTTGAAGAGGAGGGCGTCGCCGCCGGAGTCG
The DNA here is from genome assembly GCA_963702325.1 of uncultured Acidobacteriaceae bacterium. Classification (GTDB taxonomy): domain Bacteria; phylum Acidobacteriota; class Terriglobia; order Terriglobales; family Acidobacteriaceae; genus PALSA-188. Next base: position 78,208 of record CAVPCG010000022.1, on the reverse strand, counting down.
CCTTCAGCGAGGACGGCATAGCCCGGGCCGGCATGGGCACGGATGCCGCAGACTACGACCGCTCCGGCAAACCGAGCATCATTATTACAAACTTTGCCAATCAGATGCTTTCGCTTTACCACAACGAAGGCAACGGCCTTTTCGTGGACGAGGCCCCCACCTCTGAAGTCGGCCGCGCAAGCCTCATCACTCTGGGATTCGGTTGCTTCTTCTTCGACTATGACAATGACGGCTGGCCCGATATTTTCGTTGCGGATGGCCACATTGAGAGTGATGTCGAGCGCGTGCAAAAACGAGTGATGTATGCCGAGCCGCCACATCTGTTCCGGAATTTGGGCGGCGGCAAGTTTCAGGAAGTCACTGCTTCATTAGGTGAAGTCTTTGCCGCCCCCAAAGTCGCACGCGGTGCCGCCTATGCTGACATTGATAACGACGGCGCGCTCGATCTCCTTGAGACAACAAACGGCGGACCCGCCTATCTTTTTCACAATGAAGGAACCACCGGGCACAGTCTGCGAATCAAGTTGCAAGGAGTGCAATCCAACCGGGACGGCATCGGCGCAGTGGTGCGCCTGACTTCCGGCAAGGACAAGCAATGGAAGATGATGCGTAGCGGGTCGAGTTATCTGTCCCAGAGCGAGCTTGTGTTGACTTTTGGCCTAGGATCCTCGACCAGAGCCGACGCGTTGGAGGTAGAGTGGCCCAGCGGTCGCCTAGAAAAACTGACAGGCATCAATGCCGGACAGAACGTGACGATTGAGGAAGGCAAGGGAGTCGTTAGCTCCCAACCTTACAGCAAAAGCTGGAGATCTAACACCAAGAGGACGTTGGTAAACCAGGCACGACGTTAACCACCCGTTACGTGAGAAGCTTGTCCGGAGTGATCGGCGCCTCGCGAATTCGTTTTCCCGTCGCGTGAAAAACCGCATTAGCCACCGCACCACCCGCTCCGGTGATTCCAATCTCACCAATCCCGCGCGCGCCCAGCGGATTGAAATTCATGTCCGGAATATCAATCACCGAAACATCAATTTCAGGAATATCCGCATTCACCGGCACGTGATATTCGGCAAGGTTCGCATTCACGATGCGACCCACATGCGGATCAACGTGTACCTCCTCGAACAGCGCGAGGCTGATGCCCCACACGATTCCGCCGATAAATTGGCTGGCGCCGGTTTTCTTGTTGAGTAATTTGCCGACATCGTAAACGCCGACCACTCGCCGCACCCGCACCGTGCCCAGCTGCGGATCAACCGACACTTCGGCAAATACGGCCCCGAACGAGTGCGCTGAAAATCGCTCTGCATCCTGCTCTGGTTGGGCCTCTCCGGTGGCTTCAACCGGCTTGCTTCCCTGCCGCGCCAAAATAGCCGTGAAAGTTTCCGAGTCGCCGGGAGCCGACTTGCGAAAAACTTTGCCATCTTTGAAATCGAGTTCTTCAGCTGTCGCACCATGCACCGGGGATTGCGAATCACTCGCTGCCATCGTCAATATTTTCAGCCGCGCTTGTGTTGCTGCCGCCTTCACAGCAGGGGTGACGCTCGCGGCGCTCATCGAACCGCCCGAAACGGGAGCCTTGGGCAATGTCGTGTCGCCCAGCTTCACATCAATCAGATCGGTAGAAATGCCCAGCGTATCCGCCGCGACTTGGCTCATGATGGTGTATGTTCCCGTGCCAAGGTCCTGGGTGCCGGACGCAACTAGAACTCGGCCGTTGGGCAGAAATCTCACGAGCGCCGAGGCCGCCATGCGATTTCCCGGATAAGTTGCGGTCGCCATTCCCCATCCAATCAGCAATTCTCCATCTTTCGTGGATCTCGGTTCGTGATTGCGCTTCGCCCATCCAAATTTTTCTGCGCCTCGCGAATAACACTCGCGCAGATGCTTTCCGGTAAATGGCTTTTTCGACTGCGGATCTTCTTCTGCATAATTCACCAATCGCAATTGCAGTGGATCCATGTTCAGCTTGTACGCCAATTCGTCCATTGCACTCTCGAGCGCGAAGGTTCCAGTCGCCTCTCCAGGGGCGCGCTGGAACGTTGGCACACCCAGATTCAGCGGGACCAAACGGTGCGACGTCGTCAAATTTGGACACGCATATAACATGCGAGTCTGCACTGCCGACGGCTCCAGGAAATCTTCCATCACAGATGTATGGCAATGAACATCGTGTCGCACAGACGTTAACTTTCCATCCTTCGTAGCTCCTAAAACGATGTGCTGATACGTCAGCGGACGAGCCCCGACCGGCCCAAACATCTGCGGCCGTTCCAACGCAATCTTCACCGGACGGTTAATCTGCTTCGCCGCCATCGCCGCCAATACGACATGAGACCACATGGACCCCTTGCAACCGAATCCGCCGCCCACGAAAGGACAAATCACGCGAATATTGTCGTCGGGAATCCCCAGCGTTTTTGCCATTGACGATTTCACGCCGCTGACATATTGCGTGGCGTCGTACAGCGTCAGATGATCACCATCCCAGGTCGCGATGGTCGCGTGCGGCTCCATCGGGTTATGAGTTTGGATGGGCGTGGTATAAATTTCGTCCACCTTAACCTCGGCCTGGGTCAGCCCGGCGTCAACATCGCCGCGGCCTTCATCCGCCGGATCTTTGCCGTGATGCCCGGGATGCGAAGCATTCATCTCCGCCATGAAATCCAGTTTCGGCGGCGTCGGCTGATAGTGAACCGTGACCAGAGACTTTGCATAAAGCGCGGCATGCAGGCTCTCCGCGACCACAAGCGCCACCGGCTGGCCGTTGTAATGAACTTCATCATCTTGCAATAAAGAAAGATTGCGGCCAGCGGGCGGATGAATACCCGCTTTCCCGCCTTGCGGCAATTTCGGCGCGTTGGAAGGCGTGAGGATCGCGATCACTCCCGCAATCTTTTGTGCGCGATCCGTGTCCATGCTGACAATTTTGCCACTCGGAATCGTGCTGCGAACCATTACGGCATGCGAGACATTCGGAATCTGAAATTCGGCGGAATATTTAGCCCCGCCGGTAACCTTTAATTTCCCGTCAACACGAGTGAGTGGGGCTCCGATGACGCTCATGCTCTACCTCCGGCAACCGTGAGCGCGCGCACGATACTTCGCCGCGCCATCTCAACTTTGAATGCGTTGTTCTTATAGGTCTTCGCCCCCTGAATTGCCCGGTCGGCGGCGGCTGCAAATGCCTCGCTGCTCATCTTCTGCCCCGTCAGTGAAGCCTCCGCTTCTTCGGCTCGCCACGGTTTATGGGCCACCCCGCCAAGCGCAATCCGTGCGCTGCGAATCGTATCTCCATCCAAATCGAGTGCGGCGCCAACGAAACCAGCGCAAACGCATAACTAGCGCGATCGCGCATCTTCAAATAATGCGAATGGCTTGCGTAAGGCGAGGCGGGAAGATCAATCGAAAGAATCAATTCGTCGGGACGCAGATTTGTATCCATCTGAGGCGTGGTTCCCGGAAGCCGGTGAAAATCTTTCATCGCGATGGTGCGCTCGCCTTTCGGGCCCAGAACCCGGACGTGCGCCTCCAGCGCCGTGAGGGCCACGCACATATCGGAAGGATGCGTCGCAATGCATTGATCGCTCGCGCCAAGAATTGCATGAATGCGGTTGAATCCTTCAATCGCCCCGCATCCACTTCCGGGCATGCGTTTGTTGCATTGGGGGAAACCGGTGTCCATGAAGTAATAGCATCGTGTCCGCTGTAGAAGGTTCCCTCCGTTCGTCGCCATGTTTCTCAGCTGCGGGGAAGCGCCGGCGAGAATCGCCTGCGACAGCAAGGGATAATTCTTCCGAACCAGCGGGTGATCGGCGGTATCGCTATTTCGCGCTAGCGCGCCCAGCCGCAATCCACCGCCCGGCAATGCCGCGATTTGGCTTAACGGGAGATGATTGATGTCAATCAGCCGAACCGGCTGCTCCACTCCCAATTTCATCAGGTCAATAAGATTGGTCCCGCCAGCCAGAAATTTATTCTCTTTCGAGGACGCGATCGCGTTGACCGCGTTCTGCGATTGATCCACTCGCTGGTATTCAAACGGATTCATATTTTTACTCCCTCAACCAATAGCCTAAGTTTGGCGATATGCCATCTGTACCGCCTGAACAATTCCTGGGTAAGCGCCGCAGCGGCAAATATTTCCGCTCATGCGCTCGCGGATTTCGTCCGGCGTGAGCTCCACTTCGCCCTCTTTACTTAAGTCGGCTGTAACAGCACTCGCGCTTCCCTTCTTCGCTTCACTGAGCAGCCCCACTGCTGAACATATCTGCCCCGGAGTGCAGTAGCCGCACTGAAATCCGTCATGTTCCAAAAATGCAGCCTGCACCGGATGCAGTTCGTCTCCCTTGGCCAAACCTTCGACGGTCGTGATCTCATCGCCTTGATGTGCCACCGCCAGGGCCAGGCAGCTATTAATTCGCCGCCCGTTCACCAAAACCGTGCAAGCTCCGCACTGACCGTGATCGCAGCCTTTCTTTGTTCCCGTCATGGCCAGATGTTCGCGCAGTGCGTCGAGCAAAGTCACCCGCGGATCAAGCGAGAGTGCGTGCTTCTCTCCATTAATGTTCAACAGAACCGGCATAGCGTTGGCGGATGCTTTCGCTTTGATCTCCCCAGCAGCGCGTTTCGATAGAATCGGCATTCCTAGCACCATGCCTCCAGTCAGGACGCCAGCTGTCCTCGTAAAATCGCGGCGGGTCAAATCCCATGAACATCTGGAGCCAGAAGGATTCCCCTTCTGTATATTTGTAGGCTCTGTGTCAATGGGTTTTGCTTCATCAGTGTTCATCGGTTTCCGCGGTTTATCTGACGGGATCACATGAGCCTCCTGCAACGACCATTTTCAAATGCAACATCCCGATACTCTTATCGCATCTTCTGGATGTACCTTCAGTGAGAATGACTATGATGGATAAGATGATGTTCAGGATGTCCGATTAAGAAACAGTAGTTGAGGAAATCTATCAAATCAAGCAGCCCGCTAAAGACCGGGATAGATGCTGAGAAGCCGCATCCAATCGTGACTTATGTCTGAGCTACGAAATTTGTTGGAATTATGGAAAGCTGCCCGCGCCGGGGACGAAGAAATTATCCTCGTCACCGTGGTTCGCGTCGAGGGATCGTCTTATCGAAAGCCGGGGGCGCGAATGCTTCTGACGAAAGGCGGAAGGCGCAGCGGGATGATTAGCGGCGGATGCCTCGAGGCCGAGGTGAGCCGCAAAGCATGGTGGCTCACCGAGTCAGGGCCGAGCGTGCAGAAGTACGGCACATTTTTCGATGAAGACAATCCCTCTCCCCAGGAATTGGGATGCGGAGGCACCGTGCATTTGCTGATCGAGCGCGGCGAAACCGCCGCAACTGCGTTGGAAGTTATTAACGAAAGCGCCGAGAATCGCCTGCCTTATGCCATGCTGACGGTTGTTAAGTCTGCGCATCCTCAAATCGGTTTGGCCTCTCGATTCATTGTGCCCGACGGAAACCAAACGTGCCGAAGCACCATTCCCCTTGATCGGGAAAGTTCCGAATGGAACCGGCTACTCGCGATCGCGGCTCAAACGCTGGAGCAACGCCACTCCGAATACATCTCGACTGAACTTGGTGGGTTCCCTCTTGAGGTGTTCGCGGAATACATTTCCCCGCCGCCAGCCCTTTTCATTTTTGGCGCAGGAGACGATGCGATTCCAGTCGTCGAATTCGCGCACGCCCTGGGTTGGCTTATCACGGTCGCCGATTTGCGCCCGCATCTCGCCACCAACGCTCGATTCCCTCACGCAGATAGAACTTCGGTCTTGACGACGCAAGCGGAAAACAATGCCTGCACAAACGTCGCGTCCGGAACGATTGACCTCGCCTCACTAAATCTCAGCCGCAATGATGCGGCGGTTGTCATGACTCACAGCTACACGCAGGACCGCGCTTTATTGCGCGAGCTCCTGCCCCTTGATCTTGCGTATTTGGGGCTTCTCGGCCCACGCCTCCGAGCTTCGAGCCTGATTCGCGAAATTGCGGAAGAAGCGGGAATGACGGTCGCCGAGTGCAAGAGCAGGCTGCATTCCCCCGTCGGGCTCAATCTCGGCGCCGATGGGCCATCTGGAATTGCGCTTTCGATTGTCGCCGAGGTGCAGGCGGCCTTTCATGCTGATTCCGGCCTTCGCCTTCGCGGAATTGCCAGTTCTCGCCATGTCCCTTTCTCAGTCGCTGACAAAATCCATGCGTGATGCCTCCTGCGCTGCAATCATCCTCGCGGCAGGCCCCTCCTCTCGTCTCCCACAGCCCAAGCAACTTCTTACGACTGACGGCGAATCACTGCTCCGGCGGACTTCCCGCCTGGCGCTAGATGCAGGATTCTCTCCCGTTGTAGTTGTTCTCGGATCAGAAGCTCCCAAGTTTGAGCCCGAGTTGCGCAACCTCAATGTGCGGACTGTGCTGAATCGTAAATGGCAAGATGGGATGGCATCATCCCTGAAGTGCGGCCTCGCCGCGATCGAGGCTCTCAACCCAATCCCTGCTAATTTATTAGTTCTCGTCTGCGATCAACCCAAGTTAAGTCAAACAATTCTGCAAGCATTGCTAAACAAACACCACTCCAGCAAGGCGCAAATCACGGCGTCCACTTACGCAGGCACCAGAGGAGTCCCCGCCATCTTTTCGCAGACCGTCTTTCCCGAGCTTGCCGATTTGCGCGGAGATCAAGGCGCGCGGCGAATCATAGCCCGCGATCCCCGGAGAGTCGAAACCGTAGATTTTCCCGGCGGCGCCGACGACATTGATACCGAGGCCGACCTTCATCGCGCCGGGATCACGGCGAGGGACTGATTTTTCGCTTTAGAACCGCGCTGTTGTTTTCGTCGGCGGCGATTGTAGCCTCAAGTCTTCGATACTCAATGTACTTTTGCGGAGCCAACTCCAATTCTTTCACTACAAACTCCCGCTTGTAATACAACATGGTTGAGTCAGCCTTTACTTGACTGTGATACGTGGCGAACCCAACATCAATGTTGATCGGGTCGGGCAAGTCGTCCACTTCATAACCTGCCGGAATGCTCACCTCAAAACTATCCCGCCATGTGCCGGTTTGACCCAGATCAATCGGATAAACTCTCGGTTCCTGATTAAATGGCCACTCCAGCGAACTTAGTACCCTGGGGCGGATCAGCAACAGATTAGCGCCAGCGTGCCTGGCATAGGATTGGGCCGTCACGTCATAGTTGAGAAGAAGCTTTTTCTCCAGGTCCGCGACATTTGAGGCGGTCTGCGACTGCACCGTGAAGGACGAGAGCGAATCGCGAAGGGTGTCTTCTATCGCCTCGTGCTGCTTGACTGTGCCGAGTTCGTTGAACACTCTCCGCAAGTGCTCAGCGGAGGAACCGAAACGGGCCTCCGTCACGGCTCCCTTTAAAGTTCCGTCATCGGCGAGTTCGAACTTCGCCGAACGCTGCACCAGATCGGAGTCCGGCTTCAGCGTTGGAAGCAGAATCACCTGGCTATTCTTGCTTGCCACCAGAATTCCGTATCCTCCCTGAAGATAGCTGGGCAGTAACCCAATCGGAATGTACTCGTTCGTCGGATCAAAGATGAGATATCGCTGTCCGGTCTTGGCCGTGACAATCGCCTGCATCTCTGGGTCGTGATAGCCTTCGGGCAACTCGATGGCGGCAATGGCATGATTCGCGTGAATCGAAGGCAACTGCGGGTCAATGACGCCCCGGCTCGTATCTACCAGTACATAGGTTGATCGCACTCCAACCGCACTCAGCATGGCAATCATTAGCGTGACTTTGTCTTTGCAATCGCCATACCGATTCCGAAAAATGTCCGCTGCCGGATGCGGCTGAAGTCCCCCGATGCCAATCTCGATTCCCACATACCGTATATCCCGCTGCATAAACTGGGCTATCTTTTGAATACGCTCCGTGAAGTCGGAACTTCCCTTAGTCAGGGTTTTCGCCATGGAGACGACCTCTATCGGACCTTCAGTTCGGGCAGAAGCGAGGTCGTCATACCAATTTCCGATTTGCGCCCAGCGCGCGTCACCTTCGGGCGGGTCCGCCGTTGAAAAGTGCACAACCATGCGCCCCGCAAGCGACTGTTCCGAGGGCGCCATGGGAACATGATCTAGGTCAATACCGGGAATGTCTTCTAGTTTCCACTGCCAATGATTTGGTGTTACCTGCGACGGCTCTTGCGGGTCATGCCGCAACCACGCAGCGTAGTACTTCCATTGCGCGGGCAGATTCAACGAAAAAACTGAGTGGACGGTTGGAACTGGGTTTTGAAAGTACCACCCTTCTTCCTTCATATATGGCGGGAGAATCTGTTCACTTTCATATGCCACGATTCCTCCGGGATCGGCTCCCGGGGGCACCACCACTTTCGCCTGCTCATCCACGTAGAGCATGCCCCATTCATCATCCCCCACGACACGAATCTGGTCATCCCTGACTGTATATTGGTGTCCATCGGGGCCGACTGACCAGACGTGAAGGGCGTTCAGTTTGTAGTCTTTGCTGAAAGGAACAATCACGGTCGCATAACGCCGCCCCTGCTGACGCAAGATCTTGATGACCGTCCTGTAGCGTTCTATCGCCTTCCCGTCGGGCTGGACGGTAAGCATCTTGTCTTCGAGCAACACAATTGCTTTCGTCTCCGGCGGATACGGCGCCAGTTTGGCATTGGCCGCATCCAAAACCCAATCTGGAAGCGCCGAATTCTTGGCAGCCGCAGATCCCGCCAGCATCAGCGACAGCGCGACGCCGAAGAAGAAACTCCTGATCACAAACCGCTCCCCGACTCGTTCGACTTAAGAACGGCCTGTTCCTGATCCTGGCCATTTACTTTCTGAAAGAAGTCCTTCAAACTACCGTAATCGCTCGGTGCAAATATAAAATTGGCCACAATCAACAAACGAGTAAGGCTATAGGTATTGCCTTTGGCTTCGTATTTCGCAGTGTATAGGGCGTTATTCGGCAAAGGAATACTCGCATCTTTTGGAACGCTTTCGATCGCAAGGTTTTTTGGCAACTCGATCGTCACCGTATCCTGGACCGCCGATGCGTAACGAAGATAGACAGGCGTTTCTCGCTTATCGTGAACCAGAAGCGGTTTCGTCCCTGCTTCGAAGAAATTAGACGGCAAGAATATTCGCTTCGCTGTCGCTGTGCCCATGGAACCCGATACCTCAACTTGGGCCAGCAGCAAGCTCTTCCAGTCTGCAAGTCCTATAAAGTGACTTAATTTTACATCCGCGCCTGGGGCAATGGTCTCCCGCAAATCGTCTTCGAATTCCTTTTTCACTTCAGTTTCATCACTCACCAGCGCACGCTGCCGCCAATAAAGGGCAGGCACACCCGATAGTATTATGCGGATGAAGCCGTGAACCCTTCCGTCAGGATCAAGCTGCAACTGCGCAACGCGCGTGGTCTGGGCTTTGGAATAGGGCGCAGCGGGCGTTTCCGCGATGGCTGTTCCCTTGTCTGTCTGTCGCATTCCTTTCGTGCTGGTGTGCTTCCAATGCAACTGACCGATTGCACAGTACCTTTCTCCGGGATCGAAATACTGCTCCTTGCCATCCACTTGCACGATTGCAATTTCATCGTGCAGTTGAAACATCGTGAGATAGTTCACGTCAAAGATTTCCCTTTCGCGGTCAGTCACCAGCATTGCGTACGCCTTCATTCCCGCAGCTCTGGCCAGAGCAATGAATAGCAGCGTGATCTCGTCGGCGTCGCCTCGCTTCTGCTCCCATATATCATCCGCCGTCTTGATCTTGATTCCCTGCGCCTTATTTTCAGCCCGGGTATGACCGCGGGTGAAATTCGTGTTCTCCAACTGCATGACCGCGTCGTAAATCTTAGTCACCTTTTGCTGCTCGGGATCTGAGGCGCTCACGATCTTCGCCACTGCGGCGCTTAAATTTGGCGAAGACATAAACTTATTTACATCTTTCGACCAATATCTGCCTTCTGTGTTCCAATATTCGTCGGGAGAGTGAGCTGCGGTGTAGTAAAAAAGCACACGATAAGAAAGGCTATGGAGGGGCGGCATCAACTCTTCCTGGGGAATCGCCGGAACGTTGTGAATAACCAGTTCATACCTGTCTTGCGCCGGAATGTATTTCACCGCATCGCCTTTTGGCAGAACAGTGGTGTAAACCGCGCCATGGAAAATGTCACCACGCGAATTAATCAGGTCGTGCGAACTGGGCAGAAACTCATATTTTCCGGTTCGCAGAAACAGATCCCGTTGGATATACCACTGCGGAGGGCTCGCGCTCATGGCGTTATAACGCAGAACATAGCGGTATTCGAGAATGCTGCCGACCTGAACGTCTGGCATGGTAAAGACGGTTTCGAGCACAGTGGAATTTTTCGATCCCGCAATTTGCTTCTGGTAAGGCTTACCCGTAAAGGGAATGATCGCTCCATCGCTGTGAATTGTCCGGCCTTGCACTTCGGCGATCGAAAAGTAATGTCCGGGATATTCAATCCGCACATCTGCGTATCTCTTTCCGGCTTCGGTCAGAATTTTCACCCGCTCATACAGCGTATGAGAATTCAGTCTGGAATCCGTTCCATACGCGTCTGAGACCGACGCAGACTGCTCGCGGTCGTCAGTCGTCTCCTCGCGGTATAAAACCACAGCATCCGCCCCAGGAGCCTCAGGCTGCGCCGTCATGCTCAATTCCTCCGCCGTCGGCTGCTGCCACGTCACTCCGAATAAGGGCGCGGAAATAACTATCAGAAATAGAACACGCAGGAATTTGGTCACGAGAACTCCTTCGAAAGAACTAAGAGCGCAAACTCATTGACCCAAAAAGCGGCGGGAAGAAGCGCCTGAAAACGATGTTTCAGGAGGGGAATCGCCCCTGTCCCGTTTCGGCACACAGGATCATACGAAAGACAATACTCGTAAGCAAGATGAAACCGGAGATTCATGAAGGCTGGACCCGCCTCGATAACGGCAAAAGCGCTCAATGCAGCATGATCGGGTTTTGGTACATGACCGGGAGTAATCGGGTATCTATGGGATTGTTGCGCTTGTCCCATTTCGGTACAAATGACTTGCGGCCAAAATTATCGAGGAGAGATTCAAATGTTCAACAACAGCCTAACCCCCAAAATTGCTAATTTCGTAGCCAGATTCAAACCCTCAAATCAGCCCCTGCGCGAGCTGCCACTTCCCTTTGCGCCACGAAATGGTGATTCCCCCAGCGTTTGGGATATTACCAATAAGATTTGCGACCGCCATCACATCATGCATCTGTGCTAGACATTCTGACGGCGTGCAGTCGCGAATTATTGAGGTTCTGGGATAGTCTCCATGCGTCCCAGCAGAATCACGTAACCGGCAATACCGAGTAGCAGAATGCCTGTCGCCGTCACGAACGCGGATGAAAACGTATGAGTCGCCGAGACAATGTAGCCAGTAACAATGGGCGCGGAAATTCCGCCTATCTGACCACACAAATTCGCTATGCCTCCAATCGTGCCAACGCTCTCGCGGGGTGCAATCAAGGATGGCACGGTCCATGCGACTGGCGCCGCGGCCGCCAGTCCTCCTATGGAAACGCTGATCCAAAACAAAGCTGTTGCAGGACTATGCGCGCGCGCCGCGCCCAAAATTCCCAGGCCTAGAGCGGTGCCGCCAATCAAGACCGCTTGCCGCACCGTGTTGGGATTCCACCCGCGCCCAATCAAAGCGTCCACCAGCCAGCCTCCAACTGCGATGTCCGTGAATGTGGCAAACAACCAGGGCACGCTCGTATAAACAACTGAATGCAGCAAATCCAAGTGAAGCGAAATCAGGAGATAACTCGGCAGCCACGCTGCCAGCAGATAAAAAGTGTAGTTATAAGCGCCCCATCCCATGGCAAGCCCGTATACCTTTGGCTGCTGCAACAAATACCATAGCGACGCCCGCCGTTGATCTGACGTTTTGCCTTCGAGTTGAGTCCCCCCTTTAGCAATGAACTGGCGTTCGGTTTCCGAAAGATGCTTGTCCTCGCTCGGATTTCGATAAATAAAATAAAACAAAGCAAAGTAGAAAAGGCTAATGAAACCGGTGGCGGCGAAACTCCATCGCCAACCAAAATGCAAAAGCAAAATGCCCAGGAAAGGCACCCCGATCGCGATAGAGAATTTCGCGGCAGCATCGGTGATGGCCGTCGCCAAACTTCTTTCTCGTATAGGAAACCAATATCCAATCGCTTTTGCATTTCCAGGGAACGTCGGGGATTCGCCAACCCCCAGTAGAAATCTCGCGGCTACAAATGTGCCCACGCCGGTCGAGGCTGCCGCACCGAATGAAGCCATGCTCCATAACAGAGTGCTGATCCGGCCAATGCGGCGCACCCCGAAACGGTCTAATAGCAGGCCGCATGGAATCTGCATCAATGCATAGGTCACGTTATAAGCGCTCGACAAATATCCGAACGCAATTGTGGATACTCCAAACGAAATGTTCAGAGCACTCTGCGAGACGGATAAATTGACGCGATCGAAATACGCCACGACCACGCCAAAACCAAGCAGAAAGGCAATTCGCCATCGCCTTCGCGATATTCTTGCAGCATCTGGCACGTTATCCAACGGTGGCAACCTCGTCTCGGTTTCGCGGAGCATTTGAGTCTACCGGAATTGCTTCTGCTTAGACGCCATCCTGAAGGACTTTAGGATCGGTGTCAGAATTTCTGTCGCAATATTTTGGCTCTCGCGAAGGCAGCGACAAATCCCGCCCCGAAGGGGCGAAACACGTCAGCCCAGCACGTGAGTGCTGGGTAAACAGACGACAAAAATCCACGCGCCCGAAAAGGGCGCGAAACCCGACCAGTACCTGAAACAGCGCTTTTCATTTTTCCCGCACTCTTGGATTGACACCGTTCAACGGATAAAATAGATTTCTCTCCCCGGTCCGAATTTCATCTTTGGAGCTGTTTATGGCTGCGATGAATCTCGAATTGGGCCCGCCTGAAGTAACCTCTGGGTTGCCCCAAGCATCCACCCCGAAACCACCAAACTCGCCCCCAGCAAACCGGATTGCGATTCTCGTCGCGCACGGCATGGGGCAGCAGGTGCCTTACGAAACCATTGACGGAGTAGCACAAGCCGCCGCGCGAGGCGTTCAAACTGGAGGAGGCACAGTCAGCAAATCCGTGATTCGCTCGGTGCGCATGGGAACCCAGGGCGGCAATGGCGAATCAGATCTCGTCCGCGCCGAGATACAAATCAGAGAAGCTGGCGGCCAGGAACATGAAGTTCATGTCTATGAGGCTTACTGGGCGCCAATTACTGAGGGCAAGGTCTCAGCAACTGATGTAGTCAATTTTCTCTTCGATGCCGGATGGAACGGAATATTAAATACTACAGCTAGAACCTATCGGCGCTGGATGTTCGGAGCGGAACAGCAGTTCTTGCTTGCAACCGAGAAGTTGACGTTTGCATTCCTGGGAATCATGGGGCTTCTAGCCGCGCTGGTTTTCATTAATTCCATTGCCGCAGCGGCCACAGCGTCTCATGCCTTGGGCAGTGCGAATCTCTTCCCGTCCGGAGATCTTCTGGCATGGCTGACGTGGGACTTCGTTTTAGTTGATATCGCTGCCTTATTGATGGCGATCGGAGTTTTCGTCGTCGGACGTATCAATCCCAGGCTCATTGCGTGGATCTTTATTTATTCAGGCGCGTCTCTGATCGTTATCGCGGCAGTCCTTATGGCTGGACACTTACTGCGATGGCCGTTCTTCCTTCATTTCGTCCCGGATGGCGGGTGGGGGCGGTTCGTGTCCAAATATTCGCTTTGCATCGTTGCGCTATGGGCGCTTGAAATATGGGCGGCGTCAAGAGCGCGAGGCTTTCTCATCCAGTATGTCGGCGACGTCGCCGCATACGTCGCGGCCCACACGGTCAGTAAATTTTGGGAAGTCCGGCAGCAGATTTGGCAAACGGCAATGAAAGTCGGCGAGGCGGTCTATCTTGCCAGGACCGCCGATAACGCGGACTTTCTATACACAAAAATAATCGTCGTAGGACATTCTCTAGGTTCAGTAATCGGGTATGACGTCCTCAACGGACTTCTGCTGGACGACCAATTTTCAGCCGCGCCATTACAAGTCGCTGCCCGCACCAGAATGTTCCTCACCTTCGGTTCTCCACTCGATAAGACCGCATTTCTTTTCCGCACGCAGAAAGATATGCGCTCACAAGTGCGCGAAGTAGCAGCAGCCGCCGTACAGCCCATGATTGCCGATTATCGCAACCGGCCGCCCGAGTGGGTAAATCTCTGGTCTAAGGCCGACATCATCAGCGGCCATCTCGATTTCTACGATCCTCCGAATGTGATGAATGCCAAGCATCCCGAGCACTTCACGCATGCGAGGACAAACCCAAAAGCGATTCAAAACCACATTGATCCAGATGCGAAGACGCCCCTAAAAGCACACATCGAATATTGGGACGGGAAAATGTTTGCTGACCAGTTATATCGGGGAATTACGACATGAACAGTCTTTCCACCTCTAAGGATACGTGCAGCACGCTGCGCGCAAAAAACTGAGGCGATGATTTTGTCATCGCCTCAGATCAAACAGCTCTTAATCATTTACTTACGGTTGTATTGATCCCACAAAAGTGCCCCAGTTAAAGAGCACTTCTCGGCAAGGCGGAGCGTTTACCGTGCAGGCCTCGGGAATGTATTCGCCGGCGAACCACATTCTCTCCCCATCCCAGCTAGCGGCAGAGTAATCGCCCCATCGAGCGACGCCGTTGCTACCGCCTTCTTGTGGGTAGCCGGTAAATCCATCGTCCGGACCTTCCCCAGCTCCAGCGATGTGCACTAATTGGGACGCGGTTACGTCGCTCAACGGTGTATACGCGACACTCGGGAAATAATTCGGGCCCGTTAGGGTGTAGACAATAGCACCGTCGCCATCCCGATCAACGCCTACCGACGGGAAAATAACGTTGTTCTTGGTAACCGCAATGTACCCCTGGTTGACCATGTTGGCATTCAGGTTTGGTCCTACGAAGTTAGGTTGGACGGCGAACCATGCCGCTCCGGTCTGGCTTGCGCCGCCGACCTTCAACTTCGAATTGACGCCGCTGTACAAAATCCCGTTGGAATAAATGACCTGGTTCATACGGTCATCGTTTGTATTGAGCAGCTCCAATGGGTCTCCCAGCGAAGTACCTAATGGAATTGGACCAGCCTTTTGAGTTGCAGGGTCAGGCTGACCGTAAGTTTCGCTGTGTATGACGTTGAACGCAAGATTCAAAATGGGGAAGTTTGTGTTCAGGGTCTTCGTATTTGTTAAGCCCCAAACCGCAATTCGATTGTCATAGACTTCGTAGCCGGGATTGCCAAATTGCAAAGCGCTCAGAAAATATTCCACTCCGTTAGCGTCTTCCTCTGAAGTCGGCGTCGGAGATGTGGATGGCTGAATGGAGTAGGACTCCCCGCCAAATGGGACCAATTCCTGCGAAGCATCAACCTGAATTACTAACACGGGATTGGAAGTGTTTCCGTCGGCAGCAGCAACCAGTCTCGACTTGGAAATTGCGTAAATTTGCGCACCGTTAAACGTCGTTGCCGAAAACTCATTGGTTGATTGATATATCCCATATTTGTCAGCGCCAAGCAGGGGCTGGTCGCCAAAACACGGGCATGCACCATGATTCGGTGTTCCGTTCAGGCCATCGTCGGTCACATCGTACTGAAAAACAACAAAAGAGCCTGTCGGGTCGCTGGTCTGGCTCACGGCAATGAGGTTATAGTTGCGGCCAGTCGCGCCCGTATTGTTTCCATTGTCTTCATCCAATTCCGTCACAAACCATCGCTTCGTTTGCGAGTCGTAATAGCAACGGGGATCGCTAAGGAAAGGTCCGATAACATTTGGAGTTCCCCGAATAATCTGCGGCGCCAGTCCGAAGAAAGAATTCAAATCTTCAGCTCCGGTAAGCGGGTTGCCGACTTTGTCGTAAACCTGAATGACATCATTAACCGCTTCAACCACGAAACCGTTGCCGGCGCAGAGCCCTTGATCGGGAGGCTCAAGACTGAACTGGTTTCCGTTATTTGCGGTGCGCTGGTCAATGTTGCTTAGACCGTCGAACCCGATAAATGTATTGTCTTGGTAATTGACCACCGTGCTGCTGTGAGCCACAGGTTCATTAAGCGGAAGTTTTGGCGATGCGGCGGACACAGATGCCGCGCCCGAGACTAAAGCAGATCCCGACAACAAAGCACGCTGACCAGCTTGCTTGCTTGGAATCATCAAGTTGGTACGACGACCGAGGAAGGATGCTGCGGCTCCGGATGCGCCTGGGGCGATTGCAGCGTCTCCTTTTAATCCGACTGCATCATCCTGGTTAACGATTTCCGGAAGTTGAAAAGCACCGCTGCCAACTGGTCCAGCCTTGATCGTCGTTGTTCCTACACGAGTCAAATGTTGAACGGATTGATTGGAGGCGGCGCTGGCGGTTTGGATTTGGGCGAATGTGAAAGTAAGAGCGAGCAGGACGGTCGCCTGCATGGTAATTCTGGGAAACGACATAAGCATTCTCCTTGGGAGGGACATCTGTCGCCACGTTGACGGGTCTTGGAGACGGGTCTTCTGAAAGGCGCGCAGGACGGGCAGTTTGACACCTTGGAACCACGCTGTCAAGTTCATTGGAGCGGTTGTCGTAAAAATAACCGCGCGCAAGAAATTGGGCCGCAGAATACGCGGCCCTCTAAAGCAGGTACGTACAATACCTTAGTGAGCAGGTGGCGTGGCTAACGAAACTACTCCCTGAATGAATGACAATCCGTTCGGTGTGCCCAACCCGGTAGCGTTGTCCCATCCTACAGCTGTCGTTAGCGATGAGTCCGTCCCGAAACTGAAAACGTCCCATCGAGTTGAGGTCGGACTCTGGAATATTGCGCTGACGAATTGCTTCGACTTTTGCACCGGCTGCGCAAGAGTAGCCGCCGACTCGACTACTGGTTTATTTGGCGGATTGAAAATAGTCCCCGTTACATTAAATGGAGAAGAGACGGGAACTACATCGAGGATGGCGTCGGCCGGTAGTTCATAAAGCCATGGAGCTGCTTGTCCCAATGGAACCCCAGCAGCCTGGTTCGCAATCGCCCACAAAGCGGAGAACATCGGACAAGAAAGGCTGGTGCCGCCAAACACCTCTGCCAGCGTCTGGTTACCCTGATTGGGATCGGTAATGATGATCTCATTCCCCGTCTCAGGATCGGCATTCATGGAAATATCCGGTGTCTGTCGGCCTTTCCATGGACCTTTTTTTGGAAACTGGGCTTGGCGAACACAGTGCTCTCTCCTCCGCCCGATCCCTCCAGGAAGCCAAAAAAGAGAGGGGGGATCGTCGGAGGATTTGGATTCGGATTGGCGATGCGTGTTTCGTTAAGACCCCAGCCGGTCTGGAATTTAAGGCTGTTGTCGGGATTCAGGAACGTGCTGGTGCCACCAACGGCGGTTGCAAACGGAGAATCCGAATTTGCGCCCGGAGAAGTTGCCTTGATACCAAAATTATTCGTGTCTTCGATAAGGTTGTCGCCAGCATCGCCGGTGGAAACGTCCTGCGAAATGCCAAGAGCGGCGGCAATTTCTGAGATGCCGTTTTCAACCACTAACTCCGAAGGTAGAAAGTCAACAAGCACAATCTCCGGAATCCCGAAGCTATTTGAAACGACGCTGCCCAACTCATTGTCAATCGCAAACAGGTTAGCTTCATCAAGAGTCGAGAAGTTGGCGTCCGTACCGAGCACGAGCGCGATATTAGCGCCTGGGGCAATCGCATGCGCCCACTCAACGTCCAGAGTAGTCTCGTATTCCCAATTCCCCGCTATGCAGGCGGCAGCACAATTGACTGGACCCGTGGGGGTAAAGATTTGAAAATTTGTGGATGTAAGAGCAGGGAGTCCATTGAGTGATGAGAACTGATTCGCATCCGCAGTGATGGAATTCGAGCCGTATGCGTCAACGATCACAATTGTCTGGCCCGTACCATTTAAACCCGTGCTATAAAGTGCATTCAGCCCATATACGGCTTGCATTTCAGCCGCATCATAACCGCAAGATGGAAGATTTGGAGCCGGAGTCCCGAGGTCGGCTCCGTATCGGTTGCCTGAATAGACAGCGAACGGCGCTCCTCCACCCGTCGTGAAAATATGGGCCTCGGGCGGCCGCATGCATTCCTGGCTAAAGAACAACCCATCTGGTCCTGCGGCCGAGAGTGGCAATCCACCAAGCGGCTTCCCCGTGTCAGGACTGGCGCTGGGCTTTGCGTAAGACTTGTAGTTGAGATCATTCAACCCCTGCACTGACGCAATCGCCGCACCGGCAGGTCCAGAGACCGAAGCCTCTGACATATTCACCCGGTGCATTGTTCCATTAACCATGACCCGGTTAATCTGAACATTGAACGCTTTTTGAACGTTTCCGACCTGGCCTTCTGCGACCACATAGTGATTGTGCTTCTCGATGGATGTGACACGCAGTTTATTGCTCGCGAGGTAGCTGCGGACGGTTCCCGCATCTTGGGACGAAGGCGCGAACATGGACCGGTATTGCTCCCGCGTAAGAAAGTGATGATAATTCGGCGAATTCTTGTCGTACATATCGCGAACCATTGTGTCCAAAGTCTCTTTATTTCGTTGACGGAGCCAAACCGTTACTGCGATCTGTTTGGAGGCGTCTTCTGGACCAAGATTTTGTGAGTTCGCCAGCGCTGGGGTGCTATCGCTCGCCACGATCGAACCTGATGATTGAGAGTATGCGGAACCTACCATCAATACCAGAAGAGCCAGCACGACGGAGGGCACAACGCGGGAGAAATATCTGGTTCTGTAAATCATGAGTAAACTCCTTTGAGGACTTTCCCTTACTTCAGGCTTGTAGCGCGGCTTTTGGCGGGGCTAGTCCGGGCACGAAGTGTGCCACTACCGAGCGCGGGCTGTCAAGTGAAGTCGCATACGTGTGAAAGTTTTTACAAATCCGAGAGAAGTTCCGGGTTTCTCACCGGCTGCTCGGTGTTTGCTGATTCTTTCCTGAAGCGTGCACATTAATCGCGACGGACTCGCTTACCCTCAAGACAAATGTGCTCGGGTTCTTGATTCCCCACTTCGTATACGGCACGACGAAATGCCCAGTCGCGGTCCAGTGATCTTGTGCGAGGTCCACTTGAATTGGAATTGTCATTTCATGGTCTCCCCCATGAATTGTGAAAATTCCATGCACCTGGAGGTTTGACGTACCGTTCATCCCAAGTTTCCCATCCACCCGGTCGGGACGAAAAATAATATCCGGGTACGTCGCGCTTTCCAGAACTTCTTTATGCATCTTCCGGTCCCGCATCCCGATCCCAGTACGGCCGCTCGTCGCATCCACTACCACTTCGCCACTGATTTCTCCGGACGCAGGATTGTAAAGTACCTTCCCCCGCTTCAATGCAAAAGTTCCGTGCACATTGTGCACCATGTCACCCAGCGTGAACGTTACCGTTGTCTCTGACGGAAGGAATTCAAAAACCGCTCCGGGAGTCTGAGCGCGGCACCAAACCGCAAGCGCTAAGATCAGCACCGCATGCCAGGGAAACCGACTGGCCATTCTTAATCTAGGTGTACCGATATCAGCCTCTTTTTCTGAAAATAATGACTGGTCAGTCTGAATCTCACGATGGTAATGATAAGAAAACTGGCGGAGAGGGAGGGATTTGAACCCCCGATACCCGTTAAGGTATGTCCGCTTTCGAGGCGGATCGTTTCAACCACTCACGCACCTCTCCGTAACGGACCTTAGTGTGAGTCCTCGATAGATGTGGATCCTTCGCTCAGGATTTCAGAGTCAGGACTTTGTTCGTATTCCCAACTATTTTTTCTATCGCCGCTCCTGAAAAAAATCCTTCAATAATCCCGTGCAGCGATCGGCAAGCACTCCGCCGCGAACTTCCATATTGTGATTCAGTTGAGGATGGTTGAGCACCTGCATCACCGAATAAACTGCTCCGGCCTTGGGATCGTCCGCGCCGAAAACCAAACGCTTCAACCGCGAATGAACCATCGCGCCCGCGCACATCGCGCAAGGTTCAATTGTAGCAAACAGCTCGCAGCCGATCAGGCGGTGATTCCCGATCGCGGCGCCTGCCTCTCGCAACGCGATGATCTCGGCATGAGCACTGGGATCGTGGTCGCTGAGATTGCGATTCCACCCGCGTCCTACTATTCTATTTTCCAGGATAACGACCGCGCCCACCGGTACTTCGCCGGCGTTGAGCGCTTCCCGCGCCGCGAGCAGCGCCTCTTCCATCCAAGCTTCGTCCATCCGAATAACCCGCGGGAGTAAAATAGATTGCGTCGCAACTTTTCTGGGGAGATCAGCCACTGTAGCCCGACCACCGGATCGCCACGGTTGGATTGTCACCAGAATATTTTCTGTAAAGATTCGCTTCCTCTACGTTAATTCATATTAATGGTTTTTATTCCTCCCAGAACTTGAATTAATATTATCTCGGCTCGACGCTAAGTATTGGCAAGATTAGGAACAAGAGTTTGGCCCCGATATTGCCCTACGAATTCGGGGACAAACTATGGGTCAGGAAGTTTCAATTTCGTATCAAGCCGTAAAGAGCAAAGTCTATAAACTGATTGACGCTCTGGTCGAGGATGCAAAGACCCGGGGCGACGTGCAAGAGTCCGTGAAACGCTGGTGGAAGTTGGTACACCCGGCAGACCGCCCGGTCGCCCGGAAATACCTGATGATGGTTCTGGAGCGGTCGAACGCAAGCCTGGAAGCCATCTCCGATGGCTTACTCCAGTTTGCGGATGGCGAGACTGAACCCTCCAAGTTGTCGAAGCTTCACACCGTACCCGACCAGACCCAGATCAGCTCCCGAATCTAGCTGCTGTGGAGAGAGAGGCATCCCGCCGGACCCGACAGGCGGCGACGCCCGTCCCACCATCGACTTTTCTACAGATCCCGGTATGGTGGTGGACCAGGCCCGATTTTGTCGCTCGACCGGGAGCAGTTGACCTCATTTGCAAATCCCAAAATAAAAATTGTCATTCTGAGGGCCTCGAAAACATCTCCACTCTGCCATTTCTGTCATCCCGACCGGAGCAGATTATCGCGAAGCGATGATCTGCGGAGTGGAGGGACCTGCTGCTAATTGGCATAGCCACGCAGACAGCACCTTCACGCGAGGAATCTGCTCGCCATGAAAGAAGAAAACATTACAATCCCAGAGCCAAAACCCCATGCTTTTATGGGTTGCAATCCCCACGCGGGAATGCGTGGGGCACCAAAGATAAAGGCGAGATTTTTCCGCCGCATTCTTAACGATTGGAAGATCGTGAAGACGTTCGTCGATGATATCCTTCTGCGAACATCGTAAGCGGGGGTTCAGCAATGCCTAAAATATTCGTTACGGTCGTCGGTGGGTGTGCATATGTAATGGCGTTTCGTTAAATCAGTGGATCGCGGTTGCCGTGGCTGAGAAAGTAGGAGTGGTTGAAACCAGCTGACTTTTTCAAGAGGCGCGCGAGCAAGGCCACGGGGACCGGATTGATCCGGTTTCTGAGGAGTGCCCCCAGGTCTGCTCCCGAACCGGATGACCAAGTCTGATCATCGGGCAACGTTTCCCATCTATGGGTTTGCTTCGCCCGTCGAGCCTCGCCCCCTCATGCCCTTCTGGGTCTTGACCTCGTTTTTCAAATGCCTGATAACTGGCTTAGGACACGAAGAACGAAGGGCCGAAATTCGTCTTAAATTACCCAGACTTAACAAAAATCCCGTAAGTCCTTTGAGATGGATATTTTACCCGCAAGTCATTCATAACAAGAGATTGCAAATCTTCGCGTCGCCTAAATCTATGATTCCAATATATCGGCCCATAGGGGGAGGGGTAGGGCAAGAAGGTTCGGCGACGACAGCGGCTGATCAGTGCACAGTGACGGTCAGCGAGGAACTTGTCCGGCCATATTGATTGGTTGCGTAAAGGGTATAGACGGTCGTCTGCGCCGGAGTGACCGTGGCGGTATTGCCCCTGACGGCGCCCACTTGTGGGTACACAACATAATAGGACGCGCCCGAAGCTTGCCAGCTCAGCGACACTTGCGTGCCCGCGCTCACGCTGGAGGTGCTTGCCGTAAAACTCGTGATCGTGGGGACTGAGCCCTGAGGAACGGTCGCCGACGTATAAACCGGGTTCATCTGAACGACTTCAAAAGCGGAAGCCGGCACTTGCGAGAGATTGTGCAGATCGCTGTTATCCCAGCGGTCATCGGGAGCGCCGCTGAGATACATGGCGCTGCCGTTGTCGGCCATGATCATGCCGTAGCGCTTAAGCCCCGTGAGAATGACTTGAACGTTCGGCGAAAATTGAGAAATGTCGTAGCTCGCCTTCAGCCGCAAACGCATTCCCATGGGCGCGGAAAATTGAGCCGTGGAGTTCGACGCCCAATGCGATGCGGGAGGCACAATAGCCGCGCGGCTTTGTGGAAGAGTAAACCGCACGGCGTGTTGAATCCTCCCGCTGGCGACTTCGTCGTAACGAATCAGTCCGGGAAAGATTGGCAGTCCGGCGGCATCCGCCGAGGTCCATGTCCACGGCCGCTGCTCATCGTTTTGGAGATCCCAAACGGCCGACGAATCCGCGTTCCACGTTCCATCAGAATTCGAAACCGAATTGTAGAGTTCATACAGAAAACAATTACTGTTGTCGAGCACCAACACATGCCGGTCACCGCTGCCCGGATTGGGATAGCCTTCAATCGCCGCATTCGTGGGAATCGGCATCGGTCCGGGATCGCTCTCGTCTCCATACGCGGTGAAATTAATGTTGACGAGCGCCCGCGTTCCACTCACGACTGTATATGGAATGCCGATGCTCGATCCCGCATACAGACCCGCGCCGAAGTCAGGATGCAATCCGATGCTAGGACCGATAAAGCTGATGATGGCGCTGGAATTCGGATCAACCGGCGACGCGGAGATATCCTGGTTCCAAAGATCGGTTGCAGGAAACGGACGAAAACCATTCAACGATGCTCCCTGACCGACAGCCATCGCGCTACAAGCACTGGACTGAGTCCCTCCGCCACCACCGCCGTTCCCTCCACCGCCTCCAGATCCACCGCTGCCGCCGCCGGAAGTGGTAAGCGACCCGCCAGGTGCGGACGAGCCTCCTCCGCAGCCTGCCAACAACAGAAGCAGCAAGGCTGTCGGGAGAACAATCGCGAAGCGACAAAGTCTTATTTGCAAGGGGTGCCCTCAACTTCATTTTCGAGGGTTTGCTTAGATACTCCAAGGTGGAATCAGGACCGGTGGGCGAGTATTCGGTACATGTCCGGTGGAGTCAGGCGTGGCGAATCAACCAGGTGCGACCTCATCGGGCGTAAACTGACGAGACTTATGAAACGCATTCTGGTCACTGGCGCGACGGGCAAAGTCGGATCGAATTTTATCAATCGAATTCTTGAATCCGATAATCACCAGGACGTAGTCATTCGCGCCTTATGCCACCGGCGCCAACTGCAACCTCGCGAACGACTTGAGGTAGTTTCGGGCAGCATCTCTGACCGGGAAGTGGTGCGCAAGGCCGCCAGCGGAGTCACTCATGTCCTACATTGCGCCACATGCAAAGAGACTCCCGAGCAAATTATGGACGTCACGGTCAAGGGTTTGTTCTGGTTGCTTGAGGAGTGTCGCGCGAGTTCGTCATTTAAGCAGATGATTCTGATAGGCGGCGATGGTGCGGTCGGCCACTTCGTTTATCCGCATCCCGTCCCAGTCACCGAGCAACAGAAGCACAGCGCTTATCCCGGCTGCTATGCGCTGTCGAAAGTTCTTGAAGAAGTCATGTTGGAACAATATTTCATTCAGTATGACCTGCCGGGATGTTGTCTTCGCGCACCCTGGATCATGGAAAAGGATGACTTCAAGTATTCGCTCTCTTTTGGCGACGACGTTTTCGGCGGCCCACGATGGCGAGACTTGGTGGGCGCCGAACTCGCGGATAGATACATGAAGAGTGGTTCAGTGCCAGTTATGCTCGATCCCAATAGCAATCCCGTCAAACGCAACTTCGTCCACGTGAGTGACCTTGTCGAAGCGATTCTGGCGGCAATAGATCATCCCAAGGCACACCAACAGACTTTTAACATTTGCATGGACGAACCGGTTGACTACAAGGCAGTAGCGGAATATCTGCATCGGACGAGACAACTTCCGTCCGTGGAGGTCAAGACTCCATTCCACTCCACCTGGCTCGACAATACGAAAGCTAAGTTTTTGCTAGCTTGGCGTCCGCAAGTTGATTTGCCACGGCTCATCGAAGACGCCTGGAATTATCGGCGAACCAGCGATGAACCACGCAAAGTTTGGTATCCGGGCTAGTTGGATATGAAGTCAGATCACGAAGTATTGACAGTTAGTTATGAAAGATGTCGTTGGTCATTGGTCGTTCGTCGTTGGCAGAATCAAAATCTGCCGGCATCGCACGGTCGGACGGTCAAAGCCAACGACCAACGACGCACGGCCAACGACGGTTTGAAGAATTTAGCTCCCTTGTACTGGCGTCGCTGGAGCGCCGCCCACGACTTCAGCTTGATTGAATACGGCGTTCGACCCCATGTGGGCCGGCATGGCGGCAAGCATTTGCTCTTTCCGATAAACCAGGTTCGTGGCGTTGAATGTTGCCAGCTCGAATCCGTGACCGTGCGTGATTGCGTCGGTAGGGCAAGCCTCGACGCAGTACCCGCAGAATATACAGCGGTTGTAATCAATATTGTAAACCTTGGCGTATCTCTCGGCGCCGCTGACGCGATTCTCCGCCGTGTTCTCGGCGGCTTCGATGTAAATGCAATTGGACGGACAATTCGCCGCGCACAGAAAACACGCGACACACTTTTCCAGTCCATTTTCGTCGCGCTGCAAAACGTGGACGCCGCGAAAACGCTCCTGAAATTTCGCGCCGCGCAAAGGTCCCGGCCCATCGGGATAATTCTCCACCTGCGTGGGTTGGAACATCTCCATGAACGTAATGCTCATGCCTTTGGCGATGGCGGCTATGTCTTTCAATATTGGCATACTCTATTATTATAGCGGATGCACTCGCGACCAACAGTTTGTGGCCAAGATGCACTGAAGCAGTTTTAAAAGCCGGACCCGTAGCTCAACTGGATAGAGCACTGCGCTTCGAACGCAGGGGTTGGGAGTTCAAGTCTCTCCGGGTCCACCACGTCCTCGCGCCAGATCCTTCGCTACAGTCAGGATGTTCCCGCAGTCTTCCGGCTTCGCTTACGCCTGCCCAAGCTCCAGTCTCCAGGTCCGCCAGTTTTCGGTTTCAGGCCGATCTCACCTCAGGTCTGCACCTGGTTTTCCACTTTAGAGCACGCCGTCGCCATGATATAGTCTCGCGAATTGCGGTTCTTATCCCTTTCTTAACAGAACCAACTGACGTCTGACGCGCCTGCGAACCATTGAAAGGAACCAGTAGTTATGCGGAAAATCAATCTATTTATCCTGGTGTTTTTTCTAGCGGCAAGTGTCGTGCCTGCCCCTACCAGTGCCCAAAGTGTTTGGGACAAGATCAAGCAGCAGGCGAAGCAGGCCCAGCAGCAGAAGCAACAACAGCCCGGACAACAACCGCAGCCACAGGGCCAGAAGCCCGCACAGCAAAAGACACGGGGTGCCGCCCAGGCCTCTCCCGCTAACGACTCGGGTCCGATCACCCCACCGCCCGGCACGAAAATTGATCCGGTAGTGATGGCGCCCTTCGAGCAGGGGTCTCAGTTCGCGGTCAGCCCGTATGGCATTCACGTGGCGACGCTATCGCACAGCGGCAGCCGGCAAGTCATCATTTACGACGGCGTTCCCGGGCCAAAATTTGATCAGTTCACACCCCAGGGCGGAGGCGGTCCTGTCCCCGTCATCTTCAGTTCCGACGGCAACCACTACGCTTACTGCGGGCTGTCGAGCGACCATTTCACCGTGATGGTGGACGGCAAGGAAGTTGGGCACGGTTCGGAAAGCAACAGCGGCGCACTGAACTGCTCGATTTTTTTCTCGCCCAACGGCAAGCATTTCTACTACTACGCCACTCAACATTCGGGAGACTATCGCCAGGGCCTGGCCTATACTCGCCTGGTCGTTGATGGAAAGATCGAGGCCAAAGTGTTTGAAGGCGCTCCCAGCGATTTGCGGAACGTCGTCTTCAGTCCGGACGGCGATCATTTTGCCGCCGTTTTCCCCTCTCCCACCGATGCCGAGCGTAGTGCTCTTTTCTTAGACGGTAAAGCGATAGGCATTCCCGGCGGCGCGCCGCAGTGGAGTGCCGACAGCAAACATTTGTTTACAACGCGCAACGTTCCCCTGCCAGGAACGAGACAAGGCTCAACCTGGGAAGTCCTACTCGACGGCAAACCAATGATGCGAGCCGATGCCGTCAACCTCTTTATTCCGCCAGCCGGCAATATGGTAGTTGCCATGGTGCAGAAGCTTTCGGTAAATCCTCCCATTCGGTTTCTAGTCATTGGCGGCAAGCAAGTTCCGGGCAGCGAGATACAGAACGGCAACATTTCGAGTATCACTTTTAGCCCGGATGGCAAGCACTATGCCGCAATTTACCGAAACGCAAACAGCCGGTCCTGGGTTTTTGCCGACGGTAAAAAAGGCCAGGAATACGGCGGCGTTATGCTGCATAGCTCGCCCGGCAGGCTCCCAACTAATCTAATATTCACGGCAGACTCTTCCCGAGTTGTTTATGAAAGCAGCACGGGATCGCCATACGGGGAATATCTCGTGCTCGGCGATCAGGAATCTGACGAACTTATGTCGGTGACCGACACGGTCATCGCGCCTGTCGGAGGCCACGTCGCAACCGAGGGATATGGTCAGGTTAGCCTTGATGGAAAGATCCTCAAATTACCGAACGTTGATCCTCACACCAGTCAGGCCACAGCGCTTAGCTTCAGCCCCGACGCGTCTCACGTGGCCTTTGTTCTGCATACCCGCGGGGGCGTGACGCTCTATCTGGATGGTCAGGCTCAGTCCGCATATTCTCCGACGCTTCAGGGCCCGCTAACGAACGCTGGCACAAGGCCATACATATTCAGTCCTGACAGCAAACACCTCGCTTATTTTTGCTGGCAGTCGGGCACCGCGGCTGGCACTGAGCAGGGCCTGTGCATGGACAACAAGTACGTGCGAATCGGAACTCCCGGTAATTACGCAAATTTGACGTTTACGTCCGACAGCAACCATCTGGTGTGGAGCAAAAACCTACCGCAAGCTGAGGCTCGCGTTTTTGTGGACGGCAAACCCGTTGTGGACGGTTTTCCTACATCTCCGGGCGGATTTGCCAAAGAAACCTGGCAGGTGGGGTCGGATGGCACATTGTCAATCCTTGAGCAGGATGACACAGCGCTCAAACGAGTCACTATCACTCCCTCGCCCGACGCAAACATTTCGACACTGGTAGGCGGCGCGCTTGGGTTGACTGCGCAGCGCTGAACACATAGAAGTTCCAGAAAGCAATCAGCCGCAATTCCAGAGTCCTGATTGCAGCGGAAGTTTCGACGTAGATGCCACCAATAGTTAGGATCATCCTCGATTTCGTTGTTATGTATGTCCTGTTGGTGGGCTTAGGCATGATGCTCGGCCCTGAGAGCGGTCCTAGTCCGATGCTTTTGTTCGGAGCAATATTCGCGGCGCTTGGATTGACTTACTTTGGGGTAGCAATTCGCGGACGCAAGTAGGAGCGCAAGCCTGGCAGATGATTTGAATCCGCTTGTGCAGGAACAGACTTCGACTACTCCCGCGCTTCGATACCGCCCCAAATCTGCATGGAGCGCATTGTGATATTTTCTGCCCGGTACCTCCTTTTTAATCATTCCGTAACCTTTCGCTATGTTAGATTTGACGCTCATTGACCTATTGTGGGCAGGAGGCCTAACGAATTGGGTAGAGACATGGTTCCCAAGAAGATATTTTTCACCAAGGGAGTTGGCAAGCATAAGGAGCGGCTCACTTCTTTTGAGTTGGCGTTGCGTGACGCTGGCATAGCGGCGCAGAACCTGGTTCGGGTTTCTTCGATTTTCCCGCCTCAATGCAAGCTGATTCCGCGTTCGCAAGGACTGAAATACCTCAGCCCTGGAGAAGTCGTGTTCTCTGTTGTCGCCGAGAATTCCACGCGCGAACCGCACCGGCTCATGGCTTCGAGTATTGGCGTCGCCATTCCGGCAGACCGGAATACGTATGGATATCTGAGTGAACATCATTCTTTTGGAGAATCGGAAGATGCAGCCGGGGATTATGCGGAGGAACTCGCCGCGGAAATGCTGGCCACTACGCTGAACGTGGAATTCGACCCCGACCGTTCCTGGGATGAGAAGAAAGAAATTTACCGAATCTCAAACAAGATCGTGAGAACCGCTAACGTGACGCAATCCGCAGTGGGAGACAAGCGCGGATTGTGGACTACCGTGATCGCGTCGGCGGTATTGATATTTGATTAGACCGACTTAGCTTGCTCTTAAGGGGTCCGTTGAGGTTCATTTCTCTTTCGTAGATTTGCCGTCCATTACGGTGTTCCACGTCGTACCATCTTGCGACATCTCATATTTGAATGTGTAAGAGGTTGGGGAAAGCACCTTCATGGTGAAGCGGTCCTTCAGCATCTGGTCACCCATTTTCTGATCACCCAGCCAAGTCCACGTATCGCCGTCCACGGAACCGGTTGAATGGGACCGTTCTCCCATGCTGTTGAACTCATCGTAGGTATATTGCTTGGCGTCGGAGTCGTATCCCATGAACGCTATGCCGCTCCCTTTGCCCATCTCGCCGCTGAAAGTGGAGTGCAGAGTTAGGAAAAAACCTCCGGGCATCCACTCGTTCTTCTCCGTCATTGTCATCTTTCCACCAGGACCCATCGGGCCAGCCTTCATGTCGCCCTGATCAGTCCAATTACCGGCTAGGAAATCCAGCTTCTTCAGTTCAGGCGAGGGGCTGGGCATCTGCGCAAAACTTTGACCACAGAAAAGGCATATGAAAACCAGAAGGACAGATGACAGAATTGTCGCGGGAAGACGTTTCATAGTGGATTCTCCTAGGCGAGTTATATCGGGAACCGTAATGTTTTTGGATTCGTGGTGATACTAGCCGGATGAGTCTCTTACCGTCAAGGTCGTAACGGAATAGGCAATAAGTTGTGCCGCTAGGGTTTCGGGCGAATTTTTCCCGCAAGTTCACTTCGAGGCACGGAAACCTGTTCGCCAGTGTCCTGATTCTTGAGCGCGAACGCGCCGGTAGCTACCTCATTCTCACCGACAATCAGAACTTGCCGCGCCCCAAGTTTGGCCGCAGTCTCAAAAGATTTTTTTAAGCGGAAAGTTTCGTCGCCAAGTTCGGTGACGATATCCTCACGCCGAAGTTCTCGCGCGAGTCGCGCGGCCTCGCGGTCCATGCCTGCTCCAAGCGGCGCGATATAAACCTCGGGCTTGGGCTGGACTGATTCTGCGGACTCCTGCAATGCAAGTATCAGCCGATCCTCGCCAATGGCGAAACCGATGCCGGGAGCTTGCGGTCCTCCGAGAGACTCGGAAAGTCCGTCATAGCGGCCGCCTCCGAGAATTGCATTTTGTGCGCCCAGTGCGCCGTGCGTGAATTCGAAAGCGGTCCGGGTGTAATAATCCAAGCCGCGCACCAGCCGGTCATTTAAATGAAACTCAACCCCCACGGATCGCAGAATTTCCTGAACCGCCCGGAAATGTTTTCGGCACGGCTCGTCGAGAAACTGGCTGATGCGCGGCAGCATCTCGATAATCGGCTGATCTTCTGGAACTTTGCAGTCGAAAACTCGCAAAGGATTCGTCACCGCGCGGCGCTGGCAGTCCGAGCACATTGTGGCCGCAACCGGTTCGAGCGCCTTCCGCAAAGCTTCGTTGTGGGCGGCGCGATCGTTGGAACATCCAACCGAATTCAGTTGTAGAGTCCAGCCTTTGATTCCGAGACGGTCAAGCAATGTCGCGAGCAGTTCAAGAATTTCGGCATCGCGTGCGGGAGATTCGCTACCGGCGCTGGCCGGCCCAATGACCTCGGCGCCGATTTGATAGAACTGCCGGTAGCGAGCTTTCTGCGGACGCTCACGGCGAAACTGCGGGCCGATGTAATAAAGCTTGCTCAGCCCCCGTTCCCAAAGTTTGTGCTCGATGTAGGCGCGAACAACTCCGGCGGTATTCTCGGGACGCAGAGTTAACGATTGACCTTTTTCGCTCTGGGCGCGACTCCGGTCTTCCCACGTGTACATTTCTTTCGCGACATCCGTTTCTTCTCCTACGCTCCGAGAGAACAGTTCGGTGCTCTCGAAAATCGGCGTGCGGATTTCGTGGAAGTTGTAAGCGCGGAATACATCGCGTACCGTTGCCTCGGCGAAATTCCATAGCGCGGTTTCGGGCGGAAGCAGATCCCGCGTTCCTCTGACAGCTTTAATCATAAGATTGAGTGTTAGAAGAATACCGCAAAAGTCACCTGGGCCCGCTGCGCTACGCTCCGATGGGCGGTGAGGACACTGGCCCCTACGTGAGTCATTATCGCGTTTGGTCTTCTCGCCCTCACCGGTTACACTGGTAGAGTTTAAAGAAAAATGCCTTTCCAAAATACAACTCCCCACTTCGCCGAAAGTCGCGTTCCGGAAGACTCCGCTTATGAACCCGATTTTTCCTTACCGAACACCCTGACGCAGCCTCTCTGGAAATCTCTGCTCGGAAATTTGCGCGATAAGTTTTCTCCGGAAACCTTGCCTCCTCTGATTCTCACATCTCGCCCAGTGGATACGGGCATGCTCGCTGGAGACGTTCTGAGCCTCCCTTGGTATCGGACTATTTTTACGAATCTGGGTGACGTGATTTCTCCAGAAACTTTGCCGCCGCTGCAATTGGAGTCGCGCCCTGTTGATGTCGGCGAACTGATCGGCGATCAACTGAATCATATGTGGTGGACGTCTCTTCTGCGGAATCTGGCCGATGCCGCCGCGCCGGAAAGACAGAGTCCGCTTCAATTAACTTCCATGCCGGCCGATCCGGGATTCACTCCCGGATACTTGCTGCTGGTGCATTGGTCGGCTGTAATCAGCGGACCTAAAGCTCTTCTGCCGGCCAAGCCGAAGCTTACTTATACCGGAATCGGACGGACGAACGTTCAGGAATCGAAACCGCAAATTGATCCGGGAGAGCTGGAGTTTATTCAGGGTCTTGAGATTGATCTGAAAAGAGATCTTCGCCGATCCCGCTTCCGACGGCGAATTTGGTTTACTCTTGCGACCGCCCAAGTCGCGTTGTTGGTCGCAGGCTTCTTCTGGAAGTGATGTAAACCAGGAGATTCTTCCAAGAGGACGGGGGTCTTTCCATTGCAGCGTTTTCCTCACTTCCCAGAAAGTTCCGGCGGATCGAAAAAGCACTGCCGCCAGATATTCTCGTCAGGTACGGACCCCACCTGCCATTTTTTTAGCGTTACAAACGTAGCGGCGATCATGCCGCCATCGTCCGAATCGAAAATCACAACAATCCCCGCAGGAGCGTCCGTCGCTGCCGCTGCTGTTGAGTACTCTTTCATGAACAACGCCTTGGCAAATTGAAGTCTTACCTCCGCTCCGGTGGACCGTTCGCCTTCGTTCGCTTTTTGAACGGTGACAATCTTTACGATTTTTCCTCGCAGCGGCTCCCAGTCGCCGGGGAACGGTGCAATTTGTTCATTGCTGATTCGAAACTCTTCGGCCGCGTTTTGAGTTGCTACGCCAAATTGCTTCGCACCGGAGAAATCTTCGGGCATTTCCAGCGCGGAGCGGCGAATCCATCCGCGCGAAAGCCCCGAGATTCGCACGTGCACCCAATTTGAATTGATATCCAGGATTTCGAATTCGTCTCCGGCGGTTGCCGGAAATAAGACTTTTGCATCGGCGTTTGGGCCCTGCAAAACTGGAGTGCCCGTTTTTTTGACTGCCGCTAAATTATTAGGATGGGCCTGGTTTTGCAGAATCTCTTCCAGGCTCTTGGCTTCCTCGGCCAATTCCTGCTCATGTTTCTCCAGGGCGTCAGTCTGCGATTGCAATGATCCCGCGTTCGAATCCGGAAGCGCTATTGCCGAAGCGTGAAGAGCGCTTTCTGGAATGCGGGGCATCGGAGCTGAAATTGACGGCTCGTCCCCGTGGGCCACAGAGGCGGGAGGGACTGAACTTCTTTCCTGCTCTGATCTGCTATTTCCTGAGCGCGTGGCCAGCGCATCCCCAATCTGATCCAACAGGTCTGCTTCAATCCTTCCATTCGACGGCAAGGTCTGATATCCCGAACGAGATACAACTGGATCCGCATACCAGGCTGTTATCTTTGCGTTGACTCGAACTTTCGTGCCTCCTGATGGAAGGGCCGTGATTTGAACCGTGCACTGATAGTATGCGCGCTGAAAGCGGTCCAACCGGCGTTCTCCTGGAATTGTGAACCCATCCAACACGGGGAGACGCCCAGCAACCGAAGACGAGAGTGTCTTCGTAACTTTTTCAATCACGGCTTTGGGTTGAGGAAACGTTCGTTCATTTGAGGAATTCTGATTCTCGCTGCAAAGTGCAATCACACAAGACGCAGTTAGAAACAGTATCAATCCGCAGAGAGGTTGGCAGTGCTCGCGTTTCACGGCAAAGCCTCTACCTGGTCGTGAAACAGCCACCCATGTTGTCCGTCCTTAGTCTCGATGCCATACCAGTAAGGCGTCACAATCAAAATGACTACTTCCGTACCGGGGATAAGAGGTTTGAGCGTACTTGCGGTGTGAAAAGGCGCCGACTTGAGGGCCGCGCCGGAGGCCACGACCCGGCGCTCCACCTGGTGCCGTAA
The DNA here is from genome assembly GCA_963702325.1 of uncultured Acidobacteriaceae bacterium. Classification (GTDB taxonomy): domain Bacteria; phylum Acidobacteriota; class Terriglobia; order Terriglobales; family Acidobacteriaceae; genus PALSA-188. Next base: position 45,325 of record CAVPCG010000022.1, on the reverse strand, counting down.
ATCCTGTACATGTTGTTCCAACGTGTGGCTTGAGACCTGAGCGGCAGCCAGGCGCGATGCTCCATTGTGGTCGCTGGGAGTACGAAGGGGCTCGCTTTGGGCAACATCCTGGTCGCGTTTTTTGGCAGCCTCGTCCGTTTCTTTTTGCCGCAGGTGCATCTGGTCGAGACGGTCGGTAATGTCCTTATACTCACTGGATTCCACCATGCCGTTGGAAGGATGCACCGTGCGCCTGAAATCTTCGACAAAGACGGCGTCAATACGCAAGGTGGTCTTGGCTGGGCCGGCAGTTTGCACAATGTATCGCACCGCCAGCGTGCCCACGTCGCCGCCTTCTTTGAAATTACGTGGGTCCAGAGCTTCGGCACGAACCTTGTAAAAAGCCTTCCCCGGGCCCGTCCACGCAGGGTATACGGGCGTTGAGGCGGCGGAAGACGCTCCGCTAATGTTCTCGTCTTTGTTGTATTCCCTGGTTCCCTGGATGATTCCGTCGTCGGCGACGTCCGCGACCGCCTGCAAAACCTCGCTTTCGGGTGATTCGATTTCCACGCTCAGGCCGGTGCCATAATCAACTTTCTTAGCGTTTTCGCGTGCTTGCAGCGGCGAGGTCAACGAGATCCATATAACCAGGATCAGTGCCACCAATAAAGCATGTAGCCCTGAGAAAAAATGTTCGCGTGAGATTCTCATAAAACAAAACTAGTTTGACATCACAGGTCTCATGGAGTCATGCCGTCGTTAGGCAAACATTATCATTCATTATTCGAACGCACTCGAGTCATGGCACATAGTTCCGGAATTTTCTTGCGCGGTGTCTAATTGATTTCTGCATCCATTGTTTAGTTGCGTTGTCTTAGCATTTCTGATTTTCTTGATACACGCATAACCTACATGATCATTTTGTGCGCCTCGCACGCACGCCTTGGGTGCGCGAAGAAGTCTGTGAGTGCGGTTTCGATATGCTTGTCAGGAGGGATGAATGACTTTGTTCCGCAGAAGTCTTGCGTCTGGATTGCTTTTCGTCTTTCTGGTTCTCGGATTCTCTTCTGGCGCCCACGCCTTACCTGCCTTCGCCCGAAAATACGGACTGCGCTGTTCGGCATGCCACGAAGCGTGGCCAATGCTCAACTATTTCGGACAGAAGTTCAAAGACAACGGCTATCAGTTGATGAATGACAGGGATTCGCCAGTTTGGCAGAACCCATCGTACTGGCCGGTAGTGTTTCGCATTACTCCAAACTGGCACCGGGAAAGCACCAACAAGGTCCTGGTAGATACGCCTGCTGGGCCTAACTCCGGGGAAATGCAAGTCACGTCCCACGGTTTCGATCTTTCCGGTCTCGACTTCCACACCGCTGGAACGTTGGACAAGAACATTTCCTTCTATGTGCTTCCCTCATCTGATGCTACCGCCTCTTTCCACTTTGAGCAGGTCTTCGCACGGCTCGACAATCTCTTTGGCAGTTCCTGGCTGAACGTAAAACTTGGCAAATTCGAACTCGATAACCTGGTTTCCGAAAAGAGAATCCTGACGCTAACGAGCATTTCCGGAATCTACCAGACTTATCACTTCATCCCGCAGGGCGACGGCAACATCTTCGGACAAATTGGAGATAACCAACTCGGTCTGGAGTGGATGGGTCATTCCGTCAATGATCGTACCCGTGTGTCCGCTGCACTGCTGAGTTCCAGCGACGGCAATGTGAATCTTTCGTATGGGAATTCTTACAGCGGTTTTTTTGCCGCGAGCCAGGCCTTCGACGTCGGAAGGCTGGGGGTGGACCGCATCGGTGCCTACGCCATGGTCGGAGAGGCTCCGACTACTTATCTAACGCAAAATAATGGAGCCAACATCATTCCCGGCGCCGCGCTCGGCAATAAGTCCTTCAGCCGCGAGGGTTTCGTCGGGTTGTTCTACTTTGGCAAACTTGACTTCCTGGCGGTAACTCAGCATGGCTCCGACAGCGCGTGGTTCGGCGCCGGATATGGAGACCTGCCCGGAGGAACGATAATAAACAATAACATTCCTGGCACGGCGCTTCCCGCCGGGGCACGTGCGCCGGCGTGGAATGGTTACATGCTCGAAACTCATTACGTTTACAGCCCGCAATTGATATTCATTCAGCGCTCGGAATGGGAGCGCATGTCTCAGCAGGCGGATCCCACAAGCGCATCGAATTTCGGCGATGTTGACATGTACACCATTGGATATCGCTACTACCCGATTATGACCAGCCGTGCGGGGTTTGCATGGCACAACGAGTATTCGTGGACACGTCAACGTGGAACTGCTCCCGATGGCGGCGACCTTAGCAGCAGCAGTCTTTTACTCGGATTTGACTTCGACTTCTAGAAAGGACTGCGATGCGCGCAACTCTACTGAAATGCCCGTTAGTCGTGAGCGCAACCGTGGGCGTATTTTTCGCGCTGTCCGGCTTTTGTTCCGCACAGACTGCGAAGTACCAGGAAGATCAACGATTGGGAATGGAAAGCCACATCGGAAACGTAACCGGCCATGCCAAAGCCGCTAAAGCTGACTACCGGCGTTATTGCGTGGGCTGTCATGGCGAAGAAGGCGACGGAATGGGTGAGAACGAGCCATGGCTCGATCCCAAACCCCGAAACTTCACCCTCGGCCAGTTCAAGTGCCGCTCCACTCCGAGTGGCACATTGCCCACCGATGAGGATCTCTTCAATACCATCGCGCGCGGACTTGATCGTTCGAATATGCCCCAGTGGAATACCTTTACAAGGCAGCAGCAAGCTGACCTGGTTGCATACGTCAAACACTTCTCGCCAAAGTTCCAGACGGAAAAGCCCGGGACTCCGATCCAGATTCCTCCAGAGCCAGAAGTCACGGCGGATAGGATTAAAGCCGGCCAGGTATTGTTCCAAAAGCTGGAATGCTGGAAGTGTCATGGTGTCGAGGGGAGGGCCAACGGCCCTTCGGCTGACACTTTGCAGGATGATGAGAACCGTCCCATCAAGGCATACGACTTTACTGAGGGCTCCCGGCCCAAGTGCGGAAGTTCCGATCGGGATCTCTATCGAATCTTTATGACCGGGCTGGACGGCACTCCAATGCCCTCCTATGCCGACAACGTTAAGCCGGAAGAAGCGTGGGAGTTGGTTTTTTACCTGCGCACGCTGGAGCCGATGCACTCAAAAGAAAAAGAAATTGCCAAGCAACTTGGATTGAAGCCGATTGATCCCAATGCGCCGGCTCCGGAGACGGCGCCCGCGGCAACGCCGACGCCAGCTTCTCAACATTAAACCGAGATCGGGGGTATTCCATGAAGGCCGGATACAAATACAAGTTGGCGGCACTTTCTAGTGCATTCCTATTGCTTTCGCTTCTTTTAGTTCTTATGGGCCGAAGAGTGGATGCTGCGCCCCTATCCGGAAGCAGTATCACTGGGACTGTAAGGCTCAATGGGACGCCTCCGCCGGAGAAAGCGATTGATATGTCCGCGGAACCGAGTTGCGCGAAGGAACACGCAGGCAATCCGCTGAAAGCCGAAAGGGTTGTTGTAGGCCCGAATGGAGGACTGCAAAACGTTGTCATCTATGTTTCGCAGGGGCTTTCGGGCAATGAGGCGGCCTCTACCGAAGTGCGAACTTGGAATCAAAAGGGCTGCCAGTATATTCCCCATGTTCTAGCGCTAAACCCGGGCCAGCACTTCAAAGTCGTAAACAGCGATCAAACTCTCCATAACGTCCATCCGCAACCGAGGAACAATTCGGAATGGAATAAATCACAGCCGCCGGGATCTCCACCTTTCGATTTAACGTGGGCGAATCCGGAAATCCCAATTGTCGTGAAGTGCAACATTCATCCCTGGATGCGCGGTTATATGGTAGTGGTGAAGGGGCCATACGCGGTCACCGACAACAGTGGCGACTTCAAGCTTGAAGGACTGGCGCCAGGCAGCTACACATTAACCGCGTGGCAGGAAGAGTATGGAACGCAGACTCAGAAAGTGACCGTAGCGGCGGGAAAACCGACGGCGGTGAGTTTTATCTTCCGGGCGAAGTGAAAAGTAGCTTCGAGGCCGTCAATCGTCGCGTGTAATTATTTATGGCCAACTGCTTCGGAATACTGGTGAGCGCGCCATTTTCCAGTTACCATTGGAGGTTCGGTTAAAGCTGACTGATGCGGACGCGCTCATAAGTCACCGAAATGCTTTAGCAGGACTCGTGGTGCTGCTTATTTTGCTGCCTGCTTTTTGGCAAAGTTACGGGCAAAGGAACCTTTAGGCGGCCGAGACGCGGAATCAAATGGATACTGATAATAGGAGAGCATGAGCACAACTCAAGTAATGAGGACGCCAGGCGACAGGCAAGGCTTTAAGTCCAAGCTCCGGGATTATTACACGCTGACCAAGCCGGAAGTGAATCTGTTGATTCTGATGACCACGTCGGCAGGCTACTATCTTGCATCGCGGGGATCGTTCAGATTTTCTGGCCTCGTCAACACTCTGGTCGGAACGTTGCTCGTGGCCAGCGGCACCGCGACTCTGAATCAATGGATGGAGCGAGTTTGGGACGGCCAAATGCGCCGTACCGCGAACCGGCCTATGCCCTCCGGACGGATGAGTTCCCTTCACGCACTTATTTTCGGAATCCTTCTCAGCGTTGGCGGTGGTGTATATCTCTTCGTAACCGTGAATACGTTATCGGCGGTCCTGGCAATTTCAACGTTGCTTTCCTATCTTCTTGTTTACACCCCCTTGAAGCGCATAACGCCGCTCTGTACGCTGCTCGGCGCAATTCCCGGCGCGATGCCAACTTTGATCGGATGGGCAGGAGGCTCAGGCCACATTGACCCGCAGGCATGGTACCTTTTCGCGATTCTGTTTCTCTGGCAGTTCCCTCACTTTCTGGCTATCGCGCTGATGTACCGTGACGACTATGCCCGCGCGGGTTACAGAATGCTCCCGCGATTTGACCGGGACAGCCGTTTTACGCGGTCAGAAATCGTATTTTTTACTCTCGCCCTCATCGTTACCACCATGCTGCCTTTCATTGACCGCGGCGGATCTTATTATGTCGCCGCAATGTTCATCGCAGGGGCATTCCTGCTTTATCACTCGCTCAAACTCTCTACCTCCACTTCGACAGTCCTCGCCAGAAAACTGGTTCATGCATCCGTAATCTACTTGCCAGTGGTTTTGGTGATCATGTCGGTGTTGAAACGCTAGGGACATTGAGTAATTTGTAATTGGGTAATTTTGTAATTGAGTAATTTTTAACTGCGCCACTAATCGCCGATCCTGCTGATTTACAATTAGCCAATTACTTTACCCAATGCCCTCGCCTGATTGCATCTTCTGCAAACTCGTTCGCGGTGAAATTCCTTCGAAAAAAGTTTACGAAGACGAGCACACATTCGCCTTTGAAGACTTGAATCCTCAAGGCCCAACCCATGTTTTGGTGATTCCAAAAAAACATATCGCTGGATTAAAGGAAGCGTCTGTGGAGGATGCAGAGATCATTGGACAATGCCATCTCGCGGCAGCCCAAATAGCCCGGGATCGCAACATCGAAAATGGATACCGCACCGTTCTCAACGTTGGTCCCGGAGCGGGCCAGTCGGTCTTTCATCTGCATGTTCATTTAATAGGTGGCCGAGCGCTCACCTGGCCCCCCGGATAAAACTGCTTGCGCCTTTCCCCGGCGCGTCACCTTCCCCAAATGCCACCGCCATAGCCCGTTAGTGCCCCTTGAACACGGTGCTAGAATTGACTTGTTTATGGGCATGAATGGCACCACCGGACGTAAGGCGATGTTTCAACAACTGCCGGGCGAACGACAGCGAACCTCCCTTTGGTTGTCGCTGGGATTCCATGGTGTCCTGCTATACGCCGTTATTTCTGCGGGGCCGCGATTTATTCAGCCGTCCTCGATTGCGTTTGGCAACGCGGGCTCGGGGACATCGGCGGAGGTCATTTATTTAGGGCCATCGTCAGTTCCTCACCAAACCCCGCTTAGCGCGCCGAGATCCAAGACAAAGCACAAGACCGCCCCCAAATTACCCGCTCCTAAAACGACCGAAGAACCTTCCCTTGACGCCCCAGTAGAGTCGGCTCGTGCCGGTTCAATGCTAGGATCTTCGTCAACCGGTCCGTCAACAGGATATGAATCGCGCCCCGCACTGCCGGTAGTTTTTCCGAATCCCGCAGTGGACCGTTCAGACATACCTTCGGGAGTCGCCGGAGATGTAGTCGTAGAAGTCACCATTGACGAAAAGGGAAATGTTGCGGGCGCGAAGGTGTTGGAATCCCTGGGCTACGGGCTGGAAGACAAAGTTCTAGAGGCACTGAAAAACTGGCGCTTTACCCCCGCAACAATGAACGGGGTCGCGATTGCTTCGCGGCAGGACGTACACTTCCACTTCCCCAGCTAAATTGAGTAATTGGGTAATTTGCAATTGGGCAATTAAACTTCGCGATCCGCGAGGATCGAGTCCGGTTCAAATTACCCAATTTCGAAAATTACCCGATTACTCAATGTCCCGCCTTTAGTCCACGGCAGTTTCTTCCGGCGCGCCGTGCCGGCGCAACAACTGAGGAAGGTTCTGCGAAAACGCCGATCGCGGAAGGACCATGTCACATCCGACTTCGTGGGCTTTTTGCTTGAGATCGCCCTGAACGTGGGACAGGAAGCCAATCACGGAAGTCTTTTTTAATTTCGCCTTCAGTTTTGGAATCAGCGTCAACGGCTTGGCGTTGGCATTGTTCATATCGAAGATGATCAGGGAGGGTTTCTCCTCACCATTCAACTTGATCCGCTCCAATAGGTCTTTTTCTGCCTTACAGAATTCGACCTTTACGTTGAGTTTGCGCGCGGTCTCCTGAATCTTAGCCTGGAAGAATAGGTCATCCACGAAAGCAAAGATGCGTGAACTCGCATCCTCGCGAAACGGCAGCGGGTCGGGATCGGCGGGCGCATAGGCAGCCGCAAAGCCCGGTCGAGGGCGTCCTTGTCGCGAACCATTTCCGCCGCCCATGTTCGCGCGGTAACTGTGGTCCATGGGGGCACTGTAAACACTGTTTTGTTGATTGCGATCGCGGCCTGATGGCTGACCGCTGCGATTGGATGGACGGCGACTGCGTCTCCGCCTATTTCTGCCTCCTCCGTTGGAGGGGCGTCCTGGCCCAGCATTCATATTTTTCTCGTTTTGTACTCTGCGCTTATGTCCGTCCGAAGACGAACATTTGTTCGTTTACTCTTCTGAGGCGATTATCGAAAGCGCTTTCGCTACGCGATCGCACCTGCGTGGAACTTTCAAATGCGGTTAGAATCTCGCGAAAAACAACTCATCCGTCTGAACCGTTTCGTGTGAATCGTTTTGCTCTGGATCAATTGTTCCGTCTGGAATCTGTGTCCGTTTGGATCCTGTCCATTTGGCGCCAGGAGCTACAGGGCGCGGAGGGCCAGCTAGAAAGCATGGCCGCTGGGAACACTTGAATGGTACCGTTCTTCACGCATTGAACGCAAGTCCAAACTCACTTTAGTTTTGCACAGAAGTAACTGCATGGGTTTATACGGAAATGTTGTGATGAACTCTGGCTGAGGGGGTAAAGTTTTCTAGATTCGGATTTTATGCCTTTTCCTCGCCCCAGAAAAACGGATTCAGAAGATGAACTCTATGCCTATGCAGTGGGTGCATTGGGACGGCGGGCCCGCTCCGTCGCGGAACTGAAACGTTTATTGCGTCCACGAGTAGAAGCGGAAACCGAATACGGCCAAACCCTGATTGAGCTTGTGATACGCCATCTCAAAGATCAGGGATATCTCAATGACGCAAGATATGCGGCCGCCTATTCTTCCTTTCGTCGGGACAATGAGAAATTCGGCCGGATGCGTGTAATCACCGATCTGAAAATAAAAGGGGTTCACGGCGAAGTAATCGAGAAAGCCGTGGCTTCCGTTTACGACGAAGTCAGCGACGAGAAGCAGGCGCGAGATTATATGCGCCGCAAGCGCCTCGCAAAACCTGCCAACCAAAAGCAGGCGGCGCGGGTTTTCCGTCAGCTAACGCGTGCAGGGTTCGCCTCAAAAACAATTTTCAAAATTTTAAAGAAATGGGATGTGGACGACGAAACGCTGACGGCCTTGGAGGGTGAGATTGAGGGATGACCGCGCGGTCAGCCGTCCCTACGGGACTGGAATTCGTTTTCTATGCTAACCCAGCGTTAAAACGCTGGGCTATTATCGGTGGTCCCTCCGGGACCTGTACCTTAACCGTTAGCGGAAGCCTCCGGCTATGCCCGAAAACGCCAGAGGCGCTCTGATCGCTTCAGGATCGTTCCCAGTGACTCTTGTCCCGTAAGGGACATCCGCCAATAACCCAGCGCTTCAGCGCTGGGAAGATTCGGAATACGACCAGTCCAGTAGGGACGACTGAACTCTATCCCCAAACATATTTCGGATCGTATTCGATATTATGCTTCGCCAGAAACGCCAGGAATTCCTCCTCAAACGTATGTTTCCGATGATGTTCGGCTTGCGAATTGATGTAATTAACCGTACGGGCCAGTTGTGAAATGCCAACGGTAAAGGCGCCATAGCCCTCTTGCCACGCGAATCTCGTGTCTCTCGTGTCGTTCATCCATTTGGAAGATCCGCCCTTCAGGAGTTGCATCGCCTTCGCTAAAGGCATTATTGCCGGCAACGAAAGAAGAATGTGGATGTGGTTCTCTGTACCGCCCACGGCGATAGCCTTAAACCCATTTTTTCGCGCGATGCCCCCAAGATAGGACCAAAGGTCCGCTTGTCTCTCCGGCTGGATGGTATTACGGCGTTCTTTGGTGGAAAAGACGCAATGCACAAGATCGGAAACGTATGTGTGAGACATAATTTATCCTGTCCATGGTTTCAGCCGTCCCTACGGGACTGGAATTCGTTTTCTCTGCTGACCCAGCGTTAAAACGCTGGGCTATTATCGGGGGTCCCTACGGGACCGGAGTCGAAAGACGCGGCAAAGAACCGCCTAGCGGCTCACACGTGACCCTAGCCACGCAAAGGTACGCGATCATCACTACGGGCCGATTATCAGTCTGCCGACATCGCCAGCACCCCGTCTGTCACGATGTCCCGCTAGGGACAACTGGCAATAGCAACGCTTCGTAATTACTCCTAGCCGTATGGGAGATCAACCTTACCATCTCAACTCAACGACGGAGAATGCTTGTGGAAACTGCAAGCCACGCGTCGGTCCCGATGTCCCGTCAGGGACAACTGCCAATAGCAACCCTTCGTAATGACCCCTAGCCGTATGGGAGATCAACCTTACCATCTCAACTCAACGACGGAGAATGCTTGGGAAACTGCAAGCCACGCGTCGGTCCCGATGTCCCGTCAGGGACAACTGCCAATAGCCCAGCGCTTCAGCGCTGGGAAGATTCGGGTACGAGCAGTCCCGCAGGGACGGCTGAATTAGACCAGAAATGCATCCCGGGTGATGTGACGGCTGAACATCGGTTTCAATGGATTCCAGATGCTAGAATTTGAAATCACTGATGCCCATGCTGACCGGCTCTGAAATTCGGCGTAAATTTCTGGATTACTTTGTCCAGCACGGACACAAAGAGATCCATTCGTCGTCGCTCGTCCCCGCCAACGATCCAACGCTGCTTTTCACGAACGCGGGGATGAACCAATTCAAAGACGTCTTCCTCGGATTGGAAAAGCGTGATTATTCCCGCGCGACAACTTCGCAGAAATGCGTTCGCGCCGGCGGCAAGCACAACGATCTCGAAAACGTCGGATTCACCAATCGCCATCACACATTTTTTGAGATGCTGGGGAATTTCAGCTTTGGCGATTACTTCAAGAAAGACGCGATTGCGTATGCGTGGGAGCTGATTACATCGCCGGAATGGTTCGGCATTGCGAAAGAAAAGTTGTACGTCACGATCTTCAACGGCGAAGGCGGTATGTCGCGGGATTCCGAGGCCTATGACTTATGGGTCGGGCAAGGCGTCGCGAAGGACCGCATTTTCGAGTTTGGTCTGAAAGACAATTTCTGGCAAATGGGTGACACCGGCCCATGCGGCCCATGCAGCGAGATTCATTACGACATGGGTCCAGCCGCTTCCGATCAAAGCCACGCGGATTGCGCCTTCGGCTGCGATTGCGGACGCTACGTCGAAATCTGGAATTTAGTTTTCATGCAGTTCGACCGCGATGCGTCGAGCAACTTGAATCCGCTGCCGAAGCCATCCATTGACACAGGGATGGGATTGGAGCGCCTGACGGCAGTGTTGCAGGGCGTGATTTCCAATTACGACACGGATTTATTTGTGCCGCTGATCAAGAGAGCAGCGGAGTTGACGACAGGCGATGGAGGGGCGGGCGTACCTGCCCGTCGAGCCGAACAAAGCTATGCGGGACAGCCGGGGGCGGCATCTTTGCGGGTCATCGCCGATCACTCCCGCGCCGCGACTTTTCTAATTTCCGACGGCGTGCTGCCCTCTAACGAAGGCCGCGGATATGTGTTGCGCAAGATCGTTCGCAGGGCCATAACGCATGGACGATTGCTCGGCCGGACAAGGCCATTCCTGCATGAGATGGTTTTCGCAGTTCGTGATTCGATGCAGAATGCATACCCCGAGTTAACGGGAAATGCAGAGCAGGTCTCCCGAACTGTGATGGCGGAGGAACAACGCTTCTCGCACACCCTTGATCTTGGATTGCAGCGACTGGAGGATGGGATTCGATCGTCGTTTTCTGGTGAAGATGCTTTTAAACTGTATGACACCTTCGGCCTTCCCCTTGACTTCATGCAGGATGCGGCGCGAGATCAAGGGATCGAATTCGATCAAGCCGGCTTTGACCGTGCCATGTCCGAGCAACGCGAACGTGCTCGCGCTTCATGGAAAGGCGCGGCCAAACAGACCGCCAATCCCGCCTATCAACAGCTTCCAAAATCTGAATTCGAAGGCTACCGGCAGACTCGATCTGAGAACTGTGAACTGCTCGCTGTTATTCGTAACGGGCAGGGGGTCCAGGAGCTCGGCCCAGGCGAATCTGGCGAGGTCATCCTCGACCACACGCCTTTTTACGCTGAGTCCGGAGGGCAGGTTGGGGATCGCGGATGGCTCTATTCTGACGATCACAATACGGTCATCGCCGAAGTCAAGGGATGCTACTACCCGATTCAAGGCGTCCGCGCACATCAGGTTGTCATGAAAGCCCCACCCAACGAAAACCGCATTGGGTGGGCCACCCCAGGGGTAGAAGGACGGCGCACTCTCAGAGTTGGCGACAGGGTTGACGCCGTCGTAAACACCGACATCCGCCAATCAACCATGCGCAACCACACAGCAACTCATCTGTTGCAAGCTGGGCTACGCGAGATTCTAGGCAAGCACGTCAAGCAGGCGGGATCGCTCGTCGCACCAAATCATCTTCGTTTTGACTTCTCGCACTTCACTGGCGTTGCTGATGAAGAGTTGCAGGACATCGAAGACCTCATCAACAAAGAAGTTTTGCGCAACCGGAAGGTCGAAGTTATTCCTGACGTTCCTATTGATGTCGCCATCAACGAATACAAAGCCATGGCGCTCTTCGGAGAAAAATATGGCGACCGGGTTCGCGTCATCAAGATCGGGGATTTTTCAACCGAACTCTGCGGAGGCACGCACACCGAAGCCACCGGAGAAATCGGTCTCATCAAAGTATTGAAAGAAGGAAGCGTGTCGTCGGGAATTCGCCGCATTGAAGCGGTCACCGGCGAAGGCTCATTGCGTCACTTCCAACAAGATCACCAGTTGGAAAATGTTGTTGCGAGCTTCGTTGGACCCACCCTTTCGCAAAAAGCGCGAAAGGATGGGGCACCCTCGGATCAGGAGATGACTGCATCTCCAGCGGAGGCACTCAAAATCGAACTCGACAAAAAAGATTCCGAGATCAAGCGGCTACAGCGCGAACTCGATCAGGCGCGAATGAAGTCGGCATCATCCACCGTCGCGTCTGCGAGCGAAAACGTCAAAGAAATACACGGCGTGAAAGTGCTGGCACATCGTGTTGACAATCTCGAACGCCAGCAGATGCGCACTCTTGTTGACCAACTCCGCGACAAACTCGGCTCCGGCGTCGTGGTGCTGGGATCGGCGACAAACGGCACGGTCGCTCTGATCGTAAGCGTGACCAAAGACCTGACGAGCAAGTTGCAGGCCGGAAAAATCATTGGCCCGGCCGCCCAGAAAGTGGGAGGCAAAGGTGGGGGCCGTCCCGATATGGCTGAAGCAGGCGGCAATAATCCTCAGGAACTGAACGCGGCCCTGGGAGATAGTTACGCCGTCATAGAATCGCTGCTAAAATGACCGCATTTCCGGCGGAGTGCCCGGCTTCCGATGGATGAGCGCATCCGATTTATCGAACATTGCGGCAAGACAATCCTGGTGGTTGATTTGAGCCATTGCAATGCTGACCAGATCCTCATTCTGCTCGAGGAATTCCGCGACAAAGTCACGAGCCAATCTCCGAACTCGCTGCTAATTCTTGCCGACTTCACCGACGCCAACTTCGACAAATCAGTGATCACCCGCATGAAGGAGCTTCTGGTATTGGATCGTCCCTACGTGAAACACGCCGCGTGGGTAGGAACGAAAAGCCTGCCGCACGTGTATTACGAAAACTTCAAGAACTTCTCCAAAAGAGACCTCCCTTCTTTCGATACCCGCGAAGAAGCGCTGGATTGGTTGGTAAAAGACTAGGCTCGAGGCCGCCCCGATCGTTGACATAGCTATCTTACATAGCTATCCTACTCAAATGCGGTTCAGCGTAGCCGATGCCAAGAACAAACTTCCGAAGTTAATTAAAGCCGTCGAAGATGGCGAGCCGGTTACCATCTGCCGAAGAGGATTGCCAGTGGTGGATATCGTTCGCACCAAAAAGCCCGCCCCAAGAAAATCAAACTGGGACGGCTCAAAGGTAAGATCAAAGTTCTCGACCCAGATTGGTGGAAGCCAATGACGGACGAGGAAGTCGAAGACTTTCTATCGGGGCGCGGCTAAGTGCGCCTTCTGTTGGATACGGCGGTCCTAATCTACGCCGTAGAATCGCCGAAGCGGCTCAGCAAACGTGCACTTGCTTCGATAGAGGATGCCGATAACATCCGCGAGATAAGTTCCATTTCCATAACTGAGATTGCCATCAAGTCGTCCGCCGGAAAACTCAAGCTGTCGGTCGGCATGCTTCGCCAAGCTATTGATGATCTGAACATGCGCGTACTCCCCTATACGGCACGCCACGCCTTCGAACTGTTTTCTCTAGATCTCCATCACCGAGATCCCTTCGACCGGCAAATTATCGCGCAGGCATTGTCGGAACAGATTCCGATTGTGACTTCGGACGAGAGTTTCCATTTGTATAAGGGGCTAAAAATTATCTGGTGATTCGGGAGCCTCGAACAAACAAGGGTCGCCGGTCGAATGGAACATTTTGACTCAGATTCTCGTACATTGAGCCTAGGGCAAGAATGCGGATTTTCCTTATAACGCTCGCGGCTTCAACGGGTCTATCTATAGCCCTGTGGGAGTTTGGTTTGGCCGCCAAGATTTGGCCCCAGCATCCGTTTTTTACCACGGTCGCAATCGCCGCCGCCTGCGGAATAGCAATTCAGTTGCTTCTATCCCGCGACGCCGCGAGAGACTCCGGCAAGTCTCGATAGCGATCCTAAAATCAACCGCCGGACAAATACCATTTCGAAGACGCCTAGCTTCTCCACTTCAGTGTCACAGGTCCCGCCATTGGATGTTTCATCTGACCGCCATTTCGGAGCGCCTCCAGATGCGCCGCCTTCAGTTGGAAGTACCATTTCGCGGGACGATCCGCATCGTCAATTAACATGAGGTGTGGATTATATTTCAGGCCTTCGGATTGGTCTTCCATCGTCTGGCGATCCTGATCCACAAATTTCGCAAAAACAAATTCCAGCAAGCCCGCGCTGAACGGAATCCATCGAAAAATATTCCACGCTGCGACTACGTCAATCCTGCAATGGCTGCGAGTAATGGGCGTGACCGTCGTCAGTGAAGAAAACCAGTACTTCCCTGCCCGGATCGTTTCCAGCCGCAGGTTGGGTAAAACGAAATCAATGGTCGTCCTGATCGAATCGGCGTCGGCATACAAGCGCAGCAATTTATAAGGGGCGCTATTTGAGCTGGGAGTATGTGCGCTCATCCGAAACCCGTTGGGAATCGGCTCAAAATTTTTCTGTTTTTCGTGGATGCTCTTGCGACTGCGCCACCACCACGCCTGATGAACAAACGGTCCATGAGCCGGATCCATCAGGCCGATGATGCCGTGATCTACGCTGCACGGAAGCTCGGCAGACAAGTACGCTGTCTTGTACGGTTCGCTGAAGATCGGGACGCGCGGGGCGTCAAAAGGCACGTCAGCAGCCTTGGTGAAACCTGCTCCCGATGGCGCAGGCTCGGGAACAAAAACCCAGATGAAATCGTCGTGCTCTTCGCAGACGTAACTCCCAGCGTAGATGCGATCCACGCGCAATTTCTGATCGGCGGTCAGCGACGGGATAAGCTGGCATTGTCCCGTATGCGCGTCGAATCTCCAACCGTGGTAGCTGCACTCGATTTGCTGACCGTCGAATCTGCCGCAAGAAAGCGGCATCCCGCGGTGCGGACAAGCGTCCCGAAGCGCAAACGGAATTCCTTTATCATCCCGTCCAACGACGAGAGGAATTTCCAGCAGCATGGCTTTGTGCAGGCCATTTCGGGGAATCTGATTGCTGGCGGCGGCGCGATACCAGAAGCCGAATAGCATTGTAGAATCGGGCGCGTCGCGCTGAGGCGTGTCCATTGCACTCATGGGAATGTCGCCAGCCTACCATAGCGACAAGGGTGTGTTTTACTTACTCTGCGAGTGCGCATTTATGCTCGAAATGCAGTGTCCGATTTCCTGCGATTGTCTTGAAAGGGCGCGCCTTCAGGCGCGCCGTAGGATGTCGATCTGAATAACGGCGGGGCTGAGGCCCGCCCTTTCAAAGCTAGTTGCGTAAGACCGTCCGCCAACAAGATTTCTATTGCGGAAATATCACTTTTATATTGTGATGATCCTTCTTTAATCGAAGTCGTCAGACTCGTGGGAGATATTTTCGTGAAGGCTGCGGGTTTCCTATTGCTGCTGGCAGGCTGGGGACTGGTACTGGCCACGCTGGCCCTGTTGGGGTCAGTTCCAGCAAGAACTGGTTTTGTGCTCGCAGGTGTCGGCGTGGAAATTGTCGGCATGGTCCTTGTAGCTCGCGCGCATTTGCCGGCTCAAGAGGATCAAGGATGACTATCTATCCGCCTCCGGTCATGAGCCCGGTGCTTTCCGAAATGACCGCTGGAATCTGTTTTCTGCTAATTCTGCTCGTCCCATTTGCCTCAATAGGTCTCGCATTGATCAACAGCGGCCTCGGCAGATCGCGAAGCGCTGCGCACTCCATGATGGCTTCCCTATTGGCAATCGCGGTGGCAGCCCTCGTTTACTTTATCTTTGGGTTCTCGTGGCAGGGATTCGCCGGCGGCCCGCATCACGCATTCATGGTTGGGGGCAAAACGTGGAATTGGATTGCCGCCCAACCATTCTTCATGCGTGGACTAGAATTCAATGGCTCATATTCCTCGCTCGTAGCTTTGCTTCAATTGTTCACTGTTGGAATGGCAGCTTTGATTCCGCTTGGAACGGGCGCTGACCGTTGGAGGCTGGGCGCAATCTGTGCATCATCGGCGTTGTTTGCGGGCCTGACCTATCCTCTATTCGCACATTGGATTTGGAGCGACGGATGGCTCGCTCAATTGGGCGCGAATTATGGTTTGGGCCACGGTTTTGTGGACGCAGGAGGTTCGAGTTCTATTCATGTTGTCGGTGGCCTCACTGCGCTTTCGATGGCATGGATTCTGGGGCCGCGCCGCGGAAAATATTCCGCCGAAGGAATGCCCGCCGCCGTTCCTGGGCATAATGCTGTTCTCGTAATTCTAGGATGTCTGTTCGCGACCGTGGGATGGTGCGGTCTCAATTCCGCCGGCGCGATTTTATTTACTCACTCGGAAGCCGGGAGATGTGTTCTCGTCACCGTGAATACGATGCTGGCGGCAACATCGGCCGGCCTTACCGCTGCCGCCATCACGCAGGTTCGATTTCGCAAGCCAGACGCCTCGCTTACCGCAAATGGATGGATCGGAGGACTGGTTGCGAGCAGCGCGGCCTGTGTTTTCGTCAAACCAGCCGCGGCGGTTGTAATCGGAATCATTGCCGGAGCTCTCGTCACCTTTGCAATCGAGTGGTTTGAGTTTGAATTGAAGGTGGATGATCCCGGCGGCGCAATTTCTGTCCACGCCGTGGCTGGTATCTGGGGAATATTGGCAGTCGGGTTTCTGGCGCAGTTTCCTGTTAATCCCGTGTTGTCAGGGAATCTTCCAGGAAGTGATTCCGGACAGTGGCTCGCCCAATTGATCGGAATTGCGACTCTGATCGGATTTGTGCTGCCGCTAACTTACGGATTGAACTGGCTGCTAAATCGCCTCTATCCGCAGCGCGTGAGCATTGACGGCGAGAGGCAAGGAATGGATCTACATGAGCTTGGTGCAGACGCGTATCCCGACTTCGTGACCCATGCCGATGAATTTATGCAGCGATAGAAAAAGCAGATTCCTCGCCTGTAACCCGGCTTGGAATGAAAAAATTGAGGCTTTTAGGCGCTCTCAGTGCCGTGCGACCCACAATAGCAATCCAAATACGACGATCGGAATCAGAAACAGCATCAAGTAAAATAATATTTTTCGGCTGTAAGGTTCGCGGCGCGTCTTCCAATCCCGCAGCTCCGGACGTTCAGCTACTCCCACCTGGTCCTGATGTTCGAGATCCAGAATCATTTCTTTCGCGGTCCCATAGCGCCTTGCGGGTTCGCGCTCCAGAGCACGATAGATGATCTCCTGTAGCGCAGGCGAAATGCTGGGATCAATCTCTCGCGGTGGAACGGGATTATTCAATAACCGGTCGTTCATGATGAGAAACGCATTCGATCCGGTGAAGGGCACTTTACCGGTCAGCATTTCGTAGAGCATGACTCCCAGCGCGAAAATATCGCTGCGGGCATCGCCGCGCTTGCCTTTTACCTGCTCGGGCGAAATGTAGTCCGGCGTTCCCATGGTCTGTGAAAACTTCGCAAAGGTGAGCCGCCGTGCGGCAACATCAGCAGCTATACCGAAATCAATCAGCTTGATGTTGTCGTTGGCGTCAATCATGATGTTTTCAGGTTTGAGATCGCGGTGAACAATTCCATGCGAGTGTATGTAATCGAGAGCGTTGGCAATTCCGATGGCGATGCGCGTTGCGCGATCCAGCGGGAGCTTCTTCTGCTCATTCATGAGTTGACGTAACAGGCGGCCGTCCACCCATTCCATCACCATGTAAACCTGGGACTGTCCGTTTTGCGGGAAGACTTTCATCACGCCGGGATGATCGAGCTTTCTTCCAATATCACCCTCGCGATGAAAGCGATCGAAGAAAACAGGATCGCCTTCCATTTCCGGATGCGGCACTTTGATCGCGACGGGAAGTCCGGTGCGCAGGTCGGTCGCGCGGAAAATCGAGGCCATGCCGCTACGGGCGGCGACTCCCTCTATGCGGTATTCATCGAGTTGGTCGCCAGCGTGAAATGAGGACATGGGTCGAAGAGCGTTTTCCAGACTTCAGGATACCTACAATCCTCATAATGAAAGCATAAAAAGTTTGTAAAGAGGGGATTCAAACACTCTGTCATCCCGACCGAACCGGTTAATTTGCGCAGCGAATTGATCGGTGGGTGGAGGGACCTGCTGTTGTCGCTGCCCGAAATCAACAGCGGGCCCCTCGACTGCCAACATCATTCGCAAGCAAATGATGTTCTCTGCTCGGGATGACAGGTTTTATTAAGATGACAAGTTAACTAAGCCTAACGCAGCCGGTAGGGCCTTCCCCGGTACATTCCCACGCGCTCGACGCTGCGAACTTGAATCAATTGCACGCTGATATTGTCGCCGCCATCTGCCTGGTTTGCGGAGGCGACAAGCCTATGCGCGGCGGCCTCGAGGTCCATGCTGTGGGTAACGATGGTCGCAATTTCAGATGGAGTAACCGCGCCGTGGAGACCGTCTGAACAAAGCACGAGCACATCGCCAACTAACACTTGATGCTCGCTGGTCTCGACGTTCACGAACATCTCACCGCCGATGGACCGGCTGAGTACGTGCCGGGTTCGGGCTTCAGACGCCTCTACAGCGGACAGCAATCCCATGCGGGCTTGCTCGCCGGCAACGGTATGATCTCGCGTGAGTACCGAAGCGTGACCGCGCCGAATCAGGTAACAGCGCGAGTCACCAACATGAGCCACACAAGCGCGGTCAAAACGCAGAGCGCAGCCTACGAAGGTTGTAGCCATAGCTGCTCTCCCGAGGTTGGATTTCATTCCTGCCTCGTAAACTTCCAGGTTGGCAGCTTTCACCAATCGGGAAAGCAGCGCGGAGTGCGGTTCTTCCCCCGGCGCCTCGCGAAATCCCTTGAGCACGCTCTCGATTGCGGTTCGCGACGCGACCTCACCCTTGTCCTGGCCTCCTACTCCGTCGGCAAGCGCAAATAGCCATCCATGCGAGCGCACCAGCATTGGCGTAGTGGGAACAAAGTGGCCGAGATAGTCCTCGTTATGAGGGCGGACCCTGCCGGTATCCGAGATCTCGGCGAAATCAACTTCCAACGTAGGGTGATTTACCAAATGATCCTGTCCAGCACTATCGGGGATTCGATGGCGGTAATTCATGTTACCAACAGATTTGCGAGACAACCGAGGGGGCTGTGCCCGCGTAGATATGTTTTCCACGCGAGCATGTCGAAAAGGCGGACGCATTTTACGCGCCCGCCCATCGCTACTGCCTTAACAAATCATCCTTACGACGCGGCTGGAATTCGCCCCTCCACCAGCGTCGTACGGCCGCTTCTCTTCGTCATGCGAGTGAAGAAAATTCCGCCGTAGATTGCCCAGACTAGCGCGACTCCCAAGGCAAGCAGCGGCTCCATCTTCGTACCGTATCCCATGAACGGGCCGATCAAATAAAAGGCCATGCACGCGAGGTTTGCGAGCAGACCAAATACTGGAATGATCAGGTGCCGGACGACCTTGAACTTCGGGTGATTGTGATAGCAAACAATGCAAGTGATGCAGCTCAGCATGTACAGGAGGAACGTTCCGAAATTCGATGCGAGCGTCGTTGTCAAAAACGTATTTGGCAACGCCGCCATTTTGTCGTGGGTGGTATAGCCGAAGCTGGACCAGAACCCGTGGGGCAGCGCTGCGATTGCGGAATCCGCGGGGGCAGAACCGTCTCCGAAGTAAACCAACACGGTGATGCAGCCCACGATTGCGGAAATAATCGCCAGGGTCCAGATGGCCTTATGCGGAGTGAGGTTTCTGGAATGGAGCGCGCCCATGGAATCGGGCAACTCTTTATCCTTTCCCATGGCGTAAGTAACGCGAGCTCCGGTATTGATGCAAGACAAAGTAGTTCCGATCAATGCCAGAAACACTGTTGCGGCTTCCACCAGCATGAAGATTCGTCCGTGCCCGGCTCCAAACAGGGCGTCGCCCACGACAATCATCATGTCGCCAATGGGTGCTGCCGAGGCACTGGCAAAGCCCATGGGATAGCCGCTATTGAGAAAGTAGTTTGCGGCGAAGTACTCAAACAGATAACAGAAACAGCCTTGCACCAAGAGCGAAGTGATAACGGCAATGGGCACGTCGCGTTTGGCGTTCTTGGCCTCACCTCCCATGGAGGTTACAGATTCGAATCCCACGAGAATCAGGATGGCAATCGTGGCCTGCACGAACATCCAGCCAAAATTGTGTACACTGACCACGGACTTGGCATTCGGATGCGAAACGAAAGCCCCGCTGGCATCCTTTTCAGGGTAGTCAATTTTAAAAGGAACCGCCTTTCCGGCAGCATCCACCGCGCACTGGGGCGTGCCGTCGGCGGCGCGGGTGATGGTATCGGTACTTACTCCATTCACCATCGTTTTCGTGGTGGCGAATTCGCAACTGAAAGCGGCGCTGGTTTGCGGATCGAACTGGTACGCCGTGCTCCCGGGCGGATGATTGATGCGGAAACCCAGTGCCACGACTGTGAACACCAGTAAAGCGCTTATCTGAATCACATTGATGCCGATGTTAATCGAGGTTGAACCGTTTACGCCTCTGTGGGCGATGTAAGCGACCGCGAATGAAAAGAAAATCGCCACGGCCATCATGAACATTGGCCCGGGATTCGAGGCGCTCATGAAGTTAGGCCAGATCGTACCGACAAGGTAGCCGGATATCACGCCAATTACCCCGACCATCACCCCGGGATATATCCAGTAGTAAAGGTGCGAGCCCCATCCGACGATGAATTTCGCCAGGCGTGCATATGGCCATGCGGTTTCATGATTTAGAAAGGATTGTTCTGCGAAGTAATACGAACTGCCAGTGCCAGGATAGAGCTTGGCCATTTCCGCGTAACAAACGGCGGTGGCGAGACAGAGCAGGATCGCAAACAGAATACCGATCCACATGGAAGGCGCCGTTGCGCCCGCTGCCCCTTGTCCCGCAAAAGTCAACCACAGAAATGCGCCAGGCGCGATCAGCGCCATCGCATTCATTGTCAACCCCGTCAGGCCCAGGGTTTTTTGCATTTCTAATGGAGCATCGGCCATGTGACTTCTCCTTCGAAGTGGGATTCGGACGCCGTCGTCCGTTTTCGATCTCAAACTTCTACTGCTCACTCGGACTTCAGCTTCGGGGCTTTTTCCATCTGGCTCCCCGGCTGTCCCGCGTGCTGAACAACCTTGCGACTCGCTATTGCACCTACACAAATGTGTAGATCCATCCCCGTCGCCGTATTTTGTAACGGCGCACAGAATCTTCAGAACATGAAGCCAGCTTCCAGCACCCCGCGGGGTTGGTTAGTGTTTAGACCAGAGGAACCGAAAACGTCGCCGGGCGTGGAGCTCGTAGCGTGAACAACCGCAAAGTCCGCGCGAGCGAAGAAACCGTCTTTGACATATGTTGGGGTAATGGTAAATGCAAAAGCTCCGCTACCCGGGCCGTACAACAGGTTGATCGCGCCGTTTGAGACGCTCCCACTCGATTTGATGTATTCCGGCCGCACTGCCACCGATATTCCGTGCTTGAAAGCATACGTAGCCAGCAACGCGCCTCCACTCGTCGAGGCGCCCTGAAAGATCCCGATGTTGGGATTCGTAGCCACCTTTGTGTATTGGTAGTACGGGTTGATTACCCAATGTCCCTTGCTGTAGGTGTAAAGGATGTTATAGATGGACTCGTTGTTTAGAAACAGAGGTGTCGCAAGAGTGTTCTTCGCATACGAACCGGCATTACCGCCAGCCACAAAGGACAACGTATTTGCCGCATTGAAGGCGTAGCTTAGAGATCCCCACAGCCATGTATAACGATTCGAATAAAAACCGTCGTTCCAGCTGAACGCGGTAGTGAGCTTCTTGTGTGTGTAATTGAGTTGGACGCCACGATTGACAGCATTCTCCTGATTCCACAGAAGACCACGGTCAATGTTCATATTCTCAAATGTGAATGTATACTCCGCCCCAACTAGAGTGGGCAGGGCGCCGATCTCTATGTTGAAATTTCCCTTAACCAGTTTCAGATAACCTTGCGGGAACGGGCCATAGACGTGCCTTACCGTGTCGCCAGTGGAAAGGAAGGGCGTTCCCAAAGCCGGCAAGTTGTAGGCTCCGCCTTGCAGATAAAACTGGAACCAGCCTGTAGTCTTTTGGATGAAACTTGGGCGTTGCTGACGTCCCAGTGGGAATCCGGGTCACCTGCAACAGCATTTCCTTGGCTCCAGCCCATGCCGCTCAAAATGCCTGTAACCTCGAGTTTTCCAAACGGCCCTGCCGCGATCTCGTGAGGAATCGCCGTTGATAGCGGCCCTGCCATGGATGGCATGGATAGAGGCGCTGGCGCAGCCGGTGCGGCCGCAGGCGGTGTCGCCGCTGCCGGCGCAGCCGGAGTAGACGTGTCGGCCGGAGGAGTAGCAGCCGGGGTGCCCTGAGGGCTCGAGTCTGAAGTCTGCGCCAAACCAGGGACTGTCGCAAACGTCACCAATAAAACGCCAAGAAAACACGTCAGCCTGATGCGCGATAGTAATCGCCCTTCATGGTTAGACGAGACGGCCACCACTTCTAAAGCACCTTTGGGGTCGTTATTCAATGTCGCTCCTTATTTCCGCGTTTTTTAATTTCTTCGATTTTCCCAGCTCGCGTTACGCAACTAACCTTCTCGTTGCGCAGGCCTTGAGTGGCCCGCGAAGTGATCGGACTTTATTTGGTTTGGCAGGGAGCGTCCAATTGATTGTTTTTTTGACGGACATTAAAAATACTTTGGAAAGAAAAATCTATAGATCGCATAAGCAGAAGTGTTACCTGATGAAAGCAAAGCGTCTGCTTTATGGACGGCGCGTCGAGCGGCGCGAATTTTGAATCACAATGATTGGTTTTGTGAATGCCCGTTTCTATTTCTTTGTAGCCCGGCACCCCAGGTTACGTTCCCATCCCCGGCAAATTCAGCGTTCCGCGGAGTTCAACGGGGTTACGGTCTTGTAGCAGATCAGTGCATCGTAAGAATCGGACCAATAAACTAGATTGCTCTCGAGTGCTGAACGTTTATCCTGAGGAATTCGGTGGAGTAACTGGCGAACGGGGCGTAGATCGTATAGCGTCGCAGGGTACTTTGCCATTCCAGCGAGCAGCGCAAAGGCCAGTTCATCCTCTCGCTCATCCGCGTCCCATGTTTCTCCTAACAAAGCAGCTTTACCGCCTGCCCCAAAGGCGCCCACATTGAATGTCTTCTTCCCTTGGGCAATTGCAAACTCCGCTACGAAATTACCCAATGTTGAAATCCCCCGGGTGTCATAACCTCTGTGGAGGTGGTTGCGCCCGAAGCGCAGCAACACCTTCGCTGTAGTTCCTGACGCCGCGCTCTGGCGAAAATGCACCAGAAACTGCTCCTTCATAAGTTGCTCGCGTTCATTCTGCGCAACCAGTTTATTGTTTGCGTCGAGGCGGCTTTTATCAATTTGTAAAGTAGCCAAGAGATTCTGTTGGAGGGACAAGTCATTCACCACCTCATCTCCGACGCTTGCTTTCGCCAGTTCAAGCAAAGCGGGAGCCATTTCTCTTTTGTATCCATTCTCCGTGAGTTTAACTATCCGTTCCAGATTCACGTCTCCTGGGTTAAGGGCCGCCAATTCCCGTACCAGAAGTTCAGGTTGTTCTTCCTCCATATCGCATCCCCAAAGAACACTCGATTTTGAATTGGCGAACGTATGCACGCCAGCCGCTTGCTTTTTCGTCCAAAGTCCGAGCACTTCAGGACCTGTTCCCGTGGGCACAAATTCCAGTTGATGAGCGGCCCAAGGACTGACTTCAGCGGCTACGTGGCGATACCCTGCCGTCCACATTTGAGGCCAAAGCGCGTTTAGGAGAGCCGGGATTTCATTGTCCCCATGCAGTTCCCCCAACAGGAAAAAGTCGTTGTTCGCCGCTTCATCCAGAAGGAATGCTTGTCCCCCGCGTTCCATGTCGTATTCGTGACCCGTGAGAGCAGCCAGAATCGCATCATTAGGTAGCGTTTGAGCTTTCAGAAGACAGGTTGCCGCAACGGCAAACATAATCCAGCCAAAGAGCAACGAAAGGAGGCTTCGATACATGCTTCAGCTACGGATTGTGTTTTGTTTTTGTTCCCCGGGTTTCAGTAGGAACTCGCCTTCGTAGCTCCGAACTTCTCGTAATCACCCTATTGTTCGATAGTTACTGCCGATTACTATGGTGGTTCTATTCACCTTCGCGTCATTGCCCGCGTACCCGGCCATACCTATAATTAATTCACTCTGGTAAGGATTCTCTCTGTAGGTTGCAGGTAGGTAGCCGCTGAGGTGTGTTTCCCTCTGTTTTGTTACGGTTTCGCATGCCAAAACACCTGCAACTCGCCCTGATGTCCATTGCTGCCATAGCGACCTTCCTTTCTTTCACGCCGCCGGTGCAGGCTCAGACCAGTCCGACGGAGGTTATTACTGCCACCACTGACGACAGTGGCCACAAGGTTTATGTGAACGATTCTGTTCCAGTCCCACCGAAAAGCGCGAGGACTCAGCCCTTCCGGCAGAGTTCACTGGTCTTTTGGAGTGTGACCGATCATCGCTGGAAGCCGGTTCCGGCAGCAAATGTCCGTTCTGCACGCTCCGCAGCCGACGAAGTAAAAATGATTCTTTCGCGCCGTTCGTCGGATGGCCCGGCATTTCAAAGGCCTTCTGCGCAAGCTTTTACTCAGCCCGAGATTGACGCCGCAATCAACCAGGCTGCGCTTCAACACAATGTTGATCCAAATCTGGTCCGGGCCGTGATCAAGGTTGAATCCAACTTCAATCCCAACGCTGTTTCGCCCAAGGGGGCGATGGGGCTTATGCAACTCATGCCGCAGACGGCGCGGGAATTGAAGGTCACAAACCCGTTTGATCCGCAACAAAATGTGGATGCGGGGGTTCGTCACTTGAAGCACCTCATGGAAAGCTACGGTGGCGACGTTAACCTGACCCTCGCTGCCTACAATGCGGGAGCGGGTGCAGTGGCGCGGAGCGCGGGCGTTCCAAATTTCCGTGAGACGCGTGATTACGTGAGCCGGATCACGAATCTCTATCACGGCGCGCCCGGAGCAATTACCCGCAACTTAAGGGTTCCGGCTTATTCACCGGTAACGGTGCAACGCGACGCGAGCGGCGTCCTTTACATGAGTAACACGGACTGAAGAAACGCATCTGAACATTGGTCATTGGTAGGCGGTAAAAGCATTAATGATTTGACGATTGCGACCCTATAAATTGAAGACTCCCCACTCAAGCCACCGTTGCCTGTCCGGCTGTGCGGCCTTTCTGATTCTTTTGTCATTGCCAGCCCTCTGCAATACCTATAAATCGGACGCATGGGCTCACGGTCAGTTTGCCATCGCGGAGCATAAGCGGGAGGAATTGAATAAGCTTCCGCCTGACAGCCAGACTCGTCGCGAGTATCAGGACGTCATTGATTCCTACCGCCGCGTTTACTATGGATGCCCGACATCGTCCAAAGCCGACGCCAGCGTATTTGAAGTTGCGGACATGCTGACTAGCATGGGCGAGCATTTTCGCGAAACAAAGACTTTGCGTTCGGCCATCGCGCAATATGAATTCTTACGCCGGGAGTATCCGGGCAGCAAATATCGCATCGAGGCCCTGTTGGATATCGGCCGCATCTATGCGAATGACCTCAATAGTCCTCAGCAGGCGAAGAGTGCTTTTGAAGAATTCGCGCGGAAATATCCGCGAAATCATTTTGCCGATGAGGCTCGTGCCGCGCTTGCGGAGTTCCAGGCATCCTCCGAAAGAATGAGGCAGGCTGAGGTTGCCGAAACTCCCAGACGCAATTCTAAGGCGGAGACGGGGCTTGACGCGGAACTGGCACACCGGCAGGTTGCAACTCAAACTGTAGTGCCGGAAGATACCAGTAACCGGCACACATCATCTCGATCCACCATTGGTCGAAAGACGGCTACACCAGGGTTGCAATTGATCTGGACCATCCGGTCTCCTACAGATCAGAGCGCATTGAAAATCCGGATCGTATTGTCTTTGATCTCGATGCAAGCCTCTCGAGGAAGCTGATCGGCGAGACAGTTGATGTTGACGACGACCTGCTTAAGAAAATCCGTATCGCACAGTTCAGTCCAGAGCGCGCTCGCATAGTGCTCGAAACCGGAGATCACTCCGACTTCAGCGCCTCCGTGGAGCCGCATCCGGCCCGTCTGCTGATTAATCTGAAAGACAGCCGCATCCAAACCCAGGGACTTGAGAACAAAGATAGTGAGAGCAGCGGGAATTTTTCGCGTGATGATTTTTCGCGTGATGGTAAAGACCGTCCTGGTCTGAATAAGGTGTCCGGCGATATCAAGTCACTAGACACGAGGAAATCCGCGTTACCCCCGAAGCGAATCGTCGAGGCTGACGATGACGACACGGTCGCGAAACTGGATCCATTGACTCCGCCGCCTGCCGAGACACGAAAACCTTCTTTGGCATCGTCAAAAACGCGCGTACCAGCCAATCACCGCAAGGCGCGACAGTTGGACGTTCGAGAGGCGCAACCAACGGCCAGTGGCGACCGGTCGCTGATTCGCGCACTGGGCTTGAAGATTGGGAAAATCGTGATAGATCCGGGACACGGCGGCTACGACACCGGAACGATTGGTCCAAACTCGCTGGAAGAGAAAGACCTCGTGCTTGACGTTAGTCGCCGTCTTGGCAAACTGCTGGAATCGAGATTAGGCGCGCAGGTTGTTTACACCCGCAAAGACGACACCTTCGTTCCACTCGAAACCCGCACTGCGATTGCGAATCAGGAGCAGGCGGACCTCTTTCGTTTCGGTGCACGCCAACTCCAGCCATGATCCTGCCGCGCGAGGTGTCGAG
Organism: uncultured Acidobacteriaceae bacterium; assembly: GCA_963702325.1. Lineage (GTDB taxonomy): Bacteria > Acidobacteriota > Terriglobia > Terriglobales > Acidobacteriaceae > PALSA-188. The sequence continues at coordinate 18,761 of CAVPCG010000022.1, read as the reverse complement.
ACCTATTACCTGAACTTCAGTTCTTCGCCGGACGCCCTCGAAGTCGCGGCGCGAGAAAATGCAGTCTCCGAGACCTCTATCCACGAACTTCAGGATCTAGTGAAACAGATCGCCCTGAAGGAAAAGATCGAAGAATCGCGAGAGTTCGCCTCGGACGTTCAAGAGGAATTGCACAGCGGCTTGTCGTTCAGAAATCCGGGATTGCGCGATCGCGGTGTGAAGAAAGCGCCCTTCATCGTTCTTATCGGCGCCAACATGCCCTCCATCCTGGCTGAGATTTCCTTTGTCAGCAATCCGGGCGACGAGCGGCGCCTGGAAACCGCAGCATACCGCCAACGCATTGCCGAATCGCTCTATCGCGGCATCTCCAAATACGTCAATGGACTGAGCGGCGTCAAAGTCGCGAGCAGGATTGAAAAGACGACGGGACAGTAAGGTCTCCTCCATCCGAGAATAGTTAATGGAAAGACTGGCGTCGCGCCCGTCAGGCGGGTGGGTGACGTTAGGCGCTCCATCGTACGAAGTTGGTTCATCACTCTCCCCTCCATCCGCTGGAAACTTTAATTGCCCATCTGTAGTCTAATAAAGAAGGCATTTGCGCGGTTTCCATGACAATCCTCAGATCCCTGCTGTTCCTCTTTACTGCCGCAATTTCCGCCTTTGCGCTCGCAGGTTCGCCCCCAACGGCGAATGCCAAGCCCGCTTCTATCCTGCCGACGGAGTTCAGCGGATGGAACCTCGTTGGCACGCTGCAAACCAGCAAGGATCCGGCCATTGCCGATCCAGTGAACGCCGCCGTGTTAAAAGGATCGGCTTTAATGGTTTCAACTCCGCCGTCTATACCCGCGACGACGGACGCAAACTAACCGTAAGGGCCGCACGCTTTCAGGACGCAAGCGGGGCTTATGGCGCTTTCACTTATTACAAAATCCCGCAAATGTTGCGGGAAAAAATTGGCGATCAGGGCGCCTCGTTCAATGAGCGTGTACTGTTCTATCGCGGCGACATCGTTATTGACGCCCAATTCGATAAGCTTTCGGCGATGTCAGCGGCGGAGTTGCGCGATTTGTCGGCGGAACTTCCACCGCCCCGGCCAATGCCGCCGGACTGCCTGGCCTTCCTGAATACCTGCCCGCGAAAGACTACATAAAGAACACGGCCAAATACATTGTGGGTCCATCGGCTCTCGAAAAGCTCGGTTCCCCGGTTAATTCCCAACTTGTGGATTTTAGTGCCGGAGCCGAGGTCGTTCTGGGCGATTACAACACTCCCGACGGCCAGGCTCGCCTCGCTCTGATTTCTTATCCGACTCCGCAAATTGCCATGACGCATTTCCGCCGAATTGAGGATGCCAAACAGCAAACTGCTCAAGGGCCTCCGGCGCTTGATCCGGCCGCGATCTTCGATAAGCGCACCGGACCGATCCTCGTCGTGGTCAGCGGACCGATCTCGCCGAGCTATGCTAAGTCTATCCTTGCTTCAGTTAACTATGAAGCTGACGTCACGTGGAACAAGAACACATATTTTTCGCGCAAAGATGACCCTGGCAATCTGCTGGTGAACGTGATCTATCTCAGCGCGATTATCGGGGCTTTTTCAATCGTGTCGGGTATCGCTTTTGGGGGTATTCGGATACTCGCCAGGCGCTTCTTCCCCGACAAAATATTTGACCGCCCCGAGATGGAACTCATCTCGCTGCACCTCTCGGGCGACGGCTTGCCATCCAACGCCCCCGACGTAAGTCCATCAATCAACGCCGTTTAGTTGAATAGGAGCCCCAAAAGTCTCACATTGATGCAGTTACCGTTGATGTTTACAGTTTTTGTAAGATATTGAAAATAAAGCTATTTATTTCCTAAAAATTCCTTGACACCCCCTTTATAGCCCCATAAGATTTCGCCAGAAAGTTTTGACGGTAATCCTCCGTTGGAACTATTCTCCCTTGAAAGAGAAGGTCGCCCATGTTGCCGGGCGGCCTTTTCGTTTTGCGAACGAAACATTGCACACACCCAATTCGTACTACCATGTGACAGTGATTTTCAGGAGAACATATGTTTTGCGACTCATGTGGCAACGCATTACAAGCAGGTCAGGGATTCTGTAGCCGTTGCGGCAAGGAAGTAACTGGTCCGCGTGGCATCTCTTATCCGCGACCCGGCCGCGTGCAGGAGCACATCCGGTTGCTTGGAATTCTATGGCTGGCGCTTGCAGCTCTCGAAATTACCGGGGCATTCGTCTTGTTCATTGTCGCGAATACTATTTTTATTCGCATGTCCAGCGGAAATCCTCGCGCGAGTGAGTTCTTGCATCCGCTTCTTAGCTTCCTTGCTATCTTCATCGCGGTAAAAGCCGCAGCCGGGTTTCTCGCAGGTTGGGGCCTATTGCAGCGCGAACCCTGGGCACGCCTGCTCGCCCTCGTGCTGGCGTTCCTCGCGTTATTCCATATTCCCTTCGGTACCGCCCTCGGAATCTACACCCTCTGGACGTTGTTGCCAGTGGAGTCCGAGCAGGAATATGAACTCCAGGCGCAACATAGGACGGTGGCCTGAGAACAAAAAGTGCCCCGCCTTGCCTCTCCGTTTTTTGGAGAGACGGGGCGGGGATTTTCGTTTTAATGAATTAAATCTAGTAGTCGAGCGAAACAGTACCCGCTGACCTATTGAGCATCGGGTTGCTTTTCCGCTGGCTTCTTGTGCATGGGTCCGGTCATTCCCGCTTTTGATTTCCAGAAATCCGGATCGGCCTTTACCCACTCATCTCTCGCATAACTCATCCGCGGATTAAACATGAAAAGGTTCGTTTGAGTGGATTCCATCCCTGAGGCTTCGAGTTCGCGCAGCTTTGCCATGCCCTCTTCACCCATAGCCGCTACGAACTGCTTGTGCTGGTCAGATTCCTGGTCAATTTCCGAAGCGGACTTCAACGGAGTGAACACCAGGTAAGTAGTGCCTCCGCCGAAAACTCTTTCATAGGTTGCCCAATGCGCACCAGGAACCTTTTCGTAAGCTTCCTTCACCAGCTTTAACGCATCGTCCCAGTCCTTGTGGTGTCCGGGGCGAACCTGATACTGGGAAATTTCGAAATAACGCATGTGCGCAATATCAACAGATGAGCGCAGGCTGTATTCGTCGCTAAACGTGAAAATGCCTGCATCAGCATCGCTTTGCAGATCACCATCCGTCATGGAAGCACGGTCGAATGTCGCCGACAGGGCAGCATTCTTCGCGATCGCTTTATTGTCCTTCTCCCACGCATCGAAAGAGTCATACCCAAGCAAAAATAACGAGCGTGGTTTGCCGGACTGGGAATCCACCGCGATGTAATGGGTAGGCCACTTCGCCTTGGAAAACGCATCAACGAACGCCCGTTCGCTCTTTTCGTGCACGGTCCCGGCGCGGCCTGGTTTCAGGAATTCCCGGTAAATGACCAGCACCTTTGGCGGCGGCATCGCTCCGTCGGCATTATCCTGCGCCGCAACCATACTCAAACCTCCAAACAAAAACACCGAACCCAACAGCAACCCCGTGAGTCTTTTCATGGTGGTAGCCCCCTAATTGAAAGTGAACTGATTTGATTTGGAAAATGTAATAGAAACTCGAAACAGCGCGGAGAGTACCGCGCCAGTACGCACAAAGTCAAGCGCGCGTCAGGAGGTTCGCTAGCCTTCCAACTCACGGACCGTCAGAGGAGGCCGACAAAGGCAATCAGTTCACCGTCGCCCCGCCGCAGCATTTCTTGTACTTCCTTCCAGACCCACAGGCGCAGGGATCGTTGCGCCCAACCCTGGAAGCGATGCGCCTGGTTTCCGAAGGGCTGGCGTTCACCCCGGCCTGACGACGCCCCCGGAAATACCGGTATGCGACTAATAGCCCAGCCGAAATGTGCCCGATAACATCTTCTCTCAGGTCAGGGCTGATCGGCTCGGGGCGCAATTCCGGGTCTGGATCATGTTCGTAGTGCAGCATGAAGATCGGAATCACGCATCCGGCCTGCTCGTCGTCGCCAGCAAGCCCGGACCAGCCGTCGTGAGACATCATCATGCCCCGCACGAACCCGTGCGCCCAATCATTACCGTTCGCCACCCCATTCTCGTCCAGCAACATGACCGGCGCGTAGATATCGTCATCGAATAGCGTCCCGGCAATAGTGTTCCAGTGCCGCATCAGTAGACCCAGTATCGCGTTGGCTTGCTTGAGGTTTTCGAATTCGCATGTTTCCGACATCTCGCCGCCAAAGACCTCCGGATAGTATTCGCTCGGCATCACCATTTCCGGTCCCGCGATGAGGGCGGCGAAGAATCCGTCGAGCTCTTCTACGTTCATCGCCCTGCCGCCTTTGCAACTCTTGAGGAATTGTCCGAGACGATCAAGCTCCGCGTTCGTCTGCGGTTCGTGTTGGGGAAATGGCGTCGTTGGGCTCTCAATTCCAAACATCGCTGGGAGCGAGGTGTGCTGGCTTGCAGTATCTCAAAAACAGCGGCCGCAATTCATCTTAATCAAAACTTCGGCGGCTGGCACAGCCCTTTCCTTCTCATCCTATTTCTCAAAGATGCCCTTCCTTCCTCACGGGCCTTACTCACGAGGTTCCTCAGTCTTGTCTCTCCGCTTTTTTAAAGAGACGGTTAGGTGATTTTCGTTCCCCCGGCGAGTGATCCGTCGCAATTGCGATAGAGGTTAGCGCATCCTCGTCGAAACAGTCGCCGCAGTGGGTTCGCCAGTCTGATTTGGTAAACTGAGGAACGTCAAACCAAAGCCGACGTAGCTCAGTTGGTAGAGCAGCCGATTCGTAATCGGCAGGTCACCAGTTCAACTCTGGTCGTCGGCTCCATTCCTCATGTTTATGAGCACCGCGGAAAGACCTGGCAAGACCCCTCGCACTACATTCGGTTCAGCACCCATGCTGAATCTACAGCTTTGCGGATATTGTGGCATCAATCGTGACAGAGGATTATCAGGAAGCAATCAGCAATCAGCATTCAGCACTCAGCAACTAGTGTTATTTGTATGGCTGAATGCAATTTCTCGACTCTTGCTGATTGCTGAGTGCTGATTGCTCTCCCAAGCGAGGTATTTATGCAAACACGCCTAAGCCCGGCACACCCAGAGAATGGCAACCTGAACTTCCAGCAAATTGAAGAACGTATCCGCATCCGCGCCCACGAAATATATGAGGAGCGTGGCGAGGGAGGCGAGCACGCCTTGGATGACTGGCTGGAGGCGAAAGCTCAAGTACTCGGCGTCGCGAAGAACCCAAGGGACAGGAATCCAAAAGAAATGTAACAGCCGACCACCGCGGTTAGTGTTGGCCGGAGGCTTGGCCTTTCTGCGCTGCTATCCACGCCGTCACTCGAGTGTCCAGTACATCGAGCGGCATGGCGCCTCCATTCAAAATCTCATCGTGGAAGGCGCGAATATCGTAACGGCTGCCCAACTCCGCCTTATCCCGCGCCCGCAGCTTGAGGATCTCCAACTGTCCGAGCTTGTACGCCAAGGCTTGCGCCGGCCACGCAATGTACCGGTCGGTTTCGGATTGAACATTCGGCTCATCTTCTGACGTGTGCTGATGGAAGTAATCCACCACTTGTTGCCGCGTCCAATGCTTGTAGTGAATGCCGGTATCTACGACTAAACGAACTGCACGAAGCATCTCGTCCGATAAACGGCCGTAATTGGAATAAGGATCCTGGTAGAAGCCAATGTCCTTGCCGAGCTGCTCGGCATACAAAGCCCAGCCCTCCTGATAAGCGCTGTAAAACGCCTGCTGACGGAAGGTCGGCAGCTCTGGCAACGTCTGGGCAATGGCAATCTGCATGTGGTGGCCCGGCACGCCCTCATGGTAAGCGGTTGATTCCGCTGAAATAAGCGAACGATGTTGAAAGTCACCCGTATCCACGTAAACAATTCCCGGCCGCGAGCCGTCAGGCGTGCCCTGGCTATATTCGGCAAACGGCGCTTCCTTCTCCCGGTATTCCTGCACAGAGCGCACTTCGAGTTTGGTTTTCGGCAACAAACCAAACAGTTTGGGAAGCTCCGGCTCCATTTGCGCAATATAGTGCCGGAAGGCATCAAGTATCTGTTCTCGCGATGTGGGAATCAGCTTGGGATTTGTCTTCAGCGAAGCCCGAAAGTCTTTGAGGTTCGTAAAGCCAAGGCTCTTAGCGATGGCCAACTGTTCTGCCTCGATCCTCGCAACTTCGCGCAGGCCAAGCTCATGGATTTCTTCGGGAGCCATGTTGGTCGTGGTCAATTTGCGAACTGCGAAACGGTATCGGGCATCGCCATCCGGCAGTGACCATATCCCCGGTTCGGCGCGGCCCTTGGGGGCGTAATCAGTCGCGATGAAATTTTCCAGCTTCGTGTAGGCCGGACGTACCTCCTCGTCAACCGCCGCGACAACAGCATCGTGCAGTCGTTTTCGGTCCGCCGCCGGGACCGCATCAGGAAAATGGGCGACGGGCTGGCCAAAAACGTTGGCTTCTCCAGCAGGATCAGCAATGGATTTGCACTGACCGACGGTTTTTTCAAGCAAGAACCTTGGCGGCATCAATTTATCTTTTTCGCCCTGCCGCATGACCTCCATCATCTGCCCAATGAAAAGCGGTATGCGGTGAAGACGGGCAATATAATCTTCATACTGCTTTGTCGAATCAAACGGGAAAATTTGAACCAGCTGGGCCAGCTGAAGTTGCAGCCCGTTGATCTGGTCCACCGGCATCTCGTAGTTTTTGAAATTGAAGTCTTCGATATCTTCTTTCAGGCCACGAACCATGAGCGTTTCGCTCAACTTCTCCTGCTCTGAGAAGCCGTCGGTATTGACCGACTCAAACCGCAACAGCCAATCCTGCACCACTTCTTCCTGCTGCCGTACATGCGCGAGAGAGATGTCGCTCCAGCGGTCGTTGTAGCGAAGGTCGCCGATCTGAGTGGCCGTCTCCGGAGACTCACGCATTTCGAACTCCCACTCGTCAGCCAGCAATTGTTTGAACTGCTGCTGGCGGGCCGCGAGGTCAGCGGTGTCAACTGCCTGGGCAGTAGTCGCGATGAAGGCTACTATGGCAAAAAAAACAAGAAAACGCACGCGTACTGAAACCATTTCCCCTCCGAAAAACGCGTAGGCCCAGCCGCCCTCGGTTGGGTGAGTGAGCGTAGCTCACCATTCGCTCTTTTGTTAGACGTTTGAAATTATATCTGGATAGGTGGGTCGGCGACGGGCCTCCATAAAATATAGAGGCCCGTTCCGAAATGCGTTAGTTCAATCTGGAAGCGCTCTGAATGTCATTGATCGGTTGCAGCACAACCCCATCAAACGGTGTCGCCGCTATGAACCGTCCCTTAACAACTTCGACGCTGTGCAATGGATACCCGGCATCGGGTCCGCGATGCCAGTTGCGGCCGCCATCTTCGCTCTCGAAGATAACGCCCGTGGCCGTGCTCGTTGCGAGCAGCCGGCCGCCCGGTTCGTCGTAAGTAATCGAGCTGATATTGGCATCGGGTAATCCGTTGTAGCTGCGCTGCCAGGAGAGGCCTGAATCCGCACTGCGAAATGCGCCTTCCCGCGAGGCAATCAGAATCTGTTGATCAGGAGTCAATGCGAGTTCGCGGATGTCTGTAACGTAAGAAGGCAGACTTCCAAGCCGCCACGCCACGCCACTGTCGGTTGAGAACAGGACTGAAGTGCGAGTCGCCGCCACCATAAGATTGCCACTGCTCCTCACCGAGATCAGGTCTTTATTGCCCATGACCGCACCGCCGCTCCAACTCTTTCCCTGATTCGTCGAAGTGAACAGGCCTGCGGTGGTCGCCGCCATCCAGCGCCGGGGCGAGATTTCAATGTCATTCACCCGCGCGTCGAGCACGGACCGAGTAATTGTTTTCTGCGCGACCGACGTTTTCTTTGATCCCTTTTTCCCGGACCTGAATAATGTTTTCTCGTTGACTATGGCGTTGATCGGATGCCACGAGCTGCCGTTCGCCGGCAATAAAAAGATGCCGCGATTCGTTCCGGCGATCAACTCGCCACTTGAGGTTTCCTTAAGGGTAAATACATCTCGCCCGCCGAGGCCGGAGCTCTTTTGAATCCAGTTTTCTCCGCGGTCATGCGTAACGAAAACTCCGCCCAATTCACGATCATTCACCAGCCCCACCACCAGAGCATTGGAATCGTTCGGGTCGGCGACGATCGAACTCACGTATCGGTGGGCGTAACCATGATTAGAAGCCGTGAGCGTTCGCACACCATCATTGCTTGCCAGCACCCCGGCACGATCCGTCGCCAGAAGCACCCGATCCGAGTTACGCGGATCAATCATTACGTCATTGACGACAACTTCGGGATCGCTCATCCGCTTCCAGCTTTTTCCGAGGTCGGTCGTCTTCCACAATCCTTCCGTGGTTCCAGCGTAGACAATCTCCGGGTTGCTGGGATCCTGCTTCAGCACTCGCGTACGGCGGGCGGTAAACGGAATGCCCTGTATCTTGCGAAATTGTTCACCGGCGTCTTCGCTCTTATAAATTCCCGAGCAAGCGCTGGCGAAAACTACTGAAGAATTTGACTTATCAACAATGACCGAAAACACGTCTGAATCGTCAATCAGGCCTTTGTCTTTATTGATGTGCTCCCAGCTGCCGCCACCATTCGGAGTCTTCCAGGCCAGATGCCATGTGCCCGCATAAATTACATTCGGGTCCTTCGGATCAATGGCCAGGGATTCAACGTTCTTGATCTCATCTCCCGCAGGCGAAATCTTCTGCCACGTTTCGCCACCATTCACGCTTCGAAACACTCCGTCCAAGGCGCCCGCTACCAGGGTTTGAGGATCGGATGCGGAAATCGCGAATGCCCGTACTGATTTGCCGTGCATTGCGGGCAAGGTCTGCCAGTTTTTTCCGCCATCCATCGAGCGAAAGACATCACCGGCACGCTGGTTCTGCACGCTCCAGGCTGCTACAAACATCGTGTTTGAATCCTGGCTGCTGATCACGACGTGATCCAGCACATAATCATTGCCGTCTCCGAGATGTGCGAACCGCGCCCAGCTGTGGCCGGCGTCTTCAGACACAAATAGCGTGCCGGTGCTATTGCCCAGGAAGATTCGGTCGGGATTATGCGGATCGTAGCTCAGGCTTCGCGCGTCCCCGCCGTCTGGACCCAGTACAGCCCACTGGCTTCCCCACAGGGCCGTACCCAACAAGGTTACCGCAGCTAATAAGATCAGTGATTTACAAGCAATTGCGAGTGCAGATGAAGGCCGCATGGATGGATTTCCCCTTGGACACAATATAACGCTACCCGGGCTCAGAGTGACAGTTGGAAGGGCAGGGATCAAGTTACGATAGGGCAAGTTCCATGTTAGAGAAAAGATAGAGAAAAAGGCCGACTGAGTATCCGCACTCAATCGGCCTCTGGTTTATCTACTGTGCGGCCTTTTTCGCCTTCCGCGCCGCGACATGTGGATGATCAGGGACGGCCTTGACCTTCGATTCGTCCACCGTTCCAGTTCCCTCCCCGGAGAAAGTGGCGCCTGCAGGCGCGATCCAATACTCGGCCGTTTTGGTTCCACCGCTTCCGGTTCTGACCTCGATGCGGCTCGGATCAATTCCCTGCTTGGCTTCGCCGCCTGAGAGATACGCCTTCGAGTTTACAGCGCGTTCCCCTGCGAGATTCCTGCGCTTCTCGCCTGGTTCCGCGTTGCCGACGATTACGAGTTTCGAGTCTGGATCGTGCTGCAACCGTTGCGCAACATCGTCCAGAATCGCTTTGCAAGTGTTATCCACTCGCCACGGTTTGACTGGGTTCGGGAAGTCACACTGGCTCAACTTGCTGGCCTCTGCCGGTGGCGCTGGCGGAGGTGGCGGCGGAGCTTCAATGGCGACTTGGGTTGAGGTTGGCGTGCTCAGACCGCGCTGATCAGAGCAGGTTGCGTTCACCGTAATTGTTCCCGCCGGCGCGCCTGTCGTATCGAGCGTTGCGTTGTTGCCATTCCCGGTAATGTTGCCGCCCGTGGCTGTCCAACCGCTTATGCTGACTGGAACGTTATCCGGACTGGTGCAAGTGCACGCGACATTTACTGTGCCGCCCGCTTGCAAGCTGGTCGGAGTCGCGGTGCAAGATGCGGTAGGAGGATTTTTCGGCGGCTCTTTTACATTGAATGTGGCAGTCGCAGTTGCGTCGCCGTTTTTCTTCCGCTTTGGATCGGTGATGTGAACCGTCACCGTGCACGCGCCAGCCGGTGCGCCATTCGTATCAATCGAGGCGGTTGTACCGTTGCCGCTGATCTTTCCGCAGGTTGTGTTCCAGTCATATTTCAGCGTGTGCTTAGGGTCAAAATTGCTTCCAGCAGCCGTGGCCGTTACGGGCTCACCAACCATGACCTCGGTCGGTTGCACCGTCAACGTAGCGGAAGGGACAGTAGTTTCGGGATAGCCGAAATTGAATACCAGTCCAGTACGAAGCCGGACGCCCGACAACGCTGTCCGTTGCAAACCGGGAAACTCTGGGCCCACAACGCTTGCGAAATTCTGACGGGCACCCACGTAGTCGGCCTCGAATAGCCGGTAGGAAAATTTGCGAGTCAGGTTCAAGTCCATTCCGCCGCCAAGAATCGCTCCCAGCCCGTTGTGGGCCGGCAAGCCTGGCGGGTCAAGTCGGTTCCAACTTGCCAGCACATGCATGAAAACGCTGATTCCCTCGCTCCTGAACTCCACCCGGGGGCCAATGGACGTCGTGAATTCCTTGGCCTGGTCACCACCATTCCCGCCGAAGTCCGCCTCCATTCCAAAGTGAGGAGCAAAGTTATAAGTGAACGCCGCTCCCGCCCCGTACGGCATAGAGTTAAGCTTTATGGAAATCTGATTATCACGAGGCAGATAGGATGCGGGTACATTCCCCCCCGGATTCAGCCATTGATATCCAACAAATAACTGCTCCTTCGGCGTTGTGTCATTCTGCGCCAGAGCACAGGAACTCGACACAACCACCGAAAATAACACAGCGAACATAACGACAATACTGCTTGCGATCTTGCGAGCTAACATGTATCTCCTCCGGTGAAACGATTCAAGGGGCCCCTTACTAGCAATAAATCATTCGTTACGTAGAAGATGATGAAGACAATGATGGCAAAATCCGAGTATCCGACGCAACTTCTTCTTACTTGGTTGCCTAAATAGTAGCTCCGCTAGGTCTATAACGGAACACTTTTTGAAATACTTTCAAAATCTCAGTTTGATATGCAAGCAATGACTGTATCAGGAAAAGCCACGCAGGGTGTTGCAGCAAACGGCACCATCCTCAATAATGATGATTCCAACCATGGGCCAGCTAAAAGTTCTGATTGTTGAAGACGAAGAAAATGAGCGAACCGGTCTCGCCGAACTAGTCTCAGCGTGGGGCTACCGGGTTGAAACTGCTTTGGACGGCGTGGAAGCTCTTGAGCAGATCTCTCAATGGGCGCCCTCCATCGTCATTACCGACATGAAAATGCCCCGCATGGGTGGCCTGGAGTTGCTCGAGCATGCTTCCTCCGCGGGAAATGGGCTGGCTTTTATTGTCGTGACTGCCCAAGGGACAATTGACACCGCAGTCCAAGCCATGCGCATGGGAGCGTACGACTATATTACTAAGCCCATTGATACCGACCGCCTGCGCACCATCCTCCAAAACGCCTCAGAGTTATTGGGCACACGGCTTGAACTCGAAGTCACGCGGCGGAAGCTGCGCGATGCTGGGGCCCTCGGATCCCTGGTCGGACCGTCGAAGAAAATGCAGGAAATTTTCCGTCTGATCGAGATGGTGGCGCCGAGCACGGCATCGGTGCTGATTACCGGCGCGAGCGGAACCGGGAAGGAACTCGTCGCGCGCACCATTCACGACTTGAGCCCCAGGCATAGCAATCCCTTCGTTCCAATTAATTGCGCCGCTATTCCTGAAACGCTCATTGAAAGCGAAATTTTTGGTCACGAGAAAGGCGCCTTCACCGGAGCCCTTGAGCGCCGCACTGGCTGTTTCGAACTCGCCGAAGGTGGAACCCTGCTGCTGGATGAAATCGGCGAAATGCCTGTCGCCACTCAAGCCAAGCTGCTTCGCGTTCTTGAAGACCGCAAACTCAGGCGCTTAGGGAGCAAAGTCGAGACAACGGTGGATGTTCGCGTCTTGGCCGCTACAAATAAGGTTCCGGAAGATGCCGTCGCCAAAGGCGAATTGCGAAATGATCTTTATTATCGGCTGAACGTCTTCAATATTCACATGCCGCCTTTAAAAGATCATAAAGAAGACGTCCCGGAGCTATTACAAAACTTGTTGGCGGAAGTGAACACGAAGCACGGACGAAAAGTGGCCGCAGTGAGCGAACCGGTGCTGAACTTATTCCGCAATTACTCATGGCCGGGAAACGTGCGCGAGTTGCGAAACACTTTAGAGCGCGCGGTCATCGTGTGTGAAGGCGCTGTAATTGAAACCAGGCATCTCCCGCCTGGCTTCGGCCAGATTACGACTCGAACCCCGACGCACGACCCCGACGCTATTCATCTTGGTGTCGGCACGACTGTCGGTGAGGCTGAGAAGTTGCTTATTCTCAAAACGCTCGAATCCACCCACAACAATAAGACCAGGGCCGCCGAGATTCTTGAAATCAGCCTCAAGACTCTCCATAACAAGCTAAAGGAGTACGGCAGCGCGGCCGGCGAGACGCCCAGCAAGGAAGAGACGGCAGAAGCATAGCGGTGGGACATACGTCAGTATCGGCTTTTCGCCGCAAAGGTTGGATGTTCATGAGAAGGCACCTTTCCGCAGCTTCTAAAAATCGGGCACCATCAGGTGGATCGGTCAATGTCGAATTCAGGGAGTTCTGGAGGCATCCCGGTTCTTGATATGCCGGTTGCTTTTTCTTGATACGAAATGCGTCGAAGAACTCAAATCATTCTTACGGTCACTTTTATGGTGGCCGTGCTGGTTACCGCGTTCTCGTATCTATATGTGTCGCAGTTGCTACAGCAGAGCATTACAACGTCAAGCTTCACAGCCTCTTATCTGACCTCGCAACTAGCCTATGTGGCGAACAATGCTGTTCCGGATTTAACCAGCACCAAGGTTGACACGAACAACCCCGCCGCAGTGCGCGCGGCAATCGCCTATTACCTTGGCACGGATCGCGACCTGAACGCTCTTCTCGAATCAGTCGTCAAGAATTGGCCAACAATTCAGGATGCCGCCGTCGTGGACGCCAACGGAAAAGTCATTCTCCATACCCGGCCGGAACTGGTCGGAAAACACGTCACGGATCGTCCCGATTTTTCCAGGCTCGTAGATTCCAGTTTCCGCAGAAAGCTTCGCTTGCTCTATAGCGGTCCCGAGGAATATGACGTGCACACGCCGCTGTTGTTGAATGGAGTTCCCTTTGGCAGCGTTCGCCTCGGAGTCTCAACCGTCTTTTTAAGAAACGAATTAACCCCCGTTCTTCAGCACGCAACCATTCTGGGAGCGCTCGCAATATTGTTTTCCTTGCTATTTGCCTCGGCGCTTTCGCGATTGGCCCTCGGTCCGCTTGAACGGATCAGCCGCACTCTGGATAGCGTGTCGGCGGGCAATCCCGATGAAGTTGGCGAAGAACCCGCGAGACAAGATGAATATGGCCTGGTCACCTTGAAAATCGCGCATCTCGGCCGCCAGATGCGCGATGCGCGAGAAATCTTCTCCGCTTTGAAGGGCAATGTGGATCAGATCATGGCCAACTTGCAGGATGGCCTGATGCTTTTCACGCGTGATTCCAACGTGGTACTGGTAAGCGCATCCGTGGAACGGTTCCTGGGTCGCCCTCGGCGCGAACTGCTGGGCCGTCCGGTAAAGGAAATTTTCTTCCCCGACTCGGCGCTGGGATCGCTGGTGCTCGATGCTTTCCGGCTCCGGCATCCCTTCGAACAGAGAGAAATCGAGTCTCCTAACGGAAAACGTGCTCAGGTTTCACTCGATTTCATCCAGGAGCGGGGAACGCAAATCGGCGCCTTACTTACCATGCGGGACTCTGAATCCGCGAGGCGAATTGAGGACGAGCTTGAAACCTCCCGCCGCTTGTCCGCCAGCGGCAGACTGACAAGAGGCGTCGCTCATGAGGTCAAGAATCCAATCAACGCAATCGTCTTGCATCTCCAGTTGCTGCAAAACAAATTGAAACAGGTTGACCCTGACACCCGTCGCCACATGGACATTATCGGCAGTGAGATTCACCGGCTTGATCGCGTCGTACAAGTTCTCGTTGACTTCACCCGGCCACGCGACCTGCATCCGGAGGAAGTTGACCTGCGCCGGTTGCTCGAAGATGTAATAGTGTTGGCAGCACCAGACGCGGAACAACACGGTGTAAAGATCGCTCGTGAGATTTCCTCCGAGCCTCTCACGGTTAAGGTTGACGCTGATTTTATGAAACAGGCGGTCTTAAACGTGATTCTCAATGGCATGCAGGCAATGCCTGAAGGTGGCATCCTCACCGTTTCCGCACGGCGGGAGGATGACATGGTGGTGACCGGCATTCAGGATCAAGGCGCGGGCATTCCTCCTGAAGTTCAGGAAAAAATGTTTGAACTGTATTTCACGACCAAGAAAAGTGGGAGCGGCATCGGTTTGGCCCAGACGTATCAAATTATGCAGTGGCATTATGGTTCGGTGGAGTTCGAATCGGTGGCAGGGCGAGGCACGATTTTCACGCTTCGGCTGCCATTGATTTCATCTCGGGCGAACTCGCTGCAAGAAGCGGATGCGCCATCGCATCAGCCTCACCCGGCCTAAGTTAAGCCAGTTAGCGACAGGTCCAGCGCACCATTTGGGAGAGCGGCACGAATATGTGGTCGGTCACAATACTTATCGTTTGTTTGCAACTCGGGTGTTTGCAACTCGGAATCGCGGCGAGCGGATTCCCTTCCCAATCCTTCGATATGTCCGCCGCCTTGCAAACCGCTTCGTCAACCGCAGGACAAAATTCCCAGTCCGCACCGGCCGCGTCCTCCGCTTCGCCAGGGTCTACTCCTCAGACCAAATCCCAACAGCCGTCTCCATCCCCAACCAAGAAAAAATCCACGCCTCCGGTGCATAAGAAGACCAGCAGAAAGGCGCCTTCGAAGCCGGGAAAAGTTGTTGTGCGCAACGGCAGCATCTCCGACCCCTCCGTGGAGTTCTCCACCACCGCATCGCCCGAGCAGGCAACCCATGAGCGCCAAAATACCGCAGGCTTGCTCGCGGCTACTGAGGCTAATCTTCAAAAAGTCTCAGGGCATCCACTCAATTCCACCCAGCAGGACATGGTGAAGCAAATTCGCGGTTATGTGCAGCAAGCCAAGTCCGCGGGAGATGCCGGCGATTTGCAGAGCGCTCAGAATCTTGCACTCAAAGCTCAATTGCTGTCCTCGGAATTAGTTCGAAAATGACTCGACGACCCTCCTTGAAATCATGAACACCTCAAGGCCTATGCTAGTCTGGCGCAATGGCGGATAGCCGCGAGAACACTCTGCCCGGAGTTCCTAAAATCTCACGCGACATATTCTCGGAGCACCAGCGCGCCCGGCGCCCTTTACTCTTAATTGTTCTTGTCGCTTTTCTGCTTCGGCTCGCTGTGATTCTAGTCGGACATACCTACCGCATTACTCCACGGGGCGATCATTTTCAGTTTGGATGGGAGATGGGCCGCATCGCCCGTTCCATAGCGATGGGACAAGGTTTCAGTTCCCCCACTGATCTGCCGACTGGCCCCAGCGCATGGGAACCCCCTGTTTACCCTTATATTCTCGCGGCGGTTTTCAAACTATTCGGTGTTTACAGCGCAGCTTCCGCATTCATCATTCTGACTTTCAACAGCATCTTCGCCGCTCTCACCTGCTTCACCATCTACGGCATCGCGGAAAACATCTATGGAGCCGCTGTTGCTCGCGCCGCCGCCTGGACTTGGGCGGTTTTTCCCTACGTCATTTATTGGCCCACCCGCGTTGTCTGGGAAACCAGCTTCACAACATTTCTGTTGAGCACTGCCCTCCTGATGACACTACGCATGGGCGAAAAACCAGCGCGCCTGCGCATATGGACACTTTTCGGCGCACTCTGGGGATTAATTATGCTGACGAACACCGCCGTAGTCAGCATGCTTCCCTTTTGCCTGCTCTGGATTCTCTATCGCATGCGTTCTCACCCGCGGCAGCGGTATAGCGCCGCATTTTGCGTGACCGTCGCAATCGCCGTTGTCAGCCCGTGGATTGTCCGCAACTACATCGTCTTCGACAAATTCATTTTTGTTCGAGACAACATGCCCCTCGAATTACATATGGCCAACAATGACGAATCTGGCGGCCTGTGGACTAGAAATGAGCATCCCGCCAACGATGCCACGGCCATGCATGAATTTCAACGACTGGGCGAACTGCGGTTCATGGATGAAAAGCACCAACAATTTCAGCAATTCTTACGCGAGCATCCGGGCCAATTCGTCAGGTTTACGCTGGAACGAGTTTTTTATTTTTGGGCCGCCCCACCCTCGTTGACGATAACTTCCAATGGTTACGACCTGGAGATCGCACGTCATACTGGGTTTCTGTTAGGGGCGGTCTTTGCCTTCGCAGGCTTGTGGCTGACCATCCGCGATCGTCGCACTGGGGTATTTCTGCTGGCCTGTTTTTTGCTCATCTATCCATTGCCCTATTATCTCGTCCAGCCCTTTCCGCGCTATAAAGCTCCGATCGAGCCAGAGATGATTTTGCTGATCGTTTATCTGTTTTGGAAAGCAAAGACAATTCAGCTTCATTCGCCGCTCAGCAAAACTTCGTCCTGACGCGAAGTTGGAAACACAAGCTCTCCTCATTTAAATTAATTTGTGTAAATTAGATTGTGCGTTCCATTCTTCAAAAGCCAGCGCTGCGTTTTATCTTTGCCGCCAACATGATTTCCATGTTGGGCAGCGGCATGAATTCCGCTGCCGTCGCCTGGTACATCCTGCAAGCCACTCACTCGGAAGTTGCGCTCGGCACCTTCGCAGTGCTTCAGACCATTCCCGCCATGCTGCTTCTTCCCTTCACCGGAGTGATTATTGATCGCGAAGATCGCCGCCGGCTGGTCATGATGCTCGACGCGGCGCGCGCCATCATCATCCTCGTCGTTGCGTATCTGGCCTTCGCCGGCAAAGTAAAAGTTTGGGAAGTTTATCTGATGAACACTTTGGTGGCGGCCGGTTTCTGGATGTTCTGGCCCACCATCACCGCGCTGATTCAAGAGTTGACCCCGGGTGAAGAATTTGTTCACGCCAACACTTTTCTTTTAGCCGGAGTTCAAGGCGGTTGGCTCATCGCCGGATCCATCGTGGGATTTGTCTACAACCGCATCGGGTTGGGCGGTGTGCTGCTGATTGATTTCTCCACCTATCTCGTCTCTTTTCTTTGCTACTTTGCGGTTCGCAAGGGACGCCACGTTGTGCCCCGCCCTCAAGAATTGCTAACCGACATCGCCGCCGCAGAAACCACAGTACAGCGTTTTATCCGCGAGCTGCGCGAAGGGATGGTGTTCCTGCGCGGAAACCGTAACCTCATGTTTCTTGGCGCCAGTTGGGCTCTATTTCTCGGCGCGATGATGACGGGTGTTGTTGTGACCGCCCCTCTTAGCGATAACGTATTTCATGCGGGCGCGATTGGCTATGGCTGGCTCAACGCAGGTTGGGGAACGGGAGCATTTTTCAGCGCGCTGTATGCCCCCGCAGTAATCGCCGCACTCGGCTCGCGCCGGACTATCGCAATCTCGATGGGAGTGCTCGCCCTAGCGATGACCATAGCTCCCCTCTCTCCAATCCTCGCAATCGCCGTAGCAATCTACGCCATCATGGGCACCGGACGAGGATTAACTGGCGTGGCTATGAACACCAGCATCATGGAAATGGTGCCAAGGCATTTCATGGGGCGCGTACAAAACACGTTTTACTTCGCTGGTACCGCGCTGCAAGTTGTGCTCGGATTTTTAGTTGGTGCCGTCGCGCAATACAATCTGGTCGCGGGCTTTTCGATCATCGGACTGGTGTACGCCGTGGCGTTCGTTAGCGCGATCTGGCCAATGGCCGCGGTTATCCCGACGACAGATGTCACTACCGCTGGTTAGCTGAGTTTTGACGATTGCCAAAATCTCGCTCTGAGAACTGATAACTGAAATCCGGGAACTGAACTTTTCCCTCATCCTTGTTATTCTTCTTTCTCACATAGGAGCCCGCATGACATTCAGCCTTGAAGGCCGCACCGCCATCGTTTTCGGAGTTGCCAACAAACGCAGTATCGCCTGGTCCATCGCGCAGGGACTTCACGCTGCCGGGGCAAAACTGGCGATCACGTATCAGAACCCGCGCCTCGAGCAGGAAGCGAAAGACTTAATCCTATCCCTACCCGGCGCCGAGGCCTTCATGTGCGACGTATCCAGCGACTCTGAAATTGACCGCCTCTTTGTCCAACTGAAAGAGCGTTACGGCAAGCTGAATGTTTTAGTGCACAGCGTCGCATTTGCGCCTCCCGACGAGTTGAAAAATGATTTCGTAAACACTACGCGGGAAGGCTTCCGTATGGCGCACGATGTGAGCGTATATTCGCTTGATCGCGGTGTCACGCGCCGCAGCCCCTCTGATGGAAGACGGAGGCAGCATCATTACCATGACCTACTACGGCGCAGAAAAGGTCGTCCCGCATTACAACGTAATGGGCGTCGCCAAGGCCGCACTCGAATGTACAGTGCGCTATCTGGCTCAAGACCTGGGCCGT
>CAVPCG010000021.1:0-102774 GCA_963702325.1 uncultured Acidobacteriaceae bacterium | reverse complement strand
GAAGCGACTCGGACCGTTTCAGCGGACCACGAAATCGGATTCTTTGCTCGTGCTTCATTTTTCGCCACGGGCCGTAGAAGAACTTGAAGCTAATTATCATCATCCACAGGCCTCCGCCATTCTTCAGCGATTCAGCAAACTTAGCTTGCCCACCGAACCACTCAACGACGTAGCAGAGAGAATCTGGTGGCTCACTCGTTTCAAGCGCATCTTCGGTGAAGATGGGATGCCGTACATGAGTGCTGACGAATTGTTTTCGCTTAATCCTACGATCATCAAGAAGGTGCTTGCAGAACAAGCGGGAAATGAGGAAGACTACTCGTCAAGGCAGGTCGGATCGTCATGGCATGCTCCTGGCCAGACCTACTGCCGATGGCTCTGTGGCTCTGGCATCGAAGCGGCACGAAAGCTATTTCTTTTCACATGACATCGTCCGTATCATCCCCGCGTCCGGACGCATCAGAACGGGTTATCTTTATGCCGCCCTTGGTCACCCTCGCTTTGGCCGTCCCCTCGTCATTCCGGAATGCTTACGACGTCTATCCCGCATCTTGACCCTGGGGATGTCGCCTCAATCCCCATTGTTCGGCTTGGCGAGTCGTTAGAGAACGATATTGCCGACCGCATGGGAAGGCGGCTGAGCTGCAAGCTGAGGCGGATGAGTTGGAAAACGTCATCGCTGAAAGGGCTGACAGCCTCATCGATGAGTTCCTGCAACAGTTCCAATTCACCCGGGCTTTTTCGATCGCCATCCTAAGTAATTCGACGGAGAGAGCCTTCTTTGGTGCCAATCTGATCGGAACCCTATTTTGCCAACCACGTGGCATATGCCCGGATATCGATCATCGGAACCGTGGCACAGGTTTGCAGCCGGGCAATGAGTTCGAAAAGGAAAGCAGTGGCGGCTTTTTCAGCGGCGTGGTGATATGGCATCCTTCGCATCACACATGAAGGTGCCATGCGCCGCCACGCATCCCAGATCGAGCCGACCACTTTGTTCCTGGCCGGCGAGCGCATCGAGTAGGGGCTTTCCTAATGGCGGATTCCAGTCGCTCTCGAATGTGAGAGCCCCCGATAATGTGATGTAGAGATTTTGCAGGAAGTACCCCCATCGCGGTGGAATGGGCAGACTGGTGCGATGCAGCCGGCGGACGCTTGCGATTTTCTTTTGAGCGTAATCGACCTGCGCGGCATTGATGCTCTGTTTGGCCTCGAACGCCGCATACACGCTCTCAGCCGGGATGATCGTCTGTTCCTGGAATTGAAAAATGAAAGGCGAATACTGCCGATCAAATATCAACGACATCGATCTGGTCGCTGAAGACACCCTTACTGTCTACGACGTGGCCCTTGGTCGCGCGATAGCGCTGCGGCAAGTACGTCTGCAGCATTTCCAGCCATACGCTTTCGCTGGCATCGCCCTTCGTTCCTGGATGGACGAAGGCTTTACGTGCCGTTGCAAGCTTCTGTTGTATTTCATCGTGAAGGCCGCCCAGCAAAACGGAAAGAGACCATTCGGTCATCGCTTCGCTCCTTCAGAGTCGATTCGCTGAAAGGCGGCGTCGGCGGATGGTGCTCAACGACCTCCTTCGCCAGGTCGAATGTAATGGGCTTTGAGGGTAGGCCGCCAGCAGCAATCCCGGAAGAAGCCGTTGTACGAGATCTGAATAGGTATATCCGTAGGCCCGACCGTGTGTGGTTCCGGTCGCGCAACAAGGGATTGTATTTGCTGGGCGGTAAAGCCCAGCTCTTCGAGGACCGGCTTCAGAACATGCCTGCCGCTGCGTCTCGTTGGGACGCGTAAAGGTGAAGGTCGCCGCCGCACGGCGACGAACGGCCGGGTCCAGCGCGTCAAGCCGGTTGGTGCACATGACCACTATGGCGGGAAGATTGCCGGTTGCGAAATCATCCACACCCCGAATCAGCGCGTTGACGCCGGCGCGGTCCTCGTGGTGCATCTGGCCTAATTCTCGGGACTGCGCCAGAGGCGTCCGCCTCATCGATCAAAAGAATGATGCCGGAGTTGTGCTTGCCTCCGCGTCCTGAACCTTTTCGGGCAGCGTCTTTGACTTCGTTAAACGCCGCGGACAGCAGGCTCGTCATCTCACCGACTGCCCCCGTGCCGCGAGCGGTTAGACTCAGTGCGTACAGTGCGATGCGGATATTTGATTCACGCGCAACGGCATCGCCGAACGTCTCCGCCAATGCGGTTTTGCCCGTCCCGACATCCCCGGCAAATATGAACAGGGGAGGGCGGTCGCGAAAAAGATTGATGATCGCCGCCTTCCGCCGTGATGCTTCGTGCTCCATGCCGCAAGACTCTCCGGATCAAGAAGAAGCCGCGCTTCCTTAGAAGCCGATCCTTTATTGTCATCGAGTCCCACGAGTGCGGCGAAACGCCTTGCGGCTGAGGATCCGGGAATTCCCGAACCTCCTCGAATATGCCTATGTTGTTTTCTTTCATGAGAGCGGCTGGAAGGTTTCCCGGGCTAGTCCACGGCCGCCCGAGAAATAATTACGGTCAGATGTCCAGTGACCGCGCCCGTCAGACGGAGGGTTACCGGCCGTTCTCTGGAACGGGCATGCCCGCCTCAAAACTCGGCCTGCTGGGCAGCGGACAATCGGTAGAACCGGGAATGTGGCGTCAGGAAGTTGAAAAATGTGCGCCTGCGACATCGACATACGGCACAACCTTGCCGGGGCGCTCATCAGTGGTGAGGGTGACCGTTTTCATCTACCTTGTAACGCCACGTCACAAGACGTTTGCCATCCTTCTGGTAGCCGAATTCGTATTCGCTGACGTATCCCTGCGTTCAGGAATTGCGCCAGCTCTTCCGCGTATTGGCGGATCTGCTCCTCGGAGGGCTTGCCGTAATACTGCGCACAGAGGTGCATGTCGGCCGCCACCTTGGAGGACAGTTTGCGCGCGTGAATGATTGAAAATGTCTCTGACGTAGTGACGCTGTAAGTCACGTCGTTATCCCCTGAAAGATGGCCCCATCACGTCCTGCCAGCACTCTATGGCTCTTCCGCGCGTAGTCGCGAAACCGGGCCTCGGATATGGCTTCGAGCGCATCCTGTGCGGCCGTTACAATTTTCTGCCGGTGGCTCTCTCGTAGAGAGCCGCCACGTTGTTTGTTTCGTTGACCGGATCGAAATCTCGATCGGCTTCCAGTAGGTCCTGGCAACTTCGACGCCGGATAGTAGTCCGTGAAGGAAATCCGGCTCTTGAGCCTGGACTTTACGATGTAGGTGAAGATCTTCTCCAGCGCGATGGTGTAGTCGGCCATGCTGACGCCGGAGTCCGCAAGATGCGAAACAATCATCTCCGTGATGAAGGACTTGAGTCTGAAGTCTTCATCCTTGGTATTCTGTAACCGCACCCACCACTTCACCAGCCGGATTACCTGCGCGAATGCATCCTTCTGCCGCGCCTTTCGCTTGCGGATGAAAGCCAGGTGGAGCGGAATGCTGGTGAGCACGGCTTTCCGCCATCGAACGCAAAAAGATATCCACGATCGTCCGGATCACCCTTGTACTGGACCGGCACGACATCAACGCTCAGGCCGCTCACCGCATAGTTGATGCACACCGAATGCCTGTTCAGCTTGATCTGATCGGGTTTCATCTGGGGGTAGGCTTCGCGCAGGCGCTCGGCCAGCCAGTTCAAGCAGTTCCGGCTCAGAGCTCGGCGTCTTTTCGGATTTCACATAAAACGCGACATCGATGTCGTTGAGCATCTTTAGTGCTGTGCCCTTTGCGAGGCTCCCGAAAGCAGCGTCTTGATGAGGCCGTAGTCGGGATGGTCCGCCGCGTATTTGTCCAGCTTGTCGCGGAGCCTGCCGAACCTGTTCCCGATATTCTTCCGCATCCTCGCGATTGAGGTTGACGCACTCCGCCGCAAAGTCCGCGATGTCAGCGTGCTATCTGCGCTGATGCGAAAGGCCCTTCAACCGCCGCGCTTCGAGGGTATTCATGGCACTACCTCTCTTCTTGGACAATCTTTGTGAGGGATTCTCCGCCAGCGCGTTCGCGCAGGGTATCCAGCCGCGTGTCACTGCGGACCCCTGGCGCAAAGTCCGGCCCGTATGTTTTTCGCAGGGTGCCCACTAGGGTGTCCCCGCGCTTTTGGCGAATCTCACCATCATTATCCCGACACCGCCCATCAAGTCCGTGTCGCATTGCTTTCCATTCCTTGTCATGGCTCAACTCCAAAGTGACTCGCCCCTGATCAATGGGCTGACATTAAACCATTATAACACGAACAGTTTCTTATGGAAGCATCACTTAGATGTTTTTAATGATAACTTGTTATTATTATTGACATTTGTTGCCGGTGGTCGTACAGTGACATCCAGGATATGAACGATCACACCTGGTTTCTATAAGAAGGTGGGAGAAGCGATCCGCGCCAAACGTAAGGAACGCGGACTATCGCAGGAGGGGCTCGCGAAGGCTATCGGTCTCAAGAGACCATCGATGAGCAACATCGAGAAGGGGAGGCAAAACATCCTGTTGCACACGTTTTACGACATCGCTGACACGCTCAATGTAAATGCCAATGCTCTATTACCTGAGCGCCTGAGACCAGAGCCTGTTAATTTGCCTGATTTGACTTCGCTCTCGAAAGAGGTGAGGGAGTTCATTGAGGCAGGAATCAAAACTACGGAGAAGGAGGAGATTCATGGCCATTCGAAGACGCAAGATTGAATTCTTGGTTCGAGATCTGTTGGCAACCTATGACATCACCACAGCTCCGGTGCCCGTAGAAAGAATTGCCAAAGCAAAAGGCGCTAGACTCTTCCATCAGTCTTTGGAGGATGACATATCTGGTTTTCTGTATCGGGATGAGGCACAGGCGGTGATCGGGGTCAACACACACCACGCTCCCGTGCGACAAAATTTCACAGCGGCGCACGAACTTGGGCACTTGCTGCTCCACGACCAGGAGCAGCTCCATATCGATCACAGATTCCGTGTTCGGCTGAGAGATGATGTATCGAGCCAGGGCACGGATGACGCTGAGCGGGAAGCTAATTTGTTCGCAGCCACTCTCCTAATGCCCAAGGAATTTCTCGAAGCCGATTTAGCCAGTGAAGAATCTGTCGATCTTTTTGATGATGGATTCCTTCAAGGGATGGCCCGCAGATACGGGGTCAGTGCTCAGGCTCTCGTGAATCGGCTGAAAAATCTTGGTTATATTCAGGAGTAGTCTGTCGTGGTATTGATCGGAGCCGGTGTTCCGAGGTAATGCAATGAACTACAACAAGACGATTGTCTGTCTCGCGAATTCGAGAAAGCCGGGCGGCAAATGTGTGGCCGGGAAAGAGACAGCTGACGGCGAGCATCATGGCTGGATCAGGCCTGTCAGTGCCCGTCCTACTGCTGAGATTTCGCTTGAGGAACAACATTATGAGGACGGCCAGGACCCTCAGATTCTGGACATTATTGAGATACCGATGATTGCACCGGTGCCGCGCGTCCACCAGACTGAGAATCACATGATCAACGATGAGTCCTACTGGACGAAGAAAGGCATCCTGGCCTGGGCCGACTTGTCTGATCTTGTGGATACGCCGCCTACCCTTTGGACAAATGGCGATTTGACCTACCACGGTCGCCATGATCGGATGACTCAGGCCGTGGCGGCCGCTCATCAGAATTCGCTTGTGCTCATCAAACCGGAGGATGTTACTATCCGCGTGCTTACTCCGGGAGCCGGGTTCGGCAAATCCAAAGCGGAAGGTGCGGGCTGACTTTACATATCAGGGGGTTCGCTATGATTTCATGGTCACCGACCCCGTCGTCGAGCGGGCGTTTCTGGCCAGGGAGAACGGGAATTATCCGGTCGCCCAGGATGTGTATTTTTGTGTGAGTCTTGCCGAGGCACACACGGACGGCTATTGCTACAAGCTAGTCGCAACGATTATCAGTGAACAGCCATTGTAAGGTAGGGATCATGCCACAGACAGTCTTCACAATCGGTCACTCCACGCATCCCCAGGACCGATTTATCGCTTTGCTCAAGAAGCACGGGGTGACTGCGCTTTGTGACGTGAGATCCAAACCCTATAGCCGCATAAATCCCCAGTTCAACAAGGAAGATCTCAAACAGGCTCTGCATAAGGCCGGCATTTCCTATGTCTTCCTTGGCAAGGAGCTTGGTGCGCGCAGCGAAGATCCTTCATGCTACGACGGAGGAAAGGTGCAATACGACCGGCTCGCACAAACGGAAATCTTTCGGAAGGGGCTTGATCGAATCGAGGAAGGAATCAGGAAGTATCGTGTTTCACTGATGTGCGCGGAGAAAGAGCCCCTTGAATGCCATCGTACTGTCTTGGTCGCTCGACATCTTGATGCAGCGGGTCTCGTCGTCCAGCATATTCATGCTGACGGCAGTCTTGAAAGCCACGAGGACGCTATGAATCGCCTGTTGCGTCAGCTTCGCCTGCCTGAACATGATATGTTCCGCTCTTAAAGATATACTGGCGGACGCTTACCGCCTTCAGGAAAAACGCATCGCGTATGAGCGCAGCGATGTTCGCGAGCTGGAACCTCCCGCTATCAGGAGCATCGCGGGATGAAGCTCTTTACGATCGGCTTCACAAAGAAGCCAGCTGAGACCTTCTTCACCCGGCTCAAAGAAGCCGGAGTAAAGCGTTTGATAGATGTTCGCTTAAATAACGTATCGCAGCTTGCCGGCTTTACGAAAAAGGACGACCTTCGATTCTTTGCCAAGGCAATCTGCAACATCGAGTATGTCCACATGCCGACCCTGGCGCCCACCCAAGACATGCTGGATGTGTACAAGAAGCAAAAGGGCGACTGGAGTCTTTACGAGCGGCAGTTTCTGGACTTAATGCGTTCTCGTCATATTGAGGAAACCGCTTCATCACAGGCTCTTGACGGAGGATGCCTGCTTTGCAGTGAAGAAAAACCTCATCACTGCCACCGACGTTTGGTTGCCGAGTATCTAAGCGAAAAATGGGGGAATGTCCAGATTCAACATATCCCATAGCGCGGGATAATCCCGTTTAAGGCGTTGTTCCGAGTTTATTTCCTAATTTGTGTAGCTAGGACGGCCTCAGCATCCGAGATGACCTTTGCAGCTTGCCCGATGAATTCGTCCAATGTCTGGACCTTGATGGTATGGTCCCCGGATTCGTCAAAGGCCACGGGGTAGGGGGGTACCTGCAAACGTGCACTGTCGAATCCGAACTTGAGAACAGCCAGTTTACCTATGGCCGATCCAACCCTCTTGCCATCAACGCCTGGCAACGGCTTCGATGTTCCCATCCGAAGTGAACCAGACCTGGATTCGGTGTACTCGAACAGACCATGGAACTCATTCTGCAATCGCAGCACCTTCGTTTCAAGCTCATGCAACATGGACGCCTGACGTGCCTCGGGCGCCTGGGAAACGAGGAAATCATGAAGCAGCTTGAGCTTCGCCAGCAATTCATCAAACGTGATGACGGTTATGTCTTTCGAATTCCCTCTGAAGAGTTCAGAAGACTTCTGCTGGTCCAGCCCCTCGGGGTCGTGCCGATCACCAAAACTCCGTGAACAGCGTAGGACTCCAAATTGTAAATTCGGCTGTTCTCTTTTATCCGGCGATATCTTTCTGGAATTCGTTCTTTTGATCCAGCATCTGGTTTATCGCACCGGAAAGATCAGAAGACGGGGTATAAAGCTGCCCGCGATAGGCCGTCTTGTTCAAGAGGGGCGTACCGGGTGTTTTGATCTCGAAGAGCGCGGCTTATTGCTCATGCCGTTCTTCACCAGAAAATCCGTAATGGTTTCGCCGGACCCGGACAGTTTTTGGCCGCCGACGTGTGCCTGATCCTGTATTTTGATAACGGGATATCCAAACGCCAGGTTGAGAATGAACGGATTCTCGTTAAACAGCTCCTGCCAGCGCGCCTCGGGGAGATTCTTAGCGAGCATTTCCTCGTACTTCGCAATCAATATTTCGAACGTTACCAGTTCGATATCCCTGCGAAGCTGCAGAAGCTGTTGCGGCGCCTTTTGCGCCATTTCCTTCCTGTTTTGATCAACCAGACGGATGCGGCGTTCTGATCCGCCGTCGAAAGCGGTATGGGGGCCTTGCCGTCGGTCGAAATCAATTTGAAGATCGTGTCTCTTTTTGTAAGGCCGGGTCCGCTCCGGAAAATTCTTTGGGTCCAGTGACGTTAGCAGTGAATTGTGCGCGAGTATCCGCTTGTCCTTGACCCCGTCACTCTGCTGCCTTGACGTAATGCGATTAATGCCTCTTCTGATCGAGTCATAGTGATCAAAGCTCAATGTGTAGGACTGCCCTGATATTCCGGTCTCGTTCTCCTGGCTGATTACGAGGTGCTTAATCTGAGGAATTTCCTGGGATAACGTTGATAATGAATCGGTAATCCTTCACCAAGCCCAGCCCATAGGAAAAATCCTTCAAACCCTGAGGGCAGGTCCCCCAATAGATCGGGAACGTCCTCTACCGACACCGGACTCCCCAAGTCGAAACCTTCCAATGTAATTTTCTGTATCCGTTTGTACTTGGGCTGGAGGAAGCCGGGATGGGATGGAAGCGTATTCAGCGGATATATCGACAGGTGGTGTTTGGGCCCGCCTATTTCCAGTAGCTTCCGTTTCGCCTTTTCGTGCTCTTTCGGCGCCGCGTATCTCTTGGATTCCTTAAGTTTAGCTTGAGAAGGCTGGTAGGTTACCGTCACAAGATTTCGGACGCTCACGTCAAGGAATAGACGATCCCCAGACGACGCTCCGAACACTCTGCTCCCAACAAATCTGCGGGGCATATTTCTCAACTACCCCCATCTCGAAAAAGACAATTAGATCCTCGACTCATCTTAATACTTCACATGAAATGTCGGGCTGTCTTCTGGCTTGCTCTTGCGACGGTCGTAGAGGCGGGGAGTGGACACATTCGCGTGGCCAAGCCACTTCTGCACCTTGGCGATGTCCGCTTCGTGAGAGAGCGCATTCGTCGCAGCAGTCGCACGCATCGAATGCACGCACACACCGATTGCTTCAGCGCTTATACCCGTCGCCTGAGCATACTTGATGACGATGTTGCAATAGACGGAACCGGGATCGAGATGCTTTTCCAGTGTCTTTGTGCGATTGTTTGCCACGGGGCGGAAGAGGGGACCGTCCAAATCGGAAGCATCCTTGTCGGCAGCATCCGAACCGGATTTTTCGAAGTCGTCCCCATCCTGCAGACGGGTGCGTCGCTATCTGTGAGCGTTCACGAACCTAAATTATGCCCTGGCCTGGGGCGTGCGCCGTGACTGCCGTGGCGTAGGGAACCATAACGTCCTTTATCATTCATGATCAGGATGCGCCTGAGTGCTGCCTCGCGACTGTCTGAACCTGAAAACCCCGCACACAACTGGCGCAGAGCCAAAGTCCAATGATTAGGTGTCACGTGCGGACGAGAGAGAGTCCGGCTGATAGGCCGTCAGTCGTGTGCCGGGAGACCAAGTTAACCCTCGTTGTTTCCTGCATTCCTTTAGCCTGACCAAGAATTCATAAGTGATTCCAACAATGCGCCGCAAATTTCAGCCTCGCACAAGTACTTGTGGTCCACACCGGTCCATCACAAGTGCACGGTAAAGTTACTAATTTTCTGCTCAAATACCCCGCTTGTGGGCCGATTTTCGGCCCTCAATGACTGAAAATGCGGCCAGTGCATCACCAAGTACACCGCTTTCGAGCTCAGAGTCGAACAAATGTTCATCTTTGCCAAGATTTATGCTTCGCCCGGACTTTGGTGCAGCGCAGTACAACCCAGTGCACCACGAGTGCACCTTGGTGCTGCACTGTGGTGCTGCACCAAAGTGCTTGACCTTGACTTTACGCGTGCCGCAATCTGCCCTTGACGCATACCACCTTGTTAGAGCTGGTGCGGGCTCAAGCGAAAAGTGTGCACCTTTTGCCAAGATTTGCGGGCTCGTGGAGACTGGTGCAGGCAAGTACACTCCAGGACCCCTGCGTATGCACTGTGGTGTTCGTTGCGATGGTGTTTCTAAAGTCAATAATGTTTGTTCGCTTTCCTAGCTCTTTCCTAGGAAAGAGCTAGGAAAGCGAGGAACAGTACAGTACATACTTTACGTAAAAGGCGCTCTTTGAGCTTACGATTTCCTCATGAGCAGTGCAAAAGCCGAATCCGAACAGATTGTGCAGCACACCTCCAACGCGCCAGGAAGAACGCCCGTCGTTAGAGGGCGAGAGGTGGGTCCAGATTGGTCGGGCTGGTGCAGGCTCAAACTGGGTATGGAACCATCGGGTGAGCAGCAGAATTGGAGTCAGTTATGACATCTCTTCCACATGAACTAGGTGGCAAAATCGCAGACCCTGGGGATCGATTCGAGCCCCTGCTCGATAGCGATGAAGCAGCTGATCTCTTGAAGATTCATCCTAAGACCCTTCAGAGGATGGCTCGACGGGGGACGGTGGTAGGAATCCGGATCGGAAAGCTTTGGCGCTTTCGTGCTTCACAACTGAACGAGTGGCTACAAAGTATTGGTGGCTGAGCATTCGATGGTGCTGCGACGAAAAAAATCCGAGTTCGTCCGCAGTCTGAGATATCATGCATCCGGCTGCCAGTGCCGTTTAAACAAAAGGAGGAACTTTGTTTAGACGGAAACGCTACCAACATGGAAGTTTAAATTGTGAAGTGCGAAGGAGAGGCCCTGCTGTATGGGTTTACCGCTGGTGGGAAAAGGTCAACGGAAAACCTGTCCGGCGCAAGCTGCAGGTTGGAACTCTGAAAGAATATCCAACCGAATCGGCAGCACAGGCGGCCGTGGACGCACCGCGGCTAACCATCAACACGGAATCGGGAACAACAGTCGAAACCGAACGACACTCACCACGCTTTGGGAACACTACTCTTCAGAAGAACTTCCCCTGAAGGAAATCTCGACCCAAGACGTATACACCATCGTCGTAAAGAACCGGATTCTCCCGCGCTGGGGAGATCTGCTTCTGGACGAGATCAAAACGGTAGAAGTCGAACGCTGGTTACGGGCAATGGATTTGGCGGGTGGAACCAAGGCAAAGATCAAGAACGTAATGTCGGCCTTGTTTTCACATGCCGTCCGTTGGGAATTCTGTGGCTACAACCCGATCTCGTCGGGACCGGCGGTCGGCAGTGGCGGGAAGAGGGGTCCGAGCGTGGGTGTACGGGTCAGTGCCAAACGCAGGAAAGCGCCCCTGGTGTTGTCCTCGGAACAAGTCAAACAAGGCCTTGCGGAGTTGCAGTTTCGAGATCAACTCCTAGTATTGTTGATCGGGGCCTTGGGCACGCGACGTGGAGAAATCGGAGCTCTGCGCTGGATGGACTGCGACTTCATGAAAGAGGTCTTCTTCATTCAGCATTCCTACTACTGGCGGAGAGGAGGGCATTTGAAAGCAACCAAGACGGAAGCATCGGCGAAATCCGTACCCATGCATCCGGCAGTCAAGAATGCGCTGCTCGAATGGAAGGAACAGAGCCTGTACACGGCAGAAACCGATTTCGTGTTTCCGTCACTGCGCAGAAAGGCACAAAAGCCGCTAGATCTGGCTTCGGTGCTGAACCGAAAGATCAAGCCTGCATTCGTCAAAGTTGGAATCACGGGCGTGGGCTGGCATACCTTTCGACATTCCGTAGGGAGCATTCTGGCGGACATGGGCGAGCATCAACTCACCATCCGCGACTACTTGCGGCACAGCAACCTCAACGTCACCAACCAATACTTGCAAGCGACATCAAAGACCAAGCGTCTCGCTCAGGAGAAACTGGTCGATGCGATTCTACCCACGGGATCGCTGTCGCAAAGCAGATCAAACCTAGTTCAGTAACCCTTCAAGAAAATTCATCCCGCAGCGCAGCAAGAATGCGCGAACAAGAGTGTTTTTCGTGGAGAGCGAGCGCTTATTGGACCCTAATGGACCCTGATTTTCCAGGCGGGTTTTCGTATGTATTTGAAAGATATGGTAGGCACGAGGAGACTCGAACTCCTGACCTCTACCGTGTCAAGGTAGCGCTCTAACCAACTGAGCTACGCGCCTACATTATGCTTTCAACAACCCAGCGAAGGCTATCGCTGGCGTGGAACGTTCGGGCCAATCAGGATTTTATCACGCGCCTTTGTACACCCGCGGCCTTGCACGTACCCGGAATTGCGCATACACATCCCAACGCATTCCGATCTTTGCGGTGACCCAAACGCTACCACATTCGTCTCGCCTTCAGCTCACCAACCTTCCTTCTGCCCTTTATTCTGCTCGTCCAGCCACTTCTGTAGAGGCGCGAAATATTCCAGGATGGCTCCAGCGTCCAAATGACGTTCTCCGGTTAACACCTCCAATGCATCGGGCCAGGGCTTGCTTTGGCCCATTTCCAGCATCTTGTCGAATTTTTCTCCGGCGGCTTTCGATCCGAAGAAAGTACAACGATTCAGCGGGCCTTTGTATCCGGATTCACGACACAAAGCGCGATAGAACTGGAATTCGTAAATGTCGGCGAGGAAGTAGCGCATGTATGGAACATTTGCAGGGACGTGATACTTGGCGCCGGGATCGAAGTCCGCCTCGCTGCGTTCGACCGGCGGAGCGATGCCTTCGTATTTCTCGCGCAAGTCCCACCAGGACCTGTTGTAATCGGCAGGCTTAATTTCGCCGGAGAAAACTTTCCAGCGCCACTGGTCAATCATGAGTCCGAAGGGAAGAAATGCTACCTTGTCCAGCGCCTGTCTTAACAGGATTGGGATATCGGCTTCGGGCGGAGGAGTTTTGTCGAGCAATCCAATTTCCTTCAAATACTCCGGCGTAATAGCTAAAGCAATAGTGTCGCCAATGGCCTCATGAAAGCCGTCATTCGCGCCGTTTTCAAACATGTACGGCTGGTTTTTATAGGCTCGCTGATAAAAGTTATGGCCGAGCTCGTGGTGGATGGTCACGAAATCTACATCGCGCACCTGTATGCACATCTTGATGCGAAGGTCGTCCTGGTCGTCAATGTCCCACGCGCTGGCATGACATACGACATCGCGGTCCGCAGGTTTTGTAAACAGTGACCGCTCCCAGAAAGTTTGCGGTAGTGGGGCGAAGCCCAGCGACTTATAAAAATTCTCGCCGTAGTGCACCATCCCCTTGGCGTCAAGATTCTTGGCCTGGAGCAGTTCGGTGAGATCGTAGCCCCGGCTATTTTCGGGCAATCCCAAGAGTGGGAAGATGCCACCCCATTGCTGAGCCCATGGATTTCCCAGAAGATCAGCAGGAATCATTCCGCTAGGCGGAACGAGATCTGGTCCATAGTGTTGCGAAAGCCTGGCGCGGACGAAAGTGTGAAGCGAAAGATAGAGTGGGCGCATCTGTTGCCAGAGCCTTTCGACCTCAGCGCTGAATTGGTCGGGAGGCATGTCATAGCCGGCCCGCCACAATGCCCCAGTATCTTTGAAGCCCAGTTCGCGGGCGCCCTGATTGGAAAGCTCCACGAAGCGGGCATAACGCTCTCGCATCGGAGGAGAAATATTATGCCAGCCGATCCAAACATCTTTGAGCTCTTTGGGATCGCGGCTGGTTTCCATGATGTGTTCGATCGCCGTAATGTCGAGACAGTCTCCCGGTTTCCGGCAATACTTGCCTTTGCCGTAGTCCGAACCGAGCGAAACCCCGATTTGCGACATTTCGCGCCGCAGCGCGGGATCCTTTGGAGCCGGTGCCGTTAACGACAATCGCAGCAGCATGAATTTGCGTGCGAGTTCCGATGGCATCGTAAGTCCATCAAACCGTTTCGCCTTCTCGATTAACTCGGTGGTCGCCGCAGTCAGTTGATCCTGGGCGTCCGCCGACATCGCTTCGGTGTCGTCGGTGATGAAATTCATCTGCACCCACGCCGCACGATTCGCTTTCACGTTGATGTCGTTCAAGCGAGTTTCCGCCTGACTCATAAATTGTTCCGCTTCCGCAACTGTAGGCTTGGAGGATGGTTGAGCTTGCAGCATTAAACAAGAGAAGAGGGTGAAAAGGGCGATGAACTTCATTCGGATTCCTCGTGCACAGATTAACAGCTTGCAGGAGAAGGTGAGAAACGCGGGGTGGCGCTGCTTTGAACGGGCGCGCGGCTCAGCCGCGCCGACAATTACTCCGGATTGGACTATCGGGCGACTAACAGGCTACGGAAAAATCTGGAGATCAACCAGAATAGGGAAGGGCCCGACTTGCAGTCGGGCCGTAACTCCGCCGATTAAGAGATCGGGCCGACTGCAAGTCGGCCCCTTCCCGGTTGGAATCTGGGTTGGCGCGCGCGCTCCGGAAATCGCCCATCTTTCAAAGCTCTCTGTTGAGCGGAGTTTTTCGTCCACACAGCACCCGTCTTACTTGCTTAATCCGGCAGCCTCTCCTCGCCGTTGATGGTGAAGCTCTCCTCGGCTTGGGGAGCACCGGTCCCTGGCTGACCTCCGCCGACGCTTATCCGATAAACTCCAGCGGAAACCATTCGGTCTCCGTTGTCATCCCCTGCACTCAGCGCGCGTGCATCCAGCGTGAAGCGGACGTGTTGAGTTTCGCCGCCTCTCAGGTGTACTCGTGTCACACCCTTCAACGCATGGATCTGAGGGCTGGAGGTCTTGGGGAAAGTCAAATACAGCTCTGCAACTTCGTCTCCTTCGCGATCGCTTTCATTCTTAACATCCGCGTCAACAGTAAGTGAATCACCCGCGTTCAAGCTGGCCGCCGAAAGTCTCACGTTGCTGTAGGTGAACTTCGAATAGCTCAAGCCGTACCCAAAGGGATATAACGGTTGGCCATCGAAGTAGCGGTAAGTGCGGTTGTTCATCGAGTAGTCTTCGAACGGCGGCAACTGATCCACACTTTTGTAAAACGTAACCGGCAAACGTCCTGCGGGATTGTTGACTCCGGCAAGCGTTTCAGCAATGGCGGCGCCGCCCTCTTCGCCCGAATACCACGCATCCAAGATGGCATTTGCATTTTCGTTCGCCCAATTCACCGAGAGTGCGCTGCCGTTCATGAGAACAACGACGAGCGGCTTTCCGCTTGTCTTCAGGGCTGCGAGCAAGTCTTCTTCGGGTTTTGGCAAATCGAGAGTAGTGCGATCTCCCCCCTTGAAGCCGGGGACTGCTACATCCATCTCTTCGCCTTCGAGATCGGACGTGATTCCCACAACCGCGACCACTACGTCCGCTGTCGCGGCTGCTGCAACCGCATCCGCAGACGGGTCTGAACTCGATCGCGACCAGACCAGTTTTACGCCACGCGCGCGGCCCTGGAAGTATTCGATTTTTATTGCGTAGCGGTGTCCTTTTTCTAAAGTCACTTCAGAGACGACAGGGCGGGACGAATGTCCTTTGGGGTCATCCAAAATTGTTTTTCCATCCAGCGAGAGGCGTTCTCTGCTTCCATTCAGACCGAGTTGGTACGTTCCGGACTCAGAGGGAGTCAAATAGCCCGTCCACCTTACTGCGTAGATATTCTCCTTGCCGGGAGTGCCCGGAGCGAATTCATAATTTACGTCAGGCTCATTGCGAGAAATTACCGGCGTACCTTTGAAGCCGGGGTCGGAAAAATATTCCGCCTTTAATCCCGGCTTTCCGTCGGGGGTCGTGAGCGCCGAACCGGGGACTGGCAAGTCTTCGCGCAAGAAGTTGGTGCCGGGCGTGAACGTCACTTCAGACTGCGGAAACTGCTTGCGGATACCATCCAGCGCAGTCGTAGACCGTGACGGCGTGCCATTATAGTTGCCCTGGAGCGCGCGGGACGATAAAGCCAGCGGCCCGATGACGGCGATTCTCTTCGTTCCCGTACCAAGAGGAAGGATGCCATCGTTCTTCAGGAGAACCATAGACTCACGGGCTATCTTCAGTGCCAGTTGGCGATGGGCTTCGCTGTCAATTTCAGAGTCAGGAGTCTGGGCATACTTCACCATCTCCGGCGGATCGAACAAACCCAGGCGAAAACGGGCAGTGAAGAGCCTCTTGAGCGAAGTGTCAATGTCTTTTTCAGTCAGTAGCCCCTGCTTCACCGCGTCCACATATTTTTGGTAATCGGAGTTGTCGGCAGGTTTCTGGCCGAAGTCGGCGCACTCGTTATCGGTTCCTCTTTTTAACGAGACGGCGGCGGCTTCTGCCAAAGTCTCCGTGAAGTGGTGTCCGCGCTGAATATCGGCGACCGCATCGCAGTCCGATACAACGTATCCGTTGAACTTCCACGCCCCGCGCAGTTCGTCCTCAAGTAAAAAGCTGTTCGCGCAAGCGGGCTCGGCGTTCACACGGTTGTAGGCGCACATCACCGATCCGGCTTTGCCTTCGGTGATAGTGGCGCGAAACGCAGGCAAGTATGTGTCTGTCATATCGCGCTTGGTCGCGGCCACGTTGACGCTGTGGCGCGATGGCTCCGGACCGCTATGTACGGCAAAATGCTTGGGAGTGGAAATAACCTGAATATATTTGGGATCGTCGCCTTGCAATCCAGTTACAAACGCCACACCCATGCGCGAGGTAAGAAATGGATCCTCGCCATAAGTTTCCTGGCCGCGCCCCCAGCGCGGATCGCGAAAAATGTTGATGTTTGGCGACCAAAAATCCAAGCCCTCGTAAATATCATGCCTTCCGGCGCGGACCGCCTGATTGTGTTTGGCCCTGGCCTCCACGCCAATAACGGTACCCATCTCATGGATCAGCGGAGGATCAAACGTGGCGGCGAGCCCGATGGGTTCAGGAAACACTGTTGCTGTTCCAGCGCGAGCAACCCCGTGCAGAGCCTCGCTCCACCAGTCATAAGCAGGAATTTTTAATCGAGGAATCTCCCTGGATTCGTTCACCAACTGAGAGGCTTTTTCCTCCAACGTCATACGCGATATGAGGTCATCCACTCGCACACTGACCGGCAATTGGGGATTTAGATATGGCGCGGTTCCCGCGGAGGGTTGATTTTGCGCGACGGCAGCGATAGCAAGAAAACCAGAAGCGGCGACAATAAGCAGAACATGGGCGGAGCGCTTGCGCACGGGAATTGTCTCCTTTTTGGGGAAGGGTTGAGCAGTTCTAATCATTTGAAGTGCGCCGAAGTATACACCGTAAACGCTTACGGTGTCCGAGGCTGGGAGGCGAAATTTCCACAATCAAGCGGTTGCTATTGAGGGGTGGCCTATATTTCGATTTCTTGCGCGGTTTGTTCAATATTGACCAGACGTTAGAAAAGATTAAGGCTATGTTTGATAGGAACTTAACAAGAGACCAGCTCATGTCACACGGAGACCCCAATACGTGGCAACACTTCGCTGAGGCAGCAAGCGTCGAGCATGACTCCGAAAAGCTGATGCAGTTGGTGGAGAAGCTCAATGGCGCTTTAGATGAGCAAGACCGAAAAGGCAATCGCCACTCCAAAAGCCAACCGGAGGAGTGAAAGACCAGCCGTCATACGCTGCTAGCTGAAAGCCCTCGCTACTGCCCGGTTTTCGTACTCTCCGCAGCCGCCTCGAATTCCTCGCCCATCCATTTCTGGAACGCTGTCATATTCTGCGGACGTCCCAGAAAATTCTTAACCAGATCATTCGCCGACATCGAGCCTCCCGGTTCGAGCACAACATGCCGATAGCGCATCGGCGCTTCCCCAGCGAGAAGATTGTTGTGATCAAACTGCACGAAAAAATCCTCGGCAATAACTTTGTCCCACAAGTATGTGTAATAAGCTGACGAATAGCCGCCCAGATGGCCGAAAGAAGCGTACATGTGTGTCCCTGGCGTTGGCTTAAACGGAGTGTAGCGCTTCGTGTCGTCGGCGCAGACCGAGTCCGGATCAATGTCTTGAGGTTTGGATTTATACATGTCGTAGGAAATTGCGGTGTACTCGGTTTGGGTTGCGACCCAGTTTCCACGCCCGAATGCAGATGCCCGGTTCATTCGCGCAACCAGTTCCGCCGGAATCGGCTCACCCGTCTTGTAATTGCGCGCAAAGGTCGCCAGCACTTGCGGACTGCGCATCCATTCCTCGAGCATTTGCGAAGGAGCCTCGACGAAATCCCCTTCCATGGTGATACCGCTGATTCCTGCCCATTGCTGCTGGCCGCCCAGAATGTGATGCATCAAATGTCCGAATTCGTGGAAGAAGGTGACAACATCTCCATATTCCATTAAGCCGGGGTCGCTCGCTGTGGGAATCGGAAAGTTACAAACCAAAATTGCTTCCGGCAATTGCTTACCCCGGATGCCGTCCAATACCGGAACCATTTCAGCATGGCTGAATTTGCCTTTCCGAGGATGCATGTCAAGATAAAATCGGCCGATTACCTTCCCATTCTCGATCGCATTCCAGGTCTCGACTGACGGGTCCCATGCGGGAACGTTTTGCTCCTGGCGAAACGTCACATGAAACAGCTTCGAGGCCGTATCCAAAATGCCCTGCTTCACCTGCGCAAAAGGCAGATAGGGACGCACAGCTTGCGAATCGAAATCGTACTCGGACCGCCGAACCATTTCGCTGAGATACGCAACCTCGTAGTCGCCGATCTCCTTGGCCTGGGGATCCGTCTTCTGTTTTTCTGCAAGCAGCATGGCGAACTCACGTTGAACCAGCGGCCGCGTCGCGTTGTCTAACTGTTGAATGAAATCGCCTATGTTCCCGCCCTTCACGATCATTTTGTCAGCGGCGTTGTAATCGGCCCAGGAAGGGTAGCCGAGCAGGTTTGCAATGTCATAACGCGTCTGCATCATCTGTTGCAACACTTCGCGATTCTTGGGATAAGCCCGGTTATCGAGCGCCTCCCACAGCTTGCGCCGCAAGGCATCGCTCTTGGCAAACTTCAACGCCGGAAAAACATCGGGATAATCGGTCGTGATGACAATTTTGCCGTCCGCGCCGGGTTTGTGGCGATCAATGTAGTCCTGCGGAAGACCATCCAATTCTTTGACGCTGTCCACTTCCACCGTCTTCTGGCCATCGGCGATGTTGCGGTCAAAGGTTGATTGTTCGTCGGTGAGCTGATCATTAAGCTTTTTCAAGCGCGCGCGAGTGGCTTCATCCTTGTCAACACCGGACAAGCGAAACTCGAGGAGTTGACGCTGCACGTAGTAACGCGTCGCCGAATCGGCCTTCGAAAGGTCGAGGCTGGCCAATGCGTGATACACGCTCTGATTAAGAGAAAGAGCGGTGGAAACGGCACTCACTTTGCGCGTCATTTCCGTCGCGTGATTGCGGAAATCTTCGTCGGGATGCACTTCCTGCATCAGTCCTGCAAAATAGGTTGCGGAGTCAATCTGGTGAACAGCTTCATCGTAGGGCACGAGCGTATTCTCGATGGTTTTATCGCCCTTGACAGCCGTAATTTCATCAATCGAACGCTGTGCGGCCGCGAGACGATCGTTCTCAATTTTCTCGAAGGCGGCAACGTCGGGCTTGGTACTCCACAATGGCGGCTGAGATTTTGGCATCTCCTGAGCCGCGGCTGCGATAGCGCTCGCCAGTACGGCAGCCAGCGCACGGTGAACAAAGAAGGACATACGTCTCTCCGTTATCGGGAATCGCAAGAATTTTTTAGGATTTTCAATATATATGGGATGCGCAAAATCTTACAAGCAATCAAAGGCAGAGGCAGTGACGAATTTCAAATCTTGTCACTACTAAAGCAGAACAGCATGTGTGCTGACTGTTATGTTATCGAGCTTTGCGCGACTCAACAGCCCACCGGGACGGCTGTCCGCGCGCGAGCACTGCGGGCCTAAAAAGGAACGACCTTATGCAGTCCCTTCTTTTTCTTCTTCTTGCTTGAGGAGATATAGGTGTCGTCAGCGGGATCCTGAGACGCAGCCGCATCGGCAGTTTTCGTATCAGTTGTCGCAGCTGGATCGGAATTACCCTGCGTAATTTCATTCACCTGGGCCGGCGGCGTCGGAGGCTGTCCATTGTCCGCAGTCACGTTCGGTTTCAGCTCATTCGGATCAGGCGCTGTGTTCGGAGTTAACGCATTGGCATCACTCTGAGTCGGCGGCGGGATGGAGTTATCCACCACCGAAACATCCGCAGTTCCTCCAGTCACCGTGGCATCACTATTAAGAGGAGAATCGGATCGGGGCGCAGGCTGATCTGCCGCCGGTACTCCCTTAACCGTCTCCACAGATGCGCCCTCTTTCCCTGAGTCGCCCATGGCTGCGCGATTGGCTGCCCGCACCACTTCCCCCGCACTGGTCACTTTGGGTTCGACCAGCGCAGGATTGCCGACCGTCGCCGCCGCTGACGTATCGGGGCTTTTCTCGAAAGTCCCCATCACTTTGGAAACCGCGGTGCCTTCATGCCGGCTGGCTTCCTCCGCCTTGTTCTGCGCGACCGCCGCCTTCGTCGGTCTCGGAACTGGCTGCTTCAGAGCTTCCAACCGCTTCTTCGCGTCATCTGCACTATCCATCAGCGGATAGCGAGTCAGTATCCTCGAATAAGCGTCCGCCGCACGCTTGGTAAAATCCTGGATCATCCGCGACTTAACCACCTCGTTCCCTTGCTTGCTCCGCAAAACAGAGATTTCCCCTTCGTAAGATTGCCCCAGCAAATACAGGGTTTCGTCGGCTTTGCTGTACAAAGGATATTCATCCGTAAGCGACTGTAACCTCGCAATAGCGGCCGGATAAGATTGCCGTGTGTAATAAAAACGGCCAACCCGAAACTCACGCTCTGCGATTACTTCCTGAACTTGCAACAACCGCCGCTTCGCTTCGGGGACCAGTTTGCTGTCGGGCCATTGCAAAATCAGCTTCCGGTATTCATCTTCGGCGCGCACGGCGTGCGTGTAATCACGATCCGGCTTCTCCATCTGCCTGAAGTGAATGTTGCCGATCTTCAACTGCGCCTCGGCCGCCTCCGGCATGTTTGGAAAGAACGTCTCAAAATCTTCGTATTGTGCCTCCGCCTGTGCCAACCCGGCAGTACCGCCCTCTGCGTACCAGGAATCCGCCACGGCCAGTTTTGCCCGCGCAATGTACTCGGAGTCAGGATAGGCATTAATCAGAGTTTGCATATCCAGCCGCGCTGTTTCGAATTGATTGTGCTTCATCGCGTCCATGGCGCGATCGAACAGTACTTTGTCCGGCTGTTTGGAACCGACGTTAGCCAGCGGATTGCTAACTTTCTTATTTGTGCACGCGACGGCAAATACGAGCAGTCCGAAAATGAAAGCTGTAGTGATACGACGTGA
This sequence comes from uncultured Acidobacteriaceae bacterium, assembly GCA_963702325.1. Taxonomy (GTDB): domain Bacteria; phylum Acidobacteriota; class Terriglobia; order Terriglobales; family Acidobacteriaceae; genus PALSA-188. The sequence goes on along the minus strand of CAVPCG010000021.1, from coordinate 81,581 downwards.
CATAAAATCCTTTAAGTCCTTTGCGAATTGAAGTACGGCTCGATCGCTGAACAGGTCACACTTTCAGCAAGCTGGCCTCATTAGCAGTCTTCAGTAAATTTTGGGCGTTAGTCTTTGGATCGCCCCGACCGAAGATAGCGTTGCCTGCAACTAAAATTTCCGCCCCTGCCCTCACCACCTCTACGGCTGTGTCGTGCGCGATTCCGCCGTCCACCTCGATGCGAAAATTAAGCCGCCGCTCCCGCCGCAACTCAGCCAGGCGACGGATCTTATGAACGGACCCGGGAATAAATTCCTGCGCGCCGAACCCAGGATTGACCGACATCACCAGCACATAATCCACAATGCCGAGCACTTCGGTCAGTAGTTCCACCGGCGTCGCCGGATTGAGCACTACGCCCGCCAGACAGTCGTGACTCTGAATAAGATGCAGGGTCCGGTTCAAATGCCGGCAGGCCTCTTGGTGCACCGAAATCCAGTCCGCACCGGCATCGGCAAATTGCGGAATGAATTCGTCCGGATTCTCGATCATCAAATGACAATCGAGCGGCAGCTCCGTAGCCTTTCGCAGTGATTTCACCACCGGAGGGCCCACCGTGATATTGGGGACAAAGTGCCCATCCATAATGTCCACATGGATTATCGAGGCACCGCCTTCGGCAGCACCATGGATCTGCTCCGCTAAGCGCGCGAAATCCGCCGATAGAATAGAGGGGGCTAGCTCAATCAACCTGGGTTCCCGGGAGAATGCTTAGGGAAAGTTTATCACGCTGGAAAGCCGGGAAAGACCGAATAATCGCACCTCTTTCTCTGTCAACAAGTATGTGCGCGGCCTGATATTTTCGCTAATTTACAAAAGAAAATTCAAGACGCGGGCGGAATTACCTCGTTCCCTTGTGAACCTTCGTGTACTTCGTGGTTAACGACCTTATAATCCCCGACACAGGAAATATGCCTGCATCACTCCAACTCGCGCCCGCTGCGTTCAGCCTGGCTGCCGTCGCGTGTTGGGGCGCCAGCGATTTTATCGGTGGATACGCATCGCGCCGCGTCAACGCTTTTCTGATTACCGCCATAGCTCACGCAAGCAGCCTCATATTTATTACGACAGTCGCCGTCGCGAAACACTCCGCATTTCCGTCCAATCGCAGTTTGGTGTGGGCCTTGGCAGCAGGCCTTTCCGGAGGCCTCGCCCTGGCACTTTTCTATAAGGCACTCGCAAGCGGCCGAATGGGGCTTGCCGCGCCTGTTTCAGCGGTGCTTGGCGCCGCAATTCCAACCGCCCTCGGAATCTTTTTGGAGGGCATTCCGGGTCCGGTACAGATTGCGGGATTTCTTCTCGCCGGGCTCGGCATCTGGATGGTTTCGCGCCCCGAACGCGAAGGGCCGCCCGAAGGCATAGGGTTGGCGGTGCTCGCGGGAATCGGATTTGCCGGCTTCTTCATTTGCGTCAGGCAGGCCGGAAACGGCTCGGCGTTTTGGATTGCTTCCGCCGCCCGCGTATCTTCGTTAATCCTCACAGGCTCTATCGTGCTGTTCGGTCGAATGTTCCGCGGTACGGACTCGTTCCGAACTGGCTTGGCTGTGTTGGCCGGCTGTCTCGATGTGAGCGGCAGCGTAATGTTCATTCGCGCCAGCCAAAACGGCAGATTAGATGAGGCCGTCGTGCTGACTTCCCTTTATCCAGTAGTCACCGTGTTGCTGGCCCGAATTTTTCTGCGCGAACACTTCACCCGATGGAAAGCGGCTGGAATAATCGCGGCATTACTTGCCGTGCCAATGATTGCGTTCAGGTGACCTCGAGTGGCTAAACACCTGAATTGTCTTCCTGAGCGACTGCTCTTCTTCGCTTGCGAAGAAGAGCCGAGTCGAAGGATCTCTATTCCCTTCGGTTTGCCGGAGACGTGGGTTGGAATGTCAGCTCACCCGCATGAAGTACAGTCTTTATTAGCGCCCAGGCTGGCGTTCTTTTGAGGAAGGGGCCTGTTGCTGTTCCACTTCGTTCGGGGCTTCCGCCACCAGCTTGCGAATAAAATTTGTTGGGACAATCGCCGTCAGAACGGCTCGATCTTTGTGCTGCTCGACTTTCAAGCTCCCGAACAGCTTCTTCACGTCCGGATCTGATGCGCCCGAGACTGAAATCTCCGCAGATCCAAAAAGATTTAAGAATGTCTTAACTTTTTCCGTCACTTGCTGCGCTTCCTCTTCACTCCCCGTGAATGCTTCGGCCCTCAAGTGAACTGAAACCAGGTATCGTGCTGAGCCGATTATTACCGCAGGTTTCGAGAATAGAAAAGACGAATTGAGACCAAGGGGATTCGATCCGGCCGCCGCATCCCCGGCTGTTACATCCCCGCCCGCTATATCTGAAGACCCGCCGGTCCGCATAATTGCCCAAGCAAGGCTCCCGAGCGGAACATGCTTGTAATACTGCCGCAACAGTGCAGGTCCGCCAAATGGCGATGCCAGCTTGCGGGAGCGCGAAATGATTCCGCGAATTACTTCGGGATCACTGGTGTTGGACGCTGCCACCGTGTCCACTCCCAGAATCGCAACCCGTAGCGTGCGTCCCGCCAATGGAATGATGTAAATATCCGTCGAACCGTAGTTTTCAATCGAACTGGAGATCTTGTGCAGGTAGGCGCGCAACCGCTCGCCATCAATTTTTCCGACGAAAACTTCCGAGAACCTCGCCTCTTGCGAATCCCCCGCCGCACTCCCTGCATAGTGCACGGCAAAGGCCGCCTGATCGAGATCGCGCTCGAATTGGAATCCTGTCTCCTGGATAAATCGCTCATACTCTGGATCATGGGGTACTGCCGGCAATTGGCCGGTTATGTTCGTCCGTCGTATCCATTCCAGGTTGATGTATGCGAACCCGTCAGCACCCGGCAGAAGCCGCGCTGGCTCCGGCGGGGCGTGTTTGCGGAGCACAACAAGAAATGCAACTGCCGCAGCAACCAGCAGCACGGCCAGGAAAATTGGGAGGCGTCGTTTTATACGCATGAAGAGTAGCCGCACCTTCGAGGGCAGCTATCCCAGAAGCAGTCTTTTCCTTTTCAGAAGACTAGCGAAGGCAACATAATAGCACCCTATGCGTGTCTCGATTGCCAATCGAAGATCGCCCGTAGCGCTTGAATGCCATTACGACCAGGAGAATCGCGAGGTTTGCCGCGCCGAAGACTACCATCATTTTTATCTTCGAGAAAAATAGCGAGCCGCAGGTTGCTATCACATAAATCACGGCGACGGCTGTGTTGTTTGTCGCCTGATTGATGTAAACGATGCTGTTTGCCCGGACGTATAGCTGCAACGGATACGCCGTCAGCGCCCACAATATGTACAGCGTCGTTCCTGCGCCGAGCACGACGAACGGCAACATGCCGGTGCGGTTCTTTTTATCCGGCTCGAAAAGATACACGCTCATCGGCAGCAGGAAAGGAAGCAGTCCCTGTGCATAGAGCATGAAGGCTGCACCCATGTCGTGGGCCACCATTCGCGAGAAAATTCCGTCTAAGCCGAGCCAGACGAATCCTTCAATGAACTGATGGATGGCAAACAGCACCGGCAGTGACGCGAAAAGCAGTTCGCGCTTGTGCTTCACCTTGGTCAACGTAACCACGCCGACTGCGCCGAGAACTCCGCTGCCGACAAAGTTGGCTGTCGCTGAGAAGCACATGTACCGTTTTCTCCGCTGTGAGAGTTACATCTGTAGCTGGCGAACGCAAGAGATTTCTGTGATGCGGTGAATCAAGTTGACACGTCAGGCCTTCCTCCGCCGGGCAGATGAAAACATCTTCCTGTGTGGCTACCTACCTCATCATCACCGGAACCCAGTCCCCCACAGCAATCCGCTTCATGATCCGGCGGAATCACCACATAGCAATTCGCTCGCGCGGTCGCGGCAATGTCTCCCGATCCCTGCCAGGCCGCCAATTCCACTTCTGCATGCTCGAATTCACCGGAGAGAATTGCCGGCAAGAAACGCTTCAGCCCAGTTTTGGTTTTTATTTCCGATTTCGATTTTGCGTGCAGGAAAATACGTTTGCGTGGCGACATGCCGGCTAGTGCTTCGATCATCGGTCTCGCGAATAGTTTCGAACGTGACCATAGTCGAGACCGGATTCCCTGGAAGGCCGAAGAAATATCCGGCGGAAGTCTCCTCCCCAGCGCCCGCGCCCACTCGGTACTCGTCCGAAGACTGCCGGACGTCCCGGCTGAATCTTCACCGAAGTAAACAAAAATTCAGTATCGAATTCTTTCAATACTTGCTCGACCAGGTTGTATTTTCCCATGGAGACGCCGCCACTGATCAGCAGCAGATCGGCTTCCAGTCCATCATTTATCAACTCTCTGAGCCGCTCGGCGCTCGTCCGGAGCGATGGGAAGCAGAACCGGGTCACCGCCCGCGGCTTGAATCTGCGCAGCCAGCGAATAACCATTGGAGTTTCGAATCTGAGTTAGACCCGGCCGGGCCAAAACGTCCACAAGCTCATCGCCAGTCGCCAATACCGCGATCCTTGGCTTCGAATATACGAGCAGGTGCGCCCTTCCAGACGGAAGCCGCAACCCCGATGGCGGCATGATCCAATCGTGTTCCCGGGGAGAGCAATCGGTCGCCGCGCTTCGCTTCCGAGCCCGCCGGAACGATATTGTCTCCTGAAGAAATCGTTCTCCCGATTTCGACCCGTTTATCGGCCGTTCGCGATGTGTGTTCGATCATCACGACCGTGTCTGCGCCCGAGGGCGCCGGAGCCCCGGTCATGATTGAGACGGCTTGTCCCTTTTCGATTCGCATCGCAGGATTGTCCCGGGCGCCAGCTTTAATCTCGCCAATAATCTCCAATGTCGCCGGAACATTTTGCACGTCAGCCGCGCGCAGTGCATATCCATCCCGTGCGGCGCGGTGAAAAGGAGGGAAATCACGATCTGCGAACACCGGCTCTGCCAGAATCATTTCCACCGCGCCAAGCAATGGAGTCAACTCTTTCCCGCGAGGGCGCAATTTGGCGGCATGGTCCTCCACCAAGTGGCGCGCCTCTTCGAAGCTCAGAACAACAGGACTCTCAGGCAGTGCGGACATTCAGGAATAATATGCGAGGCGGGAGAACAAACCAAAACACGCTTTCACGGTTTGAAGGCAATGTTTCGCTGCTCGATGTAGGGCGTCTGTCATGGCTGACTCCGGTGGGCTTCCATCGTGTTTAGCAGTCGTTGATTCCGGGCGAGTTCCTACATCAAAAATGTGTCGGCCTCATGGGTGCCGAAGCGGTCGTCCTGGGCGCATAGGGCGTCGAATTCGATACGGGACGCGAAGGCGGTCAGACGTTCATTGTTGGTGAAGCGGGGATCGTGCATGGCGTCATCTAAAGCAGCATCGGTCTGGCGGCGGAATTTCGTCGGGATGGCCGGCACATCTGATGTAGGGTGCGCTGGCGATCAGCGGCGGGGCGGCGACGGCTGGCGCGGCTGGGATGTGAGCGGCAGCGAAGCCAAGGGCGAACGCAGCGGAGATGGTCAGGATCGGGGGGATAGGTGTCATAAAGGGGCTGCGCTTTCATGCGATTTGGCTTCGAGGCTCAACACTGGGTTCTCTTATTGATGTTGGCTTTCGCTGTGGACGCGCTCTTCCCATAACGTCCAGATAAATATCCTCGATTTGGCTCGCAATCTGCGGCCACAGATAGTGATTTTGAATGCGCTCTCTTGCTCTCTCGGCGGCACTTTCTCGAAGGCCCGCATTCTCAATCAGCAATTTCAACATCCTCTCGAGCGCAATCACATCGCCATGTTTAAACGTATATCCAACGCCATCAACTACCTCGCGGTTTTCAGGAATATCGCTGGCGAGCACGCAAACCCCGGCGCCCATTGCATCCAGCAAGGCCAGAGACAAGCCTTCCAAGTCCGACGGCAATACGAACAGGCACGCATTGGTGAGAAGCTCATCCAGAGCTTCTCCCGACATCCAATCGAAAATTCGGACTTGATCACTCTGATGTTTTCGCAATCCCCTGACGTACGCATCCGAATGACTCGATCCGCCTGCAAGTACCAGTTTTACGGATGGCTTAAGGTTTTCATACGCTTCGATCAGGAGATGACAATTCTTCTCGGGTGAGAGTCTTCCCAGAAATAGAACGTATCCGCCGGATTGCAGCCCCCACTCCTTCAGCCGGCGATTTTCGCTAAGAGGACGAATCAGAGTTCCATTCGGCACATAGCAAGTTTGCGAACTGTTGTCTGATTGGTAATGTTTGAGGAGGGTTTGTGAGACCACAATTGTGCTGGTGGGAAAGTGAGTCGCTGCTTTTTCTCCAAAACGCAGCACTCTTGCAGCGATCCAGCCCCATTTCTTTCGCTGCCAATCCAAGCCTTGAACCGTGACAATAGTTTTTTTCCCCACCCACCTGGGCAGAAATGAGAAAAGGGCGGGACCCAAGGCGTGATAATGCACAATTTCGCAATCACTAAACATAACGTGCACGGTGCTGAGGAACGTGTGCACCAGGGTTTCCAGATGTTTCGTGCGAATGGTGGGCAATCTCACCAGCCGCATCTGGTTCAGGGTCCGCATCGGAGGAGTGAAGTGCGAGCGGCAATACACAGTGATCTCATGTCCCATGCTCGCGAGACGTTTTCCGGCTTCTTCGTAATAAGTTTCAATGCCGCTGTATTTGGAAACCACTCCCCGGCCTCCGATGAACGCTACTCGCAAAGGGCTGTTCTTCTTGGAGGCGCGGCCACTTTTTTCAGCCAATTCGCCATAGATCTTGATCAGCTGTTCAAAATGATTTTCTTGCGAGTGATTTCTTTGCACCCACTCTAGTGCTTCACCTCCCATTCGAGCCGCGACTTCTGGCGCGTAGTAAAGCCGGGAGATCACCTCCGCTAATTGGTCAACATCTCCCGGCCGAAATAGAAGACCTGTCTTCCCATCGTGCACGAGTTCGCGTCGTGATCCAAGATCGGAGGCCACGACGGCCCGTCCGCCCGCGAAAGATTCCAGGATGCTTTTGCCCATCGTTTCGTAAGCTCGCGACGGAAACACGGTAAATCGGCAGGCGCGGATCAACGTGTCCAGGGCAGTCGAGACAACTTGCCCCTTAAATTCGATATTCTTCAGATTCAGTTCGCATGCGAGGCTTTCGAGTTCCTGACGCTGAGGGCCATCTCCCGCCACAATCAAACGGATTTCTGGGAGTCGTTGCATTGCGCGCAAGAGATCAGCGACTCCCTTCTCCGGCGACAACCGGCCGAAATAAAGAATGGCATTTTCGCCGCTGAAATTGGTAGTCGCTATGCCGGGAATGAGCTGGAAATGCTGAAGCACGTCAATCCGCTTTTCGTCCCAGCCATTTTCAGCCAACTTGTCCTTTACGAATCGGCTTGGAGCGAGGAAACGGTCAACGCACTTTTCGTACGTTCGCAGCCATTTGTGAATGTAAGCCTCCGCGGCAAGCATCCAGCGCGCGCCGGCTGGCCCCTGGTAGCAGCGCTCAGTCACGACGTTCCAGAATTTGCCCCCTTGACACTTCTCGCACGGACTCCCGCGCGACACCATGTTGTAACTCGGGCAAATCAATTTGAAGTCGTTTACGTGATATAGGACCGGTATGCCTTGACGTTTTAACTCCCACAAAATTGAAGGAGAGAGATGGTGATAGATGTTCCGAACGTGCGCCACATCAGGCCGGAACTCCCGAATCATCCCTCGCAATTTCCGCCGTGCCTCGGTCGAATAAATTGCATGGGCCGCCTGCCGGGCTCGGACCAATGGACTGGTACTCGGGCTCTTGAAGTCAACGGACTTCACGAAATAGCGATCATACGGCGTAGGTTTGCCCCGCTTGTCAGTCATCGAAAAAAGCGCAACTTCATGCCCGCGCGCGCGCATCAATTCCATAGCCTCGAAGAGGTAAACCTCGGTGCCGCTGAAGGGAAAGTTATATTTGTTGCAGTACAAAATTCTCATGCGGGTTGATTTCTTCGGCGAGCGTGGTCTGCTTCACAAGCAAATCAGTAAATGAAGCTAAATTTGTCTCGCGATCAAAATGTTCCATAATTAGTTGGCGCGCCGAGCTGCGGATACCGTTCAGAAACTCCGTTGAAGAACTACGAATCTTCTCCACTGTTTCGATGAAATCATCTGTTGATCCCTCGCGAAAAAGAAAGCCAGTCTCGCCGTCTCTCACCAGTTCCGGAATCCCGGTAATCGCCGGGGCAAGTACGATTTTTCCCCGCACCATCGCTTCCATCAATGTGAGCGGCAGGCCCTCGCTGCGGCTTGTGAGCACTACCAGGCTGGAGTTTGCGTAGTATCGCTCTAGTTGGGGCGGCGAAAGATGTCCCAGGAGAATTACCTGATGTTCCATGTCCAGGTTCCGGATCAGAAGTTCGAGCCTATGCCGTTCTTTCCCTTCACCGGCAATCAGACACGCGAAAGAACATCGTCGTTGTTTCAATCGAGCGCAGGCATGAATCAGGAAAGCGTGATTCTTGACAGGATGCAGTCGCCCGACTGACAGAATGATCAGCAAAGATCGGTCCGCCTTCTGCGAGGGCATTGGAGTCGGGTCTACCCCCATCCGCCGGACAAAGATCTTAGTCGGATTGATCCCGGGATACTGATCCAGAATGTAACGATGATTGAATTCGGAGACCGTAATGCAGAATTGGCAGTGAGTGAGCTTGGTCTCTAAAAAGGCCTTGTGCAACATCAAGTCGGAACCGTGCAGTGTTACGCTGTAGGTGATTCCGAGAAAACGTGCTGCCGCCATTGCGATCCAAGAACTGAAATAGCCGTGATGAACGTGGATATGTTCAACGCTGGTGCTTCGCAGTCGAACGGCTAAATACACACCGAGAAACGTGTGGAATATCGCTTTCGCTCTCCGGTTAAGGGGCTCGTGTCCTTGAAATAATGCGAGCCGGAGTACGTCGCACAGTATCCCGACCTTCCGTAAGCACAGCCATGCCGCCCGAATCATAAGACCTAATCGCAGTGGCTGGAGATAGAGCGTTTCTGCGGCCCATGATTTCAATCTGTCATCTAGTGCGGTTGACCGTCGCGCGCTGCACGGGATGACTGCAATTCCCCGCCGGCGTAGTTCGGCAATTTCTTGCATAACGTACGGTTCCACCGCCGAGGGAAATAAGTTCGCGATATAGGCAACCGTGCGCATGTCTTTACGGCGATGGCGCGCAACAGGTATGGATTGAGTTCGACCGGCGATTTTGAGAAGCCAAAATTCCGGCAATCGTAAACAACAGTCCATTTACGAATTGGTAGCCCATGACAACAAAGCTCGCATTAAACAGATAGACGGCCAGCAAGAACGGCCAGATTTTGCGAAACTCGGCGTCGAGAAAATTGCCTTTCGCCAGCGGCGTGGCTCTCTGCGGCATTCTGCCCAACCTGAATAGATCAATGATGACCCAGACATACAAAGCCAGTCCCAACAGCCCATGCCTCACCACAATCTCCAGATACGTGTTATGAAACAGGAAGAATGGTGGATGGAAATCGCTGATTCTGCGAGCAAGTTCGGGTTGGATACTGTTCGCGCTCCATCCGGCAATGGGTTTTTCCAGGAACATCTCCCACCCGGCAACATACATGCCCATGCGGAACTCCACCGGCCCGCGTTCCTGAAGGCGCTGCGTGAAAGAGGTGTTCGTGTTATCCATAAGGAAGAAACTGCCAATTCCGACCGCGCTGAAAATGAGTATGCAGATGCACGCTCGCCGCACCCGTCCACTCGAACTGGCCAGCGGGAGCAAGAGTACCGACGCGAGGAAAGAAGCCCACACCGCCCGTGTTTTCGTCGCGAGAATAGCCAGTGGCAACGCAACCATAAACATCAGGGCCAAGGCTCCGCGCAAGCGCTTTCGACGGAAAGAGTCGAGTGCGATCAAGCCCAGCAGGTTTAGCGTGACTCCGTTGGCGACTGCTTGTAGGAATGGACCGCGCGCGCGGTCCGCGTGCATCCCGATGCTTTCATCCAAGATGAAGCGGGGATAAATTAGCGCGCGTGCATCCATCAGAAAGAAGATTGCGGTCAGGCTCAAATAGGCCAAGACGGCGATCATAAAAAGTTCGAAGCGCCGAATGGAAGTGGCGTCCGCAAAAACCAGTCCCGCGAGATGGTAAAGGACAAATGGCACCAGCCATTTAGCAGCGAACAAGCTCCAATTTTCCGGTGCATAGGGCTCCACCAGAACGCTACAAAACGTTAGTGTCAACAGGCCCAGCATCGGAAGCGTAACCGGACGAGCGATGAGCAGCGGTTGCTGCAAAGCCAGTGTCCGAAGCAGCACGACGAATATCAGTGCGAAAAGGGCGATTCGATCCAGGGAATAAAACTGGACATCAGGCGGACGGAACAGCATCACGGCGAGCGTTCCAATAAAGAGAAGCGAAGGTTCGGCCAAGAGCGCATGCAAGGGGCGAACCACGGACAATAGAGCGATTCCCGCTGCACGCCCTCGTACGCCGGGCCGCGGCCTGGGTACGGCCCAACTTGTGTCCGTCAAACCGGCGAAAGGAAGACTCACGCGCCAGTTCCTCGCACCACTGCGAATATGGTCTTGTATAAAATCCGCATGTCCATGAACAGCGTCCAACGCTCGATGTATTCCAAATCGAGCGCCATATTTCGCTGAAAGGATGGGTCCATGCGCGCCGTGACCTGCCAGAGTCCGGTAATTCCCGGCATGACATCCAGCCGGCGCAGATCCCGGGGAACATAAAAGCGGCAATCATCAAGGGGATGTGGCCTTGGCCCCACCAGGCTCATGTCGCCAATCAGTACGTTCCACAGTTGCGGTATTTCATCCAGGCTGTAGCGTCGGAGAATTCTCCCCACCCGCGTAATGCGCGGATCGTGGGCTATCTTAAAGAATGCCCCACGGCGCTCATTTTGACAGCGAAGAATTGCCTTCAGGCTGTCGGCGTTGTGGATCATTGTTCTGAACTTGAAACAAACGAAGGTGAGTCCGTATTTCCCGGCTCGCGGCGCGGAGTAGAAAACAGGGCCTGGTGAATCCAGCTTGATGAGAGCGGCAATCGCCGCCAGCAGTGGCGAAACAACGATCAAACCCAACGCAGCCAAAACGATATCCATCGTTCTTTTCGAGAGTAGTGCCAGTCGTGTACCGCGAGGCTTGGAAACGGCTTTAGCACGGAAGAGCTGAACAGGCAGCATGGGAAGGTTCTGCGTAACCGCGGATCGCAGTTTTCTACGCGTCGCAGCCTTCTGGTTAATTGCTGGCGCTGCGAGAAAACGTGAAGCGAGTGCTTCCCCTTCAGGATGTCTAGATTGTGGGCGGTGCGAAGTTTGCATATAGCTCATTTCGAATTCAACCGTTTTGATCCTCTAGAAAAGCGCTGCCAACGTAATGGACGCGCTCATAGCCTCCTGTAAATTCCTTCTGGAATCGGAAAGCTTCGATTGCTCAGCACTGTGCCCAACAGGCGGGCATTCGCGGAGAAAAGCCGGTCTTTCACTTTCATGGCCGCGACCCTGCGGGTTGAATTGGCGGTCAACATCAGCACCACTCCATCGCAGAGATGACCTAGAATCGCACCATCGCTGCACTGCCCGGTGGGAGCTGTCTGAAAAATTGCGTAGTCAAAGTCGAGGCGAAGCTCGTCTAGACGGGCACGAAGCCACGCGGCAGAAAGGATCGTTTCACTTTGAAAAAAGACGTCGGACGGCACCAGCCAAAGCCTCTTTGACACCATGAGAGCCGAATCGCGAATGCAATCAAACTCTGGACGTTGCTGAATTGGCGCCGGGGACCTGATATCACCCGACTCCTTGATGTGGAGCGGCCGGCGAATCGCATCCACAATGCAAACGCTTCCCGAAGTTTGAGCGGAGAGGACGTGACCCACTTGCAAGCAAATTTCTTCGACATTCGCATTCTGGTCCACCCCGCTGAAGACCACTTGCCGTGGTGTTCTAGCTCCGCCCGAGAAAAAAATCTGCTGAACCAGAGAACGAATTTGCTCCTGTCCAAAGCGGCGGCCGTTCCAGGCAGAGGGAGTACTTGTACCTTCTTCGCACCGGCGGTCAGTTTCGCTGTCGCGAACGTCATAGCCAAACAGGGTGTTAAGAACCGTCGCGCTGCTCATGGGAAATCACTCCTAAATGCGCTAATTATTGGGGAGGCTATGTTGAATGTTTTTCAAACATCGAACCCCATCTGCGTTAAGCCGGTCTCTCCCGGCAACGATGCGAGCACCGGTGAACCCAAATAGGCAGTTACTTCCTCCGGAGTTCTAAATCCTGGAGCCAAGTAATCGGCGGTAAATGCCAAACCCGTGCTTACGGTCCCTCCCAGCAGCAGCCCAACAGCTGCAAACGTCCAAAGAGACCACAGTGGCAAGGCTGGAACTCGAGGCTTCTGCGCGATCGCAACGTTGAGAATGCCGCCCTGGTCAAGAGCGTCACCGATCCGCGATTCTTCACGCTTGCCTTCGTAAAGAAGATATTTATCCTCCGCGACTTTCAAACTGCGCATGAGTTGGTCTTGTTCGATCGCCTGGTCGCCCAGTTGTTGAGCGGCAGCCCGGTACTCTGCCACGACGCTCTGAGATGCATTTGCACGCGCTTCGAGTGCGCCGATTTCAACGCGGCTCTTCACCAGTTCTGCGCGACTCCATTGATTGTTGGGATCTGGCTGTGTGGTAACGTCGCGAACGGGAGACGTGTCTTCCGCCGCGATCGCGGCTTTCGTGTCCGCTATTTGCTTGTCCACTTCCTCAACCACCGATAAGAAGGCTGAAACTTGGTGAGCAGATCGGTTCGCTTCAACCCCAATTCGAGAAGTTTCATCTTCAATTGCCCTAGCAATTGCGGATTGTCGGAGCTGCGAATCACCGTCGTGGTTCGCTCCGGCAACACCTTCAGGCTGGCTTCGAGACTGCGAACGCGTTGCCGTGCCTCGGCGAGCGCGACGGACGTTTCACGGTAGCTGGCATCAGCATCGCTCAGTCTTTTCAACGCAGCATCGCGCTCCTGCGCCGCCGAAACGACGCCCTGCATTTGAGAAAAATCCATAAGCTGAGATTCGGCCTGGTGAAGCTCGCGCTCAGACCCCAGCATTTGCTGCTGGAAGAAGTCAAATTGCCCGGACGGCCTGCGTATTTGCTGGTGCTTCTCCAGGTACGCTGCGGCAAGCGAGTGCAGAACTGCGGCTGCCCGTTGCGGATTAGAAGAGTTGTACGTAACCGTAATGAGCGCGGACTTTTTGACCGCCTCGACATCAAGCTGTTTACCTACGCAGGCGCACCGCGTGCGAAAGTCTGACCTCATCGTTGCCACCGAGGTTCCAGGGCATTTTCCATCCCGAAAGCAATCCTGAATTGGCTACCACTACGCGCAGAAATGTCCTGATCTTGCATCAACTCCACTTCGGAGTTCGAGTTCCTCTTCGGTCACTCCTGATCTTCAATAAGAGAGAGACTGCGTTGGCGTAGGAGTTAAGAGCCAGTCGAGCCAGGCCTTTACGAACCAGTACCTTCATTTCCGCTTGATAGGAGGGAAAGAATACCCCAGGAGAAAATAACCAGAAAGATCAGTGCGAATGAAATCATCCAGACTTGCGTTGGCGAAAGAAAATCGCTACAACGTCGCGCAAGCTTGGAGACGGTGCCCATTCCGCTCTGGAATCACAATCAGATCTTCGGTCATAGGTTTTTACGGGTTTCAGATGTCCTGCGAAGCTCTAAAATTTCGCCGGAGCGGAGTAAAGGCTCATGTCCGATGTCGGCAGAAATCTCTTTATTTTCGAAATCGTGTTTTGAGGCACAAAGAGGAAATCTCCCGGCATCAAGTGAATATCCTCTTCTACGTTTCGCGACTTGAGCATGGACTTCACATTCAACAAATGTGATTCAACGATTTCAGGAGTCACCCGCCGGAAGAGTACGACTTGCGAGTGTTTTGATCTCTCTGTAAAGCCTCCGGCAAGCGCAACCGCCTCAGTCAACGTGATATCGGACCGCAGATCGTATTTTCCTGGCCGCCCTACCTCGCCTCCAGCAATGAAATACGGGCGTTCAAAGTCCTTTAAGAAAATGTTGATTTCCGGGTCACGCAGCACGGGCAGGTAAGCCCTTAAGATTGCGTCTTGCAGTTCAGGAATTCTCAATCCTTCAACATATAGTTCGTCACGCCCTTTTAATGCTATGAACCCGTCCGGCTGTACGCTGACCGTTTGATCGAACTCCGGTTCGAACGCGAACTTAATATCAAAGACGTCACTCTTGTGCAACCGGTAAAGCGGATGGCGCTCCCCCGTCAGGGCTGGGCTCCATGAGCTTGGACTCCCGATGCCATCCGCCGTATCGGACCTCGTGGTCTGCGCCGGCCCAGAATTCGCTGTAGATCCCGGCGACGATTCCTGAGCGGCGGCCACTACCAGAGCCTGGGAGAGCAGTCCGCAGGCAAGAGCAAAAATGAACCTTTGAAACCCGAAGTTAATTTTGGTTTTCACGTCAGATCGCGGTGCCAGAACATTTCTGCTAGTTGCAATCTATTGGGCAGGGCATTTGCCAGCAAGACATGGGAAGTTCTGTCCACGAAGGTGGATGATCTGCGCAAATGTCCAATTGGCCGCACAGCCGTTGAAAGCAGCTATGGCCTCCGCTTTGAAGCATTCCAAGAGAAATTTGCACGGAAAGTTAAGGGAGAGCCGCCGACTCAATCATCCACTTTGGTAGTACACCTGAAAGTGGACTTGATATTGTCTTCCCACCCAAAAATAAACTAACAATTGTCTTCCTGAGCGCCTGTTCTTCTTCGCTCGCGAAGAAGAACCAAGTCGAAGGATCCCTACTCGACTATCAAATCACGAGCCCGCAACGGTTCCCATAGATGAAGACTGGCAGGGGTAGGGCGCTTCCGCGAGCGGAAGCTCAGGCTCAGCGTGGCAATTTAGAAATCACAATCGTGCTTGAAAAGGGCTTTTCGCGGCAGAGTTTTCCACTCCCGGCAGCACAATTCGCGTGTTGCCATATCACAGAATTCAACGTCTCACGCCTGTACGATGAATACCCCAATTCCATGAGAACCAAAGTAAAGCCGCTTCGCCGTCAATCCGAAACCATCGGCCTGCTGGTGGCCGATTCCAATCAAATGCAGTCCCAACTGTTGGTGAATGCGCTGCGCCGCCGCCCGGAGTTCGTGGTGACCTCCTGTCCAATGAACATAGAAGCGGTTCTCGAAACTGTTGCCTCGGGGCGGGTGCAAGTCGCTATTTTGAATCTCGACCATCCGAGGGACAGCTCCCCAGACATGGCGCTCGTGCGCAGATTTCATATCGCGCATTCGGAAATTGCCAAGATATTGCTCCTGGATGCCTATGACCGGGAAATTGTAGTCAGCGCCTTCCGATCCGGTGCGAAAGGCATTTTCTGCTTTTCCGACTATCCCTTCCGGCTGCTCTGTAAGTGCATTCGTTGCGTTCATAATGGGCAAATATGGGCCAACACCGCGCAACTGCAACAGCTTGTCCAGGAGGTGACTCAAGTTCCTTCCCTGCGAACCGTCAATGCCATGGGATTGAAGCTGCTTACTCCGCGCGAAGAGCAGGTCGTGGCCCTTGTGGCGGACGGCCTCAGTAATCGCGAAGCTGCCCGCGAACTAAGCCTTAGCGAGAACACAGTCAAAAAATATCTTTTCCATATCTTTGACAAGTTGGGCATTTCAGAGCCGGGTCGAACTTGTGCTGTTCGCTGTCAGTCACGGTGAACCGCGAGAGGCGGAATGGGTTGCGGGCCAGCAGCAGAGACCCTTCTGAGAATTTAAAAAAACGCGATCAAAGAGATGGTCAGGAAATGCAAAATTCAAAGCGCCAATTCATCGCCCTTCGGTAATTCTGCTACCATTCCGGACGCAATCTCATCTGATCCAGAATGTATGTAATTGCCACCATTGCCGGGTTTGCTCTTATCTTCAGCGTGCTGCTTGATGCGTTTGAAACCATCGTTCTTCCGCGCCGCGTCCAGCGGCATTTCCGGCTAACCGCGTGGTTCTATCGCCGCACTTGGCGGCCGTGGAGAGCGGTGGCGCGCCACATCAAAACGTCCAGCCGACGCGAGAATTTTCTGGGCTATTTTGGGCCGTTATCGTTGATTTTCCTGCTGGCGCTTTGGGCATTTTGCTTGATTTTCGGATTCGCGCTGTTGCAATACGGATTCGGGAAGCATGTGCAACTTGGAAGCGAACCCATCAATCTGTGGACTCTTCTTTATTTTAGTGGAGACACTTTTTTCACCCTCGGCATGGGAGACGTACTGCCGACCGCGACGCCGAGCCGTGTGCTGACCGTACTTGAAAGCGGTATGGGCTTTGCTTTTCTGGGCGTTGTGATTGGATATCTTCCTACTATTTACTCTGCCTTTTCCAGGCGTGAAATAGAGATTTCTTTACTGGATGCAAGGGCTGGTTCACCTCCGAGCGCCGCCGAGTTTCTGCTTCGCCTGGGAGGATGTGCACAACAGACCGTGCTCGACGAAATTTTTAAAGATTGGGAACACTGGGCGGCTGAAGTCTTGGAGAGTCACCTTTCTTATCCTGCGCTTAGTTTTTTCCGCTCGCAACACAACAACCAATCCTGGCTGGGAGCTTTGACCATAATGCTCGATTCCACCGCCTTGGTCATCTCGGGAATTGACGGGCTCCGCAATGAGCAGGCAAAAATCACGTTCGCAATGGCCCGGCATGCGGCGGTGGATTTAGCGCAGGTGGTGAACGCGCGATACGATCCAAACGATCGTTCGGACCGCCTGCCCGCTGAGGAGTTCATTCGCCTGCGGGAATCTTTTGCGAAACGCGGTCTTCGCCTAAAGGAAACTCCTGAGGCAGAAAAAAAGCTGGCGCATCTGCGTTCACTTTATGAACCTTATGCGGTCGGAATCGCAAAGAATTTATTCATCACTTTGCCGCCATGGATTCATGCCGAGAAGAGAAAAGACAATTGGCAGGCCGGACCGTGGGATAAACAGATTCAATCTGCCGCGGGGCATCCCGAGACTGAAGGTACTCTCCCGGCGGAAGAACACTTCTGAATTTCCGATTCACAGTTTTAAAAATGAACGATGGAGCGACGGGCGTCCCCGCCCGTCAGCGCCCTGGGATTGCTGCGCGATGGTTTAGTGTTTTGCCTGCAAGAATCCTTTGCGGCGCTGCTCGCTGTAACGATGCAATGCGTCGCTGATCACAGGAGAGGCCTCGGTCGCAGGGCGTATCTCGTCCACTTCCACCGCTTTGCCTTCCAATAATTTGTAATCCTGAAAAAAACGCCGCAGCATGATCATGCGATGAGGCGGCATTTCCTGCGCCTCTCGATAGGAGTTGAATTCGGGATCCTCGGTCGCGATGGCGATGATCTTGTGATCTTTCTTGCCGGCATCAATCATCGTCATCAGGCCGATAGCCCGGGAGTGAATAATTGTCAGCGGCACAACTGTTTCCTGGCAAAGCACAAGAACGTCGAGTGGGTCATCGTCCTCGGCGAGAGTCTGCGGAATGAATCCATAGTTCGCCGGATAATAAACCGCCGAATACAGGATGCGGTCAAGCTTGATAAGGCCGCTGGTCTTGTCGAGTTCATACTTAACGCTGGAGCCAAATGGAATCTCGATTACGCTTTGAAACTCCTGCGGCAGCATGTCGCCGGGAGTAACATCGTGCCAGGGATGAATCATAGGTCGTTAGATCCTGAGTCTGAAATTATGTGAGTGGAAGACACACCATTCTATCGGACGAAGGGTGAATTCCCATGAATTTGCGCGAGATAGATGTTCCGATAGTAAGTGGAACAGCTTGATTCTTCCCGATGCGAGGGCGTAGAGTTTGCGGTGGGGATTTACAAATAATATGTCGAAGCAGGCATCAAGATATTTGAAATTCGGTGGGGCAACCGCACTCATAGTTCTGTCGCTCGCTTATTTGGCTTATACCGGGGTGCGAGAGAGCAAAAGCTATTACGTCACCATCAAAGAAC
The DNA here is from genome assembly GCA_963702325.1 of uncultured Acidobacteriaceae bacterium. Classification (GTDB taxonomy): domain Bacteria; phylum Acidobacteriota; class Terriglobia; order Terriglobales; family Acidobacteriaceae; genus PALSA-188. The sequence continues at coordinate 63,563 of CAVPCG010000021.1, read as the reverse complement.
TTCAGGATATGGGCAGTAGCGCTTACAGCAAGCGGTTGCGGGTCGCTGGCAATGTGCAGCCGGGATCCATCAAGCGCAGCGGCACTAACGTGCAGTTCGTGCTGACCGAAAACGACAAACTTCTTACCGTGGTTTACAGCAGCACCGAGCCTCCTCCGGACACATTCAAAGACAATTCTCAGGCGCTCGCGATGGGCAACTTTGGCCGCGACGGCATTTTTCATGCGAAGGAATTGCAGGCCAAGTGCGCTTCGAAGTACGCTCCAAAACAACCGGCAGGCCCCTCATCCCAGTCACCAGCGCAAACCTCAATGTAGGGTGGACGCTTCTATACCCCTCAAGATCGAGCTAACTCCGGCGGACAAGAGTCTCGCACACATCCAAAGTGCGCTATTGTGGTTGATTTGCAGCGTCCGAAGCCGCGCAGCTAGGGCAGTAGCTCTCGGGCGGACCGAAGTAGCTCGGTCTTACCGCGCCAGAACTCACCACCAGTTTTTGCAGGACTACACCCGGATCAACCATCCAAAATTTCAGAGTGTGATATCCGGGGGCTGTCAGCGTGTGGGCCGATTTACTCTTGCGCACTCCGTCTTTCACTGATGTTGCCCAATCCTCCAGAGAATTTTTACCCAGGGCGTCAATGACCTGCGGAGGCTGATCGTCAAACGATATCGCGTACCTCAGCCCGCGCCCCGGAACGAAGTTCAGCGTGGGAGCGAGGGTCGCTTCGACATGAACCGGGCCGGAATCGAACAAATACATTTTGTATTCGAGGCACGGCGAATTTTGGGGCGGCACGACACTTGGCGCGGTTACCGGAAAGATCGTCATCGAAGACAACGTTCTGCCGTAGTCATCAAGTTTTTCCCAGCTTGTCACGCCTGCGTCAATTTTCTTTGAGTAGTGCTCGGCTTCCATCGAAACATATCCGTCTGACTCAACAAAGCCTTTCACGGAATTTCTTGACGGCTCAGCAGGATTGAACACTCTTACTCCTACCGAAACGGAATCTGCGCCAACGCGGGTTACGGTAACGGTGCCGTTGCTCGATCCTTTCGGCGCATTTAGCCAATCCACGCTCACCCAGATTCGCTGATCCTTGCCCAGGGTTCCGTGCGTTGCGCTCAGGGTGATCCACGAATCTCTTGTCGTAGCCGCAAACTCGAGAGCGGTCTGACCGCGATTGAACACATCAATATATCTCTGCTGCTGATTGAAAACGTCGAACGTAGGAAGTACGGGCTTACCCTGCGCTCCCGGCCAGGCTGACGCCGACCCTTCGACTGCGACGCCAAGCGCCGGCTTAAGCGGAACTTTCGCTTCGGTGAGGGTGGGCATCACGTTGGCTGGCGGGTCATGCCAGGATGTGTAACCGATATGAGGCTGGTCCATCATGTGATCCCACTTGCCATTTTCCATGTTGTGGTTGAAATCGTTCGATAAATTGGCGTCTGCCTGAAACAAGGCGCGTGCTTGCGCCGCAAAGTTATTCGCGCTGACGCGCCCTTGGTTGGCGCAGAGATGATTTTTTCCCACTGCAACGTACAACTCGGCGACCTGCGCCGAAGCTTTCGCCGGATATAAGACGAGTTGAAAAAAAGCGTCGCGCTCATTCGCGGGAAGCAGGCTGGATATCTCTTCGGCTTTTTCTGTAATGGATTTCCATTCCGCCACCACGCGATCTGACTCTTGATAATTCACTAAGCTGAAAGTATCGGGATCAAGAAGTTCCGGCTTTCTCCAGCCGTTGTACTTCGTGTATTTGGAGAGAATATCCGCGATCTCCGGGGCGTACTGGGGGCCGAATTCGCGGGCCGCCCACAGTTTGGTGAATTCCGAAACGCTATTTTTCGGCCACCTCGCCGGATTCCAAGCCAGATCGAGAAAAAACTCGATAGGAAATTCCATAGGCTTCAAATCGCCAACGTTGACGATCCAAATTCGATTCGCGCCATAGTTGTAGGCAAGATTCATCTGCTCCCAAACTTTGGTGATTGGATTAGTGTTGAGCCACTTGTACGATCGCGGATCGCCCACGTAGTCGAAGTGATAATAAATTCCCGCGCCTCCTCTTCGTTTCTGTTCAGCCTCAGTGGGCAGCCTGCGTATGTTTCCCCAGTTGTCGTCACACCAAAGCAAAGTCACGTCATCCGGAACGCGCATTCCCTTCTCGTAATATTCCTGCACTTCTTTGTAGAGCGCCCAATCCTGCGGCACGGCGGCCAAATCGGGATTCATGTGATCGGCAAGAATCTTCCGTTGGTCCGCGACTATTTTCTCCAGCAACGCAACGTTGGCAGCCATGTCGCCGCCTTCGACCATGGGTTTGTCTCCGTCGCCGCGCATGCCAATGGTCACGATGCTTTCGTAGTTCTTGTTGCGCTCGATGCCTTCAGTCCAGAACTCACGTAGCACGTCCGAATTCGTTGTGTAGTCCCATGGGCCTTTGCCGTGCCGCTTCCACTCCTGTTGCGCCCGTAGCATCGGCTCGTGATGCGACGTTCCCATCACGATGCCATATTCATCGGCCAGCTTGGGGTTCAGTGGATCGTCTTCGTTGAACGCGTTGTTCCACATCGCGGGCCAGAGATAGTTGGCCTTCAGGCGCAGCAACAGTTCGAAAACCTTCTCGTAAAACTCATGATTGTAGTTCCCAAACTTTTCATGCACCCACCCGCTGAGCGATGGCGCTTCATCATTCAAAAATATGCCGCGATACTTGACGGCCGGAGGACCTTGGACGTATCTGCCGGATTTTACGAAGAGCGAATTCTTGTGCTGTACGGGAACATCGGCCCACCAGTACCATGGCGAAACCCCAATTTCTTCAGAAAGATCGTAGATGCCATAGATGGTGCCGCGCTTGTCGCTGCCGGCGATCACCAGCCCTCTCGAAACACCAGGTAGTGGCCTCGTCACCACTTGAATTAGAAACGACTCCCACTTGCCACGGATCTGCCCCACATCAATCTTCTTCTCGTGAATCAGCCGATCAATGATTGCGCTTTTCCCGATTGTGCCGACGATGATTGCGTCTGCTTTGAAATTCTTGTCATCATTGACGATGGCAGGCTTGCTGTTCGTCACGCGCACGATGTCGGCCTGCAAATCATTCACGGCGCGAACAACGCCAGGGAAATCGTTCGAATCCACGGAAATATTTGCGATAGATTTGCCCTGCACGATTGGGAAACTATCTTTGCGATAGAAACTCTCGACGTATTGCGATTGGCCGAGGCCAAAACTGGTCCCAACAAAAAGCAGAGTAAATAAGACAATCGGCAACAATTTGGTGGAAGGCGCCGAGCTAATCTTGAGTCGGACGGGTCTGGCCAGCATAATAACTTTCATCTCTGGAAACGTTAAGTCTTTTGCCAGGATTCAGCAAATCGGGCGTCGGATTTACAAAAATCAACGATTTTGAAGCATAGCAGCATCGTCGCCAGGTGTGCGGCGACCAAGACGTGGCCATATCTATAGCGGTTCTAACGGCTTACAAAGATCATGGATTTGCTGGTCGGATCAAGAATGAATCGAAAAGACCCCGAAAATCGCACTGTCACAAGCGCCCGTGCGTTTTGGAGTCCCTATGAGGCGCGCAAGTCTCACGAGCACAATGAATTAGCCATTGCTGACGCTGGATTCGTTGATTATTTCAAATTTGAAGCAGTTTTCGCAGAAAAATCCACGCAATTGGAAATCGTTTGGAAAAGGGCAGGCCGACCCCGCCCTTATTGAAAACTTCGCAGCAAGAGGTTTCTCGCGGAGATTTTAAGCCTGCTTCTCCGCAATCGAAATGCATTCTTCCAGCACCTGCATGGCAACGTCCGCTTCGTCTCGCGTGACAATGAGCGGCGGAGCGATTCGAATCGTGCTCGGACCGCATCCCAGGAATAAGACTCCGCGCTCGAATGCCAACTCGATAATTCGGTCGCGTTGGGCCGGAGCATATTCCTTGGTCTGCTGGTCTTGTACGATTTCTACTCCAATCATGAGGCCGCGCCCACGAACGTCGCCGACCAGCTTGTGCTTGCTGGGCCACGCCCCCATTTGCTTCAGCATGTGATTGCCGACCTCGATGGAATTGGTCATGAGGTCTTCGCTTTCAATCACGTTGATTGTGGCCAGCGCTGCGGCGATGCATACTGGATTCCCGCCAAAGGTTGAGGCGTGTGATCCCGGAACCCAATCCATGATCTCGGCTTTGCTCATCGTGATCCCGAGAGGCATACCCGAAGCAATTCCCTTCGCCATGCAAACGATGTCAGGATGCACGCCCGTATGTTCGATGGCCCACCATTTTCCTGTACGGCCTGCGCCGCTCTGCACTTCGTCCGCGACCAGCAGAATTCCATGACGATCACAGATACGGCGAAGTTCCCGCATGAATACGTCCGGCGCGACTACGTAACCGCCTTCGCCCTGCACCGGCTCAACGAAAATAGCCGCTACTTCTTCCGGAGGAAGCGTTGTCTTAAACAACTTGTCTTCGATGAAGCGCGCACAACCCAATGCAAAAGCCTCGGCGGTTTGCCCTTGAGGACGACGGTAAACGTCTGGATAAGTTATATGCGTGACGCCGGGGACCGGAGGTCCGAAACGGCGCTTCTGCTGCGGCTTTGATCCAGTCAGAGATAGCGCGCCCATGGTGCGTCCGTGGAACGCGCCGAAAAACGCAATGACGTTCTGCCGTTTCGTGTGATAGCGCGCGAGTTTCAGAGCACACTCAATCGCTTCCGCGCCGGAATTTCCGTAGTAAAACTTATGCGGACCAGGCATCGGAGCAATCTTCGTCAACCGCTCCGCCAGAGTGACCAGACTCTCGTAATAAAAGTCCGTGCCAGACATGTGAATCAATTCGCCAGCTTGACGCTTGATCGCAGCAACGACCTCGGGATGACAATGCCCGGTAGAAGTGACCGCGATGCCTGCCGAAAAATCGAGGAACTCGTTGCCATCCACATCAATGACGACCATGCCGCGGCCTTGTTTCGCGACCAAAGGGTACGAGCGTGTGTAAGACGGCGAAATATATTTCGCGTCGCCTGCCAGAATGCGTTTTGCGTTGGGACCGGGAAGGGCGGTAATAATCTTCGGTCCGATGAAGGTAGCGGTTGCCATAAGATCCTCCAAAAATCGCGATTGCGAGCGGGTAACTGCTTGGCTGGGCGAAACGCTTAGCAAGATTTTTCGCGCGAGCCCGTCAAAATCGGAGAGGTCTAAAACTAGTCGCTACCGAAGAGACTGGGTCGTACCTGGGAAGGGAGCACCGCTAGGTGGCGCCGCGGGCAAACCAGCGAATGCAGCCAGCAAAAAGGCAAATGCGAATTGGGTCGTTGAAGGCGCATTGCAAACATCCTGAGGCTATTATAGTCCCGCGCCGCAAGTGTCCGTAACCCCCTTACGGGCAGCGCCATTGGTCATCTTTCGCAGCAATCAGGCTCTCCCCACATCACGAAAATATACAAACTCGTGACAGTCTGATGACAATCCGACCTACACGTTGGCTAGGATTCGAAGCTGGGTCAGAGTCCCTCAGGCAAACGCCGCTCCAAACGGCCGCGCAGATCGGAACTGACTCCCCAAGTCCGCACCTAAAAGGAGAATTCCCCCATGCATCGCCGCACCATAGCTCTCGTGTTTTGTTCTGTCGCGGTAATGATCTGTGCTTCCACCGCATCTTTCGCCCAATATCAACTCACCAATCTAGTTTCGAATCAGGTAGGCCAGGCAAAACATGTTGATCCTTTGCTAGTAAATGGCTGGGGACTGGTGCATACACCGACCTCGCCATTCTGGGTCAGCGACCAAGGCTCCGGTTGGAGCACTCTGTATAACGGCGCCGGAATTAAACAGGGTCTGGAAGTCGAGATCCCCTCCGCGAGTGGATCGGGAACTGGCTCACCGACCGGCATCGTGTTCAACGGCTCCGCGGATTTCCAAGTGAAGGGAAAGTCGGCGCCTTTTATATTCGCAACCCTCGACGGAACGATCAGCGCCTGGTCGCCGGGCAATGACTTTAATAATTCGATAATCGTCGTGCCCGCGGCAGGCGGCGCTTCCTACACCGGGCTGGCGATCACCAGCAATGCCTCGGGAAATTTTCTCTTCGCGGCCGATATTGCTAACAACAAAGTGGACATGTATGACGGTACCTTCACGCTTGTGAAATCATTCACGGACACGAGCCTTCCCGCAGGCTTTGCTCCGTTTGGCATTCAGGACATCAATGGCCTGCTTTATATCGCGTTTGCCGATGCATCTGGCGCGGCGGGCGGATTCATTGATGTCTACAGCGAGGACGGCACATGGCTGAAGACTTTGGCGCAAGGCAAGCCGCTGAACCAGCCGTGGGGCATCGCAGCCGCGCCAAAGAATTTCGGCCCGCTCAGCAATACTCTGCTGGTCTCGAACAATACCAACAGCGGCACTATTAACGCGTTCAACGCCATTACCGGCGAGTTCGTAGGGACGATCAAAGATACGAACGGCAAGGCAATCCACATTAACCAGCTTTGGGGAATTGAATTCGGCGGTGGGACGGCAAGCAACGGACGCACGAATGAATTGTTCTTCACTGCAGGCCCCGCGAACAATCTTGCTGGAACCTTCGGTTCAATTTCACTTAAGTAGCGGTGACGCTAGCGTGGGCGAGATGCGCACGGCCGCCTTGTTTAGGCGGCCTTTTTTGTTGCCGCACTACTGCAATGCCGATTGCGTCAGTTTGACGGCACAATAAGGATTCGCAATTCCACCTGCGGCGTGACAGTTCTGTCCATTCACCGAACCGGGCGCGAGTGTGCTGAAGTAAAGGTTGGTTCCACCGTTCGATACCTGATTGTCAACAACGATGCTGCTTGTGCCTCCGAGCTTACTCGGCGTGGTGACGCAGGTCGAAGTCGGACTGCCGTTCGAACAGTTCGTCGAAGCGGGGAGCCCGGCGGTGATACTCGAACTCTTCACAAATCCGTCCCCCGCGCCACCGGCTCCGAAAAATAAGCGATCCGTTGTTCCATCGAAAAATTCGATCAATGGAGAGCACTCATCGCCCTTCGAGGAGTTCACCACCCAAGTGGTTGTGGGAGGAGTTCCATTGTTAAGCAGGCCGGCGGTGAAAGGATACATATAGATTTTGGGATTTGATGGAACCAATCCGCCGCCCCTTGCTTGTGTTCCGGAAACGAATCCGCAAGCCATAATGTGGCCCTTCGTGGACCCTGTCGTCCAAAATTGATTATCGAAGTCTCCGGCGTGAACGTTCCCGGTAGTGCAATCACCCTGGCCGGTAGCAGATCCGAGATCAACTGTGTTCGATGTGCTGATCACTGTGGCTGATGTGAAGTTTGCGGGTACTTGAGTTATCGCCCCGCCAATCCCTAACACGCTACTGCATCCCGTGAAAGCGAATACCTGATCAACTCCGGGATTGGCGATATCAGTCACGACAATCGGCGGATCAACGACGCCGACGCCGTTTTGTGGGGGATTCTCGGCCGTCCATCCGATAGAGACCGTGGCCGCAGTTGTTTTCGCCGGATTTGTAAGGTTCACCGCATAAAGGAAGCCGGTGCCGTCGCCGATGAAAATTTTCCCCGCATTATCGTCCACCGTGGGATTAGTAAGTACTTTGCTGAAGGCAGCAGTGGAAACCGTTACGGGCCAATTCGTATCCGCAGCAACCACTGGCGTTCCGCCGCCAAAAACTGGGCTGATCTTGTAGAGTTTGCCGTCCCCGGTGCCCACATAGGCTGTGTCAGTACCGTAATCAATCCAGGGTGAAGTGGGCGAGACGGCGCCGGAGATCTGGACCGTGGTCATGCAATTTGCGGTTGTCGGCTTCGCGCAAGAGCTCGGCGTCGAAGGAGCGCGCACTGTGCCGGTTTGCGACGGGGGCGCTGGAATTGGGTTCGGCAAAACCAGCACGTGAAAATACGAACCAGCCGTCGCTGTCTCTACAAAAGCAACTTTGGTGCCATCTTCGGAGATGGAGGGGGATGTCGTAATTTTGCCTCCGCTTTGCGTCACGGTGTTGTAGGCAAACGCGACCCAAGGCGAACCGCTGTTGCACGCAGGACTCGCTCCTGTGTAGAGATTGTTTATTCCGACCAGGTTGGCCTGAACGCCGGAAACAACCGTCAGGCCGAGCAGCACGAAATCGTTGTTGCAACTTTGTTTGGTGACGTCAAACCCGTATTTGGCTGGAGACTGATTCGCAGGAACGAATCCGTTCTCAGAGAGACCGCCCAGTCCACCTTCATCGCATTCTTACGCGGTTTTCTCCTGCGACGCTTGGCCGCCTCAATCGCAGCCCTGCGCATGACCATGTTATAAACGTGCCTGGGTTCGGTGAAACCTGCCTTCAGCGTGGCGGAATCGTCGTCCCCGGTCAGCACAATGTGCCGCGAACTCCAATCCTGCGGATACCCAAAATGGGTCTCAGAGGCAGCGTTGGGGTCTTGACTCCCATTTTCAGCCGCATGGACAAACGCAGGAAGGCAGACAACAAAACCGAGCAACAAATGGACCAATACTTTGTGTTTAGACAGTTGCATACGGCTCACCTTTCGCTCGGATCATAATTCTCTATACTTAAAAGTGTGGCGCGGCCGCCCTCAAAAACCTTGGAGTGACAGATTCTGCGCTACCCTCTTCTTGCAGTAAACCGGTTGGCGACGTAAATCACATTTTACGGTAATTAGTCTTCAATTCCCACTATGGGAAGCGGCGCGAGCGCCTTTCGTAACCAGCGCAGGAGTACTGGCGATGGTGTTCTGCCGATATGTTCTGCCGTAAAGATCATCAATTCAATGCCAGTACCTGGCGGCGGCCTTGACAAAGGAAGAAAGCTCACAGATTTAAAAGGGCGCGGCTTTCACAGGCTGCGGAAAAACTCGTTCTAGCCGGGAAGGGCCCGACTTTCAGTCGGTCCTGAGAGACTCAGGGCTTCTCAAAACTATTTACCGGACCATGTTCGCCAATCCCAATCATAGCCCGCGACGCGGCTTTGTGCGAACAACTAGTTCAGACTTTCGCGTTTTTGTGAAGCCTGGGGGTCCGGCTGTGACGCGGACTCAAATTCCCCGCATTGTTTACGATATTTGAGAAGATCAGCGGCGCACTGGAGTGCTCGCGAGATAAGGCTCGTACCAAGACAATCAACAATCTGCGATCTAAAAACTTCATTTTTTCCCGCCGCGTGGTGAAATGAAATCTTCCCATGGCAAAACGTGTAAGCGTTGATGGCTGGCTGTTTACCGCGACTTTGTTGCTGGTGTTTGTTGGCCTCGTGATGGTGTTCAGCGCTTCTGCTGTGATGGCAAAAGAGCGTTACGGTTCCGCTTACTTTTTTTTATTCCGGCAAATGGGATGGGCGGTCGTCGGCCTCATCGCCATGATCATTGGGATGAGGGTGGACTATCGCCGCTACAGACATCCCGCGGTGGTCTTTTCCGCGCTCGGCGTAACTACGCTGATGTTGATCTCAGTATTCTTCCTCGACCGCGCCCACAATACGCATCGCTGGATACATCTGGGAGGATTCTCTTTTCAGCCTTCTGAACTGGCGAAGCCGGCCATCATCTTGTTTCTGGCATTCTTTCTGGAGAGCCGCACGAAAGCCATGCGCGATTGGCGAAATACATTGTTGCCGGCAATCGTTCCAACGATGCTTTTTCTCGGTCTCATTGTTTTTGAGCCGGATTTGGGAACGGCGATTGCCTGCGCCGCCATCACCGCTTCGATATTGTTCGTTGCGGGCCTTGACATGCGTTATCTCGGATACGCATTCGCCGCTTCAATTTTGCCGCTGTATTTTTTAATTTTCCATGTCGCATACCGGCGTGCGCGTATTCTCGCGTTTTGGGATCCTTATTCTGATCCGCAGGGACGCGGCTTTCACATCATTCAATCCTTGATCGCGGTAAGCACCGGCGGAATCACTGGAGTGGGATTGATGGAGGGCAAGCAGAAATTATTTTATTTGCCGGAGCCGCATACCGACTTCATCTTTGCCGTGACCGCCGAGGAACTTGGACTGGTGGGAGCGCTTATCATCGTTGCGCTCTTCTCGATATTTTTATGGCGCGGCATCCGCACGGCCGTCCGAACGCAAGATAGCTTCGGGCGCTTCCTTGCCATCGGCGTCACCAGCATGGTAGTGCTGCAAGCGTTCATTAACATCAGCGTGGTGCTCGGCCTAATGCCCACGAAAGGCATCCCGCTTCCTTTCATTTCCTATGGAGGGTCGTCGCTATTTATCACGCTGGCGTGCGTGGGCGTGCTCTTGAATGTGACCAAGCAGGCCGAGTAGCAACAAGCCGCGCATTGCGTCTAGCCTATTCCGGTTTATAGTCACTGCATGCGGGCAATTATCGCGGGCGGAGGAACGGGGGGACACGTTATCCCCGGTCTCGCCATCGCGCAGGAACTTAAAAACAATTACAACGCCGAAGTGCTTTTCATCGGGACGGCTCGAGGGATCGAGAACCGTCTTGTACCCGCTGCTGGATTCCAATTGCGATTAGTAAAAGTAGGCGCTCTCAAGAACGTAAGCGCCGCCACTCGGGTTAAGACAATGTTCGATTTGCCGCGAGCGGTATGGGAATCGGGGCGAATATTGTCCGAATTTCGGCCCGATGTGGTGATCGGCGTCGGGGGATATGCGTCAGGTCCGGCAATGCTGGCGGCCATTCTGCGCCGGGTTCCGACGCTTGCCTTTGAACCCAACGTCGTTCCAGGATTCGCCAATCGAGTGGTTGCGCGTTTTGTTTCGGAATCCGCCGTGCATTTCGAGGAAACTTCGAAGTATTTCCGCAGGTGCAGCGTCACGGGCGTTCCGGTGCGGCAGGCTTTCTTTTCCGTGGCAAATCATCATGCAGCAAATCATGAAGCGGGAAACGCTCGCGTTGCCCATCCCAGTCCCACGCTGCTGGTGTTCGGCGGAAGTCAAGGCGCGCACGCGATCAATCGCGCCATGTTTGAATCGGCGGCATTATTGCGCGAGCGGATGCCGCAGCTCCGCATCGTTCATCAGACCGGAGAGCGCGACTATAATGAGGCGCAAGCTGCGTACGCAGCGTCCGACGAGCACGCTGAGGGCGAAGTCGAAGTTTTCCGTTTCATAGATGACATGCCTTCGTTCTTCGGCCGCGCGGATTTGCTGCTATGCCGCTCGGGAGCGAGCACAGTGGCGGAAATAGCGGCGGCGGGAAAGCCGGCAGTATTTGTTCCGTTTCCGCGAGCGGCTGACGATCATCAGAAGCGTAATGCAGAAGCATTGGAAAAAGCCGGTGCCGCGGTGATGCTCGAGGAATCCAAGCTGACTTCCCAAACCCTGGTTGAAGTCGTAGCCTCATTGCTAGGCGATCCTGTGCGCCTCGCGAAAATGGGAGACGCGGCGCGAAGCCTTGCCCATCCTGACGCCGCGCGAGACATTGCCGCGATAGCTGCGCGATTGGCAACAAACAGGAACTGAAGGGACCCATGCGCTTTTATACCGAGGTCGAATGTGAAGAATGGCTCACTGGCAAGGGCCGTCGGAAGCCGGACGATCCGCCGCCGAAGAATGTAGAACTTGTCCGATACCCGCCTGGGCCCCATCGCTTTCTCTACATTGCTCATTGGATTGCAACTAACTTGACACATCGGATGCCAGTTCTCCTATGGATCACAGAATGGGGTATTTGGCCAAGCACTGAAAACTGGCACTTGTACTACAAACTGCGCCAAACATACGGCAACCAACAACTCCTTCACGAAGCGCCGGGACACTTTTTTCTCGACTACGAGTCAGAAGACCTTGCCTCCTTCCTCCAACTATCCATGTTGAATGGCTGGGGAGGTTATATTTTGACGCAGGCAGGTTATGTGAATGGCTTCTTTAGCCATGATCAGTACATAAAGTTTTATGCTGAGTTGGAGCCAAACCTCGCGTGCGTGCGTGAATCTCTCGGGGACAAGGAAGTCAGTCCAAAGTAAGCTTTTCCGAACGCTGTATCTATCTGTTACGCAACCGTTGTTCGGGCACCTTTGAATCTCCACAATGTTTGCGAAAATTCAGAGAATTCATTTCGTCGGTATCGGCGGCATCGGCATGAGCGGCATCGCCGAGGTGCTGCTGAATCTCGGCTACAAGGTTTCCGGATCGGATCTGAAAACCAGCGCAGTGACAGAGCGCCTTGCCAGCCTGGGAGCGACCGTATTCGAGGGACATCGCGCTGAAAATATCGCGGGCGCGGAAGTTGTAGTTGCGAGTTCGGCGATTTCAACCGAAAATCCCGAGCTCGCCGAAGCTCGTCTGCTTCACATTCCTGTAATTCAACGGGCTGAGATGCTGGCCGAGTTGATGCGATTGAAATACGGAATCGCCATCGCGGGAATGCATGGCAAGACCACTACAACTTCGATAGTCGCGGCAGTCCTGGCCGCCGGAGGGCTTGATCCCACCGTGGTGGTTGGAGGACGCATTGACGCAATGGGGTCGAACGCACGTCTTGGCAAATCGCAATATCTGGTTGCGGAAGCGGACGAAAGCGACCGGTCGTTCCTCAAATTGTCCCCAATTCTCTCTGTGATCACGAACGTTGATCGCGAACACATGGATTGCTATCGCAATATGCGAGATGTAAAACACGCGTTTCTTGATTTCACTGATCGAGTTCCGTTTTATGGAACGGTCGTGGCGTGCAACGATGATGCTGTTCTGCGCGGAATCATTCCGCAAATTCGGCGCCGCATAGTTACGTATGGACTCCGACGAGGTTCCGATTTCAGGATCAAGGTTCTCGATGGAGAGATGGGTGTCCGCCCGCCCCTGCGGCCACGACGCCCGGTCCTCCATTGACGGCGATTATCCTACTTCGCACTTCACCGTCGCCTACAAAGACCAAAAACTAGGCGAATTTCGGCTGCACGTCCCCGGATTGCACAACGTTCTCAATGCCACGGCAGCCATCGCAGTGGGCGTCGGACTCGATATCAATATTGAGCAGATCCGGGCTGGCATTGAAAATTTCCGGGGAGTGGATCGCCGTTTTCAGTTACGCGGAAAAGTTGCTGGAATCACAGTCGTAGACGATTACGGTCACCATCCTACGGAAATCCGCGCAACACTAGCTGCGGCGAGGCAATGCAACTACGGGAAAATTCACGTTGTCTTTCAGCCGCATCGGTACTCGCGCACTCAGTTGCTGATGGAAGAGTTCACAACCGCTTTCAAAGATTGCGATTCGCTTTTTCTGCTCGATATTTACCCTGCCAGCGAAAACCCTATTGATGGAGTCACCAGCGCGGTGTTAGCCTGGCAAAATTGTTGCTCGCGGCGACCTTCCTGCCAGCCATGTCAGTACTTTTGAGGATGCAGCCGCATCGGTGGTGGCGATTGCCCAACCCGGAACCTTATTCTTACACTCGGCGCAGGAAACGTCGGACAGCTTCCGCCAATGATTTTAGAGAATCTTCAGAGATTGCATGGTTTTCCTGAAAGCCGTGTGGCAAAGAGTGCTGAAGGCTGAAAAAAGAGAGGCGATAATGTTTGAAGGACTGTTCCAACCGATGCATTTACTTGTAATTTTCTTCATGTTCTTTGTAGGGAAGCCTAGGGAGATCGTAACCCCCGGAGTCATTCAAGTAGTAATCCAAAAACACGGGCGGGAGCAAGCAAAGGTGCAAAGGGAAACCGGGTTGCAGTTGCTCGACGATCTGCCAGGGGCTGAGATTTTGTTTATGAGAGTTGGGGCGGACGAGGTTGAAGTAGAGCTGATAAGTAAAAGCCTTGGCCAGGAAATCGGAGCGGCTGGCGAACGATTCGAGATCGAAGAATTCGTCTTCGACGAGGCGATGAACGGTTTCGACATCGCTCTGAAAAGTGTGCGCGGCGGGCGGAATGCGCACGTGCTGACTGTCTCCTAAAGCGGCGGGGAATCCGGTGCGCTGGCCTTGGCGGTCGTAGCTGCCGATAAATTCGCATCCGTTATCGGTTTGCCAGACCAGGTCGCGAAGCGAGACGCCACAGCGTTCGAGGTGCTGCTGAATGCGGGCGGCGAACACGGCGCTGGCGGAGGCGGAGCGGCGTTGGGCGAAGGCCCAGAATAATAATCCGCTGCGCACGTCGCGGGCGGTGTACTCGACGACGGGCAAGTCGAGAGTCTGGGCCTGCGGCCAGTAGCGCGGGATATCGTCGAGGTCCTTGGTATCGGCGGAGATCTGCTGAAACACCCGCCAGGTGGCCTTGATGTGGGCGAGGTCTTGTTTGCGCTGATACTTGCGGCGGCGTTTTTGCAGCAGGCCATGCTGGCGCCAAATGCGTTCGAGAGCACGATGGCTGAGGGGCAAATCGAACTCGCGAATCAGGCGGCGCGCGCCAAAGGTAAACAACTTCTGGCGAAGCGCCACGACTTGCTGCTCCAGTTCCGGCGAAGTCTGATTGGGATGGTGATGCGGAGCGCGGGAAAGGTCAATCAAACCCCGCGGTCCGTGCTGCTGAAAACGTCGCGCCCACTTGCGAACCGTGGGAACCGTGGTTTGAAACAGGCGGGCGGTGGGCTTGATGCCCCGTTGCCGGGCACTCTGCACCAGCCGCAAGCGATGATTGTAAGCGTCGCGCATCTCACGGATCAGGACAAAATAGGGGGCGGACATGGCCGCCGCATTGTAAGGTCCGATTGCACCCGGCGGTGGAAAAGATGGCGATGAAGCCGCCTTGGAAAACGCTGCGCGTTTCCCACTTTCCCCACCGCCGCGACTGCTGCGGCTTGGTTCAACATTCATTTTTCAGACGATTCCCCAGCTCCTCACCTCGTTTCCCGCTCATACATTTCAACATCGCCAGGGGGATACGATGTCCGTAGGCTCTTCCACTTCATGTTCTTTGTTGTCGGCATCCCCTTTTTTCTGATATGCCTTTGGTTGTGGCGGCGCGGTTCGAAATGAAGGCCGCCGGATCCATGCAGTTAGTGACCCATCCCGCCCTTCTGTGTAAAACGAACCAAACTTTCTCTATCTCTGACGGCAAAAAGCCGTTATAGTAAATTCGCTCGCGATTCGCTGACGACAACTGACCTGAGTTGATGGCAAGGAAAAGCGGTTCCACCATCTCGCAGGAAGAGTTGTACCCTCCTTCGGACGAGCACGTGCGCGAAGAATTGGATGACGCGCGGCTGCTTGATCTGGATGCGGAACAGGAATCGCCATTCCTGCGCGGACAAAAGCGTGTCTCCGTCCGCCGCGGCACGATCCCAAAGAAAACTGCGACCGGTTTGGCGTGGACAGCGCCTGGCAATCTGCGTGGCGTTCTTTTGCATGGCGGGCGTCGCTGCTCTCTACCATTACGGTGAGCACTCATGGCGATTCCGCATAGAGTCCAGCGATGACATTGATGTAACCGGCATTCACAACGTCACCCGCTCCCAGGTTATGGAAGTTATGGGCAGCGACATTGGCCGCAACATATTCTTCATCCCGTTAACCCGCCGGAAGGCCCAATTAGAGCAGATTCCATGGGTGCGGTCCGCAAGCGTGATGAGATTTGCGCCGAACCACATCGCGGTACAAATCGTCGAGCGTATTCCCGTAGCATTCGCGCGCATCGGATCGAAAATCTTTTTGATTGACGACATTGGGACACCGATGGATTTGCCCACCGGCAAAAATAAGTTTTCATTCCCTGTGATCCTGGGAATGAACTCCAATGAACCGCCGTCCACACGCAAGGCCCGCATGAAAATTTATAACGACTTAATCAGCCAGCTCGATTCAGACGGCGCGCATTATTCGCAGGACCTCAGCGAAGTTGATCTTTCCGATTTGGATGATGTGAAGGTTCTCGCAGCCAACGCCGACGGAGATGTTCTGGTTCATCTGGGATCGTCAAAGTATTTGGATCGCTACAAAATTTACGTCGCGCATGTGAAAGAGTGGCGGCAACAGTTCGAAAAAGTGGAGTCGGTGGATCTTCGGTACGACCGGCAGATTATCGTGAATCCTGATTCTGAGGGTGCCGTCAAGCAGGCCACGATTTCGACTTCGGTTGCGAGAAAGGCCATTGCAGCCAGCGTTAAACCCGTCGCATTCGTCAGTCAAGAAACCGCTCAGCCTAAGGCAGCCACGGGTGTATCAACGCAGCACTCGGGGCCACGCCTCAAGCCGGCAGTACAGAGAAAAATGATGCGGCGGGGTCATCGAAGCCGGCCCCACAAATTGATATTGGCTTCAAAGCGAACGAAGACAGTCAATCAAACGCAAAACACACAAGCGGTCGCGAAGGCGGCCCCACGGGAATCCGTGACGGTCGCCACAAAGAAAAAACCAAGCCCGTCAATTGTGAAACAACAGTAAGGGGTTAGCAGAAACGAACAATGCCGAATTCTCACGAAGATCTTCTTGTAGGGATTGATGTAGGCAGTGCCAAGACGTGTGTTTTGGTGGCCGAGGCTACGGACACCGGCCTTCGCTACCGGGGCCACGGCATTGCCGAATCAAGAGGTTCGCGAAAAGGTGTGATTGTTGATCTTGAGAAATCGGTGAGCTCGATTCAGAAGGCCGTGGAGCTGGCTGAAGATGCCTGTGGAGTCCCGATCGAACATGCATTGCTGGGGGTTTCGGGAGCGCACGTGCGTGGAGTGAACACGCAGGGTGGTCTGAGTTTTGGAGCTCGCACCCGCGAAATTTCCCGCGACGAAATTCGTCTTGCCGTGGATAAAGCACGCGCAATCCAGTTGCCCGCCGACCGCGAAATACTTCATCTGCTTCCCCACGAATTCATTCTCGACGATCACACCAGCGTGCACGACCCTCTCGGCATGTTGGCGGGCCGTCTTGAAGTTCGCGTTCACATGATTACCGCCGCGGCGAGTGCAACTCAAAATGTGGTCACGGCCGTCAATCGCGCAGGAGTGCATGTGGATGACACGATCTTCGAGCCCCTTGCGTGTGCAGATTCCGTGCTGCGTGCCGATGAGCGGGAACTAGGAGTCTGTCTTGCCGATATCGGCGCGGGATCAACCAGCCTGGTGGTTTTTCAGGAAGGCGCCGTGGCGCATACCGCCGTCCTGCCGGTTGGTGGCGACCATTTTACCAGCGACCTTTCTGTCGGCTTGTGCACTCCCCTTGCGGAAGCCGAGAAGATAAAAAAACTCTACGGGCATGCGATTGTCACGCTGATTCCCGAAGGCAATGAAATCGAAGTTCCGTCCGTTGGAGATCGAGTTTCTCGCCTGATTTCGCAGCGCATGGTCGGAGAAATTCTGGGGCCGCGAGCTCGCGAGCTTTTTGAAATGTTGCGGGACAGTTTGCGCCATAGCGGCATGTTAGAAATTTGCCTGGCTGGCATTGTCCTGACCGGCGGGGCGTCACGCCTGCCCGGCATGCTGGATATAGCAGATTCAGTCTTGCGGCGGCCGGTGCGTCTGTCCTGGCCGATGCCACTGGCGAAAATGCCCTCGACTCTGGCGCAGCCCGAATATGCGATGGCCATCGGAATGATTTTCTACGGACATCGCGCGCGCAATGCAAGGGGCATGCAGGATTCCCGCTGGAGTTCGCGATTGATGTCGCTGTTCGCGGGCAAGGGAGCGTGATGGTCATCTGGCAAGTGCGGCAACGTGGCACTCTCTGCAAAAAAGATTGAGAGTGCTGAAACGCAATCGAAAGCACCACGAAACAGCCCCGAAGGGGCGGAATAACTTAGCCCCGGATGTAAGTCCGGGGTGCGGGACGCATTCAAATCACGCGGCCACGAAGCGGTCGCCGAGGTTCGCATAATCAACCAATTCGAGGGACACATCATGAAAAAAGAAAACGACATTCGCATCAGCTTTGAAGAAGCTCGCAACGACGCAAAAATCAAGGTTATCGGCGTAGGCGGAGGCGGTGGAAACGCAGTCAACCGAATGATTGATGCCGGCATGGAAGGCATTGAATTCATCGTCGCCAACACCGACCTGCAAGCCCTGCGCATGTCGCGCGCGCCGGTGAAGATTCAACTCGGCGTCAAACTGACCAATGGACTCGGGGCCGGCGCGAATCCCGAAGTAGGGCGTAAAGCCGCGCTCGAAGATTCCGAAAAAATCATCGAAGCCCTTGAAGACTCCGACATGGTGTTCGTTACTACTGGGCTCGGTGGAGGCACTGGCACCGGCGCGGCTCCGATCATCGCGTCCCTCGCCAGCGAAATGGGTGCGCTCACCGTCGCCGTTGTGACCAAGCCCTTTGCGTTTGAAGGCAAACGCCGCATGCAACAGGCCGAGCGCGGCATCGCTGAACTGATGGAATCGGTGGATACCACGATCGTCATTCCTAACGAAAAACTTCTAGGCGTCGCCCAAGATGCGGGCTTTTTTGAATCTTTTCGCGTTGCCGACGACATCCTTCGACAAGGCGTGCAGGGAATTTCCGACATCATTACCATCCCTGGCATCATCAACCGCGACTTCGCCGACGTGAAAGCGATCATGGCGCGCATGGGTTATGCAGTCATGGGCACGGCTACGGCCAACGGCGTCCGCCGCGCAGTCGAGGCGGCGCAGAAAGCCATCGCATCCCCGCTGCTCGAAGCTGGAGCGATTGACGGCGCGCGCGGCATTCTTATCAACATCACTGGCTCGGCGTCGCTCAAACTCGCGGAGGTTCAGGAAGCTTGCACCATTATCCAAAGCGCAGCCGACGACGATGCCAACATAATTTTCGGCGCAGTCCTCGATGAAAAGATGAAAGATGCCGTCAAGATCACGGTCATTGCCACGGGATTCAGAGATGGGGACCGCCCGCGAAGGCCTCGTCACGAAGAATCCAATTTTGGCTTTGCGGTTTCAAGGGACATGAACCGCCATCAGAACGACTACGGCGATGACGATAATCGCGACAACGAGCCGCCTGCTCCAGTCACCGTACAAGAAGAGCCAGTACGCCAAGCATCTAGTCAGGCCCCGGAAACCATCGTGCTGGATAACATGCGCGACGCCATGATCGCTAATTTCGAGCAGTCTGACTTGGATGTCCCCGCGTTTCTGAGGAAGAGGAGCGAGGCGATCTAGAAGCGGATCCTCAAACAGGTCACGCGTCAAGTGTGTAACCGAAAGGGCATTCAGTGGTCAGTACGACATACGTGACAAAGGTCTGTCCGGTGCATCTGTTGCGACAACGCCTTGTTCAGTTCGGAAACAAAGTTTGATTCCGGGACAGGATGGCCGAGTTTCTGGGCTCCGATCACCTAAGAGAACATCCGGACTGCGGTTGGCAAGAGCTTTGAGCGACACGAACCAAAGTCTCTTGTACCAAATGCGAGGCGTATTTAGGCCATGTTTTTGCCGACGGCCCCCAGCCTACCTACTTGCGCTATTGCATGAACGCTGCCTCATTGAAGTTCGTCAAGCATGCGTAGTCACCACCGTCTCGCAGCGCGTCGAAACTTTTGTCATTCTCGTCCGCGACTTCCGTTTTTCCCTACCTTGAAGTTATCGTGTCTTGAGGCGGATAGATATCCATCCAGCCCCGCTGCTCCTAGAAAGTCACCCGCACTCCAAGCTGGGCCGCGAACGGAATTCCAACTGTTGTGCCGGGACCGAAAAAGTCTCCCAAACCGCCCGCCGGTATCTCAAGCTGCTTCAAGCTGGTGACGGGCACGGTCATAGAACAATCTGAAACGGTGCAGATACTGGTCACGTTGCCGCTCGCGATCTGGTCTTGGGGAACCGGCAGCGCAGCCACGCTGGCAACGTAGTTCGCGCCAGGGTTGTTGCGGTTGAACAGATTGAAGAATTCCGCGAAAGGGTAAACTTGCCAGCGCTCACCGACTTTGATGGGACGGCTCACCCGCAGGTCCATCTGAATGTAGGGGGTCCCGCGGAATTCGTCCAGGCTGGTCGGCGTGCCGTTCACAGAGATTCGCCCATCGTTGGTGTCATTAGTGATAGTGAAAGGACGGGCGCTCTCTGCCTGGGTGAGAGCACTTAATTCGAAGCCGCCGGGGACATGAACAGTGCCAGCGATTACAAAACGATGACGCACGTCTTCGCCGGAGGCGCCGTAGTCGCCCTGAGCGAAGGCGGTGTTTGGATCGCAGACGCCATTTACGTAGTCGAAAGTTTCGCCAAGGATACAGCCCCAAAGTCTGCGCGTGTGCGAGCGTATAGTTCGCGACCAGGCTGAGGCGGTTGGACACATTTCCCTGCAAGTGAAGCATTAGAGCGTTGTAGCTGGAACGGTTGTCGCTTCGGTAAAGGTTGAACTCCGGGAATGGATAGGCGCGATAGCCGTGATTGCCTTCCTCATGAGTGTAGTCGGCGCTCATACCCCAGTGCTCATTGAAAGCGTGTTGCACTCCGGCGGTGGCGTGGATGTTGTAAGGCGTCTTGTAGCGTGGGTCAATGTAAGACGGAGGACTGCTGTCAATTCCTCCGTTTACCGCTTGAAACGCGGTGGCCCACCCGTTCTGTGCAAGATCGTCGTAGAACATTCCGAAACCTGCGCGAATCACGGTCTTTTCGCTGCCGCCGGGTATAGGCGATTCCCAGGCGAGGCGCGAATTGCTTACGGTAATCGTGAGGGACCGCGGCCGGAACTCCGTTTAAGGGAAGCGTCAAGAAGACCGGACTTGCAGTCTGGCTCAGTCCCGAGGCGGTGAAGAGGCCGAAAGTGGTTTGGTAGCGCAGCCCATAATTGACCGTGAGGTGGCGTGAGACTCGCCAGGAATCCTGGGCATATAGCCCGAGTCTCTGCACGTTCTGCGAAAAGGTGCCGTCCCCTGGAGGCGTGTAAACGGTGTCCGGGCATACAGGGAAGGGAGGCACAGCCGGATTGCACGACAAAATCGTGCCGAATGCCGCCATATTGCCGGACTCTGTATCCAAAACGTTGGATCATTAGGCAGCGTATAGAGAACTTCGGAGTTTGACGATAGCGCCCCGCTTAGCACCGGCTCGTGAATAAAATTGACCCCAAATTTCAACGAATGATCGCCGGTAGCCCGGCTAATGTCGTATCGGAGCTGATATTTTTCCTGATTGCGGAGCCTGGGAAAGGCGGTGATGGGCGTGGCGAACTGATTGTCGCCGAACGTTTCGTGCCCCGACACGGTGAGCGACGTCAAACTGAATGGAAATTGCAGCGCAAAGCCGAGAGTTGAGGTGCGCGTTTGCGTCAGGTGCAACTCGCTGGCATCGAAGACGAAAGTGCCGACCCACGTCGGACTGAAGGCATATATGTTGCTGATCACGGTGTTGAAATAGTTGTTATGCGTGGTCAGTCCGGTCGAAAGTAGGGTCGCCTGCTGCACCAGGTTGTTATGCGTGAGATAGCTGTCTTGCGACGTGCGTAGGAACCATTGGGACTTCGAGGATTGCGCCCAATCAAAACGCAGCGACCCGATATAGTCGCGGAAAACGGGATGGAGACGTTTTCCGGGACAGCGATGGAAGGTACGCCAGGGATCAAGCCACCCTGGCCAACTGCGCCAACGCATTGAATTGTGACGTACTGTCAGGGCTGTAGGCGATGCTGGCATTTTCGTGCACATACTCAAGTGAAGCGAAAACCCATGCTTTATTTTTTTTCAGCGGCCCGCCGACGGTGCCCACATAGTTCTGCCGGGAGAACGGCTGCTTCGGGTTTGGCTCAGGATTCTCAATCGGGAAGCGGGCATTGAGCGATGCCGCTCGCTCATAAAAGCGGCATCGCCATCCCACTCGTTGTTGCCGCGCTTGGTCGTAATCACAACCGAACCGGCAGTGGTCCAGCCAGTGTCAGCGTCTTCATTTGCGGTACGCACGGCGAACTCCTGAATGGCGTCAGGTGAGAAATTTTGCAGGAACCCGCCAATCCAGTCGTCGGAGTTATCGCCGCCGTCAACCGATAGTTCATTGTTCAAGCCCGAACTCCCGCCGGTTGAGACGGCTGTAATCCGCGCCTTGGTCGGGTCGGACGGCTCGACTGGCTCGTTCCGGGTACCAGGTAAGCGATATCGGCGAAGCTCCGCGCCGCGAGTGGAAGAGTTTGCAGATCCTGGCTGGTAACTGCACCCTGGTGCACCGCGCTTGCCGTATCAATCGTTTCGGTCGTAATGGACGAAGCCATCCCCTCCACACGCACGGTTTCATGCGCACTCTCCGGCTTTAGGGGAACTCATGATGTCGCGCTCAAGACTAACCACGACATTCACGTCTGCGGCAGCTCCTTAAAGCCCTTCGCGGTCACGGTTACACGATAAGGTCCAGGAATAAGCCTTCGATCCGAAACTCTCCTCGATCATCCGCAGTCACTTCGCGCGTCACAGCGGACCCGGACGATTTCAAGATCACGACTGCCCCGCGAAGTCGTGCGTCGCTTACATCGAGAACCTCCCCTCGCAGCGAGCCGTTCGGGCTCTGTGCAAATCCAACCAATGACAGAGCAATCAAAAGGGCTAGGACTAGGACTAGGAGTCGCACTGACAGGTGGAGTGTCCATATCTTGGAAAACAAAATTCTGGCGGGCATGAGTGGGTTCACCAAAAGATGCAAGAGATCGCCACAATACGACGGTTTCGAGAACAATCTGGCTGTGGCGAGAACAGCTAGCTAGGAGATTAGTGATGCAGGGAACTTACTACCAGGCTAGTAGACGTGCGATTCACTCCCCGCGCAGAATGCAATTTTCGCACGGAGACGAATATCTTGTGTTATTCCGAGTCTGAATCGCCAGTGTGCCCGCCGGAAAGCCGTCTACCGAACAACATACTATAGGGCAGCGCGCTTGCATTAACAGAGCCTCAGTTCGTGCACGCGTTGTTCCGCGCCGACACGAACCCGGAATTACTGTTCCCTCCATTAGAAATGTCTGGTCTGCGGCGCCACTGGTATGATGTCGTTCGACGAAATCCAAGAGAGGCTTTCTTTCTGGAACTGAGTCAGAGGCCAACCAACCTTTAATCCGGCCAATGGGGTACGCATTGACTGCACTTCAATCGTCGCGAGTTCATCCACGGCGCGCTTGCTGGAGCCGCCTTCGCCGCGCTGCCAATCTCCGCTTTCTCTTCACACGATCCCGGCCTCCAGTCGGTGCTGAGCCAAATACCGAAGATGCATGATGAGAATGTGAAGCGGTTGCAAGACTGGATCACTTTGCCCTCGATTGCGGCCGAAAACCGCAACTATCCCCAGGGCCCTGAGCATATGGCCCAACTCGCTCGTGATGCAGGATTCGCGAACGTTGAAATTGTGCCAACATCGGGCAAGCCTGGGGTCTTCGGCACTCTCGATGCAGGTGCGGCAACCACCGTCGGCATCTATTTTATGTACGACGTGAAACAGTTTGACCCTTCGGAGTGGTCTTCGCCACCGCTCGAGGGACGGATCGTGGATAAAGAAGGGCTGGGCAGGATATGCGTCGGCCGGGGCGCTGTGAATCAGAAGGGACCTGAAACCGCCTTCCTGGGCGCCCTTCATGCCTTCAAGGCAGCGGGTAAAAAACCGCCGGTAAATCTTGTGCTCGTCTGTGAAGGTGAGGAAGAGATAGGTTCGACTCACTTTCCCGAGGTCATCCACCAACCCAGGATCACCGCCGCGTTAAAGAAATGTATGGGCGTATTCATGCCAGAAGCGGGCCAGGACGCGGATGGCGGCATAGAGATTTCACTCGGTGCCAAGGGGGTAGTTGAGCTCGAACTGGTTTCCAGTGGAGAACGATGGGGACGCGGGCCTAAGCATGATGTTCACTCGAGTCTTGAGGCACAGCTGGACAGCCCGGCTTGGCACCTGGTGCAAGCGCTTAATACACTAGTCGAGTCCGATGGACACACGCCTGCTGTCGCGGGCTTTTTTGACAAGGCGAAGCCGCTTACTCCCGAACAAATGAAGATGATTCAGATTGCCGCCGCTCGCCGCAGTGAAGCCTCGGTTAAGAAGCAGTTGGGAGTCGAGCATTGGGTGCACGACACAAACTGGCTTGACTCGCTCGTGCTGCTCGAATCCAAACCCACAATCAACATAGAGGGCTTGGTCGGTGGATACACAGGTCCCGGTGGCAAGACCATTCTGCCGCATCGCGCCGTCGCGAAGATTGACATGCGGCTGGTGCCTGACATGACGGCCGCTGGTACGCTGGCGCTTCTGAAGGATCATCTGGCCAAACACGGCTTCGGCGATATCGAGGTCAATATGAGTGGCGGATACGATCCCACACAGACCTCGCAGGATTCGAAGCTCATCCAGGCGCAAATCGCAACTTACCGCAAGTTAGGTCTGGAGCCGGGGCTGTGGCCTCGATCTGCCGGCTCTTGGCCAGGATACATCTTCACCTCCGAACCTCTCAATCTTCCCGCCGGACATTTCGGCGTGGGGCACGGAACCGGGGCGCATGCGCCGAATGAGTACTATCTGATTGATTCCACAAATGCAAAAGTTGCGGGAATGGATGGGGCAGTACGCTCCTTCGTCGAGTATCTGTACGCGTTGGCTTCTTGAAGAAGAGCAAGAAGAGAATGGTGCCATCCCAGGTTCGGTTTTCGTAACAACCAAATTTATTTATGCAAGTTCTGATCCTATCTGATATCCAAGCTATGTTGGCTTGGCGTAGAAACACCACTGATGTCAAGTCGTATAGGCGAACGGTAAATCGTTGCGAATATGGTAACGATATTAGACTAACGAGGAGGCATCGAAGACCATGACCAGATCCATATTGTTCGTCTCGATCATAAGTTGTGCGCTGGGCTCATCGCTGTGCAGCGCGCAATCGCCGGAGTTGGCATCCGCGACGCAGCCCAACAATTCGGCCAGTGCTCAAAAGCATGGTCTGACAATCTCCAAAACCGTCGCAGTTAGCCACACAATCGCCGGAGTGTTTTTCGATCCCATGAAGTGCGACGCCAGCGGCAACGTGTACTTAAGGAACCTCGTTGATGGCGTCCCGGAATACACAAAGTGAGCACAGACGGTAGGGAAGTAGCCAGATTCGTACCTCAACCAACCGATCGGGATGCCCTGATCACTTTTGCGGGTTATTTCTCGCTCGGGCGGGAAGGCCAGGTTTACCAGATCACTGTCGTGCACGGGGTCAGAAAGGTGTTTGTATATATCTATAATCCTGACCGAAGTTTTAAAACGAGAGTGATGCTCGATACAAAGTTCCCTTGGATACCCGCTCAGGTCGCCCCTGTGAGTTCGAATGCCATTCTCGTAACCGGATCGGAGTACGACCGTGACGTTCACGCCGCTAAATGGCCCTTTACCGGGCTGTTCTCAATGGATGGCAAGCTGATTAAAGAAATTAAATTTGAAGATGATGATGCGATCCATGACTTGGCTGCCGATTGGAGACTCGCGTGTTGTTTCGCCAGAGGCGCCCACTGTTAACAATGCGATTGGCTTAGGAGAGATGGACGTCGCCGAAGATGGCAACGTCTATCTGATGCGTCGGTTGTCTCCAGCAATTCTTTATGCCATCTCTCCCACGGGTGACGTTATTCGCCGATTCACGGTGGATCCAGGAGAACCAAATTACATGCCTGGAAGCCTGCATGTCTCAGGGAAAGAGATAGCGATTCAGTTCTATCGTCCCCAAGGTAGCGATCAACTGATTAAGGTGGTGGATTTAACCGGACAAGAATTAAAAAGCATACATATAGATAAATCGGACTCAATGGGTTTTGGTTTTGCCTGTTATTCAGAGCACCCTCGAACGTTTACGTATTTGGGGGAGGGTAAAAGCGAAGAGCTCGAATTGAAGAGCGCAGCATTATACTAAGATTAGGCGCTGTTTCACGGATGGCTAGTCGGACTTGACCGCGCCTGGTATATTCCATCCTCTTCTCAAAGCTCGAATCAAGGCTGGACGCCCGCATAAGCAGGAATCGCGCCGCGTGCGGCATTCTTGTAAACGACGCCGCCTTTCATCACAAATACAACGCGCCGAACGGCGGTGATGTCTTTCAACGGGTCTCCGTCGAGCGCAATGATGTCCGCTTGCAAGCCGGGAGCGATGGAGCCAATCTGGTCACCTAAGCCCATCGCTTCAGCCCCCAACGAGTTGGCAGAGACCATCGCCGTCATCGGGTCCACACCGCAGTCGCGCACGCGATCAATGAACTCCTCGGCATTGCGCCCGTGAGCGCCGGCCACGGCGTCGGTGCCAAAAACGACTTTCAATTTCGGAATTTTCATTGCGTGTTGAAAGATCTCGTGATCCACCGGCAGGATCTTGTCCATCGCGGCGAATCCCTCGGCAGTGTAGCCTTCGGTGCCGAGATATTTTTCCTTGTTCAGCAAGTAATTCTCGATGACCAGCCCGCATTGCGGGTCGAAGTAGGCGCCCTTCTCTGCCATCAATTTCAAGTCATCGTCTGCGGCCAGCGTACCGTGCTCGACCTCAGTGCAGCCCGCGAGTGTCGCCGCGCGGACCGCCTCTTTGTAAGCGTGCACGAGCGTGCGCAACCCCTGCTTCTTGGCTTCATCACAAGCCGCGTTTAATTGTTCCTGCGAAAGAGTCATTCCTCCACCCTGGCGAATAGATTTCGACGCGAAGATTTTGATCAGGTCCGCACCGGCTTGTTTTTGCTTCCTCACATAAGCGCGGATTTCCTCCGGCGTGCCGGTCGCCTCGCCCCGCCCTTCGAGCGGCTCGTTGGCCGTCAGGATACGCGGGCCGGGAATTATTCCTTTTGCAATGGCATCGCGAAGCGGAATATCGGTTGGCGAGCCTACGCTTTGCACCGTCGTGAAGCCTGCCATCAAAGTCACCCAGGCATTCGACGCTGTTTTATAGGCATCCTCTTGGGTTGTCCCTTCCGTGCCCGCGCTTTTTCCGTCCTTGCCGAAGATCCATGTAATGTGCACGTGCGCATCAATCCAGCCCGGCAACACCGTCAGCCCGCGCAGGTCATAGTCCACCGGCCCCTCGACCGCAGGACCTACCGCAACAATCTTTGCGCCTTCGATCACAATCCGAATGTTATGGAGTACGTGACCCTTGCCATCAATCACTTCGCTCGCGGCAATTACTGTCCGGTGCGGCGAGGCTAGCGTCTGCGCTGGAATTCGAGGCGCCATGACACAGGCACCCACAATGCTGAGCATGCATGAAATGACCTGTGCCGGTCGCATGACCACTCCTTGTTCGGCGAGATCTGAAATGCGAACCAATCCTCTCGCTCTGGAATCAGAATTCCGATTCGCACTTCCAGCTTGTGCATTGTAGGCGCTAGTTCACAGCCTGTACAGAAAGCGCGTGGTCCCTCATCGCTTCTCCCAGACGAGAGTCTGCGGATCGTAGACCCTGTAGCAAGAATTACGCGACCAAATGCAGTTTTCTGTATCTAACTTAGTCGTGCGGATAATCACGAAAGTCTGTAATCATCTTTTTGGGCCGGACCGAACCTAGCATGGCCAAGCCAATTTTGTTGAGTGTGGATGACGACTCCGATGTGTTGCGGGCGATAGAACGCGATCTCCGTTCGCAATATGGCGCGGGATATCGTGTTATCGGGAGCGATTCCCCGGAAGGCGCGCTCGATCTGTTGAAGCAGTTGAAGGTGCGTAACGACAACGTCGCCTTACTTCTTGCCGACCAGCGAATGCCGCGCATGGACGGGGTGGAATTCTTACAACAGTCAATGGGAATCTTTCCCAGCGCGAAGCGGGCATTGCTCACCGCTTACGCGGATACGAATGCAGCAATCAGCGCCATCAATCAGGCCAGCATCAATTATTTTTTTCTGAAACCCTGGGACCCTCCCGCCGAGCACTTGTATCCCCAGTTAGATGACTTGCTCGACGACTGGCAAGCCTCGTTCCATCCCACATTTCAAGGGATCAGAGTGTTGGGCACCCGCTGGTCGCCCCGATCATACGAGTTGCGGGATTTCCTGGCGCGCAACCACGTGCCCTATCAGTGGATTGACGTTGAGCTTTCGGCCAATGACCCGGAAACTAAACGTCTCCTGGAGGCTCTGGGCCCAGAAGCTGCCAATCTTCCTGTGGTGCTTTTCCCGGACGGGACGAAGCTTCTAGAGGGTGTACCCGCGGATGTAGCGCAAAAAGTTGGGCTGCGCACCCGTGCCCAAACCAGTTTTTATGATTTGGCCATCGTGGGTGGAGGGCCAGCCGGCTTGGCCGCTGCGGTTTATGGTGCCTCGGAAGGTCTCCACACCGTCATGGTTGAGCGGGAAGCGCCCGGGGGCCAGGCGGGCATGAGTTCCCGCATCGAGAACTATCTTGGATTTCCGACCGGACTCAGTGGCGGGGATTTGGCTCGCCGCGCAGTGGTTCAAGCTCAGCGTTTTGGAGTCGAAATCCTGTCGCCGCAGGAGGTGGTCGGCGTTCGAACAGAGGCGTCTTACCGAATCATCAAGCTCGCGGACGGCAGCGAGATCTCATGCCACGCACTGATGATCGCAACTGGAGTGCAGTGGCGGCGGCTGGAGGCTCCCGGAATAGACAGGTTACAAGGTGCGGGGATTTACTATGGCGGCGGCGCGACCGAGGCCCTGTCCTGCAAGGGTGAAATCGTCTATGTGGTGGGCGGGGCAAACTCGGCGGGTCAGGCAGCGATGAACTTTGCCAGATACGCAGAGCGGGTTGTCATTCTTGTGCGCGGCGAATCGCTTTCCAGCACCATGTCGCAATATTTAATTGACCAGGTTCAAGAGACCAAGAACATTCAGCTGTGGACGCACGCCAGCGTGGCCGAGGCACATGGCGAGACCCATCTGGAAGAGATTTCGGTGCTTTGTTCCGATACCAACAAGGTTGATAGGGTGCCGGCGAGTGCCATGTTCATCTTTATTGGAGCACTGCCGCGCACGGATTGGCTGGCGGGCGTCGTCGAGCGTGACGAGCGCGGTTTCCTGTTGACCGGCCCTGATCTCATCCGCGACGGACAACGGCCAAAAGGATGGTCGCTCGACCGCGATCCGTTCTTGCTCGAGACCAATGTTCCCGGCATTTTTGCCGTCGGCGATGTGCGTCATGGCTCCATAAAACGCGTGGCTTCAGGAGTCGGTGAAGGTTCGGTTGCGGTGCAGTTCATCCATCAGTATCTGAGCAAGGTGTAAATGGCCGAAAAATCAGAATTACTTCGCGTTCCCGCGTTTGCCGACTTGCCGGAGGATCAGATTGCCTGGTTTCTTAGCCAGTCGCAGGAACAGGTTCTCAATCCGGGCGATGCCTATATCCACCAGGGTGATCCTGCCGAAAATATGTTTGTAGTCCTTGAAGGGGAATTCCAGGCGCGAGGCGAAATTAACGGTGAGACGTTTGCTTTTCCCGTCAAGGCTGGCGATGTGACTGGTGTCCTCCCGTTTTCGCGGATGAAGAAAACTCCGGTGACCGGACGAGCAGTCACTCATGGGCGATTGTTGCGCTTTCCTTCCACGCAGTTCCCTCAACTTGTGCAAAAAATGCCGGAGCTGGCGACCCGTCTGGTTGGCTTGATGTCTGACAGGATCCGCGAAACCACTCGCGTCGAGCAACAGCGAGACCGTTTGGCGTCACTGGGAAAACTATCGGCGGGCCTGGCTCATGAACTCAATAATCCTGCTTCGGCTGCAAGGCGCGCCACCAGCCAATTACGTGACATTTTAAAGAAAATCAAAAGCGCGAGCCTCGAATTGGGAAGGCGTGATCTGACGCCTGCACAGAAATCAGAAATTGAAAAACTGGAGGCTTCATTCACGCAATCGGATGTCGTTCCACCGGATGCGCTGACCATCAGCGACCTGGAAGACCAGATTGATTCTTTGTTGCGCAGTCATGGACAGGACGACTTGTGGCAGTTGGCAGCCGATCTTGCGCGACGGAACATTAAGCCGGAGATGCTGGAATCGTTGTTCGCGTCCCTTGATGCTGACACCGCCCGGGCCGCGTTGGTCAGGATCGCCGCCTCAGTGGAGATAGCGACGCTGTTACACGAAATCGAGAGCAGCACCGCCCGGATATCGGACTTGGTTGGCGCGATCAAGGAATATACTTACATGGACCAGTCGGCGATCCAGAACGTAGACATCGTAAAGAGCCTGGAAACCACACTCACCATCTTGAATCACAAGCTGAAGCAAGGAGTAGCGGTGCAGCGCGATTACCAGCGCATTCCTCTTCTTGTGAATTCGTTTGGCAGCGAGCTCAATCAGGTCTGGACCAACCTTATTGACAATGCCATTGACGCCATGGGCGGAAAGGGCGAGCTTCGAGTTCGGACCTACCGCGACGAAACCTGCGTTGTTGTTGAGATTGGAGACAACGGCCCCGGGATTTCCGCCGAGGTTCAGCCCCACATCTTTGAGCCTTTTTTCACTACCAAAGGGGTCGGGCAAGGCACTGGCCTCGGCTTGGACACTGTACAGCGAATTGTGAAGAAGCACCGGGGAGGCATTGAAGTTAATTCCAAGCCCGGTGACACGCGTTTTCAGGTTTGGCTTCCGTTATCAGACGCATCGAAGTAGATTGATTGTCTCGGATCATTGTTAAAGTCGCCGACGTAATGACAATGACAAACACACCTGGAATGATTCCCCTGAGCCACAAAGATAAAGCTTCTGCCGGTGACCCAATTCCTCCCAAGTGCTCTGTCATCGAGGTGCATGTAGGCGAATTGAAGCAGTTGTTCAACTCCATAGATCCTTCTCCGTTTCGCAATAAGGACCTGGACCCCAAAGCTGAAGAGTTCATCGTAGGTTGGGCCAAGGAGCTTCCCCGCGACGCAACGCTTGCTCTGGTGGTTGATCTCGACCGGGAGGCTGGTCTACCCGACGAGGCTGCCGTGTTACGCGACTCGATTCACGAGTTCTTCAGTCAACGCGCTCAAGAATATGGGCGGCATTTGCGCGAATTGCTCCGTGTGGGTCGGACCAGCCTTCTGATCGGGCTCGTTGCCTTAGCGTCGGCAATTGCATTGGGCGATTTTCTGGCTGCTTTGATGAAGGGCAGCCGTATTGGCGAGATTATTCGCGAAAGCCTTACGATCGGGGGTTGGGTCTCCATGTGGCGCCCTCTAGAGATCTTCTTATACGACTGGTGGCCGATTCGCAGTGAAGTTCGGCTTTCTGAGCGGCTCGCAGCGATGCCTGTGCGCATCCGATACGCGAACGCCACTGCTCCCGATGCATGGAGAGTGGATTGGCCCGCTGTGTCGCCAGGAGGTGAACGGCCAGGCACCGAGGCGATACCGCGAACTCTAAATCAGACAAGTTGAGCCCTTACCCACACCGCCAAGTCTAGCGAAAGCCATTGTGGCCCGGTGTTTGACATCGGTCTGCGGAAAAGATTCTTGGCTCTCCAACCACCCTTACCAAAAAGTATGAGAACGCCTTGCGACGAAGCGGCAATGCAATCAGCAACTGGGGACGCCCCGTGCTTAGCGGAAGCCAGAGCCTGGATACTCGTCGCAACTATTCTCGGCTCCAGCATGGCTTTCATAGATAGCACCGTCGTCAATGTCGCATTGCCTGCGGTGCAAGCCAGCTTTCACGCAACGGTTGTTAATCTGCAATGGGTGGTCGAGTCTTACGGATTGTTTCTAGCCGCCTTAATCCTGGTTGGCGGCTCGTTCGGCGACCTATTGGGCCGCCGTATTGTCTTTGTGGCGGGTGTGGGAATTTTCGCGCTGGCTTCTGCGGCGTGCGGGCTTTCCTCGACGATTGATCAATTAATTATCGCGAGGAGCATACAAGGAGTAGGCGCCGCGCTTCTGGTGCCCGGAAGCCTTGCCATCATCAGTACGTCTTTCGATGAAAAGAGTCGTGGCAGAGCAATTGGCACCTGGTCCGGTTTCACGGCGATCACAACCGCGATCGGGCCGGTTTTTGGGGGCTGGCTGGTTGACCACTCTTCCTGGCGTTGGGTGTTCTTCATCAATGTTCCGCTGGCGGTGGCCGTGGCGGCAATCGCACTTTGGCGGATTCCGGAGAGCCGGAGCGGCGCTGCAAGGCGCGTGGATTGGCCGGGAGCGCTCCTTGCCACTCTGGGCCTCGGCGGTTTGGTTACTGGCTTTGTGGAGTCGCCTGACTTGGGCTGGCGAAATCCTGTCGTGTGCGGCAGCCTGTTGGTTGGCTTCGGCTGTCTTATCGCGTTCGTATTTATAGAGGCTAAAGTCCCAGCCCCGACGCTCCCGCTCGCCCTCTTTAAATCTCGTACTTTTAGCGGTGCGAATCTCCTCACCCTCTTTCTTTATGCCGCGATCGGAATTTTCTTTTTCTTGTTTCCCTTGAACCTGATCCAAGTTCAGGGTTACTCGACCACAGCGACCGGGGCCGCTATCCTCCCCTTGATTTTGCTTATGTTTTTTCTTTCCCGGTGGTCTGGCGGACTCGTCGTCCGCTATGGCTCACGAGGCCCACTGATTGTTGGATCTCTCATTGTGGCATTGGGCTTCGTTGTATTCGCCGTTCCCACAATCGGCGGTCATTACTGGACCACATTCTTTCCGGCCATCCTGATTCTCGGCTTGGGGATGGCCGTTACTATTGCGCCCCTCACCACTGTAGTTATGAACTCAGTAAATAAAGATCGGGCTGGCACCGCCTCCGGAATCAACAATGCCGTAGCGCGCGTAGCCGGCGTGCTTGCAATTGCAGTTCTTGGCATTTTGATGGCGAAGGCCTTCGGTTCAAGACTGGACTCGAGTCTGAATCACCTTCCGCTTCCGCCTGGCGTCCTGCAAGAGATACATTCCAACGAGATCAAACTTGCCGGGTGGCGAGCGCCCGCCGGATTAAATCCTGCCTTAAAAGCTGCCATCAATGAATCCATCGGGAAAGCATTTGTATATGGATTCCGAATTGTCATGTTGATTTGCGCCGCGCTGTCTGTGGGAGGTGCCGTAGTAGCTTGGCTTATGATTCCGGCCGAGTAGTTAGAGATTAGCGACCTTATTAACAATTTTTTAATGGAGCGACTGCGCATCCTCGTGCGAAAAGACGGACAGCGACGCCCATCTCTGCATCGGGCAGGAACTTAACTACTTGAAGCTTGGTCTTGGAGGTGCGCAGATCGAAGTAAACCACCTGCTTATATACGTCTCGGCATGGGCTTCTCCGCAGTAGTGGCGTGCCCCGGGCGCATCGGCCGCCTCTGAATCCCAGCGGTGGACGGTAAGCTCGGACTCTCCGCATCGAATCACAAACCAATGAATGGGATTACTGGTTACGATTCCGCACACTTCGCATCGGAACTCGCGCAGAGTTGTCATGGATCACATCGTATACTGCCGCTCAAGAGGCTACCGAGGCACGCCGTCTGCTGGATGTCAGCACTGTAAAGTCGCCGATTCGCTCGGTCTTCACCGGACCGCGAAGTTGCGCGGCATGCTCCATCATATAAATCTCCGGAATGATTTCGCCGATGAGATGCCCATGACAGAAGAGCCGGACTACCGAAGTCTCAGAAACCACGATGCCGACCGCTTTGGTCACAGCACTCATGTTGGCAGCGGCAATGTGACGGCTGCCGAGTCCTAGCGGAACGTCCACCTGCCCGGCGACAGCGTCAAGATAGCGGCAAGCCGAAAGTGCGATTCCGTCGTGACTGACTACGAACCCGCCATCCAATTGCGCCAATTCCTTAATCGTGCCGCGCAGATTGAGATTGGTAATGTGGCGCGAAGATTCAGGATGTCCGAACAAGGGATCGAGAATTAACGGCCGGGAGCGGGCGAGCACTGCATCCTCGTCTCCCAGTGTGAAGAGCGTGCCAACTCTTTTTCCCTCTCGGCCCTCGCGGGCGATTTCGACTGCGAGACCAATCAACGGCTCGAGAACGTCCGGATCGTATTCGGTTACTTCGCAAAGAATGCTCTCAAACATTCATCGAGCTCCTCGCGCCAATTCTGCGACTTCCTGATGTTCTCTAATCTCTAATTCTTTTTCTTTTTTCCCGGTGATCGAAACCAGGATACTTTTGACAATCACGTACAGTACGGGAATAAAGAACAGGTTAAGGATGGTGGAGAACAACATGCCGCCGACGATCGCGGTTCCCACTGAGTGCCGTCCCAGCTTGCCGGCGCCGCTAGCGAAGTAAAGTGGCAGCACGCCCAAGATAAAAGCAAATGACGTCATCAGAATGGGACGCAACCGCAACTCGCCGGCTTCGATTGCGGCTTCGATGATTGATCGTCCCTGCCCGAGCAGTTGTTCGGCAAACTCGACGATAAGAATTGAGTTCTTTGCCGACAACCCGATCAACATCACCAGGCCGATTTGTACATACACGTCGTCCACCAGCCCTCGCATGGAGATGAAACTGAGGGCTCCGAGCACCGCCATGGGAACCGCCAACAGGATGATGAACGGCAGGGCAAAGCTCTCATACTGCGCTGACAGCGTGAGATAGACCACCAGAAGCCCTAACGCAAAAATAATGATGGCCTTGCCGCCGGCTTCGACTTCTTCCTGCGCCAGGCCAGTCCAACTGAAGGACATGCCTTGCAGCATATTTTGTTTTGCTAACTGCTCCATGGACCTGAGTCCTTGAGCGGAGCTATATCCAGGCGCAGCAGCGCCGTCAATCTCCGCCGAGCGGAACAGGTTGTAGTGATTGATTACCTGCGGCCCCGACGTCTCCTTTAGAGACACAATATTTCCCAACGGAACCAAACCGTTGGTGTCCGATCGAACATAATATTGCCGCAGGTCCTGAGCAGTCATGCGGAACGGCAGATCGGCCTGCACATACACCCGATACGAGCGATTGTTGAAATCGAAGTCGTTCACGTATTCAGATCCCATGTACACCCCGAGCGCCTGCGTCACCTGAGTAAGCGGTACGCCAATGGCTTTCGCCTTCTCGCGATCAATCTGGACAAGCTCTTGCGGGTCATTCGCGGTAAAGCTGGTGAATAAGCCCCGCAGGTCAGCGCGCTGCCGGCTGTTCGCCACAATCTTGTGAGCGACGGCATCAAGATCCTGAAGAGTGTTACGGCCCAGGTCCTGTAACTCAAACTGGAATCCACCGAAACTTCCCAGACCCTGAATCGCCGGAGGCTCGAACGCAACTACGATTGCTCCCGGAACCCCGAAAAGCTTAGGCGACACCCTTGCCACGATATCGCTGGCCGCGTGCCCCTTGCCTTTGCGGTCATCAATAGGTTTTAGCGGAGCGAAGATGAGGCCGTAATTAGAAGAGCTCCCGCCTGAAAGTGAAAATCCCGGAACCGCGAACGTGCCGAACACATCTGGATCAGCCCGCAACACCTTCTCAGCTTGTTCGCAAATATCGGTCGTGTAGGAAAGCGACGCGCCCTGCGGCGCCTGTACCACTACGATGAAATAATTCTGATCTTCCACCGGTACAAACCCAGTCGGAACATGGACGTACATATAAGCCGTAGCGCCCAGACCGGCCAGGAATAAAACGATCATCACGTATCTGATTCTCAACACCCAAGAAATGGCCTTGCCGTAGCCTGTTCCTACACCATGAATGGCATCGTCAATTCCGTGCGCGACTTTCTTATAGCCATTCGACAGCCAGGAAATGTGGGTCCAATCAAACACCGAATATTTGTGTTCTTCGCCGCGCAACAGGATCGCTGCAAGTGCAGGCGAGAGAGTAAGAGCATTGAATAGAGAGATGGCAATCGAGAATGCTATGGTTAGCGAGAATTGCCGGTAGAGAATTCCCGTGGTGCCCGGGAAAAATGATACCGGCACAAACACTGAAATCAAAACCAGGGAAGTTGCTACCACGGCACTCGCTACTTCCTTCATGGCTACGGAAGTCGCCGTGTGGGAATCCGTGCCGTCCTGAGTAATGTGGCGCTGCGCGTTTTCGATAACGACAATCGCGTCATCCACCACCAGGCCGGTCGCGAGAGTAATGCCGAACAGCGTTAGCGAGTTGATGGAAAAATGAAAGGCGTTAATAAAAGCGAAGGTGCCGATAAGCGACACCGGAATCGTAACCGCCGGGATGATAGTCGCCCGCCAATCCAGCAGGAAGAAAAAAATAACGATGATGACGATGATTACTGCTTCTTCGAGCGTGGTGACAACTTCCCTGACGGAATCGCCGACCACCGTTGTCGTGTCGAACGCAACTACGTATCGGATGCCGGGGGGAAATGATTTTGAAAGTTCAACTAGCTCTGCCTTGGCGGCTTTATCAACGTCCAGCGCATTGGCGTTCGACAACTGCTGCACGCCTATACCAACCGCCTGATGCCCGCTGTACAAGAGGTTGGTGTCATAGTTTTCTGCGCCGATTTCGGCTCGACCAACGTCCTTCAATTGGACAATGCCATTGTTGGTGCTCTTGATGATGATGCTCTCAAATTCCTTTGGATCAGAAAGCCGCCCAACCACGCGCAGCGTCATCTGAAACTTCTGCTTGGGATCGGCGGGCGGACGGCCCAATTGCCCGGCGGGTATTTCAACGTTCTGTTCCTGCAAAGCCGAGACTACGTCCGCCGCAGTGAGTTGCCGTGCGGCCAGCTTTGTCGGATCGAGCCAGATGCGCATGGCATATTTGCGTTCTCCGAAAATAATTACGTCCCCGACGCCGGGGATCCGTTTCAACGCATCTTTGACATACACGTCGAGGTAGTTCGAGATGTACTGGTTTGAAAGACTGTTATCCGGCGAAAAGAATCCCGCCGCGAAAACAAAGTTCGGATTCGCCTTGGTGATGGTCACGCCCGTGTTCTTGATTTCCTGCGGCAGGCGGCCTTGGGCGGTGGCCACGCGATTCTGCACGTCAACCGCGGCGATATTCAGGTCGTATCCGGTGCGAAAGGTGACGTTGATGTTGCTGGTGCCGTCGTTCGAACTCGTCGAGGTAATGTAATGCATCCCTTCGACGCCGTTGATCTGCTGCTCCAGCGGAATCGTTACCGCAGACTCAACTACCTGCGCATTCGCACCCACGTAGTTGCTGGTGACAGTCACCTGGGGCGGCGCGAGAGCGGGATACAGTGAGATTGGCAGGCTTGGGATGGAAACCGCGCCCGCAAGAATAATCAGCAAGGCGCACACCGTAGCAAAAATTGGCCGCTTAATGAAAAAATCTACCAACCTACACGTCCTCTCCGCCCCACGTTGCGCGGGCCAGAATAGTTTCTAAATATTGCGTTAGCTGAGCGGTTTAACCGGTGCTCCATCAATCAGGAACTGAATGCCGGAGGTAATGACTTTGTCGCCCGGACTAAGGCCGCTCTGAACGGCATAGTTGTTACCGATTGTGTCTCCCAGAGTGACGGCTCGCTGTTTGGCGACGCTGCCTTGTCCATCTTGTGTCGCGACGTAAACGAAGGATTGTCCGCCGATTCGGGTTACGGCTAGTACCGGAACTGTCGCCGCAGGAGCGGTGCTCCAGACGACTCTGGCTTTTACCAGTTGTGCATTGCGAAATTTATCAAGCGAGCTGTGCAGCGGAGCCTTGACTAGTATCCCCTGAAGTCCATTGTCCACTTGCGGCGATATGAAACTGATCTTTGTGCTCTCGATCAATTCCCCGGTGCTGGTGACGATTTGCACGGGCAAGCCCATACGTATTTCCCTTGCCCGTTCGGTGGGGATGTACACGTAAGCTTCGAGTTGGGTGTTCTCGTCCACGGTGGTCAGCAATGTTTGCTGCGAAACGTAATCGCCAACGTGCACCGGAATATCGCCCACCACGCCAGCAAATGGGGCAGTCAGAGTGTAGTAAGCAAGTTCGCGCCGCTGAGTCACGCTGGCTGCCTGCGAAGACTCCCAGTCGGCTTTGGAATTGGCGAATGCCTGCTCCTCGATGTCGAGAGCTTGCTTGCTGGTTACACCCTCTTTGAAAAGCTCGCGTTGCCGTTTTACTTCCAGCGCGTTGTAATCGTATGTCGCTTTCTTCTGGGCTTCAGTGCTGCGCTGCTGGTCCACGGTCGCCTGCTGCTTAAGCGGATCAATCGTCATTAACGCTTGCCCGGCGCGAACATGGTCACCCGATTTCACCAGAATGCGTGTCAGCGAACCATCCACCTGCGGTTGAATGCTGGCCGAGCGGCGAGACTTTACCGTGGCCACATATTCGTCCATTCGCGGGACAGGCGAAAGGCTGACTGTCTGCGTGCTGACGGGCATGGCTTGAGGAGGAGGCGCAGCCTTAGTTTGTGTGTCGCCGCATCCCACGGCGGAGAAAGTGACAAGACCCAGCAGACCGGTAAATAGGATCACAGCTGGTTGTCTCATTAGACCATCCTCCAAAAATTTGGTGTTGCAATTAGAGATGCGTGCCGGTTCGCAGAGATTCAATATGTGTACCTTCAGGTATGAAATTACCCTTCCACCTTTCAGTGTCATCGCCCCTGACCGCCCGGTTATACCTTTGCAAGTATTGCCTGATCCGAATCGTATAATCATTTTCAATGAAGAAGGTTGTACATGCCGCATGCCCGCACGACTGTCCCGATGCTTGCGGGGTTTTGATCACTGTTGAGAATGGGCGGGCCACGAAGATTGAGGGCGATCCGGCGCATCCAGTGACGCGGGGATTCCTGTGCGCCAAGGTCGCGAAGTATCTCGACCGCGTGTACTCGCCCGATCGCGTGTTGTATCCCGCGCGGCGGATAGCTCCTAAGGGTTCCCGAGGGCCGCGGAGTTTTGCTCCGCCTGCACAATCCTGGCAGCGCATTTCCTGGGACGAAGCTCTCGATGAGATTGCCGAAAATTTCAAGAAGATAGCAGCCGAGTTTGGCAGCGAAGCGATTCTGCCGTATTCATACGGCGGCACGCTTGCCGCGTTGAATAGTGCCTCTATGGACAGGCGATTTTTTCATCGCATGGGTGCCTCTCAACTGGCTCGCAATATATGTTCAAACGCCGGCGAAGAGGGATTGAAGTCGGTTATCGGAACCCAGGTAGGGACGGAGCCAGAACAATTCGCACATTCCCGATACATCATTGCGTGGGCATCGAACATACACGGGAATAATGTTCATTTGTGGCCGTTCATCGAAGAGGCCCGGCGCAAGGGCGCGAAGTTGGTCGTCATTGATCCATACCGCACACGCACCGCGGCATGCGCGGATTGGTATCTGCCGATTAATCCAGGAACGGACGCGGCGCTTGCGCTGGGAATGATGCACGTCATTATCGAAGAAAATTTGTATGACGCCGATTATGTTTCACGGCACACCCTCGGTTTCGAGGAGTTGCGCAAGAAGGCTGCCCTGTATCCGCCGCAGCTGGTTTCGGAATGGACAGGAATTTCTGTCCCCGACATTATCAAGCTCGCCCGGGAGTATGCAACGATTCGCCCGGCGGTGATTCGGGTGAACTATGGAGTGCAGCGCTCGGAGGGCGGCGGAATGGCAACTCGCGCCATCACCATGCTGCCCTGCATTACGGGTTCATGGAAAGAAGTTGGAGGCGGATTGCAGCTTTCCACCAGTGGCGCGTTTGGCATTAATAAGGACGGATTAAAGCGCTCAGATTTGATGCTGAACACTCTTGGACGCCCGGCTCGCGAGATCAACATGGTCGAACTGGGAAAGGTTCTCAACACGCTTACGGGACCACCGGTTCAGGCTCTGTTCGTTTACGGTTCGAATCCTGCTGCGGTTTGTCCCAATCACAATGAAGTGATTCGTGGATTGAGCAGGCCCGATCTCTTTATTGTGGTTCACGAACAATTTTTCACCGATACGACGGACTACGCTGACATCGTCCTTCCGGCGACAACATTTTTTGAGCATAGAGATTTGCAAACTTCATACGGTCACTACTATTTGCAAATGTCCGATCAGGCAATTGAGCCGCTGGGCGAATGCCGCTCGAATGTGGAGATGTTTCGGGCAATAGCGCAGAGAATGGGATTTGAAGACGCATGTTTTCGCGAATCGGTAGACGAGATGATGGATATCGCACTTTCCTCGAAGAATCCATTGCTGGAGGGAATTGAACGCGGGAGATTAGAAAGAGAAGGTCATGTTCGGCTGAACTTCGCGAATCGAAATAACGATGGAGCGAAGAGCGTTCCGCCCGTCCAGGACGGGGCATCCGGCGAATGTCAATCCATGAACTCCGAATTCTTCATGCCATTCGCTTCCGGAAATTTCGGCACCGCAAGCGGCAAGGCTGAACTCTACAGCGAGGCGTTAAAGTTGCAGGGCCGTGATCCGGTCGTGGAATTCACGCCACCTAACGAATCCCGTCATAGCCCCGAAGCGAAAAACTTTCCTTTGGAGATGCTGGCGAGAAAAGCCGACAACTTTTTGAACTCGACTTTTTCCAATCTTCCCTCGATCGAAAAGATGGAAGAACTCGGGCTGCTGGAAATAAATTCAGCCGATGCAGAGGCCCGTCGAATCAGGAACGGAGATAAAGTTCGAGTGTTCAACCGTCGCGGCGAGATAACATTAACGGCACGAGTGGATGGCAAAGTACAACCCGGCGTAGTTTCTTCAAGTCTCTACTGGGCCAAGCTGTCGCCGAATAGCAAGAACATTAATGTACTCACTTCGGAAAAACTTACGGACTTGGGCAACTCCGCTACGTTTTATTCCGTCTTGGTTGAGGTGGAGCTTTTTCAGGCTGCGGATTGAGGTGTAAATTTGACACATAGCTTGGACGCTCTCCACTGCACTACCGTATAATTGCGGTTTTCCATACTCCATCAAGCTGAGGTCTTAGCGATTCACCGCTTTCGTCAGGATTATTCTGCCCGGACTGAGGGCGGCTCGCGATTACGTCTCATTCGGCCCGCAAGCATTGCCCCATCCCTATCGTTTTCAAAGTTTTGCCATGGCGTTCGACGCATTA
The DNA here is from genome assembly GCA_963702325.1 of uncultured Acidobacteriaceae bacterium. GTDB lineage: Bacteria > Acidobacteriota > Terriglobia > Terriglobales > Acidobacteriaceae > PALSA-188. The sequence goes on along the minus strand of CAVPCG010000021.1, from coordinate 22,879 downwards.
GCGGCGGCCTTCTAATCCTGCTAATGCTCGCGGCTTCGGCAATTTCTCAGCAGGACGTGATCACCGACATCGTCGTCCATGGCAACCGCCGCATACCTGGAGACAGCATCAGGGCCAGAATCTTCTCCCGGCCGGGTGACGTTTATGATCAGGCGGCTATCGAACGCGATTTCAATGCTCTTTGGAACACCGGCTATTTCGAAGATATTCGTTTTGAGCGCGAACAGACTCCCAAGGGCTGGCGGCTTCATATTTACGTAAAAGAGCGCCCGACAATTCGGGAGATTGATTACACAGGATTGAGTTCGGTTTCGAAGAGTGACGTGCTGGACCGCTTCAAACTTGCCAAGGTTGGTCTGTCTCAGGAAAGTCAATACGACCCCACGAAAGTGAAAAAGGCGGAAGTAACCATCAAAGATTTGCTTGCGGAGCACGGAAGGCAGTTTGCCACGGTTCGCACTGAAGTTCGCCCTATTCCTCCCGCCGCAGTTGGCCTGACTTTTGTGATTAAAGAAGGACCCAAGGTCAAAGTCGGGAAAATCATCTTTGAAGGCAACAAGCGCGTCAAAAGCCGTGTTCTGCGCAGTGCAATGAAGAATCTCAAGCCTATTGGGATTCCTCACTCCATATTCCTGGAAAATCTGTTTGCCAAAACCTACGACGCAACCAAACTTGACGAGGACACTGAGCGGGTTCGTGAACAACTCCAGGATCTGGGCTACTTCGGCGCTGTCGTGCAGACCCCGAAAACTCAGATTCATGACACCGGACACGCCGGATTCCATGTTCCGCTTATCCAGAGCGGGATGGGCAAGGCAGTGGATATAACCATTCCGATCGAAGAGGGCGAGCGTTATCGTCTGGGCGGAATCACTTTCAAGAACAATAAAGCGCTGAACAAAGATAAAGCCTTGCGTGGTTTGTTCCCAATTAAAGATGGCGACATAGCGGATCGCAGCAAAATTGCGAAGGGTCTGGAGAATCTTCGCAAGGCTTACGGGCAGTACGGTTACATTAATTTCACCGCAATTCCAACGCCAAGGCCGGATGAGGCAAAAAAGCTTCTCTACTTCGATATTGACATTGACGAGGGCAAGCAGTTCACCGTTCGGCGGATCGAGTTTACCGGCAACACGACCACCCGCGACAAAGTCATCCGCCGGGAAATAGGCCTTGAGGAGGGTCAGGTATACAACCAGGCGTTGTGGGAGCAGAGCCTGTTGCGCCTTAATCAGTTGGGTTATTTTGATCAGTTGAAACCCGATGATCCGGATGTGACGGACCGTCATCTCGATGAAAAAGAAGGCACGGTTGATCTCACTCTGAAGGTTAAAGAAAAGGGAAAGAACAGCATTGGATTAACGGGAGGTGTCAGCGGGCTTTCCGGCACATTTGTGGGATTGAGTTATAGCACTAACAATTTCCTCGGCTTGGGAGAGACCCTCACGGTATCAGCGGATATCGGCAGTCTTTCGAAGAATGTGATGTTCGGATTCACGGAACCCTATTTGTTTGACCGTCCGCTTCAGCTCGGCTTTACTGTTTACGGCAGCAAGTACACCTACGATCAGGCGCAACAGCAGGCCCTCTTTACCGGCCAGCAGGTGCAGTTGCCGTCCGCCTTCCTGCAAAATCTACAGAATTACACGCAAGCGAGCAAGGGTTTCACCCTGTCTTTGAACTATCCGCTGCACCGCTCCTTTAAGCGTGTGGGCATCAGCTATTCTTACGATATTTCGTCCCTCGTCGCCTTAACCACAGCATCCAAATCGCTGTTTTCGTTTTTGGCATTCAGCGGGGTCAGTGGACCGAACGCGCTGAATGGAATTGTTACCAGCAAAGTGGTTCCCAGCTATTCTAAAAACACGCTGGATAGCGGCATCTCTCCTCATGGCGGCAGCAGTACCTATCTTGCTGGCGAGTTTGCCGGTATTGGGGGGACGGTGCGGACCATTCGCCCAGTTTACGAATACAAGCGTTTCATTCCGGTCCAGAACAGGCGCAATACCATTGGATTCCGGGTGCAGGGCTCTTTCCTGACAGGATATGGTGGACTGGTACCGCCTCCATTTGAACGCTTCTACATGGGGGGCGAGAATGATTTGCGCGGATTCGATATTCGGACCGTCTCACCCGTTGCGTTCTTGCCCACTGTGACTTCGGTGGCACTGCGCAATCCCGATGGCACAACCGTCCCAAAGGATCCAAGCAATCCGCTGCGCGGCGCATATAACATTCAAGTGCCAGTGGATCAAATTACTTTCCCTGGTGGTGATGCCAGCATAGTCGGCAATCTGGAATACAGAATTACGATCTTTGGCCCAGTGGCATTGGCGCCCTTTGTGGACATGGGCTTCGACCCCATCCTCAGGCAATCCGAGCTTCGGATCAATCCTGGTCAATTGACTTCCATCAACAATACTGTCTTTGGCTGCCCGTCCCAGGATATCGCAGGCAACTGTCTTGGTGGACAATTGCCAGGGGCGACTGGTTCTTCGATCCCGGCATTTTCACAGTATTTAACTGTGGCTCCCAACACTAACTGGACTCCGCGAATGTCCACCGGGCTGGAGCTCCAGGTTTTTGTGCCCGTAGTCAACGCGCCATTTCGCGTCTATTGGGCGTATAACCCGATGCGGCTGGACACGATTGTGAACTCGCCAATTCCAATCACCAGAGCCATGTTTCCGGCGGGAGCTGCCGGAGACTTTACGTATCAATTCACGAAGAATGCTTTTTCGCCGCAATATCAGTTAAGAGAGCCGCGCAAGACCTTCCGTTTCACAGTGGCAACTACCTTCTAGGGGAGCCGCTGTGGAGACCATGATCGTTTGACTGTTAAGGAGCGTGGAACCTATAATTCTAGCTAATCTTTGCCTAATATTGTCGCGTTTCAGAACGGTCGCGACGAACGCCCCAAAATTTTCTGTAAGCTTATGTTCGTTTCTGGCGTTCGCGTTTGAAAGAGATCTGAGCCCGTCCAGGCATAATTTTCCAAGGAGCAGAAAACAATCAATGACAAGGCAGCTTGCACGTTTTTTCCCAGCCGTTACTTTTGCAACTATTGTGTTCTCCATCGCCGCTCTGGCCCAAACCGGCGATGCCGCAGCCGCGTTGCCTGCCGCTCCCAGTTCCGCAGGTTCAACAATTGCTGGTGGGACGGGAAGCAGACTTGGCACCATCAACATTGAGCAAGCCATTTACGCCTGCAACGAGGGGCAGCGCGATTTCCAGGTTCTGAGCAAGAAGCTGGAACCCAAGCAGACCGAGTTAAAGAGTCAGAATGACGAAGTCGAAAGCTTGAAGAAACAGCTCAACGATCAGGGGACAAAATTAAATGATGACGCCCGCGGGACCCTGGTGAAACAGATTGAGCAGAAGCAGAAGGCGCTGGAGCGTTCGGTACAGGATGCGCGGGACGATGCGCAGAGCCAGCAGAATGATATTGCTCAGCGCATTCTTCAAAAGATGGCTCCCCTGATTGGCAAGTTCGCGGCGGATAACGGGTTCGGAGTCATTGTAGATACCTCCAGTCAATGGCCCAATGGGCCGGTATTTTGGCAAAACGGATCCGTTGACATTACGCGAGCGGTGGTTGACGCCTACAATACGCAGTCTGGAGTCGCGGCTCCGGCTAGGCCCGCTGGCGCCAGCAGCAAGCCCGCAGGAGCGGCATCCAGACCAGCCGCGAAACCGGCAGGAACGGCTACGAAACCCCAGCCTCCCAAATAGCTTGCGACAAAGATTGACTGATGGGGCCGCATCTCCAGGATGCGGCCTTTTTCGTGCGGCCTTCCGTCCCGAGATGGCACTTGTCCCAAGTTGACATCTGTGGACCGTCCAAGTAACCAGACCCTCCTCCAATTCATAGATGCCTCTGTCCTTGGATCCCGATGAGATATTCAGAGGGTATTAATCATTGCGGCCCGCAAAGAGTTTGGGACTCATCCCGCCTGTATTGCAGATTCCGGGGCGTGGCTGCCCTCGAGATTCCGGCAAGCCTTCCTCCGAGAAAACTGGCGACATCTTACGCAAGCTGTGGCAGGCGCTCGATCAATCCGCGGATCCGATCGCGATCACAGACCGCCTGGGGGTCATTGAATACGTCAATCAGGGGTTTGAAATTCTAACCGGATATTCGAAGAGTGAAGCCCTCGGGAATACTCTTCGCTTTCTCTGCCCCGCGAAGGACGCGTCCGGAGGTTACGAAGCGATGTGGCAGACGGTCTCTTCAGGCAATATTTTTCGTGGAAACGTAGTCAACCAAAAACGGAATGGCGAAGCCTTTTCGGTCGAGAAAACCATCGCTCCCTTGCGAGACGCCGCCGGCCAAATTACTCACTTCATCTCGACGGACCGGGACATTACAGAACAGTGCAGGTTGGAGGTTCAACTTCAACAAGCCCACAAGATGGACGCCATCGGACGACTCGCGGGCGGAGTCGCGCATGATTTCAATAATCTGCTGATGGTAATCAGCTCCTATGCGGAGTTGATGCTGGATTCACTTGCCCCCAAGCATCCTCTTCGGCGCAATGTGGAGGAAATCATGGGGGCCTCGCGGCGCGCAGCCGGTCTCACCCGGCAATTGCTTGTTTTCGGGCGCAAGCAAGTGCAAGCCCTGCAACTCCTGGATTTAAACTCGGTGATTGATGAAGTTAGCAGAATGTTATTGCGGCTGATCGGAGAAGATATCGAGTTCGTCTTCATTCCTGGGACGCATCTGGGAGTCGTAAAGGCCGATCCCGTTCAGATCGAGCAAGTATTGATGAATCTGGCTGGCAATGCCCGAGATGCTATGCCCGATGGAGGCAAGCTCACGGTTGAAACAGTCGCTATCAAACTCGACGAGGTTGATGTACAAAAACACGCGGTTGTGCCCGCCGGGGACTATGTCCTTCTCACCGTTACCGACTCCGGCATGGGCATCGCACCGCAACATCTTCCTCATATATTCGAGCCTTTTTACTCCACTAAGGGAGAGAACGAGGGTACCGGACTCGGCCTCGCCACCGTGTATGGCATCGTCAAACAAAGTGGAGGTTTCGTGTGGGTCTATAGCGAGCCAGGCATGGGAACGACATTTAAGATTTATTTACCCAGCGTGCATGCCGCAAATCCGAAACTTCCTCAGCTCACAACGGTGGAAGGATCTACTCCGGGAGGTTGTGAAACTATCCTGCTGGTAGAAGATGAACCCGCAGTGCGCCAATCGGAACGAGAATTTCTTCTGTTAAACGGATACCTGGTTTTGGAGGCTTCGGACGGGGAAGATGCTCTGCACCTCGCCTCAGGATTCAATGGACCGATTCACCTCATGATTAGTGATGTGGTCATGCCGCGAATCGGAGGAGCGAAACTGGCGGACCAACTCCGCTCCCTCAGGCCAGACTTGAAAGTGTTGTTCGTTTCTGGCTATGCAGAGGCCACGGTATTGCGTCAGGGCGGGATTGATCTAGCCACAGGCTTTCTCCAAAAACCGTTTTCCTTGAAAACGCTCGCCCGCAAAATCCGGGAAGTAATCGAAGTAGATTCGTCCTCGAAAGCTATGACCGCAGGGTCCGGTAGCTAGAATTCTAATCTTGTGTGGCGCGAGCCTCGCCCGGAACAACCTGCGTGGCGCATGCTCTCCGGCCTGTGAAATCGTCGTCTCCTCTCTGCTTTATCCTAAGCGTATCCCGTATAATCGCTGCGGAATCGTGCATGAGTCAGGAACCCTCTCCTATCAGCGCCGCCCCAACCTATGAAGATTCTCTCCCTGGCAACTCCCGCCAGAGCATTTCGATTTCAATAATTCTGTTTCTTTGGCTCACAATCTATGCCGCCGGGATGTTTACTCCTCCTCTGCTCGACGACGTTGACACAATACACGCGGAAGCCGCGCGCGAGATGGTTCTTCGCCACGACTGGGTCACGCTCTATACCGACGGAATTCGCTATCTGGAAAAAGCTCCAGTCATGTATTGGGGTGTGGCGGCAAGCTACAGCATCTTCGGGGTCAGTGACTGGAGCACGCGATTGCCGCTGATGCTCGGTGCGCTTGGGTTATTGCTCGCGACTTATGCTCTGGGCAAGCGAGCTTATGGAGAAATGGGGGGACTCTACTCCGCAGTTGCGATGGGAACTGCCGTCGGGCCCTACATCTATACCCGCTTCCAAATCCCTGATCTGATTGTGGGCTTGTGGCTGACTTTGGGATTTTATTTTTTCTTTCGATCCTTGCATGAAGAGCGTCCGTCGCGATTGACTTGTTGGGGTTTTGCCGCAACCTGTGCGTTGAGCGTTCTTACAAAGAGTTTGATTGGGCTGGTGTTTCCGTTCGCGACAATTATCATTTTTCTTTTTCTCACAAGAAATCTTCGCCATCTGCTGAAACTGCGATTGATCTCCAGCTCTATGGTTTTCCTGGCGATAGCTGCGCCATGGCATGTTCTGGCGGCACTACGCAATCCTTCTCAAGGCGCAGTGCGCGGTTTCTTGTGGTTCTACTTTGTGAATGAACAATTTTTGAGATATCTCAATAAGCGAGTGCCTGCCGGATATGACACCGTCCCGCTGCTTATTTTTTGGGCTCTGGTATTGGTGTGGCTGATACCTTGGGTAGTCTTTCTGCCGCAAGCCTTAAAGAGAATTCCGCGGTGGCGGGAGATGCAAACAAAAGTTAATGTTCAGCAAGAAGCCAATCTTCTATTTATCCTTTGGGCGTTGGTCATCGTCGGATTTTTCACCTTTTCGACTCGCCAGGAGTACTACACGATTCCGGCATTGCCAGGGTTAGCCCTGCTCATCGGAGGATGGTTGGCGCGAGAATCGAAATCTGACGCCGCTCCTGCTGACCTCCGTGCCGGGCGAATATCGTCGTCCGTGTTGCTCATAGTGGCGGGACTCGCAACTGTTGCCGGTGTAGCGATTTTGCTATCGTCGAAGGCCCCGCCGCCGGGAACCGATCTCGCCGACTTGCTTAAGAAAAACCCCCAAGACTACGATTTTTCTCTTGGACACTTTCTTGATCTGACCCCGCAAGCGCTTGGCGCATTTCGCGCTCCGCTCATCGGTGCGATCATTTCATTGCTGCTGGGATCGGGGCTAAATTGGATTTTGCGGAAGCGAAGACGACCGGTATACGGAAACGTAATTCTTGCGCTGATGATGGTCGGCCTATTGACGTGCGTTCACTCGGCGTTTGCTACGTTCTCTCCGATTTTGTCCTCAAGCGCTCTTGCCAGGGCCGTGCAGCGGCACTATCAGCCGGGTGACTTGATCGTGATAGACGGGCGCTATGACCAGGCGTCAACATTGAATTTCTATACCGGGGTTCCCCTTCTAATGTTAGGTGAGCCCAGCGGAAACCTGTGGTATGGGTCGAAATTCCCCGATGCGCCTCAAGTGTTCGAGACCGACGCTACGTTTGCGGCGCAGTGGGCCGGATCACACACCGTATTCTTTTGGAGCGATCAGGAAAATCCCAAAGAGCTTCATGGCGCGCTGCGGTATTTGCTCGCCCGTAGCGGCGGCAAGTCCATTTTTACCAACCACGAGTTGCAACCGTGAGTGCGGAGCGCTTGTTCTGGCAAGGGCTGCTGGACCTTGCGATCCTCGGAACCGCCAGCTCGACGATTTATTTATTCATGGTTCTGGTTGGGGCACTTCGTTTTCATCGCGAAGCGAACTTGGCCCGCAAGCGTGTTCTGAGCCTCCAATCAGCTTTGCCGCCTGTCACCATTTTCAAGCCCGTTCATGGAATGGAGCTCCGTCTCGAAGAAAATCTCGAAAGCTTCTTCCAGCAGGACTATCCGAATTTCGAAATTATCATTGGTGCTCGGGACGCCGAGAATCCTGCGTTGCAAGTGGCGGAGAGAGTTGCTCGACGGTATCCGAGCGTATCGAGTCGCATTGTGATATCCGGTCCTCCCACCTGGCCCAACGCGAAAGTGTTTTCGCTCTGCAAAATGATTCCAACGTCGTCGAATGAGTTTTTCGTGATCAGCGACAGCGATGTCAAGGTAGCAAGCGATTTCCTGCGAAATATAATCCCCCCTCTGCTCGACCCTGCGATTGGCCTGGTGACCTGTTTGTACAAAGGTGTACCTGCGGGGGATTTCTGGTCTCTTCTAGAAGCATTGGGTATGTCGGTCGAAATGCCCTCCGGTGTCGTCGTCGCCGACATGATCGAAGGCATTCGGTTCGCGCTTGGGCCCGCAGTCGCCATCCGAAGACAGGGACTCGACAAAATAGGCGGAATCGCCGCCACCGCCGACTACTATTCCGACGATTACGTCCTGGGAAATAAGATGTGGCTCGCCGGCTACAAAGTAATCTTCTCCCACTATTTCATTGAGCACGTCCTTACGCCGCGCCCATTGATTCGCACTCTAGGCGACCAATTGCGTTGGATGAAGAGCACCCGCTATTCACGCCCTCTTGGTCACGTAGGCACTGGCCTGACTTACGCAATGCCCTTCGGCATTCTGGGAATGACTGCGGCGGTCGCCTTAGGCTGGCCTGTTCTTGGCGTGGTGCTTTTATGTCTGGCGCTTGGGAATCGTTTCATTCAGGCCATCGCCGTCGGGTGGGGATTGATCGGAGACAGTCGTTCGCTTTATTTTTCGTGGCTCTATCCTCTGAGGGACCTGCAAGGATGGCTAATGTGGGCGTGTAGTTTCACCGGGCGGAATTTTCTTTGGCGCGGGGAGAAGTACCGCTTTACAAGAAACGGCAGAATTGTTGCCTCAGACAGGAACGATTCGGAATGATGGGAATGACCGGAATGGTGCAAATCACGAGTAAGCCTAACCATCTGGACTTCAAGAACCGCGGCCAGTACCTACGTCCCGTCACGACTCAGCCGTACCAGTTTGCCATCTTTCAGGCGAAAGCGATCTCCACGCCACGCGATACTATCTCCTGCGAGACTTGCGGCCCAAATAAATACCGCGAGAACGTCGCGCAGCGGAATTAACCACGCCCAACGCAAACAATTCTTATCTTGTAAAACGCGGGTTCCAACTACCGCGGCCACCGCCAGCCTAAGACAGAATGCAAGAAGGACCAAAACCCATGCCCAAGGTTTGCCTTCCGAAAACAACACGGCGAGCAACGACCATGGCAATGCGAAGGTGAAAACCAAGCCAGGCAAAACCCCAGTACCTTGAACCGCGCACCGTTCGAGACCAGCGCAATTGATGCCGTATAAATTCTGCAAGGCTGTACAAAGGGAGGAATGTATCTACTACTTCACTGGAGAGCACAACCTGCAATCCCAGTTCCGAGATGCGCCTCCCTAATTCGTAATCATCGGCGAGATAGCCGGCGAACGATTCGAATCCGCCAATCGCTGCCAGGTCGGCGCGGCGAAACGCGAGCGTGGAGCCCAATCCAAAATGAATTCCTCGCTCCACAATCCGCGCGGCTAACACGCCGGGTGCGAAGTCAGTGCTGATCCCGATTGATTCCAAATGCGATCCGAGATTCGACGCGGCAATTCCACGGTAGAGGCACGTAACCAGCCCAATCTCTGGATGAATCAGCGGTTCCGTAACTCGTCTCAAATAGTCCGGCCCGACCCTGATGTCACTGTCGCTCACCACCAGGTATTCATGCCGAGCCTCGGTGACCATTTGCGCGAGGTTACTGACCTTGATATTTGCGCCGAGTTGCTGTTTGCAAACCATCAGGATTATCTGCTGCTTGGGAAACTCCGCTTTTAGCCGTTCGACTACTGCGACCGCCGGGTCATTCCGGTCACTTACCCCGAAAATGATTTCGTAGTCGGGATAGTTCAGCAAACAATGACTGCGGAAACTCTCGTACATTCCAGGGTCCGTACCCTTGAGAGGTTTCAAAATCGAAACAGGTGGCGTGGGGCGGGCGCCCTCGCCCGCCAACTTGCTCCCCCGCAAAAAATCGAACCCGCTCCAAAGGCAGAGCAGGTTATATGTGATTCCTGAAATTGCGCCGATTCCCGCAACGATTTCGACGGCCTTCACTGTGCTGTGAATCATTCAGAAGAAACTATTCGTAGCGAAGCGACTCGATGGGATCGAGGTTCGCCGCTTTCCATGCGGGATAAATTCCAAACAGCAGGCCTTCCGCCGCCGCAGAAATTAAAGCGAAGGTGGCCCAAAATACCGACATCTGCGCCGGCAATGAACTCCAAATGACGGGAATCAGCCACGTCACTCCCGCGCCCAACAATATCCCGATCACCCCGCCTAGCGCAGTCAAAGTAATTGCCTCAAGCGTGAACTGCATGAGGATATCGTGCTTTCGAGCCCCAATCGCTTTGCGGACGCCGATTTCGCGTGTTCGTTCCGTCACCGAGACCAGCATGATATTCATCACGCCCACTCCTCCGACAATGAGTCCCACGCTCGAAACCGCAAACATAAAAATAAAAATGCCGCCGGAAATTTGCTTCCATACATCCGACAAAGCATCTTGTGTAAACACCGCAAAGTTATCTTCCTTTTCCGGCGCCACTTTGCGGCGGCGGCGAAGCAGTTCTCGAATTTCATCAATCGCCTTCGGCATATCATCGTGCGAGGTTGCCTTCACGCTGATCCAAAAGTATTTCAGCTCTGGATGCAGCTTCCGGAAAGTGGTGAGTGGAAACAAGATCAGATTGTCGTCCGGGTTCTTGCCCCCGCCAAAGGCTGCCTTGCGCGGCTCCGCGACTCCGATCACGGTAAACATCTGTCCCTCGATATTGATGTCTTTGCCGAGCGCATCTCTATCCGGGAAAAGCTCTTTCGCCGTGTCCGCGCCCAAGACGATGACATTCATGTGGCGCTCGTTGTCAATCTCGGTAAACCATCGTCCCGCAGTCAATCCCAGGTCATAGACATTTTTCCAATCCGCGGTGTCACCCTCCAGAATTGTATTTTTCACTTTTCGGCCGCCGTACTTCACCACGTATCTACCCGTTCCGAAATTCTGATCTTCGTAGCGCGCGCCGACGGTCACCGCCTGCACATAGGGCAGCTGTTTCATCGCTTCCGCATCGTCAGGCGTTAATCCTTTTCGGGCGCGCATTTCGGCGGTTGGCCGGCTGAAGCTGAACGGCTGAATGTGATATGCAAAAATCAGGTTTGATCCGATGCTGGTGATTGACGCCTGAACGCTCTCATTCAGGCCGCTCACAATCGAAGAAATCCCAATCACCACAGCCACACCAATGACAATTCCTAATACGGTCAATCCTGAGCGCAGCTTATTGCTCCGAATCGTATTCAGAGCCATCCGGACAATCTCGCCGTAGTCGCCTTTACGCATCATAAGAATTTAGTAATTTAGCAATTGGGTAATTGGGATTGAAAACAATTCCGCGTTTTCGATTCTCAATTACTAAATTACCCAATTGCCAAATTACTCAATGCTACAGTTCGAATCTCAACGCCGCTATGGGATCAAGAGTTGCCGCGCGCTTCGCTGGATACACGCCAAAAAATACCCCGACGCTGGCTGATACTAGTAGTCCCGCGCCCACCGCCCACAGCTTGATTTCTGAAGGCATCCCGATCAGGGCGGTTACTCCCTTGGCAACCGTAATCCCGGAAAGCACTCCGAACACCCCACCCATCAGAGCCATAGTGGCCGACTCAATCAGGAATTGCATCAGCACGTCTTGCCGCCGCGCTCCCAACGCTTTGCGAATCCCAATCTCGCGCGTCCTCTCGGTGACTGACACCAGCATGATATTCATGATCACGATGCCGCCCACGACCAGCGAAATCGCGGCGATTCCGATCATGGCAAGGAAGAACGTTCCCGTAAGGTTGGCCCAAATGCTGAGAAAGCTGGCATTGGTTTCGGCGGCGAAGCTGTCAGGTTTCCCCGGCGGATCGTGACGGATTGCCCGCACAATGGCTCGCGCCTCATCGAGAGCAGTTTCCAGCTGGACTCCAATGCCATTGGCTTTACCGGAGATGCGGATTGAGGTGTGCTCGCCGTACTGCTTCAAGTAAGTCGTGATCGGAATCAAAGCATAATTGTCGAGGCTCTGGCCCATCGTTTTACCCTGCTTCGTGCCCACGCCAACCACGGTATAAAGCTGCCCGTCTATGCGAATTTCCTTTCCCAGCGGATCCGTGCCGGGAAACAGGTTGTCAACGATATCCGTGCCGACCACGGCGACGTTCGAGCGATTGTCTTCGTCATTCGAATTCAACATCCGCCCCGACCCCAGATCAAGATCAAGAATCTGCGGCATTGACGGCGTCAGTCCGCGAATCCATGAATCATTTACTGATTGCTGCCCATATTTTACTTTTCCAGTGAAACTGGTCGCCGACGCCCCAACCATCGTGCAGTGACGGCAGGAGTCGCGCACCGCCTCATAGTCTTCCATGGTGAGGTCTTTGCGTTTCTGGCCTTCGAGGAACTGATCAATGTTCGTGACTACCGGGCTCACCTTGCTGATAATGAAAACGTCCGCGCCCAGCCGGAAAACCTTCTCCGCGACGTAAGCGTTGATTCCATTCACGAACGTGACCACGGCGATCACGGCGGCCACGCCAATCACCACGCCGAGCAGGGTCAGCACCGAGCGGAGTTTGTTTGCCCACAACGATTGCAATGCGATACGGATGGCTTCAATGATGTTCATAGACCAGCGGCGCTATTTAGGGGTACGTATAGCCCTTCGACAATGTTCAGTCTAACCAGCAGGAGCCTGTCTGTCGAATCACCGGCTGTGTCTGGATTATGTCGGGTTTCGTTCGATGGACTAGCGGGGGATTGATCTTACCTGGGTTATCTTAGCTTTAGCGTTGTGAGCGCGAACAAGGCAAATACGAGCGAAGCGATCCAGAAGCGGACAATGATCTTGGATTCGGACCAGCCCAATAACTCGAAATGATGATGGATGGGCGCCATCTTGAAGATGCGTTTCTTTCGCAACTTATAAGATCCCCACCTGGAGAATTACAGAAAGTGCCTCAATTACGAAAACTCCGCCGATGAACGGCAAAAGCAACTCCTGCTTGATCATGACAGCTACGGTCCCAATAGCGCCGCCCAATGCCAGCGATCCGAACATCGCCCATAAACACTTCTGCCGGATGAGCGTTGTACCAGAGAAATCCAATGGAAGCTCCAACCATTGCGCCGCAGAAAATCGTGAGCTCTCCGACCTGGGGCATACGCTGCAATTCAAGATATGTCGAAAACGTTGCATGTCCGCTAAGGTATGTGAGTACGGTGAGCGCGCCGGCCGCTATCACAGTGCACCCAATTGCGAGGCCATCCAAACCATCGGTCAGGTTCACGGCATTGCTCGAACCAACAAGCACCAAAACTACGAACACTACGAACGGAATAAACGCCAGGGGCCACAGCCCTGGACTGCGCAGCAAGCTGTCAACTACAAGGTCGGGCTGGTATTGCTTAAAGAAGGGCACTTGCAACCGTGTCGAATAAATTCCGACGTTCTGCATAGCGATTAGGGCTACAGCTACGAGAATGCTGGTTAGAATCTGGAACCCCATCTTCGATTTTGCGGTCAGGCCAAGATTTCTGCGGTTCACAACCTTTGTATAGTCGTCCGCGAAGCCGATCGCACCGAAAGCGCAAGTGGCGAACACTGCGATCCACACAAAACGGTTACTTAAATCTGCCCACAGCAATGTCGGAATCACAATGGAGATGACAATAAGAAGGCCGCCCATGGTCGGCGTCCCGGCCTTTTTCTGATGGGCTTTCGGACCCTCTTCGCGGATGTATTGGCTGATCTGAAATTCGCGGAGCCTGTTAATGACCAGCGGACCCACGATGAGTCCCGTGAACAGCGCAGTCAGACTGGCGAACGCGGTGCGAAACGTCAGATAACGGAAGATGCGGAACGGCGGAAAATAATGAAACAGTTTCAGGTAGAGCAGCCAATAAAGCAATCATCCTCCGTGCCTGCGTTTTAAGACCACGCGCTTCTCAGACTAAGACGAGTTATGCTCCGGCAATCCGTGTTTGCCACACTTCCAGAGCGCGCTCAAGCTTCACTCCACGGGATCCTTTTATGAGTACCAAGTCTCCCTCCCTTGTTTCACGAGCCAGCCACTCGCCAGCTTCTTCGGGACTGTTTACGAATTCTGCTCGCATTCCACTTTGCCGCGCGGATTCCACCATGGTGCGTGCTAATCCCCGGACGCCGAGCAGCATATCAATTTTGCGTTCGGCCATGTGACGGCCTGACGCTTGATGCGCTTCCTCGGCGCTGGGACCTAGCTCAAGCATCTCGCCCGCCACCACAATTCGGCGTTTCGCCGTCATACCGGCTAAGGCATGAACCATGGCTTCCAACGCCTTCGGATTCGAATTGTAACAATCGTTGATCACGGTGATGTTACCGACTTGAATGACCTCGCCGCGTTTTGCAGGGGCTGTCAGGCCTTGGAGGGCTTTTGTGGATTCGGAAAGAGTGAGGCCGCATTGCAATGCCACAGAAACGGCTGCGAGTGCATTGAGAACATTGTGAGTTCCAATCAGTGGCAATCGAACTTTTTCGTGCTGACCCGAGGCAGCTATGTCGAACCTCGTTCCGGCGGCTCCCATCGGCTCGATATTTTCTGCGCGAACGTCCGCCGATGGCCCTGTTCCGTAGTTTATGGCTTTTCCTGCAAAAGATTTCCCGAATTTAGAGACGTATTCATCGTCGGCGTTCAAGATCGCAGTGCCGCCGGAGGGAAGTGACTCGATGAGTTCACGCTTGGCCCGCGCGATCCCCTCGATTGAGTCGAAGAATTCCAAGTGTACCGGAGCAACATTGGTGACGACTCCTATATCCGGGCGGGCGATCTTCGCTAAAGCCGCGATTTCTCCAGCATGAGACATCCCCATTTCGATTACTGCGATGTCGTGCTCTGGCTCAAGCTTTAACAGCATGAGCGGCAATCCGAAATGATTGTTGAAATTTCCCTCCGACTTGAGCACACGGAATTTCGTTGAGAGAACGTGAGCGATCGCTTCTTTCGTAGTTGTTTTCCCGGCTGACCCCGTAACCGCGACCAACCGTTTTCCCCAGAGTCCGCGAACCGCGGTAGCAAGATGCTGCAAAGCCTCCAGCGTGTCATCTACTAATAGGAGCTTCACCGTCGCGCCGTATCGGGCCGCTTGATCTTTTCGCACGACAGCAGCAACCGCACCGCTGTTCAGGGCCTGATCTACATAATCGTGCCCATTCAGGCGCTCTCCAATCACAGCAAAGAAAAGTTCCCCGGGACGAATAGTCCGGGAATCAATGGAGTATCCGACAGCGACCTCTTCGCTATTGACCCTGCCATTCGACGAAATGAATTCGGCGATGCGAGAAAGAGGCAGTTTCATGGATTATTTGAAATGCCTTTAGCGGTTTCGCAAATGTATCCGAGTTCCTGAAGTGATTCGCGTGCAACTTTCACATCATCGAACGGAAGGGATCCTTCCCGGGTGACCTGAACCTTTTCGTGCCCCTTGCCGGCGATTAGCACGATATCACCTGGTCTTGCCTCGCGAATTGCCATCACGATTGCATGCTGGCGATCCGGCTCCATCTTGTAGTTGGCGCCACAGCGTTGAAGGCCAACGACCGCGTCGTTCATGATTGCCAGTGGATCTTCGGAGCGCGGGTTATCGGAGAGTCAGCATGATCGCGTCACTGTTGCGAGCGACGGCTTCACCCATGAGTGGACGCTTCGAACGGTCTCGATCTCCCCCACATCCGAAGACAGTAATCACGCGGCCCTTTTCCGCCTCGACGAATTCGCGCGCTAACGACGTGAGATTGAGGAGCGCATCGTCCGTGTGGGCGTAATCCACAACCACGGTGAAGGGCTGACCACAATCCACGGGCTCGAAGCGTCCCGGCACCCGCGCGAGACTTGCGATGCCCTCCGAAATGGCTGCCGGTTTGGCGGAGCGGGCGTGGGCCGCGGCGGATGCGGCCACGATGTTGTATACATTTACTTTCCCGATCAGCGGAGAGAAAAGAGGAATGGTTTCTTCTGGTGTGATCAGATCGAACCGAGTCCCGCGCAGGCTCACGTCAACGTGATCCGCATGAAAGTCGCCTTCCGCAAAACCATACGTAACCACGCCGGAACCCAGATGTTTGCTGGCTTCGATTAGCTTCTGACCGTAGGAGTCATCAATATTGGTGACAGCAACGCGCGGAGAACCGGTCCCACACCCTTCAAACAATATTTGCTTGGCAGCAAAGTATTCGTCCATGGTGTGGTGATAATCCAGGTGGTCGCGGGTGAGGTTGGTGAACACCGCACAATCAAACGGTATTCCATAGACTCGTTGCTGGGCCAGTGCGTGCGAAGATGCTTCCATAACCACTTCAGTGGTGCCGCGGCTGAGAGCACTTGCGAATATCGAATTCAGCTCGAGAGATTCCGGAGTGGTATGCGGCGCAGGAAGCACATTGCCGGCGACGTGATACTCGATGGTGCCAATGAGTGCAGTTTGGCGCTTCGCAGCTTTGAGGATGGATTCCAACAGGAAAGCAGTAGTACTTTTCCCGTTGGTCCCGGTGATGCCCGTAATTGCAAGTCTTTCGGCCGGATGTCCGTAAAAATTCGCGCTTAACCTTGCCAGAGCGCGCCTTCCATGCGGCACCTGTGCCCACGCCGCGTTCTGGCGAGGCTTCTCAATCGCTGAATCGGTTACAACGGCGACGGCTCCGGCGGCAATTGCGCGATCAATGAACCCATTGCCATCGCTTGTCTCTCCCCGCATCGCCACGAATGTATCTCTGGGCTTGATCTTGCGGGAATCATATTGCAATCCACTGATTTCAGGATTGCCGCTCTGGAAGAGAACCTCAGCGCCGTCGAGAAGTTGCAGGAAGTTCATTGAATTGTAGGACGCTACAACAGTGCGGATAGGTGAATGCTTGAAATGGGTTTCACCATGCGTGTCACAGCTCCAGGTCTGTCTGCTTAGCGGCTGGAAGTGGCAGTTGCCAGGTGGAAATGACTTCAATTCCCACCTTCGTGGCAAATCTTATTGCGTCTTCGTCGTCTGAATATATCCGCTTAGCGGCGTTGGTTCTCGTAATCGCGACGATCTGGCGATCAAATCTGAGTTTTGCCCATGGGCCCGCAGAACCACCTCTCTTGTTTCCGTGCGAGCGGTCTTCGAGTTCAAGCGCAGCAGAGCTCGATTGCAGCTACTTCGTCAAATGGTTTGATAAGAATATTTTTCATACCCGAAAGTACCTCCAGGTATGTAGGAGCGTCCTTTCCAACCAAAATCAGAAACTCGCTGAGTACTGGTGTCGGCACAATCATTCGCTCGGACTCGCTGTCCAAGTCCTCAACCAGCTTTTCAATTCTTTCTTCCACCCGCTCAACTGGTTTCTTTGTCGTAGGGTTTTGTGGAGGACGAGCTTTCGGGTACAGCATCAAGGACAACAACGTATTGTCAATTCCAACCATGCTATTGAAGTTTTGTACCGCGCCTAATTTGTTCTAGTTCGGCGAGCGGGTCCTCCAGGTTCTTCCATTTCCCCGGGACCTCGCGGAGTTGGCTAATGTTTTTTCGAAGGTCTGCATCGTCAATAAGCTTGAAAGAAGTGGCGTGAAACGAAAGCATCTCCCATTCACCATCACCGTGCCTGATCCATCTGCCTGTGCCTTCAACCCGGACCACGGAGGTAAACAGGTGCCTTGCAATATCCTTGGCCAGGGAACGGCGGGCGAGAACAATATGCTTACCCTCGCCGTCCTCCAGGTGAACCGGAACAGGGTCTTTTTCACCACCAACTTTTATAGGCACACCTTGAAAGGTGCCAGCTTGGCTGACGGGCCCAAATTCCAATTTGGTGGCATTTTCTCGGCCGGGAAAGGGAAAAATCCCGCCGCCTGTGGGATCAATCAAAACGGCCTTCGCATTATCTTGGAGCAGACGGCGATCTATGTCCCTTGCGGCCTGTAGCGCATCTGCCGGGGCTTCATGGTTTTTAATCGCCTTGATGCGGGCACGCACTTTTGGCTCGGCTTCCCATTCGACCATTACCACGGGCACCGTGCTGCCACCTTCGATCTTCAGTAAATGAACGCTGTTATTGTTGCCGAACATTTTCGCAAGGTCGGAGACATATTCCGCGAGGCGGGACATCGGGATGCTAGTCGGGGTAAAGGCATCAATTTCGAATCTATATTCCCCGTGTTTGCGAATCCTAGTCATTGAAAGTCCCCCATAATACTCCGTAGATGATCGTGCGTCATAACGACCTGGGCACCGCATAGCAAGGTCCCTTCGTTTAGCGGCCAAACTGCACGGTTACGCGCGTTCCAGCTGCAACGTGCGATCCAGCTGGAGGAATCTGTTGCTGGCCAAGCCCGCTGCCCATTACGTCGAGAGTAATTCCTTTTTCCTCCGCTGTTTCAATGGCACTGCGGACGCTTTTCCCCATGAACGACGGCACCACAATTCCTCCTTCTTCCATGTCAACCACAACCGTGCCTCCGGTTGGAAGTTGGACAGGTGGCGACGGAGGGGTTTGAGGCGGCGCAACTATCTCAGCGTTTTCAACGGTGTCAATCTTTCCGCGCATTGCAGCCGGAACGACACTTCCTACCGGCGATGCCGGACTGCCAGACGAAGTCGCGGGTGGGGAACTCGTGTCCTCAAGGTTCGTGCTCTGGGATATTTCTAACGGCTCTCCCGGGTGATCTGGCGAACCTTCGGCGATATCTCGATCGCTAATTTGGCGCGAGGCCAACAACACTTGGCGACTGGGGGGCAACTCGATGTCGTGAGCGGTGTGGAGATATTCGAGAACCTGCTGAGAGATTCGTTGGAATACTGGAGCGGAAACATCGGCGCCATGGTGCCGGCCGACCGGGGAATCTATGATCACAGCGACGACGATTGACGGGTCATTGATGGGTGCGAATCCCGCAAACGAGGCAATGTATTTCGTGCGTGAATAGGCGTGCGTGAGAGGATCAACTTTTTGCGCCGTGCCTGTCTTTCCCGCCGATGAATATCCCTCGAGGATGGCTTTGCGGCCTGTACCTGTCAGCACGACTCCCTGCATCATTTGTTTCATCTCCGCCGCTGTCGTTGGAGAAATTACGCGAATCCCCTCGCCGGGATGAAAAACAACTGTTTGCGGGGTTTGCTGAGGTGCAGTCGCAGTAGCGACGATATGGGGCGGCAACCGGACTCCGTCATTTGCGATGGTGGAAACCATCGCCGACAATTGGAGCGGGGTCACACCGATCTCCTGGCCCGTCGAAATTGCTGCGATCGAGACCTTCGACCAACGGCTCACCGGTTTCGTCAAGCCTCTGGTTTCGCCGGGGAGTTCGATTCCAGTCGGCTGACCAAATCCGTATCCACGAATGTATTTGTAAAATCTGTCGTCGCCGAGGCGCAGCCCGATCTTGATTGCGCCTACTTCACTCGAGTGCGCGAGAATTTCCGCTACGCTCAAATTTCCCCAAGGCTCGTCGTCATGGATACGCATGCCATTGACCACGATGGACCCCATCTGGCAGTCGAATATTTCGGTCGGTCGGGTAATTTTCTCCTCGAGTGCCGCAGACAGCGTGACCAGCTTGAATGTGGATCCGGGTTCGTAAACATCGCTGACAGCGTGATTTTTTAATCGTTGGGGGGTTATCTCGCGCGAAAGATTGGGATTAAACGTCGGATAGTTTGCCAACGCCAGAATTTCTCCGGTGTGAGGATCTTCGACCACGACCGTTCCCGCCTCCGCGTGCGTCGCCTGCATCTGCGCTGCTAACTCGCGTTCCGCGATGTATTGGATTTGTTCGTCAATCGTGAGTACGACGTTCTCCCCCGGAACAGGTTGCTTTTCTACGCTTCCAAACCACTTTTTGTGCGCGTCCACCGAGATGAGCATCGCGCCGGGCTTCCCCTCCAGCTTGGTTTCATATTCGCGTTCAATTCCGCTGAGCCCGCGATCATCCATCCCCACGTATCCGAGGATCTGGGCTGCCAGTTCGCGCTTGGGATAAAACCTCTTCGACTCTTTTTGGAAATAAATTCCACGGAGATTCAGGGATCGAATTCGGCTGGCTACGTCCGCGTCAGATTTTCGCGCCAGCCAGCAAAAGGTTTTGGCCGCTTTACACTTGGCCAGCGATTCGCGCGGATCAGACTTGGTAATGTGCGAGATTAGAGAGATGGTTCCAGCGAGATTGGGGATTTCGGAGGGCACCGCGAAGACTGAGTCCACTGAAATGGACATCGCCAGTTCACGGCCTGCGCGATCGTAAATCACTCCGCGCGGAGCGGATAACTCTTCGGTGCGTTGCTGCTGATGTTGCGCGCGTTCTTCAAAACTTCCATAACGAAAGATTTGAAGATAAGTCAGGCGCAGGCAAATCCCCAGGCACCACAAAGCAAGAATCGCGCCGAGCGCGTACAGTCTGCGATTCGCGATGGAGTGGGCAGAGTTCAAGAAATATTTCCTGATTTAACAATGGAACGTCGGGGTTCCCCGCCCGACAGGACGGGCGAGGATGCCCGTCTCTCCACAAAAATCATCGCGGGTGCCCCGTTCAAGCTTTGCTTGAGCGGGGATTTTGTTCTCAACTACCGGGCCGATATCACAGAAATCGGCGTCACGCTCGCCAGTATGGGAGACGCTGAATCTGGTAACGGCGTATCCATGCGAATCACCTGGCCAGCTTGGGGAGATTGCAGGCCCATCTTTTTCGCGAGCACGTCAATCCGCTGCGGATCCTGCAACGACGCTTCCTCCAAACGAAGATCGCGATTGAGTTCCGACAACGAATTTCGCTGTGATTTCAGGATCTCAATTTTGTATCCATACTCGATGGCTTTGAAATGCTGAAAGGCATACGTCATGACCAGTAGAAACAGGCAGGCTAGCGCAATGCCGAACTGCTTCATTTCACGATGGCGTCTCGGGTCCTCAACCTTTACGAGCCTGGAGTTATCAATGGTCTTGCTGAAATAAACTTCCGGCGTTCCCGTCCAACAGGGAACCCGTCTGCTCGAAGATGTAAGGGTCTGAACCGCCGCCGCTGCCGCCATTAGGCCACCTCAGAGAATGCCAGTTCCATGTGCGCGATTTCGCGTTGCGCGACGGTGTACCAGTAAGCCAGTTTGTCTTCCTGCGACCGCATGTTTTGCGGAATTCGCTTCTCGTGTTTTCGACGGCGTTCATCAGATCGTTGATTATGTTCCATGTACATATAGTTGTTCTCCAGTTTTAATGGCTAAAGTTTAGGACTTCTAAACTTTCTCTACGGCCCGCATTTTTCACTGCGCGACCGCGGATTGACTGCAATCTCTTCTTCACTCGGCCGTAACCGGCTTTTTCGTGAGCAGCTTCTACAAACCCTGCTAGCTCCTTCACGAATTTCTTTTAGATTCGATCTTCCAGAGAATGAAAACTTATGATTACCAGCCTGCCTCCGCTTTCACAGTTGCGGAGTGGCATTCATCAGCGTCTCGGCAGATTTGCAACTCACTGCTTACGAATATCGGAGTGCCTGAAAAGTTTGGTCGCCGGATGAATCCTTCTTTCTGCCTGATTCATTGGCCGGGCCGCGGCCGATATGACTTCCGAAGATCTGCGGCATTCGTATTGGCCGCGACCGGACAATGGCTCTGGCGATTCTCCGCCACCTCCTTTCATCACCGATTCGTAAATCAGATCAGCGAGTGTGACCTCGTCGAACTAATTTACCACCTGTTCAGCGGATTGCCCGGTTGCGGTTCATTCGCATGTCGAGCGGTCCTCCGCCTGAAAACTGAAGCCTCGCGCCGGATCGTCCAGTTGCAGGCTGCTGACTCCGAGATCAGCCAAATTTCCGTCGTGGGTCTTTCATCATTGGTCGTTCGGCAAAATCTGCGAAAGAACCGTGAACTAGTTCGATTTCCGGCCAATCGTCTTGGTGTTGTTGGTTTTGGCACGTCCAACGACGAACGACCAACGAGCAGCTTTTCCGCGCGATTTCCAGCGCTGCTGGATCTTTACCAGGCCAATCAAATGTCCCTGTGCGCCGAGGCGTTTTACGATTTCTAAACTGTGGCCGCCCAGGCCGACCGTGGCGTCGAGATAAGTCCACCGCGCTTGATAGCTAAAAATTCGATCGCTTCTTTTAAAAGAACGGAACATGGTTTGTGCTGCCATGTCCACCCCGCTCGGGGATGTATGTGAAACTTTCCGCCACTAAATGCCCAGCTTGTCCAGCGTGCTCTCATCCTCAGGCGTAAACTTTTCTTCTTCGATCTGCTTTTGAAGACTTCCAGATTGCGTACTTCCAAAAATGTCAGGTTGCCCAGCACCGCGACTTCACCTTTAATTTGCGCCGCATCGCGCAGCAAACTCGGAATCATCAACCGTCCCTGGCCGTCCATTTCGATCACTTGCCCGTAGGAATTCACCCGCTCCAAAAACTTTTTCTTCGTGGATTGACTGTCGAGAGCGCGCCAGCTTCTGCTCGATCCGTTCCCATCCTCGAAGGGATACACTTGAGCAACCTTTCCATCGAGGCTGGTGATGTAAAATTGCGTTCCGTACTTCTCGTCTATCACGCGCTTGAAGTCCGCCGGAACCTTTAGGCGTCCTTTTTCGTCTACGCGAGTTCGGTGATTGCCGCGAAACATTTTCGTTTCTGTCATCCTGAGGCTGCTTTTGGGGCCGAAGGATCTGGGCGTGCCGCGGATAACCGCCTTTTGGCACGCAACCTTGACTGCCGACTACGAGGAGGTCAAAGTCAAAATGTCGGTCTTTTCCGGTTCGTTGGGACCAATTTTCTGGGGGTAAGCCTTTAAATCCACTGGCGCCTCTCGAATGTCAGTTAATGTCCACGGCCCTACTGTTGAGACCAATTTCTACCACTTTTGTCGACAGTTTACGCCTAAACCGTTATTGTCAACGAGAAAGTTATATGTT
>CAVPCG010000020.1:0-14252 GCA_963702325.1 uncultured Acidobacteriaceae bacterium | reverse complement strand
AGGTGGGAACCCATGCTGCGCGCTTTGGGATTTTCAATCTCTCCCTCACCGCGCTGTTTGATTCTTACGCACGCCCTCTTCCCCGGAATCCTTACTCGCGCGCGAAAAGAGAAGCTGTGACCACCGACATTGTCGTTCCCCACCTTTACAACGGACGTAAAGGTGGGCCAGCCACCGGCTCCCAACGAAGGACCTCCGCAGCAAGATTTCAGAGGTGGGATGCGGGGTGCCCATTCTTTCGCCCACTTTGCGAAAAGGTGGGACCGAACCGCTTTAGCGGTGAGGAATCTGCTTTTCACGATTGAAGAAGCCAAAAAGATCCGCAATCATTTTCTTTGCCTCCGCCGTCCCCGTCACTTCCAGACAAATCGGTAAATCACCCGCCTCCACGACAATCCTGAACGTCAGGAATGGACAACACTGCCGCTCCAAATCCACAAGCTGTGCAAGACGCGTCAGCACTTCTGAGGAAGGCGGAAAACTAAAGGCTAAGCCCAGCGGCAAAGGCGTTACTTTGAGCAGGGACTGGCGAAAGAAATTCAGGATGCTTTCGCGCCGCTCTCGAAGTTCGCTGTCAGAGAGATTGCATGCTATCGGTATTTCCATATTCCCGATTTCCGAGGAGACGCCTGAGGAGATGTCTGAGCAGATGTCTGACGAAGAGCGTAGCGCAGCATCAGGATTAGCTGCAAATAAATAGAGAGGACGGAAACTGATATCCGCCCCTCTGGTATGCGATCAGCAGCTCTACGCTGTTGCGTGAACGGCCGAGCTATGGAAGGTCGAGTTAACGACGTCCGAGGTCTGAACCTTGGGCGTTCCCTCGATAAATCTTTGCATCGTCTTCAACACTTCTGGATAACCATTCGTGTTGTAAGTTTCTGCGCTGGCTTTGTTGTCCCAAGACTGATGGCAGTCACATCAACTCCACCGGGACCGGAGAACGTAATTTCATCCTTAAAGCCATTCTGCTTGCGAAGTATCGGAAGAATGTCCTTCTCGAATGTTCGCGTGTAATCGGAAAGCATATTCGACTTCAGATGAAAAGAAACATTGCGTGCAAACATATCAACCTCCTTAAGGTTGTCGTTCGCTAAGGTAGGGAGAACTTTAGATGAGCTGACTTAGTTCAGGGAACCTGAAAGAGGAGAAGAATACTCACTGACCGTAACCATTGCACTTGAGTGGCCCTCCCCATCAACCTCGTAACTCGTTGCTTCGATACGCCCCAGATCAGAGCCGCCGCAACAGAGTCGTGTACATTTGGCGCAAGACTATCCCAAACGGCGACTTTACCCAAGATTTTGCTCTCGACGGCCGATTCCTCTGATTTTGGTGGCGCAGCGCCCGTTCGGCTACCCCTTCGACCTCGCTCAGCGCTGCGGCAAAACAGGACAGGCTTTCAACGCTGCGATAACCCTCTATAAAATATTGTCATTCCGAGAAGCGCAGCGACGAGGAATCTGCATTCGAATCGGAACGGACGAGGCACGTTGCCCTGCTTTTAGGTGGTGGTTGGCCTACTTTTGTGTTTTTTTGCAAAGGTGGGAACCCATGCTGCGTGCTTTGGGATTTTCAATCTCTCCATCACCGCGCTGCTTGATTTATACGCACGCCCTCTTCCCCGAAATCTTACGCGCGCGCGAAAAGAAAAGCTGTGACCACCGACATTGTCGTTCCCACCTCTACAACGGACGTAAAGGTGGGCCGGCCACCTAGATGTCGGATCTGCTCATTTCAGCCCGGAAAGCACCAGCAGTTCCTGGCACGCATCGCGGAACTCCGTCGAGACCTTGTCGATATCCTCTCGGTGCGCGTTGTACCTTCGGCTGTGCGCTGATTTATCGCCAAGGTCCTTCAGGCTTGGCAGGCCACGTTTTACGTTCCTTCCGATGTTCCAGGTGCCCTCGGACAAGGTCGCGGTTATGAGGTCCCGCAGCATGAAGAAGTCGCCGTTTCCGTCCTTGATCTTGGAGTCTATCGAGTGCTCCTCGAAGCACTCGATTATCAGGGTCTCCAACAGACGCCGCATCATCACCGCGCAGCCGTCGTACCAGCCTTTCTCGTAACAGCCGTTCAGTTGGTTGACGACCTTCTCGATGTAGCCCCGCGTCCCCTTCACCATGGCGAAAGGCAGGATGAACTCATTAGAAGGACGGTCTCCTTCGATGGGGGCACGAAGCTCTTCGGAGCGTCTGACTTGAGGTTCTTGACCAGGTCTATGGCGCTCTTAAACGTGTCTACGGCGATGGGCAGGTTAGGCACGTTTGTAGATGTGCTTCGCCATGCTCTCGAAGATTTTGTCGATTTGGTCTGGCGTGGCGTCGGCGGAAATATGAACCTGTAAGTTAATGTTGATGCCGGGTGCTTGCAGATTCCCATTGAGGGGTCGATCTTCACCCCGTACCGTGGGAGGTACGAGAGCGGGCACATGGTTGGCCACGGAGTTTGACGGCGTCGGAGAAGCGGGCCTAGGTGTTCGGGTTGCCCTCTCCTTAGGCGGCTTGGCCTTATCTTTGTCGGGCGCCTTCGAAGGATCGGCGTCAACCAAGAGTGCATACAGACTTGCCATCCTGCGGGCAGCAACCGCCCCAGTGCCGGTCTCATTGGCAAACCATCGCTCGGCTTGATCTCGGTTCGTATTTGGATCGGGAACCGCGTCAAGCAGCTCAGCGGGATAGACTGCGCCGAGCATCGCCTTGCACACCTCCGGGTAATGGCCGTCGTCCCTCCACAGCTTGGCGCGCTCCGAGGTTTTTCCCTCGTCGTCAATGATCCCGAGCTGTCTTAAATACGGCAGTACGTTTATTCGGGCTGACTCAACCTTCCCGCCAAGCACGGTTGCGAGATAATTGGCGGTCACGACGCCTGGAATGCTCAGCTTGAACTTCTTTCTCAGTTCCCACCAGCTGGCGATGGGTAGCATGGGATAGGACTTCTTTTCTTTCTCGTCGGCCATTGAAAGATACTCCCTCCTGCAAAGTGCGAATTCTACTCCTACCGACAGGCGGGAAGGAATCGGACAGAGCAGGATGTTCGGGCGGCGGGTGGTGCCCCACTCATTCGCGTTCTCTGTGGATGAGTGGGAAAGCAACTCACTCTCCGTTTTCTTGTCAAGGGGTGCCCACGGCCCTACATTCACTAACTCGCTGAATCCATTCCAAATATAAAAATGATTATGTGTTTGACGTAGGAACGGCCTTCCGGTATCGTTCTCCTAGAAATTCAGGACTTCGATGGATTACTGGAATTGGGTAGTGAAGTGCGCGAACTGTCAGACGCGAATTGAAATCCTGCGTCCCACCCTGCTAGGTAAAGCTTCGCGTCCGAAAAGTTTCCCCAGCCCCGACCTGCAAATGCTTTTTCTGTGTCATGAATGCGAGTCTGTGTGTATCTACACGGGCAAACAGATCCATCCTCGTCTTCTTCATAGCACGGCCCGTAATCAAGATCGTCTTCGGCTAAGGCAGATACGATTCGCTTGTAAAACGTGCGGAGTTTCGTGAAAGTATACCTGCACGGGGAAATCGGTCAACCTTTGGAAGAATCCATCGCCAGACTGGTCCGTAGCAATATCCGTATTCATTGTGCGGGGGAGGAACCGGAACATACCTGACTTTCCCCGAATAAATCTATTGAAGTGTAGTTCAGGTACCCTTTACCCTCGGAATCTAATCCCGTACAGTCCTGATCGCTTACGAAACGCATAATTCATAGTTTACCATATGGTAAACTAGGCTTCATGGACGGGCACGGAAATCACGCTGCAACGCGGCCAAAACAATGTCCGCCGCGTCGCGATGCAATTGCGCCGGATTATCGTTGACGTATTTAGTCACGCTCTTAACCATTGCTCCGTCTTGCATCGGCGGATGCAGACACGGTCATACAAGCTGTCTGCTACACCAGAAACGTAGCCAGTGCAAATGCCTTTGTACAAGAGAGTCGCGTCTTTGGCACACCAGTGAGCTAGATCATTTCCACTAAAGCGAACACTGTGTTTGTCTTGAAAGAGACAAACCAGTAAAAGTCAACATCAAGAACAAGATTGTCGCGTATCGCATCGGAACACCTCCTGAAAATTATGCTTCGACGTAATGGTCTGCTTTGGAAGGACAACGCGGGAAATTGGCATTGGGTTTCTGACTACAAGACTATCTTGGAGAATGGGGTTTTTCTCCGGAACCCATTTCGAGCAATCCTGCCCCAACGCCGATTTTGCATCCGGTTCGTCTAGGATTACCCAGTCGGATTGTGTATACGACGCTTTGTTACTTGGATCGGCTTGACACGGGATATCTGAAGCTACGGGCCAAGACACTGCGCGCACTGTCTGAATGGCTTCGCTATGGACGTGCCAGTGCTTGCAATTCTTACAGCAAAATAACCAATATTTTCTCATTTCCGCGATAGCATATTCTCATGAGCAAAGAGATAACGATAGAAAAATCCCAAATTTGACACCCTCTTGAAAAAGATGGTCAATACCCCGCCGCTACCACGCGAAGAATTGCGCGGAAAGAAGAAAGCTAAGGCGGCGAAAGCCTAATACGTGAAGACTAAACTCACCCACGACTCAGGTGCGTATTCAATGACTAAAACACTGTCGCCTAATTGTCGGGTTTCGTCTGGTAATGTTTTGCCTTCTTCCCAGAGAATTTGCAGTCCTCTCCCGGCGCGTTTCCGCGCAGACGCACCCGCAACTTTCCACTATCGCTAACAAGCTCTACGGAGGCGATCTCGAGGATCAACGAGCACTCCCCGGATCTTGAAGAACACATCTTCGGTAGTGAAAAACGCGGTTACAGGAGTCGCTTCTGCGATCAATTTGCAGATGATGGAGAGACCTAATCCCGGAGCTATGACATTCTTACTCATGGCCGAAGACA
Organism: uncultured Acidobacteriaceae bacterium; assembly: GCA_963702325.1. Classification (GTDB taxonomy): domain Bacteria; phylum Acidobacteriota; class Terriglobia; order Terriglobales; family Acidobacteriaceae; genus PALSA-188. The sequence continues at coordinate 9,363 of CAVPCG010000020.1, read as the reverse complement.
ATTTAGAAGAAGCGATTGAATGGGCAGAGCGGTTCGGCTGGATTGTAAAGGAGCGTTGGCGAATATTGAAAAGCTCCCGTGTCAGCTTCCGGTAAGTCAAAGGTTTCTTGGTTACCAACTCCCGCGCCAGCGTCTCGAATATCCACGGCTGCAAAGAGCGCCGATTGCATCCTCAGCAAAATTCCTGGAGATAGCTGTCCAGATGGTCCTTGCTCAAATGGTGATAACTCCCGATCACCCCGCGTTTGAATAGCGAAAACGCACCTTCGATCGTTTTCGTGGACAATTCTCCTAACTCGCGAAGCTCCTCTTTATGGTTGACCTTCTCGTGCTTTTCCGCCGGAAGAATCCAACCGTAAGCCGATGCGGAGTCTGTGACAACTTTACTTACATTCGCGCTGAGCTTTGCTTCCAACACGGGGCGAAGTGTTTCGGCTTTTACATTCTCTACCCGCTGCATGTGAACTCTACCGTTATGTTCGACCATGCCAAGGACAGCGATCTTCGCTTCCTTGCCAGCCTTCACGCCCTTCCGTAGTTTCTTGCCGCCGATAAAAGTCTCATCAATTTCCACGACCTGTCCTTTGCTGCCTAGCGGCTCTGCGTTCAACTCTTCCATCGCTTTGCGGATGCGATGGCAGAGATACCACGCTGTCTTGTATTGAATGCCGAGATGCCGCGAGACTTGAAGAGCGGAGATGCCCTTCTTGGCTTCGCCCATCAATGCCATCGCCATGAACCATTTCTGTAGAGGGAGATGAGAGTCGTGGAAGAGCGTTCCTGTGGTCGCGCTGAAATGCAGTCTACAGTCGGAACACTCATATTTCCGGTACGGTCGGCCAGTCTTGCCCTTCGTGTCAATACGGTAGACCTTCGCGCAGTCACACGCGAGGCAACGGACGCCATTGGGCCAGCGTTGTTTTACGAGATAGTCGAGGGCTTGATCTTCCGCGGTGAAGGTTTTTGAAACGGTGAGTAAGTTCATGGCAACCTCACCAAGAACTGTACTAAATTAGGGTTCCTACGTCAAGTACATAATCATTAATATAAACCTCAAAACCGTGGCGCATTTACCCCCTTCAAACTGCTATCCTTGAAATATAGGCAATTTTAACCACGCGGCTCCCTTCGGGGCCGCGTTTTTTATTGGATTGGACTGAAGGTCTTCATGAAAATTACCGGGGAAAGTATCAAACAACCCAAAAAGCGAGGGGAATGGGCAGAATTGCGCTTCATGGCTCGCGCCGCCGAGCACGGACTCTCCATCAGCAAACCCTGGGGAGACAGCTGCCGCTACGATTTTATCGTCGAACACGCCGGAAAGTTCCTGCGCGTCCAAGTCAAGTCAACCGTCTGCCGAAAACGGCATTCATATGCCTACCACGTGAATGGCCGCTCTTACACCAAGGATGAAATTGACTTTTTCGCCATCTATATCATCCCCAAAAACCTCTGGTTCATTTTCCCGGCAGAGGTAATTTTGACGTGCACCAGAAACCTGATCCTTTCGCCGCACATGAAAGTCTCAAAGCACGGAGCCTACATCGAAGCGTGGCACTTGCTCCTCGGCGAGGAACCCGCCCGGCCCAAGCCATCCAGAGTCATCTAGCAGGTTGCGGAAAAATGAGGAGATTAAGCGGAATCGGGAAGGGCCCGACTTTTAGTCGGGCCGTAAGGGCGGCCGAATCAGCAATCGGCCCGACTGAAAGTCGGGCCCTTCCCGGTTGGAATGATTTTTTCCACATCCAGGTCGGGCTCCGGCAGAACAGGCGACAGGCAAGCCATCTTCGCCCATTTTCCGAACGGCAGAAGATCGGTCCGCACAGGATATAATTCATCCATGATGCAGGAAGCTCAGGAACTCCTTAAAAAAGCCCTCGCACTTCCGGACAAAGAACGCGCCGACCTGGCTGGCACATTAATCGAGAGCCTCGATGACACCGTTGATGACGACGCCGAAGTCGCGTGGCAGGAAGAAATTGTTCGCCGCCTGGAAGAGGTACGATCTGGCACCGTAAAAACTGTCCCATGGAATGAGGTTCAGCAGAAGGGGCACAACCTGTTCCATGGCAAGTAATCATCGCAAGACCCGACTTGAGCAGTTGCGCGAAGGATCCAACAGCGTGGACAGCTCCGTAGCCGGCACTCCGAAAAAGCGCTCCGCGCAACAACTAAAAGTGCTGAGAAGTAGGCGGCGTCTACGCAATATCGCCCTCAAGTAGACCACCATTGCTTAAAGGATGATCCTGTCGAATCTTCCCGTCATAACTTGATTTGACAATAATCCATATTTCTGCAAATATCGAAATATGGCAAAACAAGACCCGAAACAATCCGCTCAGCAAGTGGCTAAGTATGCGGACATGTTCTCCGCCATCGGAACCGAGCCGCGCCTTCGCATCATGCGGTTCCTCCTCTCCGCCCATCCGGAGGGAGCTGTCGTCGGCGAAATTCAGGAAGAGCTCGATATTCCGAGTTCGACTTTGTCACACCATCTCGACAAATTGAAAGCGGAAGGTTTGGTTCACGTGCAAAGGGAGAGTACGTTTCTTCGCTACACCGCCAATGTCGCCGCGCTGCAAGCGCTTCTCCAGTTCTTGTACGCCGAATGTTGTACTCGCAACAAAGCGGTGGATACCGAAAGCATCATTCAAATTTGCGGATAGGGGTTATTCCATGAGCGAGCTCGATATTAAAGAAGTCGTTAAAGAGAGATACGGACAAGCCGCATTGCGCGTGAATAGCGGTCGAAGTTCTTGTTGCGGAGCCACGGCCAGCACTGGATGTGATGATCCGATCACGTCCAACCTTTATGACCAGTCCCAGGCGCAGCAGATTCCTGAAGAAGCCCTGCTGGCCTCGTTGGGCTGCGGGAATCCAACTGCGCTCGCGAACTTGAATCCCGGCGAAGTCGTCCTGGACCTAGGCTCGGGCGGAGGCATAGACGTGTTGCTTTCGGCCAAACGAGTCGGCCCCACCGGCAAAGCCTACGGCCTCGACATGACCGACGAAATGCTCGCGCTGGCGAATGAAAACAAGCGCAAAGCTGGGGTTGAAAATGTCGAGTTTCTCAAAGGTGAAATTGAGCACATCCCGCTGCCCGATAATTCTGTGGACGTCATCATTTCTAACTGCGTCATCAATCTTTCCGCAGATAAAGACCGCGTGCTCAGAGAAGCCCTTCGGGTCCTGAAGCCCGGCGGCCGCTTTGCCGTATCCGACGTAGTCACGCGTGGCGAGATGCCTTCTGAGATTCGTAAAAACGTACTTCTCTGGGTCGGATGCGTTGCCGGCGCTCTCGAAGAAAACGATTATCGCAACAAGCTCGCCTCCGCCGGATTCGAGAAAATCGAGATTGAGCCAACCAGAATTTATCGCATAGAAGATGCTCGCGAGTTTCTCTCCGGCCAGAACATCAACGTGGATGCCATCGCACCGCAAGTGGACGGCAAATTCATGAGCGCCTTCATACGCGCAGTGAAGCCGCAGCGAAGTGAACCCTGCTGTGGGCCAACCTGCTGTCAGTGAGGAAGCAACATGCAAGCGCACTACAACGTTCTGTTTCTTTGCACCGGAAACTCCGCGCGTTCGATCATGGCGGAAGCCATTCTGAACTTCAAAGGAAGGCCGACTTTTTCGGCCTACAGCGCCGGAAGCCATCCGTCGGGAACGGTCCGTCCAGAAGCGATCCGCCAACTGGAAATTGCTCACGTGCCAGCGTCCAGCCTTCGAAGCAAGAGTTGGGACGAATTTGCAAAGCCCGGCGCTCCGCAGCTCGATTTTGTTTTTACCGTTTGTGACAACGCCGCGAAAGAAGTTTGTCCGCTCTGGCCCGGCCAGCCCATGACGGCCCACTGGGGTGTTCCCGACCCAGCGGCAGTGAAGGGAACCGAGGCAGAAATTCAACGCGCCTATCGTGACGCATTCATGATTCTGGAACGCAGAATTAGTCTGTTTCTTAGCCTGCCTCTTGCCAGTATTGACACGCTTTCACTCAAGAAAGAAGTAGACGAGATCGGCCGCAAATGAAAAGCAATCTGCGCGCGCGTTTTGTGGCAGAGTCCTTAGGAACGGCCTTGCTGGTCGCCGCTGTCGTCGGCTCCGGAATAATGGCAGAACGCCTGGCTGCTGGGAACGTCGCGCTCGCGCTTCTTGCAAATACTATCGCAACGGGAGCCGCCCTGGTGGCTTTAATATTGGCCTTCGGCCCGATTTCCGGCGCTCATTTAAATCCCGCTGTAACTCTCGCCATGGGAATGCGTAAGTTGATTCCATGGTCCGAGGCGTCAATTTACGTAGCAGCGCAGTTTTCGGGTGGTTTAGTCGGCACGTTGCTGGCGCATGTAATGTTCGCGCAACCAATATTTTCTCTTTCTCACCATCCCCGCGCCGGATGGCCGCAACTGATCAGCGAGTTCGTCGCCACCTTCGGACTGCTTTGCATTATTTGGGGATGCTTGCAGGTGGCGTCAACGATGGCGACTCCTATCGCGGTTGGAAGTTACATAACCGCCGCGTACTGGTTTACTGCTTCCACTTCATTTGCCAATCCGGCGGTGACGCTGGCGCGTTCCATTACAAACAGCTTTACCGGAATCCGGCCGATTGATGTGCTGCCATTTATGGCCGCCCAAGTTCTTGGGGCAATTGCCGCAACGAAACTTATTCGAACGGCTTGTTCCGTTGACTCGTCAATGCGCCATCGCGACCCACAGCATCTTTAACGCCATCCCCAGAACCGCAACAACAAATATCCTTCGCAACCACTCGGGACTGACCTTCATGCTCATGTGGCTTCCCGTCAGCGCTCCGAAGAACATCACCATGCCGAGCACAATGCCGAGTTTCCAGTCCACAATGCCGCGCCACAAAAACACCAGCGTCGCCAACTCCGGACGAAAACAAATTAACGATTTTCGTGGTGGCCACAGATTCCAACAACGTCATGCCAAAGAAGAAAACAAATGCGGCAGTCAACATGGTGACGTAGCCGCCGCTGAACGATCCACCATAAATTGCCAGCAGAAGAGTTGCACCATATCCGAAGATAGAATACCCAGCGGATTTCGAGGCCCGTGGTTTCCGTGATCCGAGCCGGGTTAATGCGATCTTCCCCGATCCGCTCTTTCGGCCCTATAAGTATGAGCGCCGCCGCCAGAACCATGACGACAGCCAGCGTGAGTTGCACCGCTTTCGCCGGCACTTTCAACATCACCAGCGCGCCCAGGATTGATCCCGCCACGGTGAGAACTAAAGCGAGAGGCAATCTCCGGCGATCAATGATCTCTTTTCCAATGTACGGAATAGATCCGCCCGCGCTCAGAAATGTTAGCGCCAGCATATTGGTAGCGATTGCGACGTGAGTTTCGATTCCCGCCGCAATCAGCACCGGAACGGTAATGAGCGAAGTGCTCCCCGTCACCACACTCACCAGGCTGGTTAAAAAAAACACCGCAATCAGTACGAGAAGTTTCGCGAAACTCACGCACGGATGATAGCAAGCGCCGATCAGTTAGAATAATCGCTCGCCGGGATGACGGAATTGGCAGACGTACCGGACTTAAAATCCGGAGGCCGAAAGGCCGTGGGGGTTCAATTCCCCCTCCCGGCACCAAATTTGTTGTGTAGGAAAGCGGCGAATCCGAAGGTTGCTGTGAAAGCGAGTCCGAAGGTTGGTCGTTAGGAAAGGGGCGAATCCGAAGGTTGGTCGCTGTGAAAGCTACGCAGTCCAAGCTTTGCTGGCGGCGCGGTCCGATGTGATTGGTGGTGAAATTCTGTTTGTTCCGGAGTAGGATTTGCGCCATGCCTCTTTCTCGCCGCTCATTCCTTGCTCTCTCCGCAGTGCTTCCGTGGGCACTGACCGCTCGCGCGTCGGAATCAATTCCAATTGGCCTTGAGCTGTATTCGGTTCGCGACGCACTCAAACAAGATCCCGAGGGCACGGTGCGCGCGGTCGCTCAAATGGGTTACCAGTGCGTCGAATTCTTCGCTCCTTATTTCGATTGGAGCGAAGCCCAGACAAAGCAAATGCGCAAGCTTCTCGACGATCTTGGCATACGTTGTTTCTCCACTCACAACAATGAGGAGAACTTTAACGCAGACAATATTCAGCGCACCCGCGACCGCAACCTGATCCTGGGATGCAAGTATGTTGTCATGGCCAGCTCTCACCCGAAACCCGGCGCCGACGGCTGGAAGGGTATCGCCGATGAACTGAACTCCGCTGCCGAGCAGCTTGAGCCTTCGGGACTCAAACCCGGTTACCACAATCATCAGCCGGAGTTCACGCCGGTTGACGGAGTGCGTCCGATTGAGATTCTGGCGAAGAACACCAAACCATCCATCATGCTTCAGCTCGACGTCGGCACGTGCCTTGAGGCAGGTTCCGATCCGGTCGCGTGGATTCGCTCGAATCCAGGTCGAATCCGTTCTCTTCATTTGAAGGACTGGTCTCCCGATCCAACAAAGGGTTATCACGTGCTATTCGCCGAAGGAGAAGCCAATTGGAAGAGTATCTTTGCAGCGGCTGAGAGCGTTGGCGGGGTCGAATATTATCTGTTGGAACAGGAGGGCAGTCGCTTCGGCGAGCTGGAAACCGCCCGCCGGTGCCTCCAGGGTTTCCGCGCAACGCATTCCTAATCCTGGCCTAATCCTGGCGGCGGCCGATATAGGATTTGACGTTCGGACGGTTTCCTACTCAATCGCCTTTCGGCTTAAGTGGAACGTCTGACAAAACTCGCGGACGCCGGGAATCGAGGGGGAGGGGATTCCTGGCAGCGAACCAGCTTTCCGGCACTACATCGCAAGACAACGAAAGTTCTTCCGGCGAACGAATCCGATAAGAAACAGCAGACTCGCGGAAAGTGACAGCATCATCGCACTGCCCGGTTCCGGAACACTTGCGTTCGGAGTTACGCTGAAGCTTTCCAGTAGGGATCCCAGACGGCCGCGCTGACGATGCCGCGGCTGAATTACATTCCGAGTCATCGAACCGTCTCCGTTAGTAGATGTTGAAATCATCCGTACCGTCGGTGAATGCAATTCCAGCCGTGTCAACTAGCATGGCTCCGGCAGGAATGAAGTATGTTGTCGTTCCCAAAAAACGTCGTCGGGGCGGGGTATGGGGGCAACAACGATATATTCGTACCATTCTGGGTCCCGCTTATAGAATTGACTAGAAACATCCCGGTGCCTTCATCAGTAGCTGTGAACATTCCGCGACACCGGGACCATACGCCCCGACCACGAAACCGAGAAAGAATCGGCATAAGCATTGCTAGCCGTAGCCGTCACGGCAAGTATTGCCGACAGGAAAAGAAGAGTTCGAATGAGCTTTTGCATACAAATCCCCCTATCTAATCTTAACACCATCCACTGTAAAGAGAACGAAAGAATTTTTGCAAGCCCCGCCTTCGGTCGCGACTCATTAAAATCATATATTTAGACGGTTTGGATCCCCCTAATCTAATGGATAAAACCGTGGTCCGATCGCCGATTCTTTTCCTAAACCACCCCATATTACAAGCCAAGCTAAGATGATTGAAGGATAGGCCTAGGTTGCGCAACGCTTCGAGCACAGCCATAGGTTCTTGAGGAAAAAATCGGCTGCTGGCGCCTGAGTACCTAAATAAACCCTCACCCAGCAATCCAAAGCGGTCCGTCATTAATATGGAGCCACCTCTCACTGAGGAGGCGAAGACTCCGGCGCACCCTCAATCTTCAACAGCTTGGTTTTCAGAGTGAATTTCTGATGCGGCGCCAGCTCTACTTCGGTTTCAAACGTTTGATACCCGGGCAGACTGATCGTGATTTTTCGCTTTCCCGGAGCGACCAGCAAGCTCTTCCCAATTCCGCCCAGTTCGCCGGCGTGTCCAGCCAGAAAGCCATCCACAAAAACGGCGGCGCGGTCAGGATCAACCGACACCTTAATCTCGGCGGTCACTGCCGGCATTTGAAACCGCACATCTTTTTCCAATGTGACTTGAACGGACTGCTTTTCCGCGGGCTGCAAATTGATTTGCTGCGTGAAGTCTTTGTACCCATCATGACGCACCGTGATCTGGTGCTGTCCTGGCAAAAGCAATACCTTCTTCGATCCCTTGAGCTCTTTCAAATACCCGAGATACTGTCCATCAATCCATACTCCGGAGTCCCGTTCAACGCTGGTGGCTCCTTCAAAATCCACCTCGCCTAATACCTGATTCTTGGCGTATACCGGATTTGCATTGAAGATAAAAATGAAAATAACGGAAAGAACAGAAACAGCGGACAGCGCGTGCAAGCGCCGTCTCAGTCGGATGGTTGCCATGGATGCATACTCCTATCCTTCGGCCGGTAAAAAGATCTTACTCCCGCAGCCCCTCCCCGGACGGATGGCCCATTCAAGCCCTCTTTTAGCTTGAGTGGGGCGGCTTGAGTGGGCGCTTGAGCGGGGCAGTTGACTTCAGTTGCAAAATCCCAAAATAAAATTGTCATCCTGAGCGCAGCGAAGGACCTATGCAACTTGCGGATTCGCAGGCCCCCGCATGTTCCGCGATCGAATCGTCCATCGCGATCCGCTTCGGGTAACAGTCGCCGACATCAACCGCGTGTACTTCGGCAAGACGGACGCCCACCCCGACCTACTGCATCGCGCCCTGAACCTCAGCGCCCTCCCGCAAAACTGGACGGATGGCCCATTCAAGCCCTCTTTTGGCTTGAGTGGGGCGGCCGAGTGGGGCGCTTGAGCGGGCAGTTGACTTCAGTTGCAAAATCCCAAAATAAAATTGTCATCCTGAGCGCAGCGAAGGACCTATGCAACGTGCGGATTCGCAGGCGCCCGATTTCCGCGATCGAGGTCATCCATCGCGATCCGCTTCAGACGGGTGGCCCAGCCTTTCGCGTTCTCTGCGAAGGCTGGGGACTTTATTCTCGAACGGGGCGCAATGCGGACGGGCTGGCGCTGGCCCATCCTTCACCGGAGACTCGATTAGTCGGAGATCACAAGAGCGAGGCTGCCCCATCCGTCGCGATTTTCGACGGATGGGAATCCGTGTCGCCAACCCGGCCCTTTCCGTAAAAATCAGAAACTTCTCCCTCCTCTGACAGTTGAAGTCCCCACCCTTGCGAAAACCGCCCAAGGATGGGACAGCCTCAATCATTTCTGATTTACAGAAACCGCAATCTCACAAATGGGCCAGCCTGCGCTTAAGTATGCTGGGGAAGAGAAATCGACGCCAGACACCTTAACGACGGCCTGCCACGCGGCTTCTTGGCTGGCACGATCGTGGAGGGGTGCGGGCTATGTCTTGCGCTTGAATTGGGCCTGTGAGTTTCCCTTGAGCCGAGGCGAAGAATTGCCCTGAGACGTCGGTTTCGACCGCC
>CAVPCG010000019.1:0-124726 GCA_963702325.1 uncultured Acidobacteriaceae bacterium | reverse complement strand
TTAACTGTTAGCATGGAACGTGTAAGGACGGACATTCTTGTCCGTCCAGGCCCCGCTCGCAAGAGCGGGGCTTTTTTGTTTGTCGCCGCCAAACAGCAGATTCCTCCGGCTTCGCCGTTTGATTGGATAACGACGTTGGCTGGGCGCAGCGAGTAGATTGGTAGAGATGGATCAGACCAAGGCTTGCTGAGAGGAGCCAACGTCAATACTGATTATAGGCTGTGATTTTCATGCTGGTTTTCAGCAGGTCGCGATCTTTGACAATCGAACGGGAGAGATTCAGATACGCCGACCGCTTGAGTGGGCAGCCTACCTCCCTGAAGAGCTGGGAGTTCGCAGTGATAATCATGGGAGCAAGTACCGAAGAGATGGTTGGTGGGACCTGAAGTCCCCTGCAAGATTAAATTGAATGACGACCTTGGTCTGGGAAGTCAAAACCCTCTACGAGAGCGAAATGGCGCTTTCCTCTTGACTGCACACAGTGTCGTTAGAGACGGAATGACAAAATGTAAATGGTGAATCCCCACCCCTTCGACTGCGCTCAGCGCAGGCTCTTTAGCAAAAGGCGCGAAAGGATGGGCCACCCGGCTTCCTCCGATGCCTCAGGATGACAAATTGGGTGAGGTATCGCGCTGAAGTGTGGCCGGGCTGTTGTGAGCTAAACGGAGGCGGCGGCTTCGTGCTGGGAGTGAGAGCCGCGCTGTTTGCTTAGTTCTAGCTGGAAGGCTTGGGGGGTCAGGGCGGATTTTTTGAGGAACAGGTCGAGCAATGGATCTTCGGTATCCGGCGGCGCGTGGGGCGCTTCGGGGGATTCGTCGCTTACGTCGAGACTGTCGGGTTGAACCATGAGCTGGGGAATCACTCCGTTGCTGCCGGTGAGGGTTTGAATGAATTTTTCCACTTGTTCTTTTTGAATGCCAGTCTTCTGCGTGAATTCCACGCCCATGCCGAGCTCGGGATGCATAACCCTTACCAGACCCTCGACCTTCAATTCGGTTTCGCCGGCGCGCATGGATAGAGTGAGCTTGGTGCGAACGGGAAACGGCGAGGCAAGTTCTAAATAGCATCCTCCCAGGCTGAGGTCGGTGAGTTTGCATGGCACGGGAGGATCATCCTTTTCGAGATCTGGGGAATGACGAATCAGCCAGGCATTGAGCTGCATCTGGGTGTCGGCGGGCAAGTCGACGAAACGAATTCCGGTTTGACGGTGAGCATTTTCCCAGGCGACTTCGCCGATGCATTTCAAAGTGTATTCCGTGTCCGGGAGAATGAATCGAACCTGCATGCGCTCGCCGTTTTTCGCGCGACGCGGCAGGCTGAGTGCGATCCCGCCTTCGCCGATGTCGGAGGTCATTGCGGATTGTTCCGCTTTACCTTCGACAAGCAATGCCACTTTGATCTCGACCGGGATGCGAGCGTTGCGGCGGCGTTCCCGCTTCATTAAGGCTCGCGCAGCACGGAAGCTGGATTTGGCGCGCTCAACAGAAATTGGAGTGTAGAGCACAAAATGCGCTCCTAAATCGAAGGCGCTGCCTAAGGCTTTTTGTCCGTCCACGATCGCGACGGCTACGGCACGTTTGTTGCAGGGCGCCGATCGCGCGCTCTTGAGAACGCTTGAAGCAAGCTGTTCTCCGGTGCAATCAACGATGACGGCTTCAAAGCGGTTTCGAGTCAGCTTCTGGATAGCGGCGTCGGCGTTGGGACAGTGCTCCACGGTGATTTCAAGCTCGTTCAGAACGCGCCGCAAGACGCGAACGATCTTGTCGTCCGAACATAGAAGGAGCGCTTGCAGATTCTTCATGAGTGTGGAGACAGGCTGCCGAGAACAGCCCTTTAGTCAATGTAGGTTTCGGGTTACTACCGAGTCAATGGAAGCGGGATGGCTTAGGATTACGCCGGTAACCAAAGTTCATGCCCATTGCCGGGCGAGAATTAGCACGGCGACAGATGCTGTCGGCGCGAGCGAATTGACATTGACAGGAAACTGTGTAGAATCATTGACTTCCGTGGCAAGTAGGCATTTTCAGCTTGCTGGCGTAGTTCCATTTTAGGCAGCAAATTTGCCACTGTCGGAATCTTTATGTCAGGAACTGCAATCTAAACAGTGGCTTGGAAATATATTAAGGACGAGGCTGAATTCTGATGGCTAAGCGACGTGGAAATCCTAACTGGGGCAAGCCGGAACCTATTGGCCCGATTACTCCAACGGTTACCGAGTTTGAGCAAGTTGTTAAGGAATATAAGCTCTCGCCGGATCAATATCTGCGATCAACCCGTTTGCGGGAGTGGGCGCGGCGGAATAAGAATTCTAAGTACATTCCTGAGCCCTTGCTGGAAGCTTGGGGATTTGAAATCGAATCCACATTGTAAGTTCATTGAGGGTCGAAGCGAAGGCCGCAGAAATGCGGCCTTTTCCATTGGATGTGGGCGGCGATGGCCGTTTGCTACAATCGGCATATCTATGAAATCCGAAACGCCATTTACGGATGTTACGCGCGCGATTGCAGACATTCGCGACGGAAAAATGGTGGTAGTCGTGGATGACGAGGCCCGTGAAAACGAGGGAGACCTCACGCTTGCGGCTGAGAAGGTTACGCCCGAAGCCATTAACTTCATGGCTAAATATGGGCGAGGACTGATTTGCCTGGCGATGACTGAGGAGCGGCTTGATCATCTCCGTCTGGGTCCGATGAGTTCTGAGAACACTTCAAATTATGGCACGGCGTTTTGTGAGGCGATTGATGCTCGGGACGGCGTGACGACGGGGATTTCGGCATTCGACCGAGCGCGGACGATTCAAGTTGCGATTGATCCAGATACTCGTCCGGCGGATTTGGCGCGACCGGGACACGTTTTTCCCCTGCGCGCCCGCAAGGGCGGTGTGCTGGTACGTGCTGGACAGACGGAAGCTGCCGTTGATCTCGCCCGGCTCGGCGGATTGATTCCTGCGGGAATCATTTGCGAGATCATGCGGGACGACGGCACCATGGCGCGAGTTCCTGATCTCATCGAGTTTTGCAAACTGCACGGCATGAAGATGCTGACCGTGGCGGAGCTCATCCGTTACCGGCTGCAAAATGAACGTTATGTTCACCGCATCGGCGAGGCGATGGTGGGAACGCGTTTCGGCGAGTTCCGGCTGATTGCCTATGAAAGTGAAATAGACGGCGAGTCGCATGTGGCTTTGGTTTACGGAGACGTGGCCACGCCGGAAATATCTCCCGAGGCGAATGTTCTGGTACGCATGCACACGCATTGCCTGGTGGGAGATGTTTTTGGTTCAACCAGCTGCGATTGCCAGTCTTCGCTGAATGCGTCCATGCAGATGATTGCCCGCGAAGGACGCGGTGCGCTTATTTATCTACATCAGACTTCGAAGGGACTGTCGGTGGATAGGATTGGCGACCGGACATCTTTAAGTTTTCACAAGGACCGCGGTTCTTTATCGCAGTCCGCTCCGGAGCATGAGCGGAAGACTCAGCGCGAGATCGGCATTGGGGCGCAAATATTGTCAGATCTCAATTTGCGGCGGATTCGGTTGCTGACGAATCATCCGCGCAGAGTGGCGGCGTTGGAGGGATTTGGGATTGAGATTGTGGAGCATGTGCCGATGGAGTTGGAAGTTAGGGCGAGGAGGAATTAGGGCGAATGGTTTCTGAGGCGGATGAACTTTCCGAATATATTCTGAGTACTCCGCGCGAGATCCTTCGGGACTGGAAGTCCCTCAGGATAACGTCAAGTTCAGGGGATGTTAGAGATTAATGGGGAGCAATAAAGAAACAGGTCCTCATTCGACTCCTCCTCGCTCGCGCTCGGAGTTCGCTCGGGGCAGGCTCTCCACTCCGCTTCGCTCCGGTCGGGATGACAGATTTCGTTGTACTAACGATTACAGATTTCCACGGGTCTTAGAAGGGTTTGCGGATGACGATTTCGCTGTCGTGGATAAAGAATTGGGCGGCGCATTGATCTGACCCGCAGATCACGGGCAGCAAGCCTGCAATCTGCTTGCGGGTGATGAGTCCGAGGGTGCCGCAATTCGGGCATGAGAGAACGGCCCAATAGGGGTCGGCGGTTTCGCCAACCTTGCCGGCGTTTTCCAAAACAAAGATTGTTCCGGGAGACATCTGCTCCGGAATCCATTCAGTCAGGATGTCGAGTTCTCCAACCATTTCGCCTCTCTTTCTCTCTTACCTCTTCTACGGAAAGCCGCGATTTCCCTATCCTGCTTATGAAGCTGCTCTTCTCCTGAGCTGCCTTTTGTGCGTCAGACTTGTTTGTGGCACACATTTACTGGCTTTTTTTTCACTACGAATCATGGCTTTTACTTGGCGGACTTTGTCGCTCAGGCAAACCGTCAGCATCGGTTGCTGGGAGTTCTTGAGAATGTCCACGATCTGGGTCGCCGATGTTTCCAGATAAAGAGACGATCCGTCGGTGAGTAAGTGATAATCCGAGCGGCCGCTGACAGTTTCCGCCAGGCGCTTTTTGAATTCGCGTTGCAGGAATCTCACCACTTTCCGCACTCCTTGCAGCGAGAAGCCTCGGTGCCGCAGGTCACAAACCACAGATACTTCTACGAGGTCATCCATCGAATACAGACGACGGTGCCCTTCGCGGATGGGGACGACAATTCCGCGCTCGTCCCACCATTGAAGCTGGCGGGGTGTAATGCCAGTCAGCCGGACTACGTCACTAGAGGTGAAGGTTTGCGGCATGTTACGCAAATGTTTCAAACAATAGAAATAACTTTTGTTTCAAAGCATTCTAGGTGGGAAACGTTACGTTTCAATGACTGACTAGGTGCAGGGGGTTACTAAAGGGTTTCTTGGGAGCAGAATTGAGTTTGGGTCGGGTTTGGGGAAACCGACCAACCACAGAGGACACAGAGGCGCACAAAGGAAATCCCGCAATTGGTGAACTTTGCTGAACTCGTGTTGGCTGCGTTATCCCATGGTTTTGTGGTCTTGATCAGAATACAGCTCGGCCTCGGGTATGGGGGCAACCGATGTTTGGGGTCCACCAATCCCTGAGCGGGTCCGCGCGGAGAACATCGGACCCCGGGCGAGCTTGGTGGGGGCGAAGCTTGAAAGACCAAACGGTATTTGAACGTCATCGTAGATGGCTTCGATTCCTCCGCGCATGAAATATGTCTCGTGCCAGAAGCCAGTCCCGCCAGAGTTTTTGAGAAAGTTTGTCCACCATAAGCGGTGAGGTTCGGAGCGCGCCCATTTCTCCAGAGACTCGAAATCGCGCCAGTACTGGCGCATACCCGCGTGAGGTGGAAAAAGTAAATACAGCATGTTTTCATGCCGGAGCAATCCATCGGGCATTTGAGCGACGGAGTTAGAGATCTTTGGTCCAAAACCGACCAGGGTCTTGAGCCCCGTGATGGTTCTCACTTTCATACCGAGGTAGATCACTACCAAATCGGGATAAGAGGCTAGATCAACTGTCAGGCGCTGGACTTTCATCGGGTACCCCCATGTGATCGAAGGTTTTGGTTATGCAAGATTGTCAACCACCGCCGACGAAGTGGACGATCTCCAGATGGTCACCTTCAGAGAGCAGAGTTTGTGGCCACTGGTCTCGCGGGGCGATGTCCCGATTTAATTCGACGGCGACCCGGTCTTCTTTCATGCCGAGTTGAGCCACAAGTTGGGACAATGAAAGAGGCGAGTCAAACTCGCGCTCTTGACCGTTGAGGTGAATTTTCATGTTAGGACGAGCTGGGCACGGCAAGTTTGCCGGAAGGTGAGAGGTTCCTGGCGAATTCCGTAAGCCATTGCCGCTGATCTGCTGTTTCTGGCACGGATACACCTCGGGTTCTGCTGATCTGCTGGAGGGCATCGTCTACGGTTGCACCAGTGCCAATCAACAGCGCCGCCGAAATGAGACCAGCCCGACCAACACTCTGGCGACAGTGAATTGCGACACTTCGTCCACCGTCCAGTGCCTCGCGCAAGGTTCCCAAAAATGCCGTAGCTTTGGATTTAGAGTGCGGAATGTCGCGATCTTTAATGGGGAACGAAAGAAACTCGATGTGATGCGCATCACAGACAGCCGACTCGGCCTTCAGCCCTAGCTCCTCCACTTCATCGGGAGCTAAGAGTGAAGCGACAACATCTACTTTATTTTCCTTCCACCCCTCAACCTCATTCTCAAGCCAGTCGCCGCCGCGAGGACGGGGAAATTATCGCCAAGCGGCCGGGCCAGGAGGCGTCAATCCAATAAAGTATAGGGCTCATAGTCGCGTCCTAGAAAGCTGGAGGAACTCGATATCCTATAACTCCTCCTGAACGCAGAATGCATAAGCGATGATGCCCATCCAGAATCGTGCCGTCGGGACGAACCTTAAGCGAATCCTTCGACCCAGGCCTCAGTGTTCCCTCAATCACCTCTGTGGACACCCGATTGAGTTGACTCAATTTTACATCGCTAAGTGAAGAATCGGGGTGGAGCGGCTTCAGGGGAGGATATGGCGAAGGTTCGGACATCGAACAAATACCGCTCATTCGGCTACTAAGCTTCGACTTTTCTCAGCTGAAATTTGCGGGTCGCAGTGCGGCCGGAATAGTTCGCCTGTACCAGGACTGAAGAATCGGGCAGAGAAGATTCGTCTACCTCGATCTTCATCTCGGCATCTCCGCCTTCTGTCGTCACAACCTGATTGTAGAAAGGAACCGCGTCCGGCCTCGCGAATCTCACGGTAAGACGCGCGCCTTCGACTCCCGAGCCGCCGTCGGTGACGCGAAGCCGCATGGTCAGGCTTTGGTCAGAGTGGACGGAATTCGCGTTCAGCCATTGCACGTCGAGCTCTTTGATTGCGGCCAAAACTTCCGGACTCTCACGCTTATCCAACACGCTATCGAGCCGGCCATCGCGAATCGAGTCAAGGACGACTCTGTGTTGATCTCGCAATATCTGTTCTTTTTGTTGATCGCTGAACCCTGATTCAGAGGCCCGGTCGGCGTAGGATTTTGCGCATTTGCCAATGCAACGGCCGCGCACGAAAACCTGGGTTTGCAAGAGGAGCTCGCTTTCGCGCGCCTCGCTTTGCACGTGGTAGACCTTGTCTTCGTGCTTTATGTCGGTATTAAATCCAAAAATCATGAGATCCAAGCAGCTACAGTCCGAAATGTACCACGAACTCCAAAAACTTTTATACAGCCTCCCGGTAGCGAGTCAGTTTCTTGGTAGCCAACTCCCCCCTACGATTCTTTCACAGTGTGTTATGCTGTGCCCAATCCGTGGGCGATAAAATCCTGATTAAGAGGAGTCAGCCATGAAACGCAAGACTCAGCTCACGATTATGATAGTAGCCCCTTTACTTGCCGCCCTCGGAGCGTCGGCCCTGTTCGGTCAAGGCCAAAACCTTAGCCAAAACAGCGATAAGTACCTGCTGAAATCGCCGAGCGGAATCGCATTCTCCGACTTCAGGGGATACGAGGACTGGGCTGTGGTTTCTTCCGCCCGCACCGACGAAGTGCTCAAGGTAATCGTCGCCAATCCAACAATGATCAAGGCCTACAAGGCCGGCATTCCAGGCAATGGCCAGCCTTTCCCCGATGGCTCCATGATCGTCAAGTTGCAGTGGAAGCCGAAGAAGAGCACGGAGGCGCCCTTCGTGGTAGATGTGCCAGACGTGTTCAAACAGGCTTTCGTCATCGAAAAGAACAGCGATAGATTTCCGAAGAGCGGCGGTTGGGGATACGCGGTGTTCAACTATGAAGCGGCATCGGACAAGTTCACGGCCGATCCAAAAAGCCTCTCAGACTGCGGGCACGCGTGCCACACCGTAGTGAAAGCGAAGGACTACATCTTCCACCCATACCAGAAGCGTTAAACCACTGCGCTCTTCCACCAAAAGTTGGTTGATTTTTGACGGGCGCCTTGGAAAACGCTGCGCGTTTCCCACTTTCCCACCGCCGCGACTGCTGCGGCTTGGTTCAACATTCATTTTTCAGACGATTCCCCAGCTCCTCACCTCGTTTCCCGCTCATACATTTCAACATCGCCAGGGGGATACGATGTCCGTAGGCTCTTCCAACGTCGCAACTCGCTTGACACTAATCAAAGTCAAAACTACTCTAGAGTGTTTACTTCGCAGCACCGCAAGTTTTATTCAGCTGCCCTATGCCCGACAATTATTTCGCGAATTACCTGCCTTTATTAATCCATTTTCTGCTGGCGGCAGGCTTTGCCGTGGCAGTAGTGACGCTCTCATCCATTATTGGCTACCGGCGCCCTACCCGGGCCAAGATGTCTCCTTATGAATGCGGAATGATCGCGGTGGGTGACGCACGAGGCCGCTTCTCGGTTAAATTCTATCTGGTGGCAATGCTCTTTATCTTATTCGACGTAGAAGCGGTTTTCCTTTACCCATGGGCTGTGATCTTACGCGACCTTAAGATGTTCGGATTCTGGGAGATGCTGGTCTATATAGGCATCGTTCTGGTGGGCTTCTTCTATATATGGAAGAAAGGCGCGCTGGATTGGGGAGAGCCTTCGCCCCGAAGAGGTGAAGGCTGATGGCATTGGTCCCCGCAGTCACGGATATTGAACAACTGAAAGATCATCCCGCGATTGCCCGGCTGATTGCATGGAACCGGGCGGCGATTGAAGGCGTCAAGTTCGATCGGGATGAAATGACCATCTATGTGGAGCGGTCCGCGATTCGCGAAGCATGCAGCTTGCTGAAGGATGATCCTGGCTGCATGTTCAACTACTTGTCGGACGTGACTTGCGTGGACTGGTTCCCTTCCGTGCCACGCTTTGAAGTGATTTATCAACTGTTGTCAATTTCCAAAAAAGAACGGGTTCGCCTGAAGGTGCGACTGGAGGGCGAGAGTCCTGCGGTGGAATCGGTGACGCCGGTGTGGCCGGGTGCGAATTATTTCGAGCGAGAAGTTTTTGATTTATTTGGGATACGATTCGTCGGGCATCCTTATCTGCGTCGCCTGCTTATGCCGGAAGATTGGGAAGGCCATCCGCTGCGGAAAGACTACCCGGTGGAGGGTTACAGGTAAGCATGGGCCATCTTACCCAAATGCCAGTTGTAGAGCAGGATAGCGGCGTCGCCTCGAACACCATGATCTTGAACATGGGTCCGCAGCACCCGTCCACACACGGCGTGTTGAGGCTGATTCTCGAGATTGACGGCGAGAATATTGTTCGGATGATGCCCGATATTGGCTTCCTGCACACCGGCATTGAGAAGACATGCGAGGCCAAGTTTTACCACCAGGTGGTGCCGCTCACCGACCGCATTGATTATCTGTGCCCTCTCACCAACAACCTTTGTTATGTGCTCGCGGTCGAAAAACTTCTGGGCCTGGAGATTCCTCCTAAGGCGCAATGGCTGCGGGTCATGCTTAACGAATTGACGCGTATCAATTCTCATCTGGTATGGCTGGGAACGCATGCGATGGATATTGGCGCGATGACAGTGTTCCTGTATTGCTTCCGAGAGCGCGAAGACATTCTGCGTTTGTTCGAGGCGGTGAGCGGGCAGCGAATGATGACTTCCTACTTCCGCATTGGCGGAGTAGCGCTGGAACCGCCGCTGGGATTCCTGGATCGAGTGCGTGACTTTGCCAAGCGATTCCCATCCAAAGTAGATGAATATGAAAATTTGCTGACGGGGAATCCCATTTGGGTGATGCGGACAAAAGGCGTGGCGAAAATTAGTGCTGAAGACGCCATCGCGCTGGGTGTGAGCGGACCCACACTGCGAGCAAGCGGCGTGGATTTTGATTTGCGCCGGGACATCCCTTACTCTGGTTACGAAAATTTTAAATTCAAAGTGCCGGTCGCAACTGAGGGCGACGTATTCGCGCGCTATATGTGCCGAGTTCGCGAACTTCGCGAATCCATCTCGATTGTCCAGCAAGCAGCAGACGGAATGCCGGAAGGGCCTGTTAAAGCGGATGCCCCAAAGGTCGTGCTGCCAGACCGGGAAAAGATGAAGACGCAGATGGAAGCGCTTATTTATCACTTCAAGATCGTTACCGAGGGGTTTGCCGTTCCTGAGGGCGAGGTTTATCAGGCGGTAGAATCTCCGCGCGGCGAAATGGGGTACTACATCGTGAGCGATGGGACAGCGAAGCCGTATCGAGTTCATATGCGCTCCGCGTGTCTGGCGAACATGCAGGCGCTGCCCGCAATGTGCGAGGGAAAGTTGTTGGCGGATGTGGTTGCGGCGATTGGAAGTATAGATATCGTGTTGGGGGAAATTGACCGCTGAGGGCATTGGGTAATCGTGTAATCGGGTAATTTGGTAATTGAAAACCTAGAACGTTGAGTAATTTTGTAATCTGGTAATTGGGTAATTGAAAACCTTTCGCCCAAATTCGTGAGAGGTTATGGAGACTTCCAATTACCAAATTTCCCGATTACAAAATTGCTAAGCTCTTCTTATGAGTTCGCGCCCTGAACAGCTTATAGGACAGATACTCAAGTACTCGGAAAACAGCTTTTGAGATGCGGGACCTCGGTGGCTGCAAATTACCGTGCGGTTTGCCGGGCCAGGTCGAAGGCAGAATTTGTCGCAAGAATGGGGATCGTCGTTGAGGAAGCGGATGAGACAATTCTCTGGCTGGAACTACTTATTGAGTCGGGAATTATTTCTAAAGGTGGATGTGACGGATTGTTGGCAGAAGGTGCACGAGTTAGCGGCGATCTTTACTGCCTCTCAACAAACGGCGAGAAAGGTAGCTTAGAGATTTTCAATTACAAAATTACCAAATTACACACTTACCCAATGCTATGAGGTTTTCTGAACAATTCGAAATACGGTTTCTGAGGATGTTGGCGCACTATCCGACGAAGCGGTCGGTGCTGGTTCCTACTTTGCTCTACGCGCAGGACGAGACGGGCTATTTGAGTCCCGAAGTGATTCATGAAATTGCGGAACGCCTTGAGCTCACGGATCTGGAAGTTGAAAATGTGATCAGTTATTACTCCATGCTGACGAAGAAGCCGCGAGGCAAGTACAACGTGCAGGTATGCACGAACATCGCATGCCTGGTGCGAGGCGGCGAGGAGCTTCTCGATCACTGCAAGCACAAGCTCGGAATCAAAAACAAGGGGACGACAGCGGATGGATTGTTCTCGTTAGAAGAAGTGGAATGTATAGGGGCGTGCAGCTGGGCTCCGGCAGTCCAAGTAAATTACGATTTTCACGAAAATCTGACGGCGGAAAAGATGGATGCGGTCCTGGACGAATATAGAGCGAAGTAGAGTAATTGAGTAATTTGGTAATCAGGTAATTGTGTAATTGGAAGGCAAAATCTTGAGGGCGCGCGAGCTGCGATTTTAATTACTAAATTACACAATTACTCAATTACCCACTGCTTTATGGCTTCTCTTGTTTCACATCCCGATGAAGTAAAAGTTGTGTCGAAGCGCTTTGGCATGGGCGCGACCAACATTGATCGCTATTGCGAGCTCGACGGCTACACAGCGCTGCAAAAGGCGCTGGAGATGCAGCCGGACGCCATTATTAATGAAGTAAAGAATTCTGGGTTGCGAGGGCGCGGCGGCGCGGGATTTAACACGGGCCTCAAGTGGTCGTTCGTTCCCAAGCAGGCGGCGAAGCCAAAATATATTCTGTGCAATGGCGATGAGAGCGAGCCGGGGACCTGCAAAGACCGCCTAATTTTTGAGCACGATCCGCACGCGGTCATCGAGGGTGTCGTCATTGCAGGGTTAGCTGTCGGAGCGCATGCAGGCTACATATACGTTCGAGGAGAATACAGGTACCTTCTCGAAATTATGCAGAAAGCGATTGACGGCGCCTACGCTCGCGGTTTCATTGGCAAGAACGTTATGGGCAGCGGCTATAACTTTGACGTTTATTGGCACGGAGGCGCGGGAGCATATGAGGTCGGAGAAGAATCAGCGCTTATGGAGTCGCTCGAAGGCAAGCGCGGGATACCGCGCATTCGGCCTCCGTTCCCGGCCGTCGTTGGACTTTGGGGCGGCCCTACCGTCATCAACAATGTTGAAACCCTGGCCAGCGTTCCTCATATCATCAACGGCGGCGCTGAATGGTTCGCAAATCTGGGCACGCCCAAAAATGGCGGGACGCGATTGTTTTGCCTGAGCGGGCACCTGAATAAGCCCGGCGTTTACGAACTACCCATGGGATACAACCTGAAGAAAATGATTTACGACGTGGGCGGCGGAATTCCAAATGGGCGAAAATTGAAGGCGGTTGTGCCGGGAGGGTCGAGCTGTCCCTTGCTCACCGCCGATGAAATTGATCTGCCCATGGATTTCGATTCCCTCGCGAAGGCCGGCAGCATGCTTGGATCAGGCGGCCTGGTCGCCGTGGACGATACGACGTGCATGGTGAAGTTCGCGCTTCGCATCATGAAATTCTACCGTCACGAAAGTTGCGGATGGTGCATTCCGTGCCGCGAAGGAACGGATTGGCTGGAAAAGACGTTGAAACGCTTCCACACCGGCGGCGGAGTTGAAAAAGACATAGACAATATTCAGTACTTGTCGGAGAACATGCTGGGGCGCACTTTTTGTCCGCTCGGCGATGCGGCGGCTTTGCCAACGATTTCGATTGTGAAGAAGTTTAGGAAAGAATTTGAGGATCATTTGGAAGGCAGGCCGTGTCCGTTTGAGAAGGCGGGGACGGCGATGCAGTTGCCCGCGTTTGCGTAAAGTGCCTCAGTGTCCTCTGTGGTTAGAATTTAAAATCTTTAACCACAGAGGGCACTGAGTTTCACAGAGTAAAGCTAAACTCAGTGTCCTCTGTGGTTAGAATTTAAAATCTTTAGCCACAGAGGGCACTGAGTTTCACAGAGTAAAAGCTAAACTTCAAGGCTTACACAATGGCAGATGCCAACATCACGGTTGACGGCAAGAAGGTCACGGCTCCGGCCGGAACTCTTCTGATCGAAGCCTGCAAGACTGCGGGTATCGAAGTCCCGTCTTTTTGTTATTACCCCAATTTGTCTTTGCAGGGCGCTTGCCGCATGTGCCTGGTGCGGGTCGAGAAGATGCCGAAGCTGCAAACCGCCTGCACGACGGTGATCACCGAGGGGATGGCGGTAACCACGAACAATGACGAAATCCACCAGGCGCGCAAAAGCATGGTGGAGATGCTGCTTGGCAATCATCCTCTTGATTGTCCGGTATGCGACGCTGGCGGCGAGTGCGAACTTCAGGACATGACGTTTTCCTACGGCGCCGCGGAATCGAAATTCATTGACATCAAGAATCATCGTGAGGAGCAGCAATGGTCGCCGGTGGTTTATTTTGACCGGCCACGGTGCATCTTGTGTTACCGCTGCGTACGCGTGTGTGGCGAGGGGATGGATGTTTGGGCGCTGGGTGTACAGAATCGCGGGGTTAGTTCTATTATCGCGCCCAATCTCGAAGACCATCTTAATTGCGAAGAATGCGGGATGTGCATTGATATCTGTCCTGTGGGTGCGCTCACGTCTGGCGCCTATCGTTACAAGACACGACCATGGGAGATGAACCACGTCGGCACGACTTGCACACATTGCGGCGACGGATGCAAGACCACGCTAGGAGTGCGCCGCTCCGACACGGGCATGGAAATCGTTCGCGGAGATAATCGCGATAAGAGTGGAATTAATGGGGATTTTCTCTGCATAAAAGGCCGTTACGCATTTGATTTCGCGAATCACGAAGACCGTCTTACGACGCCCCTGATTCGGAAGAATGGCCGGCTGACTCCTTCCACATGGGAGGAAGCGTTCCAGTTGGTGGGAAAAAGTTTGCCGAAGTTCGCGATAGGGACGGCGGAGAGGCTATCGGAGTCGTGGGATCCACTCGCACGACAAACGAAGAAAATTATCTGTTGCAGAAGTTCGCCCGCGTTGTGCTGAAGACAAACAATATTGATCACCATCGCACGGCGGACTTTCCTGCCTTTGCCGCTGCGCTTTCTGGAAAACCGGAGTCCACTGCAACGATGCGAGACGTGTTCAATGCGCCCGCGATTCTTTTGATTGGCAACAACCCGACCGATCAACATCCGCTGCTGGCGTGGCAAATCCGCAATAATGTTCGCCTGCATGGGGCGCGCTTATACGTTGTGAATTCGAAGCCCATCAAGCTGCGAAGGCAGGCAGCGGCCTTCTCTCAAATTCCGGAGGGAGCAGAGGGAACCTTTGCCGCATTCCTCGGTGGCAATGATTCTGCCCTCGACGCATTGGTGGCTGCGAATAGCAATCGAGAATCATTAAGTGGATTGCGGGACAAGCTGCGCGGCGAACAGAATTTAATCATCATTTTCGGATCCGAAATTCGCGGTGAGGCCGTCTCTGCCTTAATGAAGTTCGGCAGTGGGACGCCCGGTGCAAAATACATCTGCCTCGGCGACTACGCGAATTCGCGCGGCGCTGCGGATATGGGTCTCTATCCTGACTTGCTTCCCGGCTATCAACCAGTGGCGCAGAGCGGCAAGCTGCACGAAGAATGGGGCGGCATTTCGAACACGACGGGGCTCAACCTTTTCGCAATGCTTGAGAGCGCAAAAGCGGGCAAGCTGAAAGCGCTGTACATTGTGGGAGCGAATCCCGTCGGCCGCCTGGGTCTGAATCCCGCAGACCTCGCGCAAACTTTTCTAGTGGTCCAGGACATGTTTTTGACGGAAAGCGCCGCTATCGCAGATGTTGTATTGCCGGCGGCGAGTGCTTACGAAAAGTCTGGGACGTTCACTAACACATGTGGCGATCTGCAAATAGTGAAGAAGGCGGGCGAAGTCACGGCGGTGAAATCCGATTTCGAAATGATCGTCCGAATCGCCGATGGGGCGGGGTTCGAGGTCAGTAGACTTGTACCTTTCAGCCGCGGCAGTCGCGCCGACATGGGGCAGTCGCGGGGCGCGCAATCAGGGGAAGCCGACCGGCACAGCGTTTGGCTGGAATCGAAGGGACTTGAACCCAAGATGAGTCCGTTTGATCCGATGGCGATTCTTGACGAAATCCAACGACTGGTGCCGGGTTACGATGTGTCGCGAATTAATCTACTGGCCGGCAACGATGAACATACGACGCTGTCCAATGGCGGCGTGGGCGCTTCGCACGATCCGAATTTAATTGTGCCTGCCAATAATGATTTATTCAGCTCTGGGACATTGGGACGATATTCCCGAACGTTAAATTCTGTGATGGAAAACCTTCATCCGGATCCCGCCGAGGCGGAGGTCGCGGACTGACGCGAGTAGCGCAATCGCTAAATGACTGCAAATAACAGTAGATCGAAGGGCGCGGAATTGTGACTCTGGGCACGTTCATCCTTGTTTCATTGGTCAAGATTTTGCTCGCACTTTTCGTGCTGCTCACTGCCGTTGCCTATACGGTCTGGCTGGAGCGCAAAGTTGTGGGACACATTCAGAACCGATGGGGACCAACGCGCGTGGGCCCGTTCGGTTTGCTTCAACCGATGGCAGATGGAGTCAAGTTTCTATTCAAAGAAGATTTGACGCCGCCGCATGTTTATAGGCCGCTCTATATTGCCGCGCCGATGATCGCAGTGATCTTCGCGCTGACTTCGATTGCGGTGATTCCGTTCGGCAACTGGATCGCGATTGGCAGTATCTACACGCCGCTACAGATCTCGGACGTGAATATCGGGTTGCTGATCATTCTCGGAATCACCTCTCTTGGGGTTTACGGCATCGCGCTTTCGGGTTGGTCGTCGAACAACAAGTATTCGCTGCTGGGCGGGTTGCGGGCCAGCGCGCAGATGGTGAGTTATGAAATTGCGTTGGGACTCTCGCTGGTTGGCGTGGTAATTCTGTCGGGAAGCCTGAGCCTGCGCGAGATTGTGGATGCGCAGGCAGGACATTTTTGGGGATTCATTCCCAACTGGAATATTTTTCGAGGCGGACAGTTCGTCGCATTTTTTATTTATCTGATGGCCGCATACGCGGAAACGAATCGTATTCCTTTTGATTTGCCGGAAGCCGAAACCGAATTAGTCGCGGGATATCACACTGAATACAGCGCCATGAAATTCGCCATGTTCTTCATGGCAGAGTACGCGAACATGATCACCGTGGCGTGCCTCGCTTCCATCATGTTTCTGGGAGGTTGGCGCGGGCCTGTATTTGGACCTGAGATCCTTCAGGATGTGCTTCCGGCATTTTGGTTTGTGTTGAGAGTTTTCGGATTTTTGTTTGTGTATATTTGGGTGCGCGGGACGCTGCCAAGATTCCGTTATGACCAGCTGATGGCATTTGGATGGAAAGTTTTGCTGCCGCTGGCGATCGCGAATTTGGTTATAACGGCGCTGGTAGTGGCTTTGAAGTGAATTGGGTAATTGGGTAATTGGGTAATTTAACGTCGTGAACCGTTGTGTTTTGGCTTTCAAAATTACTAAATTAGAAAATTGTCTTTCATGCTTCATTTAGTCCTATTTTCGGTGTTCGGATTTATTTGCGCTGCGGCGGCGGTGAACTTGCTGGTGCAAAGCCATCCGATTAACAGCGCACTGTCGCTGGTCGTCGTGATGGGATCGCTGGCAGTTGAGTACCTGCTACTCGGTGCGGAGTTTGTGGCCGCGGTTCAGGTGATTGTTTACGCGGGGGCGATCATGGTTCTGTTTGTCTTCGTCATCATGTTATTGAATGCCGGCAAGGAAGAACGCACGAAAGGCAGCCGGGTGTCGTTGTTCATTGGTATCCCGGGAATGACGATTGGCAGCGTGCTGATGGCGTGGATTTTGGTTACTCGTTCTGGTACCGGATCAGTAGAAGCAGGCGCGCTTCCCGGAGATCCTAGGCAAATCGCTCAATTACTGTTCCACGATTTCCTTTTACCGTTTGAAGTCACGTCAATTTTGGTTTTGATTGCGATCATGGGCGCGGTGGTTCTGGCGGCGCGTCCCGACGCGTTGCGGCCGACGGAGGAAAAGAACTGATGGTTCCGCTTTCCTACTACCTCATCCTTAGCGGATTTTTGTTTGCCTGCGGCGTGACTGGGTTTCTGATCAAGCGCAACATCATCACCATATTTATGTCCATCGAGCTGATGCTTAATGGCGTGAATCTGTCGTTTGTGGCGTTCGCGGCACAATGGCACGCGCTCAGTGGACAGGTTTTTGTTTTCTTCGTGATGGTTGTTGCGGCCGCGGAAGCTGCGGTCGGGCTCGCCATCATTATTGCTGTATACCGCACACGGGAAACTCTTAACGTGGACCAGGTCAATCTGCTCAAACTATGAATCCAAGTCTCCATCTTTGGCTGATCCCGGTGCTTCCGCTAATCGGAGCCGCGATCAATGGTTTATTCGGGAAGCGTTTTTCCCGGGCGGCGGTGAGCAGCGTCGCGCTGTTATTTTGCGGGGCAGCGTTTGCCATGGCGCTGTGGGTGGTTTCGCAATTCTCTTCTCTGGCATTACCCCATACTGAGTTTCTGGCAACGTGGATTCGCGCGGGAAGTTTTCAGGCGGACTTCGCTTTCTACCTTGATCAGCTATCTCTCGTGATGCTGCTGGTCGTCACGGGCGTGGGATTTCTTATCCATATTTATTCGGTCGGATACATGTGGACGGAGGGTGGTTTCTACCGCTTCTTTTCTTATCTGAATCTGTTTATGTTTTTCATGCTGACCCTGGTGTTGGCGGGCAATTATCTGTTGATGTTTATCGGGTGGGAGGGCGTAGGGCTCGCGTCTTACCTTCTGATTGGTTTTTGGTTTACGAAAGATTCAGCGGCGGCTGCCGGGAAAAAAGCATTCATCGTCAACCGCATTGGGGATTTCGGATTTCTCATCGCGCTTTTTCTCCTGATCCAGCATTATGGATCGCTGAATTTCGGAACGGTATTTCAGAGTGTTTCTCCGCTAAGTCCTGAGACCGGCGGCGCGGGATTGCTGACGGCGATCGCTCTACTGCTTCTGGTTGGCGCGTGCGGCAAATCTGCGCAGATTCCGCTTTATGTCTGGCTGCCGGATGCGATGGAGGGCCCGACACCAGTTTCGGCACTGATTCACGCCGCCACGATGGTGACGGCGGGCGTGTATATGATTTCGCGGTCACATGTGATTTTCGAGCGCGCGCCGACGGCACTGACGGTTGTCGCGATCATCGGAATCGCTGACCGCATTATTTGCAGCGACCATTGGAGTGGTGCAGACGGATATCAAAGAAGGTCTTCGCCTATTCAACCATCTCGCAGCTTGGGTACATGTTTTTGGCTTGCGGTGTTGCGGCGTTTTCGGCTGGCATCTTTCATCTGATGACACATGCATTTTTCAAAGGACTGTTATTCCTGGCCGCGGGGTCGGTAATTCATGGCTTGGGCGGTGAGCAGGATATGCGGCACATGGGTGGTCTCCGGAAGAAGATTCCATGGACTTTTTGGACGATGACTGCGGCGACGTTTGCAATTGCGGGGATTCCTCCGTTCGCGGGATTCTTCAGCAAGGATGAGATTCTTTGGCGTGCGTATCAGGCAAGCTGGATTTACTGGGCGATTGGGCTGTTCACGGCTTTTCTTACATCCTTCTACATGTTCCGGTTGTGGTTCATGACGTTTTTTGGGGAGTATCGCGGGGATATCGAAAATTCGCATGCTCATGAGAGTCATGCTGATCGTTCTCATGACGATCATTCTCATGACGATATTCTCGACGATCACTCTCATGACGATCATTCGCGGGCGGCGGCGCCCGCGCCACATGGCCATGGGCATGGCGGCATTCACGAGAGTCCTAAGGTGATGCTGGTTCCATTGGTGATTCTTGCGGTGCTTTCAATTTGTGGAGGGTGGATCGGTGTTCCGGGGTCGCTTGGCGGGAGCAACAAATTCGACAAGTTTCTTGGACCCGTGTTCCGTGTGTCCACTCCTGATGTTAGTGCGAATAGCGCATCTTCCGTTGAAACCGCGCCGCCGGAGAAGCAAACCGAAGGGCCTGAGCCGAAGACTGGGCCGGCAACCGAATTGATTTTTACCGGGATCTCTGTAGCAGTGGGATTGTTTGGCCTATACCTCGCGTGGCTGCTGTACCTTCGCCGACCAAAACTACCCCAACAGATTGCGCACGCACTTGGCGGCTTCTACAACGCGGTACTGCATAAATATTACGTTGACGAAATCTACGCGACTTTGTTCGTCAAGCCTTTGGTGGACGGCTCCCGCGCGGTTTTGTGGCACGGCATTGACCAGGGCGTAATTGACGCAGCTGTGGACGGCAGCGCCGACGGGGCTCGCGATGTCTCTGATAGTGTGCGCCACATGCAGTCGGGAAATGTGCGGTCTTACGCGGGGTGGGTGGCCGTGGGAGCGGCGGCACTGATCGCATACATGATCTGGGTGGCCCGATGAACATGGCGAATCTTGATGGGTCCATCCTTTCGCTGATCACATTTATCCCGCTGGCCGGGGCGTTGCTGCTGCTGCTTTTTCCGCGACGCGACCGCGATATCAAGGTTTTTGCGCTCGTGGTTTCGCTACTGGCCTTCGTGGCTTCACTGCATTTGCCCGCCCATTTCCAGAGGGCGCAATCCGCGTTTCAATTCGAGCACGACAATGTTTGGATAGCGCATCCGAATATCCACTACCACATGGGGATTGACGGCATTTCCATGTGGCTGATTGTGCTGACTACGTTCCTGACACCGTTGTGCGTGCTCATTTCGTGGAAATCCATTCACGAGAGGGTGAAGGAATTTTTCATTCTGCTGCTGATTCTTGAGACGGCGCTGATTGGCGTTTTTGTTTCGCTTGATCTCTTTCTCTTTTATTTCTTCTGGGAAGCGACACTCATTCCGATGGCTTTGCTGATTGGAATGTACGGGCACGGCCGGCGGGTGTATGCGGCGGTGAAGTTTTTCCTGTTCACCATGATCGCTTCCGTGTTCATGCTGGCTGCGATTCTGTGGCTGTATGCCAGAGTTGGGTCATTTGATTTTGTCACGGTACAGAACGCGATCCGGAGTGGCCAGGTGCAGGATTATTCCAACGCGGCGATTTGGCTTTTTCTGGGATTCTTTATCGCCTTCGCAGTCAAAGTCCCGCTATTTCCGTTTCACACATGGCTGCCCGACGCTCACGTCGAAGCGCCCACTGCTGGCTCGGTGCTGCTGGCGGGCGTTCTTTTGAAGATGGGCACGTATGGAATGGTGCGGTTTAATCTCGGGCTTTTTCCGGAGCAGTCGCGGCACAATGCTCCGTGGATTATGGTGCTGGCCCTAATTGGAATTATCTATGGCGCGCTGGTAGCGATGGTGCAGCCGAATTTGAAAAAACTGATCGCGTATTCTTCGATCAGTCACCTGGGATTCGTCGTTCTTGGAATCTTCAGCTTCACGCAGATTGGCCTGGACGGCGCGACCTACGTCATGCTTGCCCATGGAGTTTCTACGGGTGCATTGTTCATGCTGGCGGGAATTCTTTACGAGCGCAAGCACACTTATGAAATCTCCGAATTTGGTGGCCTCGCCACTCCGATGCCACGCTATGCGGCCTTCTTCCTGTTCATTGTTCTCGCATCTGTCGGCCTTCCTTTATTAAATGGATTCGTCGGGGAGTTCCTGGTCTTGAGTGGGGCATTTCAGGCGAGAGCCATTTATGGAATTTTGGGAGCGACGGGCGTTATCTGGAGCGCATGTTACCTGCTATGGATGTATCAGAGAGTGTTCTTCGGGAAGGTTACACATCCATCGAATGAATCGCTTCCTGACATGAATCTTCGCGAGCGCGTGGCGCTGTGGCCAGCCGCGGCGATGGCACTGGTCATGGGCGTTGCGCCACTGCTTTGGCTGAATGCGATTGATCCCTCGGTTCAAAATGTATTGGCGCCTTTCAGCCAACTCGCCAGCAAGGTGGTTGGCCGGTGAATCCTGCTTCGCACCCGCTTCCGCAAATCGTCGATTACATCCGCATTCTGCCGGAAATCGTGCTTTCGATTTTCGGCATGATCGTCATGGTGCTCGATCCTTTGATGGATAACGGCCTGATGAGCGACCGCCGTGGCCAGAGAACGCTGGGAATCATCGCGCTGATTGGCGCGCTGGGGGCGATTGCCGCCAGCATCTACCAGGCACAATATCCGGGCGCTCGCTTTCTGGGAAATGGTGCGGGTGGATTCGTTCAGCATATTTTTCCACGTGCTCGTGGCGGCGATCACGGCCGTCGTGATTCTCAGTTCGTTCGAGTATATGGAGGTGCAGCAAATCCGCGCGGGCGAATATTATGCGCTCGTATTGCTGGGCGCCGTGGGCATGAGCCTGATGTCTTCAGCGGTGGAACTTGTGCTGATCTTCATCGCGCTGGAAATTTCTTCGATCTCTACTTATGTGCTGGCTGGATTTCGCAGGCGCGCCGCCATCAGCAGCGAGTCTTCGGTTAAGTATTTCCTGCTGGGATCATTTGCGACTGCATTCTTCCTGTATGGCGTGGCGCTTATGTTTGGCGCGACTGGTTCAACCAGTATTCCGGTGATTGGCGATGTGCTGACCTCCGGCAACATCCCGACGCTGGCATATGTGGGCATTGCGCTGATTTTCGTGGGCCTCGGTTTCAAAGTTGCCGCAGCGCCGTTTCATATATGGACTCCAGACGTGTACGAAGGAGCGCCCTCGCCAATCGTGGGATTCATGTCAACGGCTCCCAAGGCGGCGGTTTTTGCGGTATTGCTTCGGATCGTCTTTGAGGCTCATGCGCCGGGCCGCATATGGCTTATCTGGGTAATTGCGGCGCTCTCGATGACGCTGGGGAACCTCGGGGCGCTAGTGCAGGACAATATTAAAAGGCTGCTCGCTTATTCTTCGATCGCTCATGCCGGATATTTGTTGGTGGCCTTCGCGGCACTGCCGCACGATGGCATCCCGTCCGCCATGTTTTATACCGCTTCCTATGCGGCAATGAACGTTGGGGCATTCGCGGTGGTGAGTCATTTTGGAAGCGCTGGTGAGCGTTACGTAACAATGGAGGATTACTCCGGACTGGGGCGCCGCTCCCCGCTGCTGGCCGCGACGTTAACCATTTTTCTTCTGTCGCTGATCGGAATTCCGATTACCGGCGGGTTTTTCGCGAAATTCTATGTCTTCAGCGCGGCGCTTCAGGCTAATTTGGTTGGCCTAACCATTATCGGCGTGCTGAACAGCGCGGTGGGGGCGTACTATTACCTTCGCATTATTGTTGTGATGTATATGAAAGAGCCGAAAGAAGATACGCCATTACCCCGGATCCCGGTGGGATTGGGCGCTGCGCTTGTTGTGAGCCTGGCAGCGACGATTTACCTGGGAGTGCTGCCGGGCCGAGTGCTCGAGTATGCATCGCGGTCAGTTTCTGATCTGTTGCACTGAAATGCCTTCCGGCGGGGCTTGCAGCGGTTCCTAAAAGCGCACGAATCCACAGCATTCGCAGCAATTCACAGTTTGACAAGCAATCGGATACGCGGCATGATGGACTCAGCCGAACTCATCCCCCGGAGGTTGGTATGTCTGAGTTGCTTCATAGACTCTTCGTCGAAGAC
This sequence comes from uncultured Acidobacteriaceae bacterium, assembly GCA_963702325.1. Taxonomy (GTDB): domain Bacteria; phylum Acidobacteriota; class Terriglobia; order Terriglobales; family Acidobacteriaceae; genus PALSA-188. The sequence goes on along the minus strand of CAVPCG010000019.1, from coordinate 102,255 downwards.
GAAGGGCAGGATATTGCCGAATATGCCGTCATGCTGGCGGTAATCCTGGTTCTCGTGGTCGGAACCATCCGATTGATTGGAACCAATGCCAATACTGCGTTTTCCAGCGTCGCCAGCTCAATTCCGTAAAAAACTTACGCGGGCGTGCCAGTGCCCTGGGTTAGGTTGCTGGCGCTTGCTCGTTGTCAGCCGCACTTAAGCGTGGCATAGCCACTTCTCCAGCCTCAAATTTTGACACCCGTTTAAGGGTTAGCGATCGCGTCGCCGAACAGTTTTGTCTTCGGCGGCTGCGAATCATTGCTAATGCCGAAGGGTCGGAACTGGCTCAGTTTGAAATTTCGGCCCATAGTCTGGGGAGTCATTTCGAGCTGCGAGCGATCTTGCGTTTAGCGGATACGCGCTAAATAATGCAGCTGCACTGCACGCGAGATCCTTCGGGACTGAACTCCCTCAGGATGACGCCGAAGTCGGAGGGGTTGGCAACCTGAGCGGCTACCCGCGATCGAACGGATTGTCATTTTAGTTATTCGGGAATAAACTGTATGGCCTCTGGAACGGTCTGACTGTAACCTTAGCCCGTCTGAGGTGAATTTGCTGCGAATCCTGATTGTTGATGACAGCACGCATGTGCGGCGCGCTCTGCGAACGTGCCTTGAACTCACTCCGAATTGGGAAGTGTGCGGGGAAGCCGAGAATGGTCAGGACGGGATTGACATGGTACGGGCGTCCAAGCCAGATGTCGTGCTGCTGGATTATGCAATGCCGGGAATGAATGGTTTGGAGGCGGCGCGCCAGATTGCCATGGATGCGCCCGATAGCGTAATGCTCCTGTTTACGATGTTCGCGTCGGAGCAACTTTCAGAACTGGCGCAATCCGTCGGGGTTCGCAAAGTGATTTCAAAAGCAGTGGGAGGAGTTGGCGCCATTGTGCAAGCAATACAAGATGCGGCCTCCGGAGCGCAATTCGGCGATAAGGGATTTCAGGCACCCGGTGAGATAGCCTCATGAATAGTGAGAAGCCAGCCATGCAGGATTGGAAGCGGTTATATCAGGCCGCGCTTTTGGAGACCGATCCGCAAGTCGCCAAAAAGCTCATGGAAGAAGCGGAGCATGCGATCGTGGAGCGTGCGCTTGCCCTTCATCGCGAGCCGAATGGCAATGCCGACGAACTTAAATCACTAGCCTATTCCGCGAACTTCCTCGCCGAACTGCGGCGGGTCGAAGTGAATCCAGCAAAGAACAGTCCTGTTCGTCAATGAAACGTTAAGGCAGAAGCAGATTCCCTTCGACTTCCCCTTCGGCTCCGCTCAGGGCTTCGGCAAAATAGGGCAGGCTCTCCGGGCTAAGCGCCCGTTCGGAATGAGAAATGTGGAGGCAGCAATGGATAGACGGGCGTCTCCGCCCGTATCCGGCGAGGACGCCCGACGCTCCAATTGCTAGACGGCGATTACTTGTTGTCTTCGTCGGCTTCCGCAACTCGCGATTGGTGTCCCGCGAATGACACTGCTTTCAGGAAAGCGTCGGCACTGTGTGGAGTTGAGGCGTTACCTGAGAGAATGTTCCGGAACGTCATGTGCCTTCCGTAGATAGCGCGAGTGGAATCGTTGTCCTGTTCTACGACCGCGCCTTCAAGGGTCAAGCCGGCAAACACGCCCTTGGAGCGAGAGTAGGTCAACATTTCAGTATTCATTTTCCAGTCAGTTCCCGCGGAAGCGTGACGCCCCACCGGGCCGGCGGCGACTGATCCTTCACCGGTCAGTTCGAACTTGCTGGAGAGGAGATGTTGGAATCCGCGGTCATTCATCACGAGCATCACCAGGTCCACGCCTTCGACTCCAATCTGAAGTCCCCAGCTTCCACCACCGACTGAAACGAATGCGGGGGCGCTCCAACCTGCGGACGTGCGGCAGGTAGCGACGCCGCGTCCATGCTTGCCGCCAAAAATGAAGCCGCCTTTAATTAAATCGGGGACTACCAGGATGCATTTTGCGTCGTTCAGCACTTCTTCGGGGATGCCTTTGTCCGGCGTGGCCATGATGGCGTGCAAAACATCTACGGGGACTGATCGCAGCCGTGCAACCGAATCTTGACGCGCCGAACCCGCCCAGGCGTAGGTTCCAACCAAGCCCATCAGGCCCATGAGTATCAGCGACATTGTCTTTTTCATGAATTGTCCTTTGAGATCTGCGGAACTAAGAGGGGAGGGCTTCAGGTTGACCGGCTTAGTCCGGACGCTGAAAGAGCGAGAAGAGGTGCTCGTCTCTAGAAACTATGATCATCCATCGGCGAGAGGATAGCTGATCTAAATTGCTCACTCGGGTGGCATTCGGATTTGAGTACGGGATTGATACCAAACCGGGAATTAGAAGAAGCTAAGAACTGAGCAATCTTGCACAGAAGTGCGGGTTTCGATGTGTCATTCTAGATTAGCAGATTTCGATATTCGTCAATTGGCTTTGGCCCCGACCAATGACTAGCCAACAAGAAAGCGCACGTCACAGTTATGAACTCGATCTTGTCTCGGTTTCTTGTCAGCGTCCGTAGAATGCTCGCAGTTATCGGCGAGTCTCTTGGTGTGAAAACTGGAGACGTTGGATCACAAAGGATGTGTCCATTTTGCGGGTTGATAACATCGAGCCGCAAGATGCATTGCCTGGAGTGTGGCAAAATACTCAAACCGGCCTAACGAATCGCCAGCGCCGAAGAGTATTTCCTATACTCAAGCCGTGATTCCACCGGTCGCTGGGAATCCGGAGGTGACCTTCGCCGCACACCCGATTGATCGTTGGTAATAAGTGCTGGGGTGCTTCGTCCTTGGAAATGAAGGCATCAACCGCCTTTAGCGCCTGTTCGGGAATTTCCACGTCGCTTGAAACCATGATTATGGGAACTTGTGGCCTGATTCGCCTTATTTCGGAAGCAACCTCAAGGCCATCCATCTCGGGCATGTGATAGTCAACAATCACGGCAGCAACAGTGGAGGCGGCCGCAATTTGTATGCCTGATCGGGCCGAGGCCGTAGTGAGCACCTCGTATCCACGCCGTTCCAGCAGGGCACGGTGAAAACCCAGCACGCCATCGTCATCGTCAATGCACAGGATGGTTTTGCGGTTCGAGTAATTGGACATGACTTCACCCTCCTGACGTTTAGAATCATGCCCGATCTTTCAAAACAAAGATGTGCAACTTTGCACACTTTTTTGGACTATTGTTATTCAAGTTGAGCCGGGCAAAAATTCAAGGGAAATGGCGCTACTCAGTCCGAGGGAGTGATGCCACTGAAGATATGGGAGGCACATATTCTTTGAGAGCTTTGTCGGCCTTCTTCAGCAACGCTAGCAAGCGGGCCGATTCCGGATTGGTGACGGCATCAGCCGCTATTGCTGGATATTCACTCTCTTCATCTGCCATGGGCAACCTCTCAACCTTTGCAGGCTAAATACCTCGTAGGCTCGACTCTGTTCACAATTGCTCATGGGCGGGCACCAAAGGACAATGACCATGCGGACTTCTTCTTAAATGGCTTGTCTAGATTGATCCGCTAAACAGCTAGGCGAGAGGCGGCCTCATGGCGCGATCTTTATCTCGTGGGCCCCGCCGGGCTTTGCGGGAGGCTCGAGGTCTCTTCCGGGCGAGGAGTACGCACTGTCTGAACTATGGGCGATTCCATTGTCATCATGAAGAACAATGTTCAGGAGTGAGCTGTGTACGTGCAAGTTATCGCCAACATCGTAGTTGATAAAACCAAGCTTTCGGAACCGGTTCATAAAGAAGCTGACGCGCGAACGAGTCGTTCCCACCATCTCTGCCAAAGTCTCCTGATTAAGCTTTGGGACTACCATTTCGGATACTCCTTCTTTGCCGAAATGAGCCATCAATAAGAGAACGCGCGCCAGCCGCTTTTCGCTGGAATTGAAAAGCTGATCAACCAGATCTTCCTGATAGCGGATATTTCGCTTTAGTAAATACTTCAGAAACATGGCCGACAATTTTGGCTCCTGGCTCATGGCAAGCATCATTGCTTTTTTGTCAATGTGCAGGAGAACGCAGTCTGTCATTGCACTTGCAGATGCCATGCGCAGAAGCTGGCCGGCGAGGCCGCCTTCCCCGAAGAAATCGGCTTCGCCCAAAATGCCGAGAGTAGCTTCCTTCCCGGCTTCTGATACAACACTGAGCCGCACCTTCCCGGTCTGGATAAAGAACAGTCCATCCGTAGAATCGCCTTGGGCAAATATCGTATTTTTCTTTTGGAAAGAAACCATTTCCTCCCGTTCCCGATGGTCGAGAGAAAGGCGTGGGGATCGAAATCAGATTTCCTTTTTGCGGCGGTTAGTTGCTTTGTCAGAGATACGTCCTAACGGATAGAGTTTTTGCTAGTGTGGATTATGAGGCGTGGAGGGGCGTTGTGTATGAGCAATAAGAGACACAATGGTGAATCCGCCAATCGTGGCGGTTAACCGGTTCTGTTTGGGGAACGCGGTTTTTAGCTCTTGTCGTGGAAATAGTCGGCGCATAAATTTTAATTTCCTTCAGAGCGTAGGGTTGAGCTAGGACCTGCGCATTGCCGAACAACTACATAGGTCCTTCGCTACGCTCAGGATGACAAAATCGGGTAATGGCGCATGGGGGCTCAGTCGTGCAGGACTATGTTGAGGAGCGAACTATGGACTTCGAGGCCGCCGTTGTAATGAATGAATCCCAATTTCCTGAACCGGTTCATGAAAAAACTGACTCGCGAGCGGGTCGTGCCTATCATCTCGGCCAGAGTTTCCTGGCTGATCTTGGGGACGACGGTTTCGGGAATTCCCTCCTTGCCGAAATGCGCGAGCATTAGAAGAATGCGGGCTAACCTCTTTTCGCTGGAGTTGAATAGTTGGTCAACCAGATCTTCTTCAAAACGGATGTTACGCGCCAGCAAATAGCCGACGAACATATCGGAAGATGCGTGCTCGCGATGAAGCGCGCTCATCATGGCCTTCTTGTCCACTCGCAGGACGTCGCAATCGGTCATGGCAGCGGCAGAACCCATGCGCTGGCGCTGTCCGGCGAGTGAGCCTTCCCCGAAAAAATTGCCCTCGCTCACGATGCCGATCGTGGCTTCCTTGCCAGCATGGGAGACGACGGTGAGCCGCACTTTGCCTTTTTGGAGATAGAAGACGGCATCCGCCTCGTCCCCTTGAGAAAATATCATTTGCTTTTTAGGGACAGCCAGCATTTTCCTGCCATCGCCAATCGTAGCGAGGAAAGAGTTAGGATCGAACTCGCGCTTTTTCTTAGCCGACGCAGCAGACTTCATTTATCTGAATTGTAGTCCTGGAAGCGGGGATATTGGCATAAATCGTGACAATGGGAATAAGGCTAGGTTTTCTTTGGGATAGCGGATGGAAGGGTGCTGTTTTGTGCAGGATTTCGCGGGAAAATGAAAGAATCTATAGAGCTTGTGAAAGGGGAATAATTGTGGCTGTTCTGAGGTGGCCCTTATGATCCCCAGGCGCCGCGTGAAACCCCGATTGAGCGTATTTTCCGCGAAGTGACGGGCCGTAGAATGCCGCTATCTGTCAAACGAATCCTATTACCCAAGCGCAAAGCGCACTAAGAAGTGCCGGTTGGCTTGCTGTCAGGTACAGGATTTCATCCGAACTGTTTTTTCTCTCTTCTTTGTCTAAAGCGTTATTGAGCTGCTGGATAAGGTGAGCGAGCTTTTCGGAGTCATGCTCTACACTTGCTGCCTCAGCGAAACTTTGCCATGTATTGTAATTGTCTACGGCCATCTGGGTACCTTTTCTAAGGTGCTCTACCAATTTACCCTTTGTGCCATTCTGGGTCTGGTCAGATGACCACGCCTCGACATAGACATGGGTGTCGTGGGCGGAGGGAGCGGCACAAATCGGTATTCCGCTGGTTTAGGTCTGCTTAGTGCACAAGCCTGGGCTTCATTTTTCTTTTTGACGCTGGCCCAGTGGTTCTTCCCGTTCTTCGCTGGCTGATCAGAGTGAGCGAATCGGCGGCATTGAACGGGTATTCACGAACCGAATGTTGACCCGTCGTACTCAAAGTGACGTCAACGCGACGATTGCTCGCTAAGAGGATCGTCTTCATGTTGTCGAGAACTTTCTCTCTCTGCTCTGCCGTGAGCTCGGGGTTTTTCTCAACCGCATTTCTGACTTGCTCTTCGGATAGATTTTGCTCCTCGCCAACGGCTTTGGTTTCGATGCTGGCGCCGGGAACTCCATGTTCGACCAGGAAGCGTTTGGTGCGATCAACACGCCTCTCGGAGAGCGCCTGGTTGTAGTCAACGGAACCGCGCGGGTCGGCATGGCCTTCGAGAGTCAAGTGCGCATCGGGTTTTGCCTGAAGATACTTCTGGAAATCGTTTGCGAGTGACACCAGGGTTTCCCGCTGGCTACCGAGCAGCCCGGCGTCGGGCCTGTCCATTGTAGGTTTCGCGGTTGCAAAATAAATGCTGTGCAGTGCGAGCCTGGTTTCGAGTTGCGCGATTTCCGGCGAAAGGGCTGGCGGAGCGACAACCGTGACCTGAACTTCGGCTTGCGTGTTCAAGCCGCGGGAATCGCCACAGCTGGCGTGGACGGTAATCGGGCCGGGAGAAGTCTCCGGATGAATCCAGAGCCGCAGTGCTTCCGCTGCCTGAAACGCTGCCTCCGCTTGCGGTCCAGCCGCTCACGGTCACCGGCGAATTGTCGGGACTGGCGCAAGTGCAACTGATGGTGGACGCCGATCCGGCTTGAATAGTTGAAGGACTTGCCTGGCACGACATGGTTGGCGGATTCTGCGGCGGTGGCGCCTTCACCGTGAAGTTGACACTGCACATCGCTTCGCCACTCCTCTTCATTTTGGAGTCAGACACTCTCACACTCACCGCGTAGTTCCCGGCGGCCGCTCCGTTTGTGTCTATGCTTGCTGTAGCGTCGTTTCCGGTTATTTTTCCTCCGGTGCTGCTCCACATGTAAGCCAGTGAATGGGTGGAATTAAAGTTGTTGCCTGTCGCCATAGCCGTGACAGGCTCACCGGCCATGACCTGGTCCGGATTAAGGGTGCAACTGACGGAGACTGCGGGGCCGACGGACTTGCCGCCAAACATAAATACCACCCCGCTTTGGAGGCGCGCGCCCCGCACATCGGTTTCGGGAACCGTCGCCGCCGGACCAAAACGATGATTGGAAAATACGTAGTCTGCGCGAAGCAGCCGCAAAGCGATATGCCTGCTCAGATTCACATCAATGCCGCCACCGGCCATGAATCCAAATTCGTTGTCCTTATGAAAAGGATCAGGGCTCAGGCGATGTTCGCCCACAAGCGCTTCGAGAAAATGGAGAAAAGTGGCGGCTGCGGAAGGTAACCTTTGGCCCCACCGACAGATTGTAGAAAGACGTGTCGTCTATTCGTTCGATTACTGTCGTCTCGTTGCTGTCCCAATGCCCGCTGATATCGCCGGTTACGCCGAGCCAGCGAGTAAAGTTATAGGTAAGGCTGGCTCCGGCGCCGCGCGGATCGGATTCGAGAGGACTGCTTACAGGCAAAATTCCTCCGGGCAGCAGGCCATGCACATCCGCGTCTGGATAGAAAAAGGAATATCCGCCAAAAATCTCCCATTTGGGTGCGGGCTGATTCCGGCTATCGTTATCCTGCGCGATGGAGAGGGTGGTCAGGGTGCAAAGAACCGCAAATATTGCGATGAGCAATGCCATCTGAAGATTGCATCGGCTCTGAGAGTGCGACAACATATAAATGCCTCCAAGCTTTAAACGCGCTGCGCTAATCGTGGTTAAAGTGCTTGTTGAGCCGGACTGAGAGTGGGCCAGCCTCAAACTGGTCCACTCTCGAACGCCTCAATTCTACGGAGCCGTAACCGGATTACTGTCCAAAGTGACGGCGCCATTGCGAGCCAGTGCTCTGCCAGTAAGGGAAGCGCCGGTATCGAGAGTGATGGATTGCAGCGCCAGTATGTTCCCCTCAAAAAATGAGTTGGTACCCAGCGTCGCCGAACTGCCCACCTGCCAAAAGACGTTCTTGGCCTGTGCGCCACCCGCGAGAAGGACATGAGTGGACCCCAGCGTGGTCAGCGTGGAACCAATCTGAAAGATGAAAACGGCATTGGCATTGCCCTGGGCGTCAAGGGTGACGTTCCCCGCTGACAAAGTCACGGTGCTGGAGTTTTTGTAGACGCCGGGAGTAAAGGTCAGTCCACTCAGGTCCCCGGGAAGCACCGCCGCGCCTTGCACTCCAGCCGCATAGTTATAGGCTGCGGTCAGATCCAGTTGAGCTTGGGCCGCGATGGGATCAGTCACGTGCATGACCGCGGGCGGGGTCAGAGTTCCAGGCGGAAAGCCAGTAACGGCAGATCCCGGACTAAGGCCAAGGTTGCCCCCGGTTATGATGGTTGGTCCTGTATTGGTGATGGTTGCGCCCGCGAGCGCCTCGAAATTAGCCGCCGAATTCAATGGAACCGGCGACTGGCAAACCGTCGCGGACGTTGTGAAGGTCCACGTAAAATTACTGGCCAGCCCGTTGCCGAGAAGATCCTGCGCACCGGTCGTAATGGTCGCGGTGTACATAGTGTTCAGGGCGAGCGGCGCGGTTGGTGTAAAGGTTGCGATCCTATTTGCTACGTCGTAGGTGACAGTTCCCGCCGAGCCCGTGCCGGCTAGGGTGAATGTGGTTGCGTTGATGGTCGAAGGATTCATCGCTTCGCTGAAAGTGGCAGTCGCGGTGGTGTTAGGACAGGCGCCATTGGCCGGAGTATCGGAAACCACCGTGGGCGCCCCAACTCCGGAGCAAGCTGTGACACCAGTGGTGAAAGTCCAGTCAAAATTCGCCGTCAGGGCGTTCCCGAAATCATCGGTCGCGCCAGTTGTAATAGTCGCGGTATAGAGAGTGGCCAATGCCAGACTTACGGCTGGGGTAAAGGTCGCGGTATTGCTACCGGCCGTATAGGTGACCTGCCCTGACACGGCTGCACCATTTGGACCAGTCAATGTAAACGTGCTGGTATTTACCGTGGCAGGGTTCATCGCCTTGCCGAAGGTAGCAGTAATTATCGTGTTGGGGCACGCTCCGGCAGAGCCATCCGGCGGAGCCACGGAAATTACGGCAGGTGGAGTCAGACTGGAGCCGCCGCTGCTTTTATCCGCATCGCTGCATCCGACGCTGAAAATGAGCAGTGTGCACACCGAAAACCAGATTTGAAAAACATGCCCTCTACGCATAAGCTTCGCCTTTTCTTCCTAGATTGTTCGCGGTCGAATCGAGAAAAGTATGCAGCAGTATTGGCGAAAACTAACTCAAATACGGACGAAAGAAATTCCGGAAGTTTCAAGTTGGGAAGGCGGACCTAATGAGGAATTATTTGTTGTCCGAATAACAAATCAATTTTTGTTGTGAGATGGCACGTTCGAAGGACCGCAGGACCTGCCATCAACTCCGCGAAATCATTGAGCGAATCGAGTACGCCATTCCAAACCCGGCTGGTGAAAGCGCCGAGTTTCGAGATGACGCCTCATAAGAATGAAATCTTTGAACCGGGAAAGAAGTCATTTTTCGTGTCTGGAATCTCAGTATGGGATAACATGGCGACGAGTGTTTAGCGCATGGATTAAGATCTTTCAGGAGGAATGCGATGAAAAAGCTTTTGTGGGTTTCTTTAGCCGTATCCGTGTTGGTGTTATCGCTGGAGTGCATGGCGCAGGACCGCGATAACGACCATCATGGTGATCAAGGATATGGAGATCATCACGACCGGTGGGCAGGCCGCTTGTCCGCAGAGGACCAGTCGCGGTTCGACAGCTACTACTCGCGATGGCTGGATTACCAGCAAACGAATAACCGGGATCAGATGGCCAGCATGGAGAACCGCATGCGCGACGTGATGACCCGCAATTCGATTCCGCCGGACACGGAATTCTCGCGGATCGCATCGTCTTCGGTAGGGCAACACCGGCGGCGCAATATTCCCCGCTTTGCAGGTGACGATGCGCGGCGATTCAGCAGCTACTATTCACGTTGGCAGGAGTATCAGCGGACGAATAACCGTGATCAGATCGCGAGCATGGAAGAGCGGATGCGTGATGTCATGAACCGCCACAACGTCCCCGGCGATGTGTCCTATGACGAGATGATGAATGTCTTGAACGGGCGCGGGCATTAGCTTTCGGGCGGGCCTTGCGGGTAGAGTTCATCCGTCAGACTTTTGCGTCATGACCTGATGCAATGGCGGGTACGCGCGAGATCTCTCACTCGGCTGGTGAAAGCGCCGAGTTTCGGGATGACTTCTCAGAAAAGCGATCCTGATGGCTCTCGGTTCGGGGCTGACCGGTGCCAAGCTCGCACTTCTCTCCCGGCTTCGCGCCGCAAGTGGGGCAGCGAACCCGCAGCGATAAGTCGGGCTTGGCTTTCATCGGTTACATAGTGACCTTTTACCAGGCGGAAGGCTGGTCAATTATGACCAGCAACGTTCAGCGCCAGACTTGCTCCGATATTCAGATATGAGGTTAAACTCGAGGCATGGACAAAAAAGAAATCAATTCTCCGAAATTAACCGGCAACTTTCTGTTTTGGATTTGTGGCGTGGGTGGTTTGGTATTGATCGGCCTGCTAGGGCATTTTGTATGGAGGATTTTCTGAGTCGCGGTCTGATGGATAGAACTCGCATCAACGTTTTCGCCAATCTATGCCTTCCCGAATTGATCCTGCCCGTTAGTAAGGCCATGCTTCGCCGGTAATGTGAGCTATCTTGCTCAGACATCAGAACCGGCATGTGTCATCCTTCACTCTTCCGAAAGTGTGACGGAGCAGCGGAAGTTCTGATTTCAAGCCGCTGCCGCAATCACTACTAAACCTATTCAAAGGTCGGATTCCTGAAGTTTCTGGAACCAACATTTCCTGCGCGCAAAACAGGCGACGCGAGGGAGACCGAAACAAAAGAAAAACTAGAGCTGTCAAGAAGTTCGACGGAACGCGGTACGGCAGATTACCTGCCCCCAAAAGGAGATACTTTGAAAACTAAGCTGTTGCTGGCTGCTGGCATCATTATCAGTTTGAGCGCGTTCGCTCAAACCACCTACCAAAAGACGACCACGACAACAACCGTCGAGCCCATGACCCGTAGGACGACGTTCCGGGTTACGGTAACCAGCCGCACGGTGCAAGCGGTCAATTACCGCCATCGCAGCGGATCCACCAAGCTGGATTTCGCGGGCACGAGTCTTATGCCGTCGGCGAATGGGCGGGCCGAGATCAACAGCAAGCGCGGGGCGATTGAGATCGAAGCCGAATTCGGAGACTTGCAGAAGCCTACGACTTTCGGCGGTGAGTATTTGACCTATGTCCTCTGGGCGATTTCGCCCGAGGGCCGCTCCGTCAATCTAGGCGAGGTATTAGTGGGCGACAACGAGCGCAGCAAAGTAAAAGTTACCACTGACCTTCAGGCTTTCGCGCTGATCGTGACTGCGGAACCTTATTATGCGGTGCGGCAGCCCAGCAATGTCGTAGTTTTGGAAAACATTGTCCGCGATGACACAAAGGGAACGGTCGAAGCGGTAAATGCGAAATATGAACTCATGGAACGGGGCAGCTACATTCCAACCGGCTACAAGTTCGACCCAGTAGTTTTGAAAAGCGGATTGCCGCTGGAATTTTTTGAAGCGCGAAACGCGCTGCGGATTGCGCAATCCGAGGGAGCCGAGCAATACGCCGGTGACAGCTATCAGCATGCCGTCCAGTTGATGAATAAAGCAGATGAATACGCCACCCGCAGGCACGTAGACAGAAAGCCGCTCATCGCTGTCTCGCGTGACGAAGTGCAAACCGCGGAGGATGCGCGCGCGATCGCAGTAAAGAAGATGGACGAGGTACGCAGGGAAGACGAACGACAGGCCGCCGCCGACCAGCAGGCCCAAACCCAGGCGCAAGCAGACGATGCCACCCGGCAGAAGGAGCGGGCACAGTCTGACCAGGCTCGAGCCGAGATGGCAACGGCCCAGGCGGAATCTGATACGGCAAGAGCCCAGGCCGCCAAAGAGCAGGCAGAATCCGACACCGCAAGCGCTCAGGCGGCTAAGACTCAGGCAGAATCGGAAGCGGCAAGAGCTCAGGCTGACGCAGCCAGAGCGCAGGCAGACTCGGATAAAGCTAAATCTGATATGGCGGACAACCAGGCTTCGTCTGCGGCAGCGCTCTCCGCAGCCCAGGCTGATGCGGACCAGTCCCGTTTAACCGCGCAGCAGGCGGAAACGGACAAGGCTGCCATGCGTGCAAAATTATCCGCGCAATTGAATTCCATTCTTCAAACTCGCGATAGCGCACGCGGCCTTATCGTCAGCATGTCTGACGTATTGTTTGATACTGGCAAATATTCGTTGAAACCAGGCGCACGGGAGAAGCTGGCAAAAGTGGCCGGCATTCTGCTCGCCTATCCGGGATTGAATATTGAAGTCGGCGGTTATACAGATAACGTGGGCGGCGACGATATGAACCAGAAACTCTCGGAGAATCGTGCAGGGTCCGTTCGTGACTATCTTGTGCAACAAGGAGTGCTGACGGATTCGGTTTCGGCGAGAGGCTTCGGCAACAGCTCGCCGGTGGCCTCGAACGATAATTCTTCGGGCCGGCAACAGAACCGTAGAGTTGAACTGCTGGTTTCAGGCGAAGCGATTGGCCAGCCGGTGAACGCTACTACAGGAAGTTTGCAGTAAGTCCTGCGGATCATCAGGAGCAGTGGAGGCAACGATATGAAAATAATTCGAATCGTAAACCTGGCGCTTCTGTCCGTACTACTCGGAGTCGCTACGTCTGGCTATGCACAGCAGGAGCAGCGGGACGGCAAGCAGGGCCATTCCGAACAGCAGAATAGGACGGAACAGGCCAAACCCCAACAGCAGCATAACCAACAGCAACAGCAACACGCTCAACCGCAGCAGTCACGCCAGAATCAGCAACAACCACAGCGTGCGCAACAGCAACCGCAGCGGCAGAGCCAACAGCGACAACCGCAACAGGCCCAAACGCGGCAGCCGTCTCAGAACCAACAACATGCTCAACAGCAATCTCGGCAGTCAACCCGGAACCAACAACAAGCACAGCGTTCCCAGCAGCAACAATCGTCACATCAAAACCAACAAGGGCAACAGCACGCTCAACAGCAAGCGCGTCAGAGTCAGCCAGGCACAGCAGGCTCACCAGCGGAGGCAGAGTCAGAACCAGCAATCGCAGCGTGCCCCGCAACAACGGCAACAACCACAACGCACGCAGCAACAGCAACGTGTCGAGCAGAGCGCATGGCAACAGCATCGTGCACAAAACTGGGAGTCAGACCATCGCACATGGCAACAACGTGGTGGCTACCGTGGATACCGGGTACCTGACGACCGGTTCCGTGGATACTTCGGGCCGGAACATGGGTTCCGAATCGGAAGTCTTCCCTTCCTGGTTGTCGGCGGATACCCGCGCTTTCAATACAACGGCTATTGGATCAGCGCGGTTGACCCCTATCCCGAAGCCTGGGGAAATGACTGGTACGACAACGACGATGTTTACGTCACTTACGTGGACAACGGGTATTACATGTACAACCGCAGGTATCCCGGTGTTGGAATAGCAATCAGCATCTCGATGTAGAGGATCTATCGGGTGCAGCTCCGGGAGAGGCTGCACTTGGTGAATCCTGTTTAAGAAGCGCAAGGAAAGGGACAAGAATGCTTGGAACTATCTTGATTGTGATTTTGGTCTTGGCGCTTCTTGGCGCGTTGCCACGGTGGCCCCATAGCCGACAATGGGGCTATGCTCCGACAGGCGGGTTAGGACTCATACTTCTCATCGTTGTTATTCTGCTGGTGCTTGGCCGAATTTAGAACGAAGGATCGCGCGCGCCCCACGTGAATGCTTATCCACTACACGCGAGAGCCTTCGCAGGCTCAGGATGATGTCTTCGATTAAATTTTGACGAGTTAAGCCCCTAACCTTCTACCTGGTCAAAAATTTAAATACTGTCATTGTGTGATATCGCTCTCCCGGCTTTAACTCGGTCGAGGGGAACTTGGGATGGTTTGGTGAGTCCGGGAAATGCTGCGTCTCGAGGCAGAAGGCAGCATGCTTGTTATAAACTTTGCCGCCCTTGCCGTGAATGGTGCCATCGAGAAAATTTCCGGTGTAGAACTGGATGCCGGGCTCGGTGGTCAATACTTCGAGTTCGCGTCCGCTGGTGGGATCATAGGCCTGCGCAGCCAGGTGCACAGAAACGGTTTTCCCCGCGTCCAGAACCCAGTTGTGGTCGTAGCCTCCGGCGAGCTTAAGTTGCTCATCATCCTGATTGATGCGCGCGCCGATGGCGGTTGATTTGGTGAAATCGAATGGCGTGCCTTTCACCGGGCGTAACTCGCCAGTGGGAATCAGTGTCGAATCCACCGGAGTAAATTTCGACGCGTGAAGCGTGAGCTCAGTACCCAGAATGTCGCCCTCGCCCTTGCCCGATAAATTGAAATAAGAATGGTTGGTTAGATTGACTACGGTATCTTTGTCGGTGGTTGCGCTGTAATCAATTGTCAATTCGTTCATGGTATTGGACAGAATGAAGACTACTTTCGCCGACAGATTTCCCGGAAATCCCTCTTCGCCGTCTTTGCTCAGGTAAGTCAACTGCAATGCCTCACTCGAGGGTTTGGAGACGTCTTTTGCAGTCCAAACGTGTTGACTAAAACCTTTTACCCCGCCGTGCAGCGTGTTAACGCCATCATTGTGCGGCAGGGTGTATGTTTTCCCATCGAGCACGAATTGCGCCTTGCCAATACGATTACCATATCTGCCGATCGTCGCACCGAAGTATGCTTTTCCACCCTGATAGCCGGAAACATCGTCATAGCCCAGAACTACGTCCTCGATATTTCCCTTCTTGTCCGGGACTTTGATGGACACGATCGTGCCCCCAAAATTGGTGATCGCGACCTGCATTCCCTTAGCGTTGGTGAGCGTATATAGATCCACCTGCTGACCATCATCCGTCTTTCCAAAGTCTTGCTTTTGCATAGTTGATTTTTTCCCTTGTGCACTCCACCCGTTCACAGTTAATAGAGAAACCAGCAGAATGGCAACTATTGGCACGCTCAACTTCATTGTGTGGCCTCCATAACTCTTTTTAGAAGAAGAATCGAAATTGCAACTTCCATTCACGAAGCCTTGCTTTCCAAACTTTTATTTACCTGTTCTGCGGTGCGAATCAATGCCGGCAGCACATGTCCGAGGGCTCCCGTAGCGGGAGATCCGAATGCGAAGTAAAGGGTTCGATACAAATCATACAGAGAATCGTACACGGATTGCTGTGATTTATCCGGAGCGAACATTTTGTGTGACGGACAAATCTTATCTTGAGCCTCTTCGACCGTCTTGAATGTCCCTGCTGCAAGAAAAGCAAAAATCGCGGACCCGAGGCTCACAACGTTCTTGCTTGGAACCAGGACTGGACGTCCCAACACGTCGGCGTACACGTGGTTGAGCACGTCGTTTTTCTGTGGGATTCCACCGGCATTGATCACGCGTTTGATGTGCACGCCGTTCTCGGCCATGCGATCGAGAATGACGCGCGTGTGAAAAGCAGTGCCCTCAATGGCGGCAAACAATTCATCCTGCGCGGTACTCTGCAAATTCCAGCCCAGCGTGATGCCGCGAAGATTGGGATTCACCAGCACGGTGCGGTCGCCATTGTCCCACGTCATGCGGAGAAGTCCGGTCTGGCCGGCGCGATAATTCTCCAGGCCACGGCTGAGAGTTTGCACATCGGTTCCGGCGCGGGCGGCAATCGCGTTGAAGATATCGCCCACGGCGGAAAGCCCGGCCTCGATTCCCGTCCGCTGAGGATGAACACTTCCCTGCACCACTCCGCACACGCCGGGAACAAGATTCACGCACGGCGTGATGCCGATGATGCAGGTTGAGGTTCCGATCACGTTCACCATGTCATCGGTGCGGCATCCGGCGCCGATGGCGTCCCAATGGGCGTCGAAGGCGCCGACTGGAATTGGGATTCCAGCATTGAGTCCCAGTTTCTCGGCCCAGTAGGGTGAAAGAGTCCCGGCAATCTGATCGGAAGTCGCATACTCGCCCTGAAGTTTTTCCCTGACACCCTTTAATAAAGGATCAACCTTGACGAGGAATTCCTCGGGCGGCAGACCGCCGAGCCCGGAGTTCCACATCCATTTGTGCCCCATGGCGCATATGCTGCGCTTCGCTTTTTTAGTGTCGGTGATACCTGAGAGGGTCGCAGCAACCATGTCGCAATGTTCGAACGCGGAGCCGAACTCACTGCGCTTGGCAGGATTATGGCGGAGCCAATGCAGCAGCTTGGAGAATCCCCACTCGGATGAGTAAACGCCTCCACACCAGTTGATGGCTGAAAGATTCTCGCGATGGGCAGCTTCCGTGATCTCCGCCGCTTCGCCCTTGGCGCGGTGATCGCACCAGAGGTAGTACTCGCCGAGCGGTTGCATTTTCTTGTCAACGGGAATTACGGAAGATCCGGTGGTATCGAGAGCAATCGCCTGCACTTGATCGCCTCGAATGCCGGCTTTTTTCACCGCCTCGCGGGTTGCGGCGGCAAGAGCGGCCATGTGATCTTCGTGGGATTGAGTCGCGTATTCGGGATCTTCGCGTTTACGATGCAGTGGATATTCGACGACGGCTGAGTCCAGCACTCCGCGTTCGCTGTCCACGATAGCAACGCGAACGCTCAATGTTCCAAAATCAACTCCCGCCACAATGGCCATTAGAAGTGTCCGTCGTTAATATCCGTCGTTGCGTTCGTGCCAGTACATATCCCAGCCAAAGTATCTTGTGGCTGCTTCATGAACTGCGGATGCCACGGTAGAAAGATTCGCGGCAACGTGATGCTCGAATCCGGTTTCGCAGATGTAGCGCAGCAGTTTTTGCATCTTCGGAATCTCGACCACTCCCGCACCACCGAAAGTATTCAGAGGATCGTCGGTGAATCTGCCCTCGCCTACGTACCCGCGCATCCTGCCGGAAGTGTCGTCGGTCGAGAAACGCGCGTAGCTCATTTTGTCTGGCTTGATTACGCCGACGACCGTGCCGTAAGTATTTTCGATCCCGACGGTGCCCGCGATGATCGCTTGATAATCCATTTCATTGAGCGAAAGAAATGCTTTGGCAGATTGGCGCAGTGGAAGCACACGGCCTTGTTCGGATCCGGACCGTAGTTATTGTTCCAATCGAGCAGAGCTGACGGGTTTCAGAAGCCAGGCGCAAGGCGTGCATGCCGATGACGCCGCAGATGTCCACTTCGCAGGCGCTGGAGAGCAGACTGTCGCTCATCATGCTCATGATGGTGCAAGGCACTACGCCAAGGTTCTCTTCGATCGAGGTCCAACATTGCACGGCGCTGACTGCGACTTCTGTCGCTGCCATCCATTGATCAACGACGGCGCCCAGCTTCGCCATCTTCAAAAGCGCCGCGGCCGGCACATTGCTTGAATCCACATACTTTTTTATAGAGGCGAGTTTGGCCTGAGCCGCCTCGTCATCATCTTTCATTCTGCCGATACGGCCGAGGACTTCCGAGAGGTCGAGCGTCTCGATCGAAATGCCTTGCGATTCCAAAATCTTTTCGCTATAGCGGACGGTGTTGAAAGCCGTGGGGCGCGCGCCAATGGCCCCCACGCGCAAGTTTCGAAAACCATTTACGACACGGCAGACGGCCTCAAACCAATGAAGGTCGTGAGCGAATTCAGGAGAATCGGGGCTTTCGGTGTGCAGCGTGGTAACTGAATAAGGGATGCCATACTGTGAGAGATTGTTGCAGGCCGACATCTTGCCGCAAAAACTATCGCGCCGAAACGCGATCGTCATTTTCTTGGGATCGTCGGGGGTGGCTTGAATGAGCACGGGAACGTGCAAGTCGGCCAATCGTAAAGTGTCGGCGATGGCGCGTTCTTCTCCGAAGTTCGGCAGGGTGACGATGACGCCGTCAATGCGGTCGCGGTTACGCTTGAATAAATCCGCGCAACGCCTGGATTCTTCGCGGGTTTCGACCGCCCCGTAATGAGTCTCTTCGGGCGTGGGAGCAACCACGTCAATACCCTTGGCTTTGAGGACACGGAGCATTTCTTCGCGGCCCTCTTTGGCAAGATGATCGGGGAAAAAGCCACGGTTCCCAACAATCAATCCCATCGTCATTTTCTTCTTCGACATAGAACTCCTGTTCGTACCATTAGACTCGTCGCGCTACCGGACAGCACCCTCTCGCGGCAGAGAACAGCAGATTCCTCGCGCGATGGTGCTGCGCTTCGGAATGACAATGTTAGTGGAATCATGAGTGTCATTTGCCTGCTTTTTCCTGACCATAATAAGCGCTGCTTCCGTGCTTCCTTGAGTGGTGCTTGTCCTGCAAAGACTGCCCCGCTGCAACTGCGAGCGGATTGATGCCGCGGGTTAAATAGGCAGTGCGAGCTACAGCCTCCATAATAACGGCATTGTGCGCTGATGTGGCGGCATCGGGTCCCCAAGCAAACGGGCCGTGATTGGCGACCAGCACAGCCGGAATCGCCAAATAATCCAGGTTCTTGAAAGCCCGCACAATGGCATCGCCGGTATTTTTTTCGTATTGAGATTCGATTTCTTTATCCGTCATAACAACGGTGACCGGAATTGATCCGTGAAAATAATCGGCATGAGTTGTTCCGAAACATGGAATGGGCTGCCGAGCCTGGGCCCATGCGGTCGCATACTCGGAATGGGTATGGGTCACTCCTCCGATTTGTTCAAACGCTTTATACAACACGAGGTGAGTCGGCAAATCGGAAGACGGCCGCAGGTTTCCCTCGACGGCCTTCCCTTCCAGATCGGTAATGACGAGATGTTCAGGCTTCATTTCTTCATAGGGAACACCGCTCGGCTTGATGACCACGAGCCCCTCTTCCCGCGAAATGCCGCTCACATTGCCGAAAGTATAAAGGACTAATCCTCTTCGCATCAGTTCGAGATTTGCTTCCAGTACTTCTTCGCGAAGAGTTCGCAACCGCATTGCATTCCTCAAGTTTGGATTTGGCAGTTTGAGGTTTCAATTTTCAGATGTGGAATTGAAACTCGAAACAGAAACCTGAAACTTATGGTGTCTATGCGTCCCATTGAATCACCGCGTAAGAACGCGGCGGCATTTCTACAGTGGTTCGACTGCCCTGCGAAGAAGGCTTTTCGAGTGTTCGTGGAGCGACCCGCTGGGGCTGATCAAAAGTATTAAAGGCCTTCAAATCGTCCCCTGTTAACAGTAGTGCAGAAACAAAACGGGATGGCGTCTTGTCTTCCCAGTTCACTTCAACCTGGTGCGGCTTGGCAAGATCGCGATTGAGGACAAAGAGTGAAACCTTGCCATCCTGCGGATTGATGGTACCAGCAACGTCCACGTAGGGGACGTCACCCATTTTTGAAACTTCGTACGTCGGCGACTCAGTTAAAACGTTGAGAACGCGTCCGCGGGCGTATTGCAGAGCCCAATCATAAGGATAATAAATGGTCTGCCGCATCAGCCCATTGGCATTGGTCATAATCGGAGCAATCACATTCACAAGCTGCGCCAGGCAGGCAATTTTCACGCGATCGGCATTCCGAAGAAGCGAATTGATAAGTCCGCCAACCAGCAGCGCATCCTCAAGGTTGTAGACCTCTTCAAGCAAATGCGGGGCTTCCTGCCGGTTACCATTTACGTCGGCGCCGCGCCGGGCCCGGTACCAGACGTTCCACTCATCGAACGAGAGCCAGAGTTTCTTCGGCGAGTGCCGGCGGCCTCCAACCATATCGCATACCGCAAGCGTTTCGGCAATCTGTTGTTCCATACTTAAGTTCATGGCGAGGAACTTGGAGCTGTCGCCACCTGTGGTGTCCGGAGTATTTTCAAAATACCTGTGAAGGGAAAGCGCATCCACGTAGTCATAACACTGCTCGAGGACTTCGCGATCCCACTCAAGATAAGTAGGAGTGAAGGGACCGCTTGATCCGCAGGCGATCAATTTCAGGGACGGATCCACGTAATGCATTTGACGGGCAGCGTCTGCGGCCTTGAGGCCGTATTCGGTAGCCAACATGTGGCCGATTTGCCAGGGACCGTCCATTTCATTGCCCAAACACCAATTCTGAACTTTGTAGGGCTCTTCTATTCCATTTTTGCGGCGCAGGTTGCTCCACTTGGTGCCTTTGTCAACGTTGCAATATTCGACCAGGGCGGCTGCTTCTTCCGCGGTTCCGGTGCCGAGATTTAAACCCATCAGCGGCGTAACGCCGGCCATCTTGCACCAGGCCATAAATTCGTCGGTCCCGAACTGATTGGAATCGAGTGAATTCCATGCTTTATCCAATTCGACTGGCCGATCCTGCTTCGGGCCGACGCCATCGAGCCAGTTGTATCCGGAGACGAAGTTTCCTCCGGGATAACGAATGATTGGAACTCCCATTTTCTTGATTTCACTCAAGACATCGGTGCGGAATCCGTTGGAGTCGGATAGCTTCGAGCCTGGATCATAAATTCCTTCGTAAATGGCGCGTCCCAGATGTTCGAGGAAGGAGCCGAAAAGATTGCGGTCGAGTGGCGCGATGGTCCGCCGGGAATCCACGTAAACGCGAACTGTGCTGGTGGAAGGCGCGACCTGAGCAGCCGCAAACCGCCCCAGCATAAGGTTGGTTGAGCAGGCGAGACCCGCAGCAGAGGCTTGTTGTAGAAACTTTCGTCTTGACGATGAAAACGTGATGAGTTGTTTCAAGCGCTTCTCCCTGTTGAGATTCGACTCTGCTCGGGGCAACTTCCGGCAACGCTGCGGTAAACGCTTACTTGCCTTGCTGTATTTACTCCGTCCAATTTGGATTAGTCAATAGCGATGCGGTTGACGCATATCTTAGAACATATTCCAGCGCGGAACGCATTTATGTTCAGCGTGGGATATAGCCCTACGGTTCAGCCGCAATAAACGCTTACTGTATCATTTTAACTGCGTTTTCGCAGAGCCCATATTATCGCGGACGTGGCCGCCCATGCCAGAGTTGCGCATGTCAGGGACAGCCAGGTCGAATGCGAAGGCAGCGCTTTTGACACGACCAGTGCAAAGGCTGTTAACCCAACACAAGCCATTGCCGTGCCGGCAGCGTCAATGCCGGCTGCGACGCGCCCTCGTTTGGCTCCTGAAAATCCTGCCTTTTCCTTCTTTTCGCTCTCATGTTTTTCTATGAGGGAGGCGCTGGCAGGAAAAATCGCCGGGAAAGCGAGAAAAAGTCCCCCGGTCGCCGGGCCATATTTTTGGGCGATCAATCCGGTCACGGCCGTAATAACTCCGCCAAAGAGAAATCGCGAAGCGTATTCGTACCATCGTGTGTCCCGGAGTTCGGCAACCTCGAATTTCACCAACATTATTCTTACCTCAGGATCAGATAATGTAGCCCAAAAGCGCAGACAAACCAGATCGGAAGAGAGATGGCTGTAGTCAACAGGGCCGAGGATTTTCCCCGCATTAATACTTTTGATACCACGCACGCGTACACAAAAAATGCCACCGCGCCAATCACCATGGAATGAGCCTCGACGGCGGAATAGGCCCTTCCGTCCTTCAAGACGGTGAGGGTAATGGTCGCAAGAGCCACGGAGGGGGCGGCGCCAAGCAGTCCCGCAAAACTCTTGGGTTTCAGGGCGTCAGCAAATATCGAGAAAAAGGAGACAGCTATACCTCCCACAATGAACCGCAGTATCGTTTCCCACATATCCGAAAGCCGTTATCTTTCTTGTGCAAATTCAGTTGTGGCGCACAATGATCGCATGAAACTCAAGAACAAGAATAGAACTTGGACTCGATCTTGGGTTCGAAACAGAAATTCGGCCGAGATATGGGGAGGTCGGCTAATGAGCACTTTATTGAAGGACGCGTGTTCGGAGTAAAATGTCGTCACGAATTTGACCGCTACAATTCCCAAAACCGAAGTTCGGGAAATGCTGACTGAGAACGGGCGAACCGCCAATGTCCCTATCCCCATCAGTGTGATTATTCCTGTTCGCAACGAAGCTCACAATCTGTCGCGCTGCCTCGAATCGGTGCGGGGTTTCGGAGAGGTTTTCGTGATTGATTCTCGCAGCACGGATGCGACGGTCGAAATTGCGAATTCCTATGGCGCGAAAGTCGTGCAATTTCATTATCCAGGCGGCTGGCCGAAGAAGCGCCAGTGGGCGATGGATACTCTCTCTTTCGCCCACGATTGGATTCTACTTCTCGACGCTGACGAAGCGGTAACCACGGAGTTAGCCGACGAGATGAACGAAGCTATCCAGAACGGCGAAATCAACGGCTATTACATCGAGTTGCAAATGCATTTTCTTGGCCGGATGCTAAAACACAGTGCCGGTCACCTGGAAAAGCTGTCGCTGCTTAGGCGTGGTAAAGGACATTTTGAGTGCAGGCTGCGTGACCAGGACAGCTCCATGTGCGACATGGAAGTCCACGAGCATGTGGTAGTAGATGGTGGAACGGCGAAATTGAAACATCCACTGGTGCATCACAATGTTGAATCGCTTTCCCGCTACATTCATAAGCACGATGAATATTCGAATTGGGAAGCGAGGGTCTGCGTTGATGGCCAAACCGACACGGAACTGACGCCGTCCTTGACGGGCAGGCAGGCGCAGCGAAGGCGGTGGCTGCGGAAGAAATTATTCAGACTTCCAGGTTCGCCGATGCTGTTTTTTTTGTACAAGTATGCCGTGTGCCTGGGATTTCTGGATGGCGTGCCGGGGCTTATCTACTGCGGGTTTCAGGGAATACAGTTCTTTCACATCAAAGCGAAGATTTATGAATTGCGCATCAAGAGAGGCGCGGGTTAGGCTGCGCTGCGTCTCGGCTTTTCCGGTGCGGGCTTCACTATCAGCGGACTCCCATACACCATTTCCAGGAGATGCCGCGCCGCCGCAATACCCTCTGCGAGGTGATCACGGGGCGAGTAGCCTTGGGCGGTTACGAGAAGCAAGTTGTTTTGCTGTTCGACGTGAACTTGCTGAATACGGCCGCTGCGATCGGCGTCAAAGGCATCCGCTAAACGCAAAATTCCTGCAAGAAAAAATACGCTTTGCCGCTGTGTGGGATTGAAACCGCGCAATGACGCCTGACCCACGCCGGGTAACGCGCCCCGTTGATAGCGGGAAACAACGGCGGCGAGATGCAGGTCTGCGGCGCTCCAGCCAAGAGGCGGCCTCAACCGATCCATTAGTTTATAGGTAGCTTTGTGCGATCCTTTCTCTCGTTTTGAGCGACCAATATCGTGCAAGAGTGCAGCAACTTGCAGAATCCCACGCAGGCTGGCAGCGTTCGCTGCATTGGCAAACTGTTTTCTGGGCGGCAATCCATCATAGAGTTGAAGGGCCAGCCTGGTCACGTGGTTGGAATGCTGGGAGTCGGGATCGAGGGCGGAGGCCCAAAGCTTCAGGCGTTTTAACGCCAGTACCGCGACATCCTTTCCGCCGGGTAATGCCGCACGCCATACTGGCCAAAGCGAATTCTCGCCGAGCATCTTGCTACGATATTTCTCGATGCGGCGAGTGCGCTCTTCGATGATTCGGGAGTGCCAAAGAGATCGCGACTCGATCGTGGGAAATGCGTTCACCTGCAAAGCAGTCGCCCAAAGAACGTCGAGATCGTGAACTTCTCCCAGTAAATCTTGAAGCTCCTTGAGATCATCGCTCCAGGCAGCATGTTGCTTGGGAAGAAAATTCTCGACAATGTAGCGGAATCGTTTTAATCCGATGCGCAAACTGTGGAAGGCGACTTTGGAGCGATTTCGAAGTGCGCGGCGATGTAACTCATGAGCCTCGCTCCAGCGTTCGAGCGCAAGATGCAGAAAAATCACGTTGCCTGGGCGCAACCTGGCAGCTCGTCGCGGGAGAATGGCGCCCCATTTTTTCCATTGCTTCCGATCGAAGTCTACAAGAGCCTTCGCCGCCTCTTGCTTGAGTTGAAGCTCGCGAGTGGAGAGATATTGCAACAGCGCGACGGTTACAGTATCGGTCGAGTCTCCCAAGCGGCTCACCCATTCTCGCATCACGTGGACGTCTCGAAGCGAGCCGAGGCTTCTGAATAAATCCCTTCCGGCTTTTTTCATTTGTTTCCATACGGGGTAGGGATCCATTGCCATCATTCCATCGGCCAAAGAACGGCAGCGGCGCAAGGCAACTCTCAAATCGTGAACGGGGTCAGGCAACAACCCGATGCTGGCGTGATCACATTCTTCGAGCACACGCTCCATCCAAAGTGCGAGGCCGGGTTTCTTCTTTGATTGGGTTGATGGTGAGACCATAAAATCATACTAACGGGGCCGAACCATTTTCGCCGTAAAGAGAACTTAATTCCAGTGGAGATGCCTGTAGTATCCAGTCAGGAATGCCCAATAGGAATTTCACGTAAGATAAACAGCTCTGGTCACCGGAGGCGAGGTGGATGAATGTTTTGGAATTTACGGCATTGGTTGGGTTTGGCTCCCTGGTCGCCGGGCTGCTCGGATCTTTAACAGGATTGGGCGGAGGCGTGGTTTTAGTGCCGCTGCTAACCATTTTTTTTAAGG
This sequence comes from uncultured Acidobacteriaceae bacterium, assembly GCA_963702325.1. Lineage (GTDB taxonomy): Bacteria > Acidobacteriota > Terriglobia > Terriglobales > Acidobacteriaceae > PALSA-188. The sequence continues at coordinate 77,658 of CAVPCG010000019.1, read as the reverse complement.
TTGATATTCGATATGCAATCGGAGCATCTCTGGTCTCGGTGATTGCGACTTCATCAGGATCAGCGGCGGCTTACGTCAAAGAGGGCTTCTCAAACATTCGCATTGGAATGTTCCTGGAGATTGCCACCACACTGGGCGCGGTTTGCGGAGCGTTCCTGGCGGCAAAAGTTTCTACAGCGGCGATTGCTGTAATCTTTGGGGTCGTATTGCTCTACTCCGCATATCTCTCACGCAAGCCGAGGTCCGCGTCCGAACGCAACATGCCTCCGGATGCGCTGGCGACGCGTTTGCGCATGAATGGAAGTTTTCCCGACGCGGGTGGATTTCGTCATTACAACGTACAGCAGGTTCCGGCAGGCTTTGGGCTGATGTTTGGCGCAGGAGCATTGTCGGGGCTACTGGGTATCGGGTCTGGAGCCGTCAAAGTGCTAGCCATGGATCACGCCATGAAGATTCCATTCAAAGTCTCGACCACGACCAGCAATTTCATGATTGGCGTTACCGCCGCTGCCAGCGCAGGCCTTTACTTGAAACGCGGATACATTGATCCGGGACTCGCTATGCCTGTGATGCTGGGCGTGCTCGCGGGTTCGTTATGGGGAACGCGAATTCTGGTCAGGGCAGAAACGAAATGGCTGCGGCTTATATTCAGCGTTGTGATTGCGATACTCGGAGTGCAGATGCTGGTGAAGGGCCTATTCGGAACGATATGAGCTCCCCGAAATGGAGTGATAAAAAACTCGACACGATCATCGGCAACTTGCTGGGAATCGGCGTGCTTATTTCGGCGCTGATTGTTTTTTGCGGGGGAATATTTTTTTTAACCTCTCATGGCAAGTCTTATCCGGACTACCATGTGTTTCACGGAGAGCCCGCGAGCCTGACGAGTATTCCCGCAATTTTTCGATACGCATTTCAATTGCATGGCGGGGGCGTTATTCAGGTCGGACTGCTGATGCTGATCGCAACCCCGGTCGCGCGCGTAATATTTTCTGTCTTTGGATTCGCCGCGGAGCGTGACCGCATGTATGTCGTATTCACGTTGATCGTGCTGCTTATACTTTTGTTTAGCCTCTTCGGTTCGTCCCCGGTTGCCTGACGCGATTTTGTGTCTGCTGTTTAGGCACGATAAATGCCGCACATTTTTCGACTTGCATATCCAACGACTTACAGGAGGCTGCACAATCGGATGGATTTAGCGCGATTTTGTCGCGTAGAATTGGTTTTCTAATGCATTCAGTCGTATTTCTCGGGTTTAACCGCTTCAGATCGGTTGTCTGGATATCCTGCTTCATCTCGCTGACAGCGGTCGTCTTCCCGGCGTTTGCCCAATCTCAAGACAACGCTTCCTCAGGTGGTCACACAATTCGAGTGGAACTGGATACTCCGGCGAAGGTTAAACTCGGAACAGTGGTAAGAGCTCACACGGTCGAAGCTCTCTACGACTCGAATGAGATTGTGATTCCCGCAGGCACCGTCTTGCTTGGCAAAGTCTCAGCCGTCACGCCAGTTTCAAAGGGCAAAAGAGCAGATGCGATTTCACACGGTGATTTCACTCCATTGCATGAAGCCGCGATTCAATTCAATAACCTGAGATTGCAGAATGGGTCGCAAATTTCTATTTTGACGTTGCCCGCACAGGCGAGCAGTCAAGTGGTTCGCTTCCAAAGTTCCCGCACCAAACGACCATCGCTCATCAGGCAGGGGTGGAACTTTGTTATTGCTCAGAAGAATCAGGCCGTAACCACGGTCACAGCTCCCGGAAAAGTTGATCGCCTGAAGAAGTACGTGTTTTCGCAATTGCCGTGGCATCCGGAAGTCGTAGAAGCGGGGTCGCAATACGATGTGGCACTGGTCACTCCGGTAGCGTTCATTGAGCAACAGGAGTTTCCGGGACAGCGACCCACTTTCACACAGAAGGACCACAATTTAAATCAGGCCGCATATCTTCACGCTCGGTTGCAGCAGGAGTTGAGCTCCAAGACTGGGAAACGTGGAGACCTGGTAAGCGCGGTGGTAACTCAACCGGTACTGAGCCCCGCGGGCCAGATTGAAATTCCGCAGGGCGCAATTTTGCGAGGAAGGGTCTTGCATGCTCGCGCAGCAGAGAAATGGGGCAAAAACGGGGCGCTGCGGTTCACCTTCAATCAAGTGGATTTTCCGCAGGGAGCGCAACAGCAAGTTTCCGGCGTGCCCGCGGCGGTGGATGGATCCAAAAATCGAAGCTTGAAACTCGATACTGAGGGCGGAGTTGAGCCCGACACGAAGAAGGGCGTCATGCTGCCCTTAACCCTTGGTTTTCTTGCGTTGTCGGCTTTCTCGGATGACGAGGACGGCGGGATGGGCCGCAGTGCAGTGGCCAGCAATGGATTCGGCCTGATTACGCGCGTTGTAGCGATTTCTACCGGATCGAGGACGGTGGGCGGGGTCATTGGAATGATTGACACAGGACGCACCGTTTACACGCGATTTATCGCTCGTGGGCGGGACGTAGTGTTTCCGAGGAACTCGCAGGTGGAAGTTGAAGTAGGCCCGATTCACAAATTGGCGCCGTCTGCTGCTAATCCATAACGTGCCGTGCAATCGGCAGTGGGCTACTTTGGATGACGGAAGTCCCTACATGGCGATGGGTGATCTTCATTATCTTCGTCGTTCTTTTCCGATTGTTTTCCATCCGTGGTGGCTCGCAATTCTTTCGGTAGCCTTATTCGGTCTGCTGGTCCATGTACTGTTTCCAAATAAAGATTCAAAGTAGCCCAAGACCCCCAACCCGTTTCGCTCGCCGCCGAAGTGCAAAAACATATTACAATGTTGGGCTGTCCTGATTAGTTGCTGCGGTTCGCACCTAGTCCCATCCCGAACGCAATTATTGGAGGAGTTCATGAAGCTTAGTCCCGGAAAACTGGCGGGTCTCAAGAGGGTTTCCAACGAGCGCGGAATCATCGCGGCCGCAGCAATGGATCAGCGCGGCTCGCTGCAAAAATCTCTGGCAAAAGAAAAGGGATCTGAGGTTAGCGATGCGATGATGGAAGAATTCAAGTCGCTGGTAACTGAAGTGCTCACACAGCATGCCAGCGCGATTCTGCTCGATCCTGAATGGGGATTGCCCGCTTCAAAAAAGAGAGCGAAGAATTCGGGCTTGCTGCTCGCATACGAGAAAACTGGATATGACAAGACTGGCCCAGGCCGCCTGGGGGATCTGCTCAATCATTGGTCGGTTCAGCGACTGAAGGCGGCGGGAGCGGATTGCATCAAGATCCTGCTTTATTACACGCCGTTTGATCCTCAGGCGGTAAACGACCAGAAGCATGCATGGGTTGAGCGTCTCGGCGACGAGTGCCGGGCCAATGACATCCCATTTTTCCTTGAATTTGTCGGCTATCAGGAAGGCGCGGACGAAAAGGGCGCGGATTATGCAAAGCTCAAGCCGCAGATTGTCACCGAGAGCATGAAGGAATTTACAAAAGACAAATATGGCGTGGACGTTCTCAAAGTAGAAATCCCCGTGAACATGAAATTTGTGGAAGGGGCGAAGGCGTGCACGGGAAATGCGGCCTACACGCGCAAGGAAGCCATGAATTTGTTTCATAAGGCGGCGGCGGTTGCCACGAAGCCGTTCATTTATCTTTCCGCGGGCGTGAGCAATGCGGAGTTTACCGAAGCCCTCGAACTCGCGGCTGAATCGGGCGTGAAGTTCAACGGCGTGCTTTGTGGACGCGCGACGTGGAAAGATGGCATTCCCATCTATGCGAAACAGGGCGGCGAAGCATTCCGCAAGTGGTTGCTGGATGAAGGCGTGAAGAATATAAACAATGTAAACGAAAGGTTGAAAGCTGCATCTTCATGGCACTCGATTTATGACGCGGAGGCGGCACTAGTCGGCGCTTAGAAACAAGCCTCCAGAGCCATCAAAGAGACGCGCCGAACGCGCTACGGCTTATAATCTACGGGATGCTTCCCTGCTGCCAAGGTCCGGGAAGCATCCCTTGGGCGTGCACACTTCCAACTCAACACGTGCTGGCGGGAAGGCTTCGGGACGAAAAAAAGTTATCGTCCTGCTCGTCATTGGCATTGTTTTGCTTTTTGGAATCCTTCTTTCGCAATCTTCTTTTGATCTGCCATTTCTGAATCCGGATAACAATCAGGCACTCCTCTTCCTGATGTCGTTGTCGGCGCTTATTTTTTTGCTATTTGTCGCGCTGACATTCGTTCTGGCCCGTAATCTTCTAAAGCTTTTTGCTGAACGACGACTGGGAGTGCTGGGCTCGAAATTTCGCACTCGTCTCGTGGTGGCTAGTTTGTTGCTGTCGTTTCTGCCAGTGATCGTGATGTTTTGGTTTGCGTATGGCCTGATAAACCGCTCGATTGATAAATGGTTCTCAAGTCCGGTGGAGGAGGTGCGGCGGGACACGGCGACCATGGCGTCGCTGCTGTCCAAGTACGTCGGGGAAAATGCGCGAGCGGAAGCAGCGTCCATCGCAGCGGCTCCGGAGACGCAGCATGCTTTCGCGGTACACAATCTATCCCTGGCTGCGGGACAGCTGCGCCGTCAGAAACCCAGCCTGCAAGGCGGATTTGCGCTGGCGCTCTCCGGGAATGAAGTCGAGGAGAGTGATGCCACGCCCGCACCATGGCCCAAGTTGAAGGACAAGCTTGCCGACCCATTGGCGGCAAACAGTTCCTTTACGTGGCAGCAGACCGACTACATTCTTGGGTCGGCTCCGGTCGGCAACAACGGCACGATTATCGTTGCAATGCCACTTCCGCATGACTTCTCGCAAACTGTGAGACAGGTCGCGGCCAGCCAGCAGCGCTACCTGGATTTGAGCCGCAAGCGGCGGCTGGTGCGACGTACATATATGGACCTGCTGTTGTTGCTCACCGTACTGGTGTTATTCGCGACCACGTGGTTTGCACTTTTTTTATCCAAACTCGTCACCCGCCCGGTGGCCGCGCTGGCGGAAGCGACTCAGGAAATTTCTCGCGGACGGCTCGACTATCGCGTGGAGATTTCAGCGGCGGATGAATTGGGAGACCTGGTTCGATCATTCAATCTTATGGCCGGAGACCTCGAAGTGAGCCGCCGGCAGATTGAAGCATCCAGCCGTAAATTGAGCGCCGCAAACAATACGCTGGAACAACGGCGCCGGCACATTGAGACAATACTGGAGAGCATTCCCACCGGCGTACTTTCACTCAATGCCGACCGTCACATCACGCATCTGAATCAGGCGTTGCTACGGCTCTTTCATCCCAAGGGCGAAGAAGCAGGTGCGCCGACGATCCTTATCGGCGCCCCGCTGGCGGATGTGTTTTCTGCGGAGATGTTGCAGGACCTCGAGCCTCTCCTGCGGCGCGCGGACCGAATGGGAAGCACAACGACGCAGATGGAAATCACCGTGCAGCGCGCGACGTTGAATGTGGCAGCGACGGTGGCCACTCTGCATCATGGCGGCGAGCGCCTGGGATATGTGCTGGTTTTCGAAGATTTGTCTGACTTGCTGAAGGGACAAAAACAGGCGGCATGGCGTGACGTGGCCCGCCGGGTGGCGCACGAAATAAAAAATCCTTTAACGCCGATTGCGCTGTCTGCGGACCGCATCCGGCGACACTTGAAGCGTAGCGGCGTTCCCGATCAAGCTTCGCTTCGCACGATTGATGGATGCGCAGAGACGATTTCCAGCGCGGTGGACACAGTTCGAACTCTGGTGGATGAATTTTCGACACTGGCGCGCTTCCCTACAGCGCAGCCGCAGCCATCGAACATTAACGGAATCGTGGAGACTGCGTTAGGCATGTTCGATGGACGGTTGGATGGCATTCGCCTCAGCACGCGGCTCGCTCCCGATCTGCCGAAGGTGATGGCGGATCCCGAAGCAATCAAACGGGCGCTGGCGAATCTCGTGGATAACGCGGCCGAAGCTATGCTGAATTCTCCGCTGCGGGAGATTTATATTTCCACGGCGATGGTCGCCACCGGTGATGCAGTCGAAATCGTTATCTCGGACACGGGACACGGTGTGTCTCGCGAATTGAAAGAGCGCTTGTTTCTCCCCTACTTTTCGACCAAGCAGCGCGGCACGGGTCTGGGCCTCGCCATCGTCAGCAGGATTATTGAAGATCACCACGGGTCCATCCGCGTCGAGGAAAATAAACCGTCCGGCACGCGGTTTATAGTGGAGTTGCCAGTGGTATTGGAATCCGTTGCTGCCAGCCCTGCGCTTCATCATGCATAAAATTCTTATTGTGGACGACGAATCCACCATTCGGCAGTCGCTTCAAGGCGTGCTGGAGGATGAAGGCTATCAGGTTTCCGTCGCCGAAAGCGGGGAGCAATGCGTGGAAATTCTTCGCAAGAGCGCATTCGATCTGATATTGCTGGACGTCTGGCTTCCCGGCGTGGACGGCATGGAGACTCTCGAACGAATCCGGGAGATGGAAAATGCTCCCGAAATCGTTATGATCTCGGGTCACGGAACGATCGAGACAGCGGTTCGCGCCACCAAGCTCGGCGCTTACGACTTTCTTGAAAAGCCGCTTTCGATAGACAAGACCGTAATCCTGATCAAGCATGCGATTGATGCCCGCCATCTGCGAAATGAAAATCGCGACCTAAAAAAACAACTGACGCCAAAGAGCATTATTGCGGGCGACAGCATTCCGATGAAGGCATTGCGCCAGCAGATTCAACTGATGGCGCCGACCAATGGACGGGTGCTTATCTATGGTGAATCTGGGACCGGGAAGGAATTGGTCGCCAACGCTATTCACGCGAACAGTCTTCGCAAAGACGAAATGTTTGTGGAAGTAAACTGTGCCGCGATTCCCGAAGACATGATTGAGAGTGAGCTGTTTGGGCATCGCAAGGGTTCTTTCCCGGCCGCTCATAACGACAAAGAAGGAAAACTGCAAAGAGCGCATGGAGGAACTTTGTTCCTCGATGAAATCGGAGATATGAGCCTTAAGACGCAATCAAAATTGTTGCGCACTCTGGATGAACAACGCTTCTCGCCGTTGGGAAGCGAAGAACCCATCACCGTGGACGTGAGGGTCATTGCTTCTACGAATAAAGATTTGGAAGAAGAAATCTCGAAGGGAAATTTTCGTGAAGACTTGTTTTACCGGCTGAATGTGATTCCATTTTCGGTGCCTCCCCTGCGCGAGCGGAAAGAAGACATTCCATTGCTTGCGCGTCATTTTCTGAAAGAGTTTTCCGCCGCTTATGGACGACGTCCGCGCGAGATCACCGAAGACGCGATTGATACATTGGTTGGTTACTCGTGGCCTGGAAATATTAGAGAGCTCCGCAATGTGATCGAACGCATTGTGATTATGAATCCGACTACGACTCGGGTTGAACGCAAGCATCTTCCGCCTTTGGTCTATCGGGACGGAACGCGGCGCGCGGCAGGGGCTGAATTCTCGACGCTGCATCAAGCGCGTTCAGCGTACGAACGAGATTACATCTTGAAGAAACTAGATGAGAATCACGGGAACGTAAGCCGGACCGCTGAGGTGCTTGGGTTGGAAAGAAGTCATCTTTATCGGAAGATGAGAACTTTAGGAATATCGGTGAAAGAGTAGGGGGGTCAAGTTCCAAAACCTATTAACCACAGAGGACACGAAGGTACAGGAAGGTACACTAAGGAAACCGTGCGGGCTGATCCTAACGAGATTGATTCTGACGAACTTGATTCTGGCCGGCTTGATTTTGACGGGCTTGATTCTGACGAACCTTGGGGGTTAATTGTTCCAACTGGCGGTGCCAATCGAGTTCGTCCACGAACCGTTGTGAGTCGCGCCAGCCGGGTTGCACTTTTACGAAGAGTTCCAGGAAGACTTTCGTGCCTACCATTTTTTCGATTTGCAGTCTGGCGGTTGTGCCAATCTTTTTTAGCATCTGGCCTTGTTTACCGACCAGGATGCGCTTTTGCCCATCGCGTTCACAATAGATCACTGCGGCGATGCGGGTGAGTCTTGCCCCTTCTTCAAACTGTTCGACTACAACACTCACCGCGTGGGGAACCTCTTCCGTCGTCTCGGCGAGGATTTGTTCGCGAATGAGTTCGGCCACCATGAAACGCGCCGGCTGGTCGGTGACTTGATCGTCGGGAAAATAATGCGGTCCCTCCGGAAGCGCCAAAACAACTTTCTCCAGAAGCAAATCGAGACCTTCGGGCTCGCGCGCAGAGATGGGAATAATTTCCTTGAAGTGATGGAGTTCTGAGTATTGTGCGATTAAGGGAAGCAATTTCTCCTTCCCTCCCCTAATCAAATCAATTTTGTTCAGCAATAACAGCGATGGTGTTTTGACTTTCTTCAATATTTCGAGGACGCTCTGATCTTCTTCGCCGAAACGGCGCGTGGCGTCAGTGATCAGCAGTAGCAGATTGCATCCCTCAGCGGCTTCTCGCACCTCGCTCATCATTCTTCGGCCAAGCGACGTGTCCGCCTTATGCACTCCGGGCGTGTCAATCAGAATGATTTGACCGCCGGCTTTATGCTTGCGTTTCGGAATTTGAATGATTCCAAGGATGCGATTCCGCGTCGTCTGCGGCTTGGGACTAATGATTGCCAGCTTTTCGCCGACAAGAGCGTTCAACAACGTTGACTTGCCCGCGTTAGGACGCCCGAGAATGCAGACAAATCCTGAGTGAAAGGCCATAGGGGGTTGAGCTAGAAGCAAGCCAACTATATCAGCTTCATCTGGCTGGGCTGCGCGAGGGAAATACGTACGCGCTCAACTCGGCGCTCTGTGGATTCCAGAACTTCGAAGCGGAGGCCGTTTTCCTCGACGACTTCGCCCCTTCGCGGAATTCTCCCCGCAAGCTCGCTGACTAATCCTGCAACCGTAGATGACTCTTTGCCCTCCGGGCGGATGCCGAAAAGCTCATCGAGCCGGTCCACGTCCATGTTGCCTCGAACCACATAAGACGAATCGGTTTCGCGAACCACTTCAGGATTCTCGTGTTCGTCGCGTATCTCGCCGACGATTTCCTCCACCAGATCTTCAATCGTAACTAATCCGGCGACGCCGCCGTACTCGTCCACTACGATGGCCATGCGGATATTGTTATTTCGCATCTCCCGCAGAAGATCTTTGCCCAACTTGCTTTCCGGCACGAAGTAAACATCTCTGCGCATCAGCGAATCCACGCGACGGGCGCGAGCCTCGGTGTCAGGAACCTGAAGAACATCTTGTGCGTAAACGATCCCCTTGATGTTGTGGATGCTGCCTTCGAAGACGGGAACCCGCGAGAATGGTTTTGTGCGCAACAAATCAATGAACTGTTCAACGGTGGTTTCGACCGGCACAGCAACAATTTCCGGACGCGGCTTCATGGCCTCGCGAACGGTTTTCTCGCTGAACTCGACCACCGACTGAATCAAATCACGGTTGCCCTCGTTGAGGATGCCTTCCTCCTGCCCTGCCTCGATTAATGCGTCCACGGCCTGGGCCTGACTTTCGGGCTGCTCTTCGGTGTGTGCCCGGGTCAAAGCAGCGACGGACTGCAAAAATCCAAGGATCAGCGTTACCGGAAGCACAATGTAAATCAAAATTCGCAGAATAAAAGGCCAACGAACGAGCCATTGACCGGAAGTGCGAGAAAAAAAGACGAACGGGAGAAAGCGATTGCAAAGAATGACAATCAGGATGAGGCTTAACGTAGCCTGAAGAACTTCCTGCAAACTCCAGTCGCCATCGCGGAACACGGCGAACCCAATCAGCATCGCGATGGCCGCAGTGATCAATTGGGTTAAGACCGCCATGGACAACGCGGCGCGGGCTCGCGTTACGCTCAGCCGAGGTTCAACTTCTTTTTCGAAGACATCAATGTTGTCCTGGAAATCGCGGGAAAGGAATTTGCCAATTTCCGAATACACGCGATCCACGTAGGAAACCAGCGTCAGAAGCCCGAGCAGAAGGAGAAGAGTGGCGGCAAGGCCGAGAGTCATGACTTCGCCCTCGCGGCCACGCGTGGCGCCAATTTCTTACGTGCGTTTGAAACTCGCCGAGTCCTTTCAATCAATCCGATGGGTAGTCTCAGCACCTCCCGCAGCCGTTGCTCTTCACGGCACATTTCTCCGCGATCATTTTCATGATCGTAACCAGAGAGATGCAAAATGCCGTGCACGATCAGAATTTTGATTTCATCGGATGTCGAATGCCCCAACTTTGCGGCATTTGATCTGGCAATCTCAAGCGAAATTGCGATTTCCCCCGCGAAGCCATTCAATCCATCGGCGGGAAACGATAAAACGTCCGTTGCCGCATCCTTTCCTAAAAACCGATTGTTTAAGCTTTTCATTTCGTTGCTGCTGGTCACTAGAACATTCACGAGTCCCTCAATTGGAACGAGTCGGCGGACCTTGCTGACGAACCGTCCGAGAGAGGCGACATCCATTCCCACGAGCCGCGTTCGAGAAATGATCATTGCGATATGCAGAACGGAACAAAAATACGAGGAGGGCCCATGAAGCCCTCCTTTTTATTATTTCAAACCTTATCCTTCGCTTTCTATCGAGGTGGCGAGGGGATTCTCTTTCTCCACATGAATCGGAGCGACTTGAGGAGGCTGGTTCGATTTCCCATTCGTAGCGGGCTTTGGTTCAATCAACGGCAATTGCGCCTCGGCGAGCTTCACCTTGTGCTCATCATATGCCCGGATAATTCGCTGCACGAGGTGATGGCGAACCACATCGCCTTCGTCGAAGTACACGAATGTGAGACCCTCGACCTGCTTCAGTACGTCGGCCGCTTCGAGAAGACCACTACGGCGCGCGCTGGGTAAATCTATTTGCGTTACATCTCCGGTGATGACTGCTTTGGAGTTGAAGCCGAGCCGGGTGACGAACATTTTCATCTGCTCGGAAGTCGTGTTCTGCGCCTCGTCCAGAATGACGAATGAATCGTTCAGCGTGCGCCCGCGCATGAATGCGATGGGAGCGATCTCGATCACATTCTTTTCTAAATAGCGGTCAACTTTTTCAGGTTCGAGCATGTCGTACAAAGCGTCGTATAAGGGACGGAGATAAGGGTCTATTTTCTCTTGCAGCGTCCCCGGCAGAAAGCCGAGACGCTCTCCAGCTTCAACCGCGGGACGCGCCAGAATAATACGATTCACGCGCTTCGACAGCAGGGCGGAAATTGCCATCGCAACCGCCAGGTAAGTTTTGCCTGTACCGGCGGGACCCACGCCGAAAACCATGTCGTATTTCTCGATGGCATCCAGATAACGGCGCTGGTTTAAGCTTTTTGGCTGGACGGTCCGGCGTCCAAACGAGCGCAATTTGCCCGCTTCGGCGAGGCCGCGCAGAGTTGCCTTGGGATCCGCGACCAGCACACGCAGCATGCTGTTCAAATCGCCGTTGTGAAATGGATGTCCAGAGCGCTCGAGTTGCTCGAAATCCGTGAACACCTGCTCGGCGCGCGATACGTCCCCGGGTGTGCCTTCTATTTGGATGGATTCAGATCGCAGATCAATGTTGACGTTCAAACCGTCTTCCAGCACGCGCAGATTCTCATCGCGCGTACCAAAAAGAGTCTTAATGTTCGGACTAATCGCAATACTTTTTTTCATTCCGTTTAGGCGCATCCTCCTACACGCGTTTTAGTTTCTCAAGCTTCGAGCTGCGGTTCTCTAGATGGCATTCCGGCCATACGCGCACACTGGCGCATTCCGCACGCCGGATCAAAATACAATGTCTGGGGTGAAACCAACCGGATGCTCGCTGCCAAAAGGCAAGCAGGTTCCATTGCCGCTAGCGTACCCCCGCTACGGGACGCTAGTCAATGCCCGCAACGGCGGTCATAGAGAGTGATGGATTTGCCCCTTTGCCGGCCCGTGCCGCCGACTCTTGCCCTGTATAATTAAGCAGTACAATGCTTTCAATCGCTTCCCACGATCCGCCGACTTCGCCGCAATTGGGCGAAACCGCGGGCATTGCTATGGCTGCCGACCGCGGCGACGTCCCTGCCGAATTCGAGGCATTACGTTCAAATAGCGGTGTTTATGAGATGCCCTGGCGTGCCAAGATTTCGCTCACCGGTTCGGACCGCGTCCGGTGGCTCAATGGGATCATTACCAATAATGTGCGGGACTTGGCGGCGGGAAATGGAGTCTACGCATTTCTGTTGAACCCCCAGGGCCGGATTTTGGGCGATCTGTATGCCTACCAGCGCGGCGATTCGCTGCTGGTGGATACTGACCGTTCTCAGTTGCCGAAAATACTGGAGATTTTTGATAAATACATCATCATGGATGATGTCGAAGTCGCGGACCTGACCGGCACACTAGCGGCAGTAGGAATCGCGGGCCCGAAGGCTAGCGAGGTCTTGCGATCTGCGGGATTAGTTTTTCCTCCGCTTCAGCCGCTCAGTTTTGTGGACCTCGCCTGGCGGGACGTTTCTGTGACCATGGTTCGAGGGGACCGCCCCAGTGTGGAATCTTATGAAGTGTGGTTTTCCCCGGAGAATCAATCGTTAGTTCTCGACGCTTTGAACGCATCGGGAGCAAAGCCCGTTGGAACGTCCGCGCTTAATTTGCTTCGTATTGCCGAAGGAATCCCGCGATTCGGACAGGACATTCGGGAACGCGATTTACCGCAGGAGACCGGCCAACAGCGCGCTTTGCACTTTACCAAAGGATGTTACATCGGTCAGGAAATCGTAGAGCGTATTCGATCGCGTGGAAACGTCCATCGAATGTTTACCGGATTTACAGTTGACGGCCCACTTCCAGTGCCCGGAATGAAGATCAACGTGGACGGCAAGGATGTCGGAGAGATTACAAGCTCCGCCTCGTTACCACTCTCCGTAGGTCCATACCACGTGGCGCTCGGGTATATCCGGCGTGAGATCGCAACATCCGGGAAACCGCTTCAGATTGATGGCACAATTCTTAACGTCACTACGCGTCCATTCTCCAAAGTATTCGAACATTAGTATTTGAAGATTGAAGGAAAACTATGTCTGAGAAGAAACAGGAAAGCTTCACCGTTACCGACCGGAGATTGTTCACCGCCGAAGGCGAAGTACGCAGTGATATTTCCGAAGAGCAAGTTTCGACGTCTACTGCGCCAGCTCCCGTTGCGCGTGAAAGCGTCAACCCGCCGGAGGCGGTTGGCTCGGAAAGCGCGGATGGTCCTATGCCCCCCGCCCCCACCGCGGATGAGCAGCAGGCGCAGGCGGACGCTTATCGAAAATCCTCCAAGGATTTGGACTCCCACGTCGAACGGAGTGGTCATTCGGCGAAAGAACTGGAAATGACGTTCGAGCGTTTCATGGCGTCGCTCTACATGACCGCCATGCTGCAACTTGGCCTTATGCAGGAAGAGGGTGGTCAGCCGCGCCTTGATCTGATCGGCGCCCGCCAGACCGTGGACACATTGAGTCTGCTCTCAGAAAAAACCAAGGGGAATTTGACCGACCGCGAAGCGAGCTTTTTGCAGAACTGTCTTTACGAGTTGCGCATGGCTTATGTCGAAGTCACAAATGCTCTGGCGCACCCGCCGCAAGCGCCTGCATCCGCCGCCGCGAAGCGATGAAGGCGACCCTAACCGTCTTGGGAAGCGGGACTTCGGTGGGAGTCCCCACTATCGGTTGTGATTGTGCCGTATGTAATTCGGCTGATCCGCACGATCGCCGCACCCGTCCATCTATATTGATCGAATATTCGGGCAGGGCACTACTGATTGACACCACTCCAGATTTTCGCGAGCAGGCTATTCGCGAACGTATCCGGCGCCTGGACGCTGTTCTTTACACTCATACTCACGCCGATCATCTTTTGGGCATTGATGATCTCAGGCCTTTGAGTTATCAGCACCGGCCCGGCAAGCTTCCGCTCTATGCGCGGCCGGATGCAGCCGCGTTCATCCGCAATATGTTTGGATACATTTTCGCGCCAGCCTACAAATTTGGCGGGCTTCCCCAGCTTGAGCTCATGGACATTTCCGGACCGGTTGAACTCTTCGGGGCAACGTTTGAACCGGTACCGGTCATTCATGGAGAGACGGAAATATTAGGATTTCGATTCGGTTCGGCCGCTTATCTGACCGATCACAGCCAGATTCCGAAGAGTTCGATGGCGCGATTGAAAGATCTCGATATTCTTTTTCTCGACGCATTGCGGCATCAGCCTCATCCCACACACTCGACAGTAGAAAACTCCCTGCGGATTGTGGAAACTCTCCAGCCGCGGCGCGCGTTCTTCACTCACATTTGTCATGACCTGCCGCATCAAGCCACGAACGCGTCATTACCTAGTAATGTCCGGCTATCGTATGACGGCATGAAACTGGATTTTGAAATCTGAAACAGGTTTAAGGATTTACGATTCACATGGAAGTTTTTTTAAAGCTCGATGATCTGCCGTCGAATTTCGGTGCCACGATTGTCAGTATCGGGAACTTCGACGGAGTGCACCTGGCTCACGCGCGCGTACTGAAAGAAATCGCCCGGCGCGGCTTGGCGCAAGGAAAACGCTCGCTGGCCGTAACTTTCGAGCCCCATCCCATGCGGATTCTCCGTCCAGAAGCTGGAGTTAAGCTCATCACGCCTGCGGCCGAAAAGCTAAGTCTCCTCGAAGCTAGCGGAATTAACGCGACACTTATCCTCCCGTTCAACAATAAGCTGGCGGATATGAGTCCTGAAGATTTCGTCCGCGACATTCTCAAAGACCGGCTACACGCCCATGAAGTGCATGAGGGATTTAATTTTCGGTTTGGGCGCAAGGCTTCAGGAGATGTGAATCTGCTGAAACAGTTTGGCCGAAGCATGGGATTTGAAGTCGTGCTTTATCCGGAGATGCGAGTCAGTAAAGAACCTGTTTCCAGCACTCACATTCGAACTCTGTTGCAAGTGGGCGAAGTTAGCCGGACCCGACATCTGATGGGGCGGCTCTTCAGCATTCAATCTACGCCCGCACATGGGCGCGGATACGGCTCGAAATACACAGTTCCGACCATTAATCTCGCGCCGTATGACGAACTTGTTCCCAAGGACGGCGTTTACATTACCCGCACCCAGATCAGCACCCAGGCGGGAAAAGAATGTTTTGACTCAGTTACAAATATCGGGAATCGCCCAACTTTCGGAGCGAACTCATTCGCGATTGAATCTCACCTGCTAAATTTTCGTCCGCTTGAAATAACGGAGGAGAGCGAAGTGAAAATTCACTTTCTCAAACGTCTTCGGGACGAAAAGAAGTTTCCATCGGTGGAGACGTTGCGGGAACAAATCGGGCGGGATGTAAGGAAAGCGCGTCGCTGCTTTGAGTTGTTGAGTTCGAAATCCGCAGAGGCATAGCAGGGCAGGTCATCAGTCAGGGAGGTAGCCTTTCTCCAATGGCAGCTTTCCATCAACTTTCACCACCTTAACCTTGTTGTTTACCGCGCGAACCTCCACTAAGCCAATTGCACCGGGCATAGAGCCGACCGTATTAAGGACGTCATCGTCCGAATCCACCAGGATTATCCCGTCTTTGCGAGCTTCGAGCCTGGACTTCATCTCCTGTTCCGACATGTGATTCAATTTTTGCAGGGTGCGCATTTCGCCTGCCGATGCCCTATGGAGAACAAGAACAATATTCGACCCGTTCGTCCATTTTCTCGTATCGGCTTTTACGATTTTTGCCAGGTAGACGGAGCTGATATTCGTAACGCTATTGTCTTTGTTCACTACCACCGCCATGTGATGGGCAAAACACGCCCCAGCTTGAAGAAGTACGAAGGCAAGCACATATCCGATGCGAGCGCGTCGCATAAAACTATCCTCCCTATTATTGATTACCAATGATGAATTCCTTCAACGTAGCAGAGGACCGTGCACACTCCTAGTTACCAGCAGGGGACCATTACAATCTTTTTACAAAACGGGACCAATCTCCATTTTAGGGAACCCGTCATTAATTGCCTGGATTTCTCGATCTTCATCCTACTGCTAGGGCAACTGAACAACAATAATCGCAGCGAGCACCATGATCATACCCACGCTTTGTACCGGTCGTACTGTTTCACCCAAGGCCACGGCTGCGATCAAGATAGAGAAGATGGGTTCCAGGCAGCTCGCGATGATGGCACGGGTCGGTTCGAGGTGACGCAGTCCGGCGAAATAGAATGAAAATGGAATCAACATCGAAGTAAGTGAAAACACAAGCAGGAACAGCCATTGACTTAGGGAGAAATGTGCGGCAACGATTTTCCAGGGAGGATTGAGAATCAACCAGAAGACGGATGCCGCCAGTATCATGTACAACATGACGGTCCAGTGGTCATGGCGTGCCACGATGTTGTGTCCACCGATGTTGTAGAACGCGTACGCAAACGCCGCGAGCAGCGCCGCGATGACGCCAATGGAATTCAGATGCGCTTCTCCTTTATTGAACACGCCGATCGCGATGGCAATACCGATCACCGCCAGCGCGACAGACACGAGCTTTTGAATCGTCGGCTTCTGTAAACCTCGCGCAACCATATACAGCAAAACCCAAACGGGCGCCGTATACTGCACCGTTATAGCGGTTGCGACGTTAGTTTTCTGAATGGCGAGGTAATAGAAGTAATTGGCAGCCGCCAAACCGAACACGCCGAGCAGCACCATCCGTCCAGCATCCAAACGAGAAAGTTTCAAGAGTCCGCGCCTGCCCGGTAAGAGCACAATCGGCAGAAGAAAGAGAAGAGATAAAGTCGTACGGCTCTGAGAAAGTATCAGCGGATCAATTGAACCAACTGCATGGCCGCGCAGGAGTAAGCGGCCAGTGAATATAGCTCTTCCCATGACTGCCGATACTCCCCAAAAACAATGTCGCGGTTGCAATGTATAAATATCCGCGAAAGGGGTTCGCCGTTTGCGGTTGGGCCGGGGAGGGCTGGGCCGATGTCATCTCTAAAAATATCCTCTTACAAGGAATTACGTGGACGCTCTGGGCTCTTCAAGTTATCAAATTCCAGGATATCTGGAACTAACGGCGATTATCGGTCCTGGGTTCAGGATGGATTAAAACTCGAAACAGTTCTGGTGCTTCCTGTTTGAATCGGATTTCCAACTCAGTCGAAATATCATGCACCCGCGAAAGTGGTAAATCGTCCGACAAAGTTAGGTGACAGGAAACATATAGCCTGCCGCGGACGCGCTTGATGGCAATATCATGCATGTCGAGAATTTCCGGGAACTCCGACGCGACTTTCTTAAGCCGCCTTTCCAGCTTCGCGTCCCGCTGGAGTTCGTCTCCCTTCTCGATGGTTGCGGGCTCACTTTCAATGTGGGTAAGGATTGACGAAATTTCCGGCACCTCTCGTCGAATCTCCGATTCCAGCAGGGTCACATGGTCGTGACCCTCTTTCAGACTTAAATGCTCATCCAGCTCGAGATGCTGCTCAACGTGCAGGCGACCGCGCAGGTTCTGGATGCTTACGTCGTGGACGTTGTAATTGTGCTTTGTAGCGACTGCACGAACCCGGTCAAAGACGTTTTCCGTATAGGCGGCGCGCGGCGTGGAATGGACTATGACGTCAGCGTCGGGCAGAACATTGTGCACTGCCGCGGTCACTGCATCAGCCACCTGTTCCGACCGTTGAAACGTAACATTGCGAGCCAGGCCAATGGAAAGATCCGCAAAGTACTTGTTCCCTGCCCTGCGAATGCGAACCCGGTCCACTTCGAGCAAGCCGTCCACGTTCCTCACCGCCGATATGATCCGCAGTCGAACTCCTGCCGGGGCCGCATCCAGCAAGGCATCCACGGTCTTTCGCGCAAGGCGCGAACTTACATAGACAACGACGCCTGCAACAAATAGCGCCGCCACGGGATCCGCATCCCGCAGCCAGCCAACCGCAAATTTTCGTCCTAGCATCACGAGTAAAAGGCCAGCCACCACGACACCACTGGAAAAAATGTCAGTGGAGTAATGCAGAGCGTCGGCCTCCAGAGCCTGGCTGTCGTACTTGGCGGCGATTTTCCCCAGCGCCCGCGACCGCCAGTAATCGAGGAGCATAGAGAAAAACATTACGAGAAAAGCGGCCAGCGTCGGCTCAATGTCAACATGGTGAAAAAATAATCTACTGATGGCTTCGTAAATAATCCAGACACATGTGAGCAGTAATAAGCCAGTTTCGATAAATGCAGAGAAATTTTCGACTTTGCCGTGTCCATACTGGTGGTCCGCGTCCGCCGGCTTATCAGAGACCTGGACCGAGAAGAGCGTGATTACAGACGCGATAAGATCAAGCGCGGAATGTGCGGCTTCCGACAGAATGCCCAAGCTGCCGGTAGCCAGTCCAACGATCACTTTTAAGGTAGTAATGGCGATGGAAGCCAACACGGACCGTCCCGCCACGGCTCGCTTTTCCCGCCGCATGGACTGGGGACTATAAACCAAATGTGCTTCCGGCATGAGTGCATTATCGCCGGAGCAACCGCTTTCGCCAACTTGAGTTGTGTTAGTGCGCGTCCGCAATCGTCGTTCGCTCTGTGCTAGGATTTCGATGTCCATATTGAACTACTCTGGAGGAACCTCCGAAATGATGCGATTTGTTTTGTTATTTCTATTGTTCGCAAGCTTTGCCGCGGCGCAGGAAAACAGTGCTCCAGCCCCACCTAAGTTAAGCGGTTCGTCGCACGCTCAAGGCGCACAAGCCGGCCTATCGGCAAATCCTGCGGTCATCACAATCAAGGGTGTATGTAATTCACCCACCGCGGAAAAGACACTGGCGACAAAGGGTGCGGCCAGCAAGAGCGCGGGGTCCGAGTGCAAGACTGTCGTCACTCGCGCTGAATTTGAAAGACTGGTAGAGACCCTGCAAGTACCGCCAACCGCGAAAAAGCAGTTTGCGACTCAATACGCGACCGCACTTATCATGGCCAACGAAGCTCACAAGAAGGGACTCGATCGCGGTGTTCACTACGAAGAGCTTTTGAAACTGGCGCGATTGCAAGTCCTGACCCGGCAGCTGGCTCAAAATCTTCAAGAAGAGTCTGCCAAGGTTCCCGAGCAAGAGATACAGAATTATTACCAGAACAACAAAGCCGCATATGAAGAGGCGACTTTGGACCGGCTTTACATCCCACGTACGAAGCAGCAGGAGCCGGCAAAAGACGCTTCAAAAGAAACCGAGGCGGACACCAAGAAACGCCAGGAGGACTCAGAGGCGGCAATGAAAAAGGAAGCCGACGACTTGCGGGCACGCGCGGCTGCGGGAGAGAATTTCACGAAATTGCAGGCGGAATCTTATCAATTCGCCAATTTTAAGGCTGCTCCTCCAGCAGTGAAGATGGAAAATGCTCGCCGCACGTCACTTCCACCAACTCAGGCCAGCGTTTTCGACATGAAGCCTGGCGACGTGTCGCAAGTATTGACCGACCCCGGCGGATATTTCGTGTACAAACTTGAGCAAAAAGACACCGTGCCGTTGGATAAAGTGCGCGACGAAATCCGATTAAGCCTGCAAAAGCAAAAAATGCAGGATGCCATGCAGACAATGCAACAGTCCGCGACACCGAGCTTCGACGAGGCATACTTTGCCGCTACGTCCCCCTCACCGGCACCTGGATCGCCAGGTGGCGGCCACGTTCCGCCAGGCGCGCCCCCGACCGGACCCAAGTGATGGATGAAGAAAAGCCCAACATTGTGGTCACCGGGATATCCGGTCATCTCGGGCTTAAGCTTCTGCCGCAACTCAAAGGATACAGAGTTACCGGCATCGGCCTGAATCCGCCGGAGACCAGCGAACCTTTGAGCTTTGTTCGGCTGGATTTGGGACTGGAAGAATCCTGCCGGGAATTGTTTCTCCTCATGCGGGCGCTGCGGCCGGTTGCCGTTATTCATTTGGCTTTTCTTTCTGATCCCATGCGTTCCGGCATGAGTAATACCGATCGTACGTGGCAAATTAACGTCGGCGGCACGGCTCGCGTATTTGAAGCTTTGACCGAAGCAAACCGTGACGAAGAAATCATAAAGAAGTTTATTTTCGTCAGCTGCGCCTATGCGTACGGAACGCATTTTTCCCACGAAGTGACTGAGGACAAAAAGCTCTCTGCTGATTCGCTTACGATTGCAGTTCATAAAATGGAAGCCGACCAGGCGATTCAGCAGCGCGCGCCGTCGGCACGGGCTTGTAGCGTTTATGTTCTCCGTCCTGCAATTTTCGCGGGTGCCGGAGGTTCCAATTATCTGGTGCGGGGTTTTCAGGGCACGCCAAGCGGCCGAAGTAAGATTGGCGCGAACCTGAATAAGAACGGGAAGAGAATGCCGTTCATCGTCCCTTGGAGCAAAAAATATCTTGCGCGGCGTATTCAAGCCGTTCACATCGAAGACGTAGCACGAGTCATTACATTTATCCTGCGCAAGTCCGAGCCGGAGTCAAGAAGGCTCACAGTTTTGAATATTGCAGGACGAGGCGAGCCGATTGCTCTAGGCCGTTGTGCGGAAATCGCGGATACGAAGCTTCTGCGGGTTCCGGGCGAATGGATGATGCGGCAATTATCGAGCTTTCTTTGGAGAGCTGGGATCTCTGAAATGCCGCCGGCGGCGATACCTTATTTGTCGGGCAACCCAATTATGAATACGGATCGTTTACGGGAGTTCCTTGGTCCATACTATGAAGATGTAATCCACTACACAGTTGCGGACGCGTTCGCTGACTCCTTTACTTCCCACCGGCACCTGGAAGCAGTGGCTTCCACGCCGCACACGGTGGATCACGTTTGAGGCAACAGCTTCTTTCCGCGGAAAAGACCTGCGATTCCAAATGTATAAGGCGTCCAGGACACTTCATTCAGCCCCGCCCTCTCCATCCTGGCGAGCATTTCTTGCGGGGAAGGAAATCGTTCCACTGAGGCAGGGAGATACCGGTAGGGCCCCTGGACCCCGGAGATAAGCGAACCCACGGCGGGCAGCACGTGCTTGAAATAGATTCTGTAGAACTTTCCAATCAATCCGCCGGGCTCCCCGAAATCGAGAATTCCACATTCGCCTCCCGGACGCAGCACTCGAACGATCTCTCGCAGGCCAGCGTCGTAATCAGCCAGGTTTCTGAATCCGAAGGCAGACGTCACAAGATCGAATTTCGAGTTGGGAACTGGCAGGCGCAGCGCATCGGCTTCAATCCACCGTAGAGAAGTTCCGCTTGATTTCTTTCTTGCCCGCTGCAACATGGGGTGAGCGAAATCGGCTCCCACAATGGCCGCCGAGGTTTTCATAGATTTTCGCCAAAGCGCGAGAGTCAGATCGCCGGTCCCGCAACATAAATCCAATACCTGAACATTCGGCCGGGACAAAATACTGCCAAAAGTCCGCGCTGTTCTTCTCCACCAGAGGCGATCAACGTTGAAGGAGAGTAAATGATTGAGCAGATCGTATCTCGGCGCAATCGAAGTGAACATCTGGCGAACCGCGCGCCCCGCGGACTCGCTATCACTAGCTCCCTCGGGTGCAGCGCCAACAACGACCGCCTTCTTAGGAATACTGATTGTGTCCGCTTCCACAATGCTCCTTTGAATCAGCACACATTACCACTTTGGCAGTCTAAGGAGATGCGTTTTGTAAAGCGCCGCAGCTGATAGGAAAGCCTAATCGAGAGATAGTAGCTATGAAGACAGGTTCACAACTCCAGTTCAATCCGTCCCTGTTCGCTGAAAAAGATTTTCCTTAAATCCATTCCGAACGGGCGCTGACTGGCGGAGCCTTTCGCGAGTGGACGCGATTGCAGAGCGGATGTCGTCGGGTGGCCGATCCGTTATGGCTGCGATCTCCGCCACAGAGAAGCCTTCCAGGGTGTGCAATACAAAAACCTCCCGATCGCTTCCGCTTGCGTTTCGAAGAGCGAACTGTACGAGGGAAATCAGTTCGTCAGAATAGGCAATGTCTTCAGGATTTTCCGTGGTCCCATCAGCAATCACATCGCTTTCGCTTATGAATTCGTCCGGCTGGTGGAATTCTAATTCCGCGTCGCCACTTGCGGTCACATCGGTGCCATAAGCCGATCGGTCAAGTCGAAGGTCGGCCGTTCCCTGGCCCGATCGAGACGCTAGATCGTTGATGCACTGGATAGCGAGGCGATAGAGCCAAGGCTCGAAAGCTAAACGTTCCTGTGCTTCTCCAGCGTCACTCAGGGCACGGACCACCACCTCATCCACTACTTCATGTTTAGTCACCGAAGCGGGATTGATTTGCCCAGATGCCTCTCGAAAATACAATTCCCGCTCTACGAAACGTTCGAATCGCCCGAGATGAGCGTTCACATACGAACGAACATCCTCGGATGCGAGTTGAGTTCGATGGCCTTCTGCCCCGTTATTTTCAAAAGAGGTTTCGCGATTTTGTGTGGAATTCCCATCAGCAGCGTCATACGAGCCACGGCGGCGCCACTTATGTGAACTGCGGAGCAAGTCTTTGTGTTTCCCGACCTGAAGAATTAAATCATCGGATGCGGCTTTCACCGCCGCCAATACGTTCGCAGCGGATTCCTGCGCGGCCATTTGACCGGAGGGCAGGCGCAAGTTCCACGAAACGACCGCACCCTGGGGCGGCGAGTTCTCTTCGATGAGTCCTTTCAAATGCACAAGTTCGGGGCGGAAGGCGCGCAAGCGCCGATTTAATTTTTCCAATAAGTGGTTGATTTCTCGTTCGATGTCGGGGGTTTTGTGAACTTTATAGCTGATATGCACGTTCATACGGCACTCACTAACTTGGGCATGTTCTACCTCCCAATTCTAACTCGATTGAACGCTAAGGAGCGCAACTTCATAGGACGCGTACCCCTCTAAGATTTTGTCGTTTACGAAAAGGTTGGCCGATGAAAAACTGAGGTATTGGTTCTGTCTGCCATAGTCGTGTTAGGGAATCGCCCTGCCGCGGCCACGGTTCTTCCCAGCGGGCTGCGATGGAGTCGGCAGCTAAATATGTACGTACACTCGTATTGACATACAAACTTCCGTAGGGTATGGTTAGGTCGTTACGCGCGGGCGATGCGCTTCGAATGGGACGAAAATAAGAACCGGCAGAACCTGCTCAAGCATGACATTCGCTTCGAGACTGCTGTGCTCGTTTTTGACGACCCTTATGCCCTGACGCGGCGCGACGAATTGATAAGCGAGGAAGAACGCTGGATCACGCTTGGGTCGGTCAGTCAGGGCGCGGTGCTCTTTGTGGTTCACACCTGGCCAGAACGGGGCGAAGAAGTTATCCGCATTATTTCGGCTCGCGCCGCGACGCCGTGTGAGAGGAAAAACTATGAAGAAGCTAACCAGGGAACAAAAACGAGACATCGCCGCAATCGCCACAAAGCGAAACGAAGACATTGATCTGTCCGACATGCCGGAGGTCGTGGATTGGAGCGGGGCCGAGATTGGTAAATTTTATCGGCCACCCAAGATACCAGTGACCATGCGCCTGGATGCCGATGTTGTCGAGTGGCTGAAAGCCTACGGCAAGGGATATCAAACGAAAGCTAACCTCTTGTTGAGGCATGCCATGGTGAGTTCGGGTAGCAGGGGCCGATCAAGAAAAGTAACCGTGGGGCGGGCCAAAATAGCCCACGGGGATTAGCCTGTTGTTTGCAGGTAAGTATTTTTTCGCCCACCGAGTAGTTTCAAACCGCGACGGTGACTGACGTTTCCGTGCGCGTTACGGGCCGGTACAGGGTGTCTCGTTCGACTGGTACGCGTCCCGCTTCGGTAATCAAGCGCACTAGATCCTGCCGGCGCATTCCTTGGGGAGTGGTGGCTCCGGCGTCATGATAGATTTTCTCTTCGATGACGGTTCCGTCAATATCATCGGCGCCGAAGCGAAGCGCAATTTGAGCGATCTTCTGAGTCATCATCTGCCAGTAGGCTTTGATGTGAGGAAAGTTGTCGAGCACTAATCTGCCGACTGCGATCTGTTTCAGGTCCAACATTCCGGTTGTTTTCGGTAGATGTTGCAACGGAGTGTTATCGGGGTGAAATGCCAGCGGGATGAAGGTTTGAAATCCGCCTGTCTCATCTTGAAGCTCGCGCAGCTTGAGCAAATGATCTACCCGATCTTCGTCGTTCTCCACATGCCCGTATAACATCGTCGCATTCGACTTCAGCCCCATCTGATGGGCGAGTTTCGCGGTTTCCAGCCACTGATCTCCGTCAATTTTGTGATCGCAAATAATATGGCGCACGCGGTCGGCGAAAATTTCTGCGCCTCCGCCGGGCAAGGAATCCACACCTGCGCTTTTCAGTTGGCTCAGGGTTTCCGAGATCGAAAGCTTGGCGCGCTTGGCGAGATATGCCACTTCGACCATCGTGAAAGCTTTTAGATGTACTTGCGGAAAGCGCTCTTTGAGTCCAGAAATCAAATCGAGGAAATACTGAAACGGCAGGTCGGGATGCAGGCCGCCGACAATGTGGAACTCGGTGACCGCTTCGCTATATCCAGATGCCGCGGTCTCGAAGACCTCTTCGAGCGCCATCGTGTAGGAGCCGGCAGTATCTTTCTTGCGTCCAAACGCACAGAGACGGCACGCCGCCACGCAAACATTCGTGGGATTAATGTGGCGATTCACGTTGAAGTAGGTCTTATCGCCATGCAAGCGTTCGCGGACAAAATTTGCCAGCCAGCCCACGGCCAGAATATCGGCAGAACGGTAGAGGTTGAGCGCGTCCGTTGCGTCCAAGCGCTCGCGAGCGATGACCTTATCGTGGATGGGCTGGAGCCTAGAGTCATCCGTTTGAAATGAATGCGCCATTCTCCTGATGATACTGGAGCAAGCTCCTTCTTGCCACCGCTGTGAGGCTTAGCTCTGTCCGCAATGCGTTGACTCGCCGCAGCTTGGCCCCTAATATGGTCGCGTCAGGTGACGGACCTTCCCAAGTGATCGGCCAAAACATCTCGCACTACCGCATCGTCGAGAAGCTCGGCGGTGGCGGCATGGGTGTTGTCTATAAGGCTGAGGATGTGAAACTCGATCGCTTCGTGGCGCTTAAGTTCCTCCCCGATGACGTTGCAAAAGACCCGCAAGCCCTCACCCGCTTTCAGCGCGAAGCGAAAGCTGCGTCTGCACTGAACCATCCGAACATCTGCACCATTTACGAGATTGATGACCAGCACGGACAAACCTTTATTGCTATGGAGTTTCTGGACGGCGCTGACCCTGAAGCATCGCATTGCGGGGCGTCCTCTGGAGACCGAACTAATTCTGTCTCTCGCCATCGAGATCGCTGACGCCCTGGATGCGGCCCACTCCGAAGGCATCGTCCACCGCGACATCAAGCCCGCCAACATTTTCGTCACCAAGCGCGGACACGCGAAGGTTCTGGACTTCGGACTGGCGAAGGTCAGCCTGGCAGGCAGTTCTTCGAGCAAGATTGCGTCCCTTAACACCCAGTCGGTGGACGCGGAGCATCTGACCAGCCCGGGCACCATGGTGGGAACGGTAGCTTATATGTCGCCGGAGCAGGCCGCGGGCAAAGAGTTGGATGCGCGCACCGATCTGTTCTCGTTTGGCGCGGTGCTGTATGAAATGGCGACGGGTGATCTGCCATTCCACGGGGAAATTCCGGCGCTGATTTGTGAAGCGATCGTCAATCGCGACCCAGTGGCCGTGGTGCGGCTAAATCACGATATTCCGACGAAGCTGGAAGACATTATTAATCGTGCGCTGGAGAAAGACCGGGAATTGCGCTACCAGAGTGCCAAGGAGATGCGAGCGGAGTTGCAGCGGCTGAAGCGAGATACGGAGGCGGGACGGTTTGTGCTGCGAGTTCGGGTACGGTAGCTGCGGCGCATGAAAGCGGATCTGGATTGCGCAGCCCATTCACATCCATCAGCCCGTCGCCGGCGTCCGGTTCCTCACGCGGTTGCTCCACTCTCCGTCATCGAGCGCAGTGAAGGTCCCAGATCGTATAGGGAAAGATCGTGTAGGGACGGGCGCCCCCTGCCGGGCGCCGGGGTCAAGCCGAGCGAAGCTCGGCAGCTACTTTGCGGCTGTGATTCTGTTAGCTGCCGTGATCGCCGCCGTTCTCTACTTCCGCTCGCGCCAGACCGCGCACCACCTGACCGAGAAGGACACCGTCGTTCTCGCCGATTTCAGCAATGAAACGGGCGATGCCGTCTTCGACGACACGCTCAAGCAGGCACTCAACGTGGCTCTTCAACCAGTCGCCGTTTCTGAATGTGCTCCCCGACAACAAGGTCGCGGCGACCTTGAAATTGATGTCCCGTCCCTGGGCACGAAGCTCACGCCCGATGTGGCCCGCGAGCTTTGCCAGCGGGTCGGCAGCAAGGCGTACATTGCCGGATCTATTGCCAGTCTGGGCAGCGAATACGTGCTGGGATTGAAGGCGGTGAACTGCCAGAGTGGAGACCCGCTGGCCGAGGAGCAAGTGACGGCGGCGTCAAAGGAGAAGGTGCTGGACGCGCTGGGCGAGGCGGCATCCAAGTTGCGCACCGAGTTAGGCGAGTCTCTGGCGACGGTACAGAAATTTGATGTTCCGCTCGAACAAGCTACGACGTCTTCGCTCGAAGCTCTGAAAGCATACAGCCTTGGCATTGGAGATCCGTAACGAGAAAGGCTATGCCGCAGCTCTGCCTTACCATCAGCGTGCCATTGAGCTTGATCCGAATTTTGCCATGGGCTACGCGCGCCGTGGGTCCGACTACGCCAGTCTTGGCGAGATAGGGCGGGCCAGCGAGTACTTCGCCAAGGCATTTCAGTTGCGGGAACATGCCAGCGAACGGGAAAAACTGGCCATCACCGCCCATTACTATAGGGATGTAACCGGAGAACTGGATAAAGCGGCCCAGACGTATCAGGAGGCGATTGAGGGCTACCCGCGAGAACTGGCCAGCGTACGGCAATTTGGGCAACGTGTACGCCGCCCAAGGGCAGTATGAGAGAGCAGCGGAGATTGTGAAGCCGAGCCCTGCGCCTTGCTCCGGATCATTTAGCTTTTTACGGCAATCTCCCCAACTACACTGTTGCCTTGCAGCGCTTCGACGAGACGCGGCAGATCATCCACGAGGCGCAGGCACGAAAACTGGATGACTTCATACTCCACATTGACCTCTATGCTCTTGCCTTTCTCGGCTCGGACTCGGCGGCGATGGCGGAACAGCAACAGTGGTTTGCGGGCAAGCCCGAAGAGAATTTTGGGCTGGCGCTCGCATCTGACACCGAGGCCTACGCTGGTCATCTGGGCAAAGCGCGGGAACTGACCAAACGTGCCGTGGACTCCGCCGTCCGGGCGGACAACAAGGAAACGGGGGCAGTATGGGAGGCGAATGCCGCTCTCGAACAAGCCGCTTACGGCAATCCTGTGGAGGCCCGGCAATCGGCAGAAGAGGCTCTGAAATTTGCCCCGACGAGTCAGGGAGCCGCTAGCCGAGGCCGCTCTTGCATTTGCCATGGCGGGTGATACGGCACGAGCCGATGTGTTGGCACAAGATTTAGGGAAGCGATACCCGTTGGACACCCAGATGCAGTCGCTTTGGCTGCCGCCGATTCAAGCGCAGTTGGCGCTGGATAGAAGGAATCCGAATTCAGCCCTGAATGCTCTGCAAGCCGCTTCGCCGATCGAGCTAGGGCAAATTCCATTCGTCTCGAATATTTCCTGTCTCTATCCAACCTACGTTCGTGGAGAGGCGTATCTTGCCGTCGGCCAGGGGACCGCTGCCGCCGCCGAATTCCAGAAAATTCTCGACCACAGCGGTATCGTCTGGAACTGCTGGACGGGAGCGTTAGCGCATTTGGGCGTGGCGCGTGCAAATGCACTGGAGTCCAGAACCTCGCAGGGCGCGGATGCCGACCTCGCCCGCACTCGGGCACTCGCCGCCTACAAAGATTTCCTCGACCTATGGAAAGACGCCGACCCCGACATCCCCATCCTGAAAGAAGCCAAAGCGGAGTACGCAAGAATAAAGTAAGCGCACGCAAGCTGAATGATGGTACCCATGCAGCGCGCGCCGACGTTTTGATCTGGCGGGACGCGATCTAGATTTTTCGCAGCAGTACATCTCCTGCGACAAACGCAAAAAAAATGACCGAAATGACGCCGTTCATGGTGAAAAACGCGGCGTTGAGTTTGCTTAGATCGTTGGCGTGAACCAGCGTGTGTTCATAAATGAGAAGCAGAGCAACGGCCGCTACGCCAACGACAGCCAATGCACCCAAGTTGAAAACAACAACGAGGCTGATCAGCAGGCCGAGCATAATCGCGTGGAATAGCCTGGCAATCCATAGCGATTTCGCGACTCCGCAATAGCGTGGAATGGAATGCAAACCTGACTGGGAATCGAAGTCAAAATCCTGGCACGCGTACAACACGTCGAAACCTGCAACCCAAAAAGTGACGGCTGCGGTCAGCAATAAAATTCTCGGGTCTAGGGAACCTCGGATCGCAATCCATGCCCCGGCAGGAGCGATTCCGAGAGCGAATCCCAACACGACGTGCGACCAGCGGGTAAATCGCTTGGTGTAGGAATAAAGCAGAACAACTAAGAGTGCGACCGGAGACAGCACAAGTGCGAGGTGATTAAGCCGCGATGCGGCGAACACAAAAGCGGCGCAGGATACAACGACGAATCCAATCACAAACGATGGCGTGAGCGATCCTGCCGGAAGGGCGCGCATCTTTGTCCTCGGATTCCTGGCGTCGGTGCTTGCATCCACCAGGCGATTGAACGCCATTGCCGCGGAACGAGCTGTGATCATCGCAACGACAATCCAAGTCAATTGATGAGCCGATGGAAGTCCACGGGCGGCGAGGAATGCTCCGCACAGCGCAAATGGCAGCGCAAAGACAGAGTGTTCCCACTTAATCATTTCGAGCGTGACGCGAAGGTTGCGGAAAACAGGCACAGAGAGATTGTAAAGCAGAAGCCCACAATGGCTGGCTGTGCAGCGGCGCTTTCACCCAGACGGGGACACGAGAATACGTTCAACGCTAGTCGGGCGCGAATCCCGCCGCCCCGATCAACGGCACGAAACGACAGGATTCCATGCGTGTAACTTCGGGACGCCCATTCCGTTTTCGCACCAATTGGAGTTCCTGATATTGCGGTGGCCCGACGGGAAGAATCGTATTGCCGCCTTCTCTCAATTGTTCAAAGAGTGAAGTTGGTATCTGCGGAGCCGCGGCGGAAACGACGATAGCATCGAATGGCGCTTTCTCTGGCATTCCGTGACTGCCATCGCCAACCGATATCCGGACGTTTTTGTAACCGAGCCGGGCCAGAGTGGCTGCCGCTTGTTCCGCCAACGCTGCGTGCCGTTCGATGGAGTAAACGAAATGAGATAATTCGGCGAGCAGCGCGGTCTGGTATCCAGAACCAGTTCCAATTTCCAAGGCCACGTCTGACCGAGCCAGACTTAAGACTTCGAGCATTCGCGCCACGATATAGGGCTGAGAAATGGTTTGTCCCTCGCCAATTTGAATCGGGTGATCTTCATAGGCCTGGAAACGATAACGCTCGGGGACAAATTCATGCCGCGGCACTTTTGACATCGCTTCGAGCACCCGCGAATCGTAGATACCCCGTTCACGGAGCTGTGAATCCACCATCTTGTTTCGCCGGTGCGCGAAGGGATTGCCGGATTCCGCGGGAGTGGCCTTCATCGAGATTCGCTCATGATATTCGGCGCAAGACCTGTCGCTCGCCCGCAAGAAGATGCAGCAAGCTAGGCGTCTGCAAAAGGGTTTGAAGTGACGCGCGCTGCGAGGGCGTCATTTAGTTCTACCTTTTGCGTTGGCGGATTCTCAAGTCGAAGCTCACCACGCCGTTTTCATCTCGAATCGCGACGATGGAAATGTTACGCGTAATGTTGTATTCGGCCTGAATGACCTGCTGCGAAGTCTGCGAAACGTTGGTGCTGTAGGAAACCGTAATATTACTGGCGACCTGTTGTTCAATCGTAATGGCTGGTCCGGATTGCGTGGGAGAAGTTTCCGTGTTCAAGCCCTGGGGATCTATTTTTATCCGGCTGACACCGAAGAGCCGTTGAGCACGATTGCTGACAGTGGCATTCAGGGCGGCGGCGAGGATCGCATTGGATGCGTCCTGGTTGATTGTGGAAGCGCCGTTCTGCTGGAGTTGAGTGGATTGTTGCGTGGTCTGGCCAAAAGCCAGTAGCGCGATAATGTCCGCGGTAGGGAGAGGCGGCTCAGAGCGATACGTCAGGTTCAGCTTGTCCGAAGGACCATTCAGGTTCAGAGTAATGTCATAGTCGCGAACATGAGTGGAGGCCTGCAAATCAACTACTGGAACGGTAGTAACAGGATTGTTAAAAGTCACGTCGCCGCGCTCCAGCCGATATTTCGTTCCGTTAAAGTAGGCCTGACCTTCGAGCACATCCGCGCGACCCAACAAAACCGACTTTGCGGCCGTTCCCCGGAGGCGCAAATCTGCCGCGCCCGAAAGGCGGATCACGGCAGTCTGCATTTGTAATTCCGACATGGTCACGATATGGACGTCGAGGCGTATGCGATTCAGCACGGGATTAGTTTGTGAAATCGCGGCGGATTGCGCGGTCCGTTGCAGGTAAGCTCCGAAATCAAATCCGGGAGTTACCGCCACCTTCGTGATCGTTATGCCACCTGTCACCGTGGAAGCGGCAGAGCTGCCAGTAAACTTCAAGTCCAGGTTCGCCGTAGAACTAACTCCGGGCGGATATCTCAACCGAACTCCTTCCCCGTGCAATCCCAAGTCAAAATTTATCTGGCCATTGTTGAGGCTGGCGTGCCCGTCGAACGCGACCGTGCCCCCGCCCACATGGCCCGTCAACTTCTCGACTTCAAAGCGGTTCTGACTGAATGTGAGCGATCCATTCACCCCGCTCAGCGCACTCGGCGAATCAACGTAGGCGAGAGATCCATCGGTGATTTGTACGCGCCCTTGAGCAACAGGGTTTGCAACCGTGCCAGCGATTGTCATATCTACGTCCACATTGCCGGTCGAACTGAAATCGGGGTTGTAACTCTGAACCAGCTGTAAATTCAACTTGCCGCGCGCGCGAAAATCAATCTCGCGATTGCCAGTCAAGTTGACGGAGCCGTCTCCTGAGAGATCTGTGTTATCCCCGAGAAGATGAAAATGTTCGACTTTGAGCAAATGGTTCGAGATGGAGAAGCGAAAGGGGCCGTCGCTGTGCAACTTTACGTTTTCGATCTCCGCGAACATGTCGGAAAGGTTTCCAGACAAGGCAAGTTCGGAAGCGTGTCGTAGGGGCCCGCTTATATGCAAGTCGCCAGCTACAGCGGAATGTCCGGTGACGCGGCCTTGAAGCAAGGTCTGCAAAATTGAATCCACGTCCAAATGAGTGAAATGTAAATCCAGAGAAGCCAGCCAATTTCCTGATGGCTGAATATTTCCCGTCAAGCTCAAATTCGCCGTCTTGAATTGAGAAACTCCTGACACGTTCAGCATGCCGTCCTGACTAACGGCGTTCAAGGTGAAGTCTCCAGCAAGTTCCTGACCGAAAGTCAAATCTTGCAAGTGAATTTTGGCGCTGATTGTCGGGTTATCGAGAGTGCCGGAAGCGTGTGCCACGAAATCCAATTGGCCCTCTACAGCGATGCGACCGGTTTGGAGCATAGGGGCGAGGTCGAAATGAGCGCCGGAGAGATCAGCTGTGAAGGCGTGCGATAAAAACGTATAGCTCGCGTTTCCGGTGACGCGAGCCGCGGCCTGAGCCATTTCGATATTCTGTAAAACCAAGTCGCCATTGGTGAAACTCAGTGTTGCACTCAAGCTCTGGATGGGCTGGCCGTGAATTGTGGCGGCGCTAATTTGTATGTTGCCATTTCCTTCAGGGTCGCTGCGCGTACCCGACAGTTGAGCCGACAGGTTCACGGTACCGGTCGCCGGATAATGATATCCAGCCATGCTTAACAATTCAGCGACATCCGCCTGCCGCAAAGTAATTCGGGCGGTAAAAGGACTCGATGGAGTGAACTCTCTGTTTTGCAAGCCAAGATTGAGATCAAAGTTGATCCCGGTATTGTTGCGGCGCAATACGCTGTCTCGCAATGCCAGTCCGGCGGGCGAAATCCGCAAATTCGTGACGAACGAATCCCAATGAACATCCTCTTCCGGTGTGCGGGAGGTGGCGGGAACTACGAAATCGAAGTTCCCCGACTCTAATCTTCCAGAGAAGGTGATTGAAGAAATGTGCCCTGTCGCGGTTCCATTAAACGACGCCGGGCCGAGCAGTTTTAGGGGGACCGGCTGATCGTATCCTGCCGCAATCAGCACCGGCTGCCATTCGCCGAGGTTCGACGTCGTTACGGAAAGCTTTACGGAAGAAGAACTGGAGAGCACGCCCGACGCCCGAACCTGCGTGGCTTGCGTGCTGGCGGTGAATTCGGAAACTTCGATTTCGTCCGAGGCTCGCCGGTAAGTGGTGCGGGCATGCGCATTGAGTCCCAGTTGTCCGGGTTTCGGTTTTGCCGGCGATACGACATCCAGCACAATATCTGAGACGGCGTTGGCCGGAGAGCCTTTCCATCCCCCGTCTACGGTACCCGCGACGCTTCCCGCCAGATTCATTTTGCCGAAAGGACGCTGCGGCGTGGATAGAAAGTTAGATATTTCAAACGCTGACAAATCCCTGAATTTCAGATGAATGGCCGAAATCTGCTCCGCGGGTCTGGCCTCTCTCGGCGCTCGCCTTAGAGTTTTGGAAGCCTGCCACTCGGTGATCTCCGCGTTTCCAGCAACGGAACCTCCGAGGACATGAGCCACAATATCGGGGAGCGAAATGCGTTTAGAGTCTATTGAGTATCCCGTGCTCACACTTGCGTCACGAATATTTAGAGACCCATCTCGCCAGTCGAGGTCTTTTCCCTGCAACTTTCCGACAGCTGAGAAATCTCCCATGCTCCACGTTCCCTTTCCCGAGGTCTCAATAATTCCGCTGCGAAGTTCGGGTAGGGCCGCGGCCATGCTGGCCTCGTGGAGATCAATGAGAGCATCGTAAGTGCCTGCCACGGACGGCTTCACGAAACTCAAGAGTGTTCCGGAGGCCTGAATGCGCGAGTGTCCAGACGTGACTTGAAGCGACTCCACCTGTATCGAATTCTGACTTAATCTGAAATGAGCCGCACCCGTCCACGCAACCGGCGCGAAGCTTCCGTAGCGTGTGACCGCTTTACCCAGGAGGAGACTGGCCTCGTAGCGGCCATGCAAGAGCGAGTAACTCATATCGGCAAAGACGCTGTTCACGGTGAAATCGAGTGGGATTCTCCGATCCCCCAAAAGCAACTCACCGTCGCGCACCTCCAACTGGCTGATGGAAAGCGCGAACAGATTTTCTACCGCCGTATTGGCCGACCGGACTTCCCTTCCGGGTGCGGGCTGGTTCGTAGTTCCGTCGGGATAGACAATAAGGTGAATCGTCGGGTGTTCAAACACGACTGACCGAAAGGAAAGTCCAGAGGTCAATATCGAAGTCAGCTTGAGACGCACCATCAGACGATCTACGTGAGCGTAGGGTATTTCGGCATCGCCCTCGAGACCATGTATGGTCAGATCGCGAACATCAATTTGAAATCTGAAAGGGACGGCGTGTACGCTCCCCACCTCGACGCGCCCGCCCGTGATGCGCTCCAATTCAATGACCAGGCGGTTCCGCACCATGGTCTGAAATGAATTCGTCGTCGCATACCAGGCAAGCGTGCCAAAGACTGTTACCGCAAGAAATACGATGACCGCCAGATACTTCCAGAGCCTGCGAGACGTAGGTTTCGCCCTGTCGGTTGTCATCGCGCGTCACTCATTGAGGCTGTCATTCGAGGACAAATAAGGTTCGATGTGAATTTCGCTACCGGCGCGGAGGGTATCGAGCCACGTGACCAATAATTCCGTTATCTTCTGTTGAGTCAGCAACTCCTTTATCTTCGGACTGACCTCGGCCAAAGGTACTTCTTTCGCGCCGGATTGATGGAGTTGCGGCAACAATTCCTGTTGGTAATAGCTTTCGATACTCTTGGAGGATATGTTTGCGGAGGGGCGGAGATGGGCGTCCACAAGCCGGCTCAGTTCCAGTTGCAAAGTAACACGGCGTCGAAGCTCATCTTCCGTCAAATGATGTGCCGCTAACAAAGCCTTCCACTGCGGATCAGCCGGTGCGCCGTATTGTTTTCGAATCCGCTGAATCTGGTTCTCAACCTGCTGTTCGGTAGGTTGCTGGGCGTCAGGACCACGCATCTGCTCACGCAGCAATTCCTGATCAATAAGGCGATCGAGCGCCGCCTTCCGGTCGGCTGCGCTTCGCATGTCAACGGGGCGGTTTGCGATAAAAGCCTCATAGCGAATCGCATCCTCCCAATCGCTCTGCAAAATTATTTGCCCATTGACCGTGGCTACGATGCGATCCAAAACCTGGCCGGCATGGGCAAGTAGAGCCGAGGTTGTCAAGGCGAGCGCAACAAGCGTAATCGAGAGTCTCGAATTCATTAGAAGCTCTGTCCGATGCTGAAATACACATTGAAATGAGGCGCATGCTGCGGCACGAAAGTGCTGGTCGTGGATCCCGACAGAACTTCGAAACTCGGGAATGCCGGAGGATTCAGGTTGTATCCGAAATCGAACCGCACGGGCCCGACGGGCGTCTTGTAACGGATGCCAAGTCCGATTGCATCCGATATATAGTTGTAGTCGCACTGGGCCGCCGAGCCTGCTGACCGCAGAGTTGCGGATTTTTTTGCCGCCATCGTATCAAGCTGTGCACCATGCTGTTCCCGTCGGTAAATACATTACCCGCATCATCAAAAATTGCGAGACTCACATTGTCTTGCAGGTACGGAAGATTCAGAGCGGAAGCCGGAGTTCGAGATTATTGAGAAATATTGCGCTGCCGCCAAGAGGGAATCCGGTTTGAGGATCGCGAGGACCAGCCTGGTTCAGTCCAAAGCCACGGTGGGAGTTACCGCCTCCCGAAAAAAATCTCTCGGCCAGGGGAATCAACGTGGCGCCGGAAGGAGCATTCTGCCCCGGCGCAACATTTATCGTGTTGCTAAAAGGATCCTCAAGGCCAACCGTGGTTGATCGTGCAAATACAAATCTTCTCGCGCCCACCCTGTTTTTTCCAAAGGCATGGTAAGTCGAATTTTGCACCAGGACGCGGCTGAAATCCGCCTCCGAGCCAAAGTAACTGGACGCCACGCCGCCATCCACCGTCGTAAAGCTTCCCTTCGTGCTTTCAAACGCGCTATCCCGCTTGTCGCGAACGTATGTAAAATCCGGTTCTCCTACCCGCACCGGCAGTGAGAGTAGCGGAATCAGATTCGTGCTGATGGCCACGTTGCTCGCTTTCACCAGCCTGTAGGTGAAGCGATAGTCCATGGTTGTGGCCTTGCTGATGGTCTGCTCTGCCTGCACCGATCCCTCCAGCCGCTGGGACGTGAATGTGGTGACATCGAGCGTGTTGTCGTAGAAGGCGGTGACTGAGAGTTTCCAGTTCGGATCGTTAAACCAGCGCGGAGCCTGGTAGCTGATTAAACCACGCTGTTGCAGCCGGCCAACGCGGGAATCAAAAGTGATGGTGTGATCCCGCCCTCGAAAATTGAGCCTCGTCACCTGGAGGGAAACCAGCGGGCTGACTCCTACGCCCCCAAGTGGTTGTGTGGTGCTTCCACTCGGCTGCCCGGTTTGGAATTCGAATCCTCCGCCGTAAGTCAGCGTGTACCGCTTCGCCTCACGAACGTCTACCAACACATTTTTCTTATCCTCAACCCCATCGGGGTTTTGCACGGCCGTTTCTACCTGGCTGAAGATGCCGAGATCGTACAGCCGCTGCTCAGTTAGCAACATATCGTTCTGGCTCAGCGCATTTCCCTGCTTCATCAGCAATTCGCGTTGAACCACAAAGGGCCGTGTGAAGTGCAAGCCGGAAACGAAGATTCGATCCACGAATAATCGCTCGCCTTCATTGATTGTGAATGTCACATCCATGCGGTGAGGATCGTCCGGCAGGGGATTCGCGGAAGCTTCAAAGGTAGCGTTGGGAAATCCCTGGTTAAAGTAGTAGTTCAGAATGATTTCGCGATCGTCCGCTATCTTCGAATCCGCGAAAGCCTGCCCTACTTCGGTGTTCAGCGCGGGAAACGGGTCTCCCAGTTTGGCGTTGTTTCCAATGATGTGAAAGGCTCCCACAAGGGTCTGCGGACCAACGTCAATGTTTACAAACACTGCCAGGATATTCTTCTTTCCCTCGTAATCATCGGCTACTTTGCTCTCGATCTTTACCTGCTCGAATCCGTTGGCGCGGTAGAGAGTTTCCAGAGTCTTGATGTCGTCATTCAGCAAGGACTGACTGTAGCGGCCATGCGAGACTAAACGCCCGGCCGGAACCGTCTGCATGTGGCTGCGGAGCATTTCCTCGGGAAGGCCCTTGTCATGATTCATATTGCCGGTAATCTCGACCTTCAGCAGTTTGTGAACAGGACCAGCGTCAATGTCATAAACAATTCGCAGCTCACCGCCCGAGGCATCGGAGTGTCTTGTAAATGACACTTTCGCATCAAAATAACCACGGGCTTGCAAATAGTTGAGCAGGTTGCGGCGGCCTTCATTCAGCAGATCGTCATCCAGAGCATTCTCCTCGTAAACCGGCACATTCTGCCGGAGAACACTGCGGCTAATGTGGAATCCTTCCGCTGCAATCGTGACAACGGGTCCAGCATCAATTTTGAAGTCGAAATCAACAGCGTTCGTCTTCGGAATATAAGTCCGGCGGGACATTGCCGCCTGGGCGAGCCAGCGATTTTCCTTTTGATACTTTTTTCGCAGACGATCTAATGCCCCGGAGACCCGTTGCACCGTAACCGGATCTCCGCTGTGCATCTTGGTGATGTCTTCAATCTCGTCGCGGGAAAAAACACGGCTTCCGGCAACATTGACCTGCCCGACATGCGCTTGTTCCCCCGGTCGTATCGAGAAGACTAGAATGACTTGCTGCGAATCTTCCTGTTTGGTTTCCTTCACCGTAACTGACGACCGGTAATAGCCGTTCTCATCCATCAGTTGTTTTATGTTCTTCAAGCCTGTATCCACTTTTTCCTGCGAGTACAGTTCGCCAAGCTGTAGCTTGGAAGCATTTACAATCTGACTGGATGTTGGCCGGTTCGGTTCCCCTTCGACCCGGACTTCGCCGATGAAATAATTGGAAACAGTTTCTATGGAAATTGAAACTCCATCATTCCCCAGTGCGGCGGCTGCGATCTGAATATCGGCAAAACGTTTTGTGGCGAAGAGGATTCGAATGCTTTTACGAATATTCTCGCGATCCAAGGGCTCGCCCACCTTCATGGGCAAAAGCTCAAGCAGACTCTTCAGATCCCAAGTTGCCGGTACATTGGGGAAACGAATTTCTTTTATTTTCAGACCTTGATACGAATTCAGAGTGCCGGAATTTCCTGCGTCTTGTTCCGCGCTGCCTGCGGCCTGGGGAACCCCTACTCCGGCATGCGAGTTGGGTAAGGCATAGGCCCCGAACCCCGAAGTAAGCGCTGACATCATCAGAACATGAACCAGCACTTCGCTAACTCGCAAATAAGCTCCCCCACACAGTTGCTACTCTTCTCAAACCAGCCAAGAGCGAAGCGGAAGACGGCATTTCCCTGCCTCGACCGAAGCGTCCCCTATAATAATGGTTTATGGGACCGAAATTGGTGATCTCTTCGGCACCCTGAACCTGCATGATTCAAATCTTTTAAACCCGGACTTTTGAAATTTGATGCGCCCAGATTGGGATTCTCGAAACCCACCCCCCGCCGAACGTGATGACCGCTATTCTCGTCAAGTGCTGTTTCATGGAATTGGAGATGAAGGACAGTCGAAGCTATCCTCATCGCAGGTTGCGATTGTAGGATGCGGTGCGACGGGTTCAGCGGTCGCATCTCTACTTGCGCGAGCCGGCGTAGGGGCAATCCGGATCATTGACCGGGATTATGTCGAATCGAGCAACCTTCAGCGGCAGACGCTCTTTGATGAAGAGGATGCCGCCCAATCCATGCCGAAGGCAATCGCCGCCAGCCGGAAGTTGACAGCGTTCAATTCGCAGATTGTGATTGAGCCACGAGTCGCGGACCTCACTCCGGAGAATATCGAGGATCTTCTTGCCGGAGCCGACCTGATTATGGACGGCACCGATAATTTCGAGACGCGATATCTGATCAATGACTTCGCGGTCGAAAAAAACTCTCCGTGGATTTATGCGGCGGCGGTGGGCAGCTATGCGGCCACCATGAACATTCTGCCGGGCGAAACTGCTTGCCTGAGCTGCATTTTTCCCAATTCTCCGAAGGGTGCGCTGGAAACCTGCGAGTCCTACGGCGTCTTGAATTCGGCCGCGAACTTGGCTTCATCAATCGCGGCAACGGAGGCAATAAAGATTCTCGTTGGGGCAGAAGTTAGCCTAAGACGCACGTTGCTCTCTTTTGACCTTTGGCGTAATGAACGTGCCGAGGTGTCGGCGGCAAAGCCGCGGCCGGGCTGCCGAACATGCGGTAAGCGAGACTTCGTGCACCTTCGAGGGACACAACGTCCCCAAATTACTCTTTGCGGACGGAACTCCGTCCAAATCCACGAGACCGCGCGCGCCATAAATCTGGCAGAAATGAGCCGGACCCTGATGCCACACGGCAAAGTGCGGCACACTGAATTTGTCCTGAAATTCTGGCGCGATCCCTACGAAATGACGGTCTTTCCCGACGGCCGGGCGATCATTAAAGGAACCGTGGATAAGGCCGCCGCACGCGGCTTCTACGCCCGCTACGTCGGCGCCTGAAAAGGTCGTCCTTTCGCTCGCTGGCAGGCAGCCCACGCGATGTCTACGGAATCATAAAGTGTGCACTACGGAGGTTGAAAATGCGTGCCATCACACTTTGCGGATTCATCGGCGTCATCTTTGCAGGAATTGGGTGTTTCGCTCAAACCAGTTCATCAATCGCTAATCCACCGCAGACTTTTGATTTGGCTGAACCCGCGATGCTGGGACCCGGTCTGTATTCAGCGCCTTTCATTCCTTTAATTTCCACCCCGATTATGAACTTATCGGAACCGAGATTGCAGGTTGGAGCCAGCAATTCCACCGGGGACAACGTAGTGGGTGCACAGAATTCCACCACACTTCCGCAGCAGGTAAGCCCACGCCTGATCGCACCGCGATTGGCTGGCGCGACAGTCTCTTACGATTTGTATCCGAGAGCGAACAGTGGCGAATCTCAATGACCGCGGAAGGGCCGCCCGTTAAAAATTAAGGTAGCTTAAAATCAACCGTCACCTGGGTTTGGAATTCCGCAGGTTGCCCCTTTGCCAAAAACGGCCTGAATCGCCATTGCACTACAGCGTCGGCCGCAGCGGACGCCAACTTCGGATCTCCGCTTATTACTTGAACCTGCTGCACCCCTCCATCTCTGCCCACCAGAACTTTCAACACAACCGCGCCCTGGACGCGTTGTTTTCGTGCGAGCTCTGGATAGACTGGTTGTACACGATTGGTGACGTATTGATTCGCGTCCTCAGGCGTTAAAAGCTCAGTCCTAGCCGCAGGAATGACGACAGAAGGTACGCTTGATTGAGAAACCGATGCAGCTGTAGTCGGCTGCGCGTGGTTTTTCCCAGACTCCTCGTGCGGGACTTCACGAAATATGACTTTCCCGTTTTGGTAAACGATTAGACCTCCGCTCGGATTTCTCGCCTGCATTGTTTTCGACAAATCGGCGTTGGACGCAAGGATCGGGCGAGGCGGCGAAACAGCCGCAGCTCTTGCATCAGTTTGGTTAGGAAGGCTCCCGCCTGGCGATGCCTGTTGCGTCCTCGTTTTTAAAGGCGCAGGGTTGTGAATCGCAACTTTACGTCTATCAGCCAGGCCAATCATCCACCCCAACACCAATGCCGCAGTGACCACAGCTGCCGTCAATAATACTGTCCCACGATCCGATAGCCGGGATTTTGGCCTGCCTATATCCGAATCTGAAGGGTACATCCTGGCGCGCGTGTCTTCTATGCTGGGAAGAGATTTCAATTCGGACGACGCAGAAACTTCTTGCGCGGAATCAATCGTATGCACGATACGGCTGCAAAAACTCATCAACGTTTCAGCGTCCCGATCCCGGAAATGATTCGGATTCGCAGAAAAAGCCTCCACAATACCAATTCCCTCCCCGCTCTCGGTTGCGATCACCGGGGCAACAAGGATCGAGCGAACTCTAAGTTCCCGGCACGCGGCGCTGTCCACACGTGAATCCATTTCGGTGTCGTCGCAATGCTGAATTTTCTTTGTTTGCAGACAGAGTCCTGAAAGTCCGGAATGCGGATTGAGGCGTAGGCCCAGTTCCGGAGCGCCGCCGGTGGTAGCGCGGCATACCAGTTCCCCAGTCCGAGTGAGTGCAATCGCAACTCCAGTGGCTGCAATTGACAAACGCACTTGCTCGGCAATTTCATGGAGCACAAGATCCAGGGCGAGATCGGTCGAGGATGCGCCGCCGCCGGCGAAGGAAAGTGCGCTCGCTATTTGAGATATAGACGCGGTGGGTTCCGGATCCACGGGCTTTTCGTCGGCCGATTCCTTGTGGATGCCGGTCAATAGCGAGTAATCGAAAGGGTCGGGCCGGAATCTTAAACGATTTCGCATACTCATGCCGCACGACTGATCCGAGCTTCCAGATTACACGCTATTTGAGCGGAGTTTCCCGCGAAAGCATGGCCTTGTCAATATCAAACACGGCAAATGCCCCAATGGGAAGACTTGAAATTTGTCATTTTCAAACATGGCTTGTGATTACGAAACACCTGCCCGGCAATTTCCTAACATCTTCATTGCGTTTGCATCCATCTTTGAGTCATGTTCTGATGACAATTTTGATCGAAGCGCAAATGGACTCATCGGCTAAACAAACACTCCCCTCCGCAAGTACGGGAAAGTTGCACGCCGTCACCGCCAGTTTCCTGGGGTGGACCCTCGATGCTTTTGATTTCTTCGTGCTCGTATTTCTGGTTGATACATTGGCGGCACATTTTCGGGTTTCGAAAGCCGCCATCATTTGGACAATCACCGCGACCCTTGCGATGCGGCCAGTCGGCGCGCTGGTGTTTGGTTTCTTCGCCGACCGGTTCGGACGCCGCAGGCCGTTTATGGCGAACGTATTATTTTTTTCGGTAATCGAATTGCTGTGCGGCTTTGCACCCAGTTATACGGTCTTCCTGGTTCTGCGCGCACTTTACGGAATAGGAATGGGCGGAGAATGGGGGGTCGGGGCTTCGCTTGCGATGGAAAGCGCTCCCCGCAAATGGCGGGGGATTTTCTCCGGGATTTTGCAGAGTGGCTATTCCATCGGTTATCTGCTGGCCGCTGTTGCGGCCAGGTTTGTGCTTCCCCTGTGGGGATGGCGAGCCATGTTCTGGATTGGAGGGGCGCCCGCACTCTTAACTTTTTATATCCGGTATCGAGTGCCTGAATCCGCGGCATGGGAAGAACGCCATGAATCTTCCTTCGGCGCAATTCTTCGTACCACCGCGAGGCATTGGAAACTCCTGGCTTATCTCACCCTGCTAATGACGTTCATGATGTTTTTGTCTCACGGAACGCAGGACTTATATCCCGATTTCTTGAAGTCAGTACACAACGTCACGCCTACAGCGGTCTCGTACATGGCAATGCTGTACAACATTGGCGCGGTAATCGGTTCCATCGCTTTTGGCCAACTGTCGGAGCGGCTGGGACGCCGGTTTAGCATGATTACGGCACTAATTTTATCTTTGCTGATGATTCCGGCATGGGCATTCGGTGAATCGCTGGTTGTATTAGCGATCGGAGCGTTCGCCTTGCAGGCCGGCGTGCAAGGGACCTGGGGTATTATCCCGGCGCACCTGAATGAGCTTTCTCCAGATACGCTGCGTGGCGTAATACCCGGTTTCGCTTACCAACTCGGAATCTTGCTGGCGTCGGGCACCGGCACTATCGAATATGCCTTGCGTAACAGTCTGGGATACAGCTGGGCCTTAGCCGGCTTCGAATTTGCGAATATCGTGATTTTGGTGATTGTGATTGCGTCAGGTTCAGAGAAGAAGGGCCGAAGCTTCGCACTGGCCGATGGCTGATCATGAAATGTTTCAAATTCCATATCGGCAGAATTGCGATATACCGTCTTCCCGCTCGCCCGTGGCGGGCGGAAAACTGTTAAAGTAATTTTTGGCTCACGGGGTTTTTCCCGCTAGGAGAGATGAACGCTTGAAGATTGCGGTAGTTGGATCGGGATATGTGGGCTTAGTGGCGGGCGCGTGCTTCGCCGATCTCGGCCACGAGGTGATTCTCGTGGACAACGATCCCAAGAAGCTGGCGGCGTTACGCGGGGGCCAGGTTCCAATTCATGAGAATTTCCTTCCGGAATTGCTCCAGCGTCATCGCGGAAACCGGCTCACCTTCTCGGATGATCTTGGCGCCGCCGTTCGCGCGAGCGCGGCAATCTTCATCGCCGTTGGCACTCCGCCTACGGAACAAGGCGAAGCCGACCTCT
This sequence comes from uncultured Acidobacteriaceae bacterium, assembly GCA_963702325.1. Taxonomy (GTDB): domain Bacteria; phylum Acidobacteriota; class Terriglobia; order Terriglobales; family Acidobacteriaceae; genus PALSA-188. Next base: position 35,177 of record CAVPCG010000019.1, on the reverse strand, counting down.
CATACGTCGAGTCGGTTGCGCGAAGCATTTCGAGCGCTATCAATGGGTACAAAGTGGTCGTGGAAAAGAGCACCGTTCCCGTCTACACCAGCAACTGGATTCGTAAAATTATTTTGCGCAATGCGACTGCTCCTGATGAATTCGACATCGCGTCGAATCCAGAATTCCTGCGCGAAGGAACGGCCGTCACGGATTTTCTTTATCCCGATCGAATCGTTGTGGGAGCCGATAACGAGCGCTGCGCCGCCGTACTGGCTGAAATCTACGCACCGCTAACCGGCGGCAGTTATTATCGGCGCCGGGATGCTATTCCGCAGCCCGACCGCGCTCATCTTCCCTCCGCTGATTGTCACGACTGCGAAAAGCGCCGAACTTATCAAACACGCGTCGAATGCTTTCCTCGCGATGAAAATTTCTTTCATCAATGCGGTGGCATCCATTTGCGACATGGTTGGAGGGAATGTTCAACAGGTCTGCCAGGGAATCGGGACGGATAGCCGTATCGGCCCGCGATTCTTGAATCCTGGAATTGGATATGGCGGCTCGTGTTTTCCCAAAGATTTAATGGCATTCAGATCGGTGGCCCGCGAATGCGGCTACGAATTTCGCCTGCTCGACGAAGTCATACGCATCAATGAAGATCAGCGCAAGCGTTTTATTCGCACGGTTCGCGGCGCGCTTTGGACCCTGCGGGGCAAGCGGCTCGCGGTATTGGGCCTTGCTTTCAAGGGTGGAACCGATGACGTTCGAGAATCCCCGGCTGTTCTGCTGGTCCAATCGTTGTTGCAGGAGGGTTGCCAGATCTCTGCTTATGATCCCGCGGCAAATGAGCGGGCGCGGGAAATCCTGGGCGACGGTATTAAATATTCGAACAATGCTTACGAAGCGGCGAAAGACGCAGACGCATTATTAATACTGACGGAGTGGGAAGAGTTCGCATCGCTTGATCTCCCTCGATTGCGCGAGACGCTGAAATATCCGATCGTCATTGATGGCCGCAATCTTTACGATCCCGCCGTAATGGCTGCTCAAGGATTCACCTACTATAGCGTCGGTAGGCCGTCAGCTTCTCCTGAGAACCAAGCCGCCGCTGTCCCGGCCCACAAACAGAATTAATTTATGACCTCAAAACGCGCCTTGGTCACCGGCGGTGCCGGATTTTTGGGTTCTCACCTATGTGACGCCTTAGTGGCCGAAGGTTATTCGGTCATAGCGGTAGATAATTTGCTCACCGGCAGGCGGAGTAACCTCGAACACATGCAAACGGACTCCCGATTCGAATTCCAGGAGTCCGATATCAATCAACCGTTCGATTTCGGCAAAGTAGATTACGTCTTCCACTTTGCATGTCCGGCAAGTCCGGTGGATTACATGCAGCATGGAATCGAAACACTTAAGGTTGGTTCAGCAGGAACCTTCAACGCTCTCGAGGTAGCCCGAAAATACGGAGCCAGGCTTTTAGTTTCGTCCACGTCGGAGTGTTATGGCGATCCCCTCGAACATCCGCAAAAGGAAACTTATTGGGGACATGTCAATCCAATAGGTCCCCGTTCGGTTTATGACGAGGCCAAGCGATTCACAGAGGCCGCGACTATGGCCTACCACCGCTACTACAAGGTGGATACTCGCATCGCAAGAATTTTTAATACATATGGCCCGCGCATGCAATTGAACGATGGCCGCGTGATCCCAAATTTCATGAAGCAGGCTTTGCGTGGCGAAGATCTGACGGTTTACGGAAGTGGCAGTCAGACGCGAAGTTTCTGTTATGTAAGTGATGAGATTGAGGGATTCTTGCATCTGGCAAAATCTGCGGAGCACCTCCCGGTGAATATCGGGAATCCGTCGGAATTTACGATTTTGGAGTGCGCTAAAAGAGTGCTGGCAGTGACGGGATCCAAGAGCGCGATTCGATACGAAGCATTGCCTCAGGATGATCCGAAGCAACGCTGCCCGGATATTACGAAAGCAAAAACGTTGCTGGGATGGGAACCGAGGGTCAATCTCGACACCGGATTGCGAATGTCGCTCGAATATTTCAAGAAAGCCGTTGCGCTGGATGAAGCTTCGAGTAAGGATCCGCGAAAATCGTGATCGAGAATTTTTATGGCGGCTAGACGGGCACGTGCTGCTTTTGCACTTCAGACACTAGTCGTTGCAATTCCACTGGCATTTTTTCCGAGAGGAAGTGAATCCCCATGCCCAAGCCACGATGCACGCTTTGCACTTTCCCACTGATCTTTAACTTCAATTCCTGGGTCCTCATTACAACTTCGATGGCTGTGCCAACCGGAAGCGGTTCGCTGGTTTGTACATAGCATCCACCCATACTGAGATCGCTCACTACACATCGTTGCTGAATCGTGGTACCCGCGCGCGCCACTTCGGCGCCCAGAGAACATTCATGACGCGGCTGTTGCCTGCGCTCCGGAGTGGACGCCGCAACCAAACCAAGCTGAACCACCAGCTGTTGCTTCAAATCGTTCGGGGTATGCGCGTCCGGCGCGGGAGACGGCACCACTTGCAATTGCCTGCCAAGCTTGTTTTTTATCCAATAATCAAGCACTCGTCGTGATGCCGTTGGGACGTCTACGAATCGCAATCCAACATTCCCGGAATCGTTTTGCCAAATCACTTCACACGAAATGCGGATCGTTGACTGTTCATCGGGTAAAGAAAACTGAAAATATATTTTGCAGTTTCTAGGGAGCGGCTTCGCGGAAAAGATGGCAATACCGTCCACGCTCAGATCTACCACTTTGATGGTTACATTCTCGGTGCACGCATACGCGATAGACGCATTCGCGTCCACCGAAATTCTCTGCGTGAGCCGTCTTTCCGTGCGAATCATCGTCGTCGCCGCGGCCACGCTCTTATTTAACCGGTCTTCTGAGACCGGCTTATATAGGATGAAATTTGCTCCCTTTGCAAAAATCCCGCGCGGGTTGCTGCCGCCTTTCAAGATGGCGATGACCACTGCATTCTTGGCCCTCTCATGCAATCGCAGTTCAGAAATCAATGCGCCCGCGGCTTCTTCCCTCTCGCAGTCCACCATCACAGTATCGAAGTGCTGATCGGTAAACAGTGACAGGGCGATCGCAGGATCGCTGCAATGCTCCACGGCCATCCCGATGTTGGAAAGAATGCGGTCAAGCGCCTGAACAGTCCGCGCATCCGCGCAAACTACGAGTGATGTGAGTGCCATTCCTCGAAAATCTTAAGTTCTGAGGAGGTGCGGTAACAAGTTACGTTTGTTCGCTACGATTGAAGTTAGCGCTTCCCAGTGACTTTCGTAATCTGGAGGGGTGACTGCGAACGCGCTATCTTCGCTGTGACCACCGCTGGTTACCCTGTCCACAGTTCGCTTAGAGTAAGGATTTTCTTTATGTCATCACGAATGGGAAATTGGATTATCGGATTCGGCCTGATTGTAGTATTCGCCGGACTCTGCGTACTTCCGGGAGCGATGGGAAAAAGCGCTGACCAAAGCCTGCTTCCTGTGGGGGCCTGTCTGTTCTCTCTGGGAGCAATCTGCGTAGCCGCGGGCATTTACATCAAAGCCCGGTCGCTACAAGCGTTGAGCACGGCCAACGTTTCGCCAGCTCCTTCAGTTGCCCGCAAACAGCGGGGAGGATGCGACCTATGCGGCCCGGAGTCGCCGGTAGTCTTTTGCAAGATTCACCAACTTCACATGTGCGGAAATTGTCTGGCGCAACACTATGATCTTCGTTCGTGCATTTACATACCGACACCGCGAAAAATGACGAACAAACCCAACAAAGCCGCGCAGGCAAAAGCTCGCGGAGCGTAGCCGCCTTCCCACACTGGATTTCACTGAAATCCCCCGCGAACTACATTACGAAAGTCCAATCCTTTTGATCGCCCTTTAGTACTTTGACGCTCCTCTCCCCTAACCCTACGATTGATCTCATGCGGGATTAACTCGCAAAGCCGTTAGCAAGCTGCCCTCCCCTAAATTTGCAGAAGTAAGATGGCTGGCTCAATCCCCGGGCCGGCAGCATGGTCGAGGACAGGCATCGCAAAATGAAAAAGATCTCAGGTTCACCACAGTCCGGGAAGAAAGAACCTATGCGCAACGAAAAAATGCGCGGCTTCTCGCTGCTCGAAATGATGATCGTCGTTTGCATAGGCTTGATCATGGCCGGGATTACGTTCATAAGCCTCAAGCCCGCCCTGCAAGACGCACACATCAATAACGCCTACGACACCGCATTAACACAATTGAGAATCGCGCGTGAACGAGCTATCTCGGAGCGCACACGCTACATCGTTAGCTTCGGCGCAAATCTGCCGCCGCTGGGCGTTTCCGGCGCCACAGTCCCAGCTCCAGATGCGCAGAGCATTCAGTTGTGGCATTGGGCAGTTGCGACACCGGTATCGCCTCCTCCTGTGTCAATCAGTTCAGTTGAATTGCCGATTGACGTGCAATTCCAGGCTGTAGGTGGTCTTCCGGCGCCCGGGCCAGACGGCTGGGGAACCGGGGCGACAGCGCTTGACTTCGATCAAGGCGTCGGCGCAGGCGGCATCAATTACGTGATGTTCCTGCCCGATGGGTCGTCGCAAGACGAAAACGGAAACTACAACAGCGGCGTATTGTATTTGGCCCGCGGCGGCCAACTCACGAGTTCAAAAGCCATTACCGTATTTGGGACCACAGGAAGAGTCCGAGGATGGCGCCTCAATGCTGGCGCCTGGATTGAACAATGATGAAAAGAAAATTTTGCAAGCATAACCGGAAAAATGGCGAAGCAGGATTCAGCCTCCTCGAAGTTGCGATCTCAGGCGTGATCCTAATGGTTGGATTAATCGCCATGCTCGGCGTATTTACTCTGGCCCTCAGCACCACGCAAGGCGTCCAACTGGATCAGGTCGCGAAGCAAAAAGCGATAGAAACTTTGGAGAGTATTTATGCCGCGCGCTCACGCAACAGATCACATTCGCACAAATTGCAAATACTGGAGCCGCCGGGGTATCTTTACCGCGGGCACGGTGAATGGAATTCTTACCGCCGGTCCTGATGGACTCGATGGAACTGCCGACGACGGCACCACCCCCCAAGGCACCTGTCCGCTGCCCTATCAGTGCGCAATTCTGCCAGGACCCGATGGGATTCTCGGAACCGCCGATGACATTACTATGCCGATGAGTAACTTCACTCGGACTATCGCCATAAATAATCTGAATCCGGATTTGAAGCAGGTGGTCGTGACGATGGGATACACGGACGCCCACGATCATCCTCGCAATTACATGGTGCAGGCTCTGATCTCCTCGTATCGCTGAATGAAAAGACTTATGAAATCACCGACGATTACAAAATTCGTTTACGAGGTTTCAGTCTTATCGAGCTGATGTTGGCGATGGCGATAGGACTGATCATTCTTGCCTCTGTTACCCAGTTCTTTAAGAACGGAATGGAGTCCAGCAGACTTGTTTCGCAACGATCGGAGATGCAGGACAATGTTCGCGCCGCAATCAACATGATCGCCAAAGATGTAAGCATGGCCGGTTCCGGTATCCCTTCGGGAGGGGTAGCGTTGCCGTATGGCACCGGCAACAATGGACTCTCGCTGTTTGCAAAGGACACGAACTTAAAAACCTGGTTGAACGGCAATACGTATCCAACGGGGAATTTCGGCACCCCACCCGTGCCGTAGACAATTACATGTACGGCTTATACCGGGGCCGGCAAGCGGAATGGAAAAGGGCGGCCCGGCGCTTATTCCAGCCACCAATCAGGCGGCTGATGCTATCACTTCCGTTTATGCGGATTTTACTTTTCCGCTAAACCAATACACCGCGACTTTCAACGCCGCTGGCAATGGCATCACACTGACGATTCCGGCTCCGCCCCCGTACCGGCTTTACCTGCCTTCATCAATGGTGGGGGAGGAATTCAAGTGGGGGATCTGATTCTACTTTCCAACAGCGTAGGCTCTGCTATCGGCGAGGTCACCAACGTTACCGCAAACAGCATCACCTTCGCGAACCTCGATCCCCTGAACATCAATCAGTCGGCATGACGGCGAGCGGCGGTGGAAACATGAATATTTGTGCAATGGCCTGGCCAATTGCAGCAATGCACCTGGCCCCAATGCATGGCGCGTTTATGCCGTCACATATTTCGTTGAAGTGCCTGCGGTCGCGGGCCAGCTTCCAAATTGATGCGCCAAGTGGACGGACATCCCGCCCAGCCGGTTGCCGATGACATTATCTCATTGAAATTCACCTACGACGTATGTGATCGCACGATTAACGCGGCAGCTTGCGCCGGAATCTCCGATCTTTTCGGCAGCGGATACACCCCCAATCAAGTTCATAAAGTGGATATATCGGTCATGGGGCAAAGCTTCTTTCTTACGGAAATAAGGCTCAGAACATGCAATTGACGACGTCTGTGGCACCAGAGATTTGACCTTTAAAAATCTCTATGAATGAGCGCCGATTGCTGCTGGCCGAGGAGACTATTTATGGGTAACGCTAAAAATGGAATGCGGGGGTTCACGCTTATCGCCAGTCTTCTGGTGTTGGTATTGCTGTCCGGTGTCGCGATCGGCCTGATGTTTCTGGTGAACAGCCAGCAGCACGTTGGCAGCAATGACATGGAAGACAATCTCGCCTTCTATGGCGCGGAATCCGGCATGGAAAAAATGACCAGCGATCTCGCCGCCCTGTACGCAATCAATCCTGCTCCCAGCCAGGCTGCTATCAGCAACATCGCAAATTCGCCGCCCAGTGCCGCCATGGTCGGAAATCATGACTTTTGTGGAATCAATCCAACAGCAGGTTAATCCCGCTACTGGGCAACCGATATCTAACTTCAGCACCATCAGTGAGGGTCCGGATCAGGGCCTGAGCGCATTGACCATTCCGATCAACATGCAAGTACAAGCCACACGGCCGACCGGAGCGTCAGTTAACATGTTCCGGACGGTCCAGGTTGCTCTAATTCCAGTATTTCAATTCGGAGTGTTCTCGGATAGCGACTTGAGTTATTTCGCGGGACCTCCTTTTACATTTGCCGGACGCATCCACACCAACGGTAATTTATTTCTCGCAGCCAATACCGGTCCACTGACAACTAGCTCCAAGATAACCGCCTTTCGAGAAATCATCCGGGACAGGTTGGCCAACAACTACAACGGCGGCGGCTACAACGGCAGCGTTTATGTTCCTAATCAGAGCAACGGCTGCGCCGGCGGAGGCCCTGCCGCACACTGCATTGACCTCGGTCCGGATTCTAACAACGGGCAAAATGACGCGACCTGGAGCGGGGGCATTCCTCCCGCCGGGGCTCAGAACGCCAACTGGGCAAGCGGCGCGAATTATGCAAATCAGTTCAACAGTTTTGTCGAGAATTGGACCCAGGGAGTGAAACAACTTGTGTTGCCATTCGTACAAGGCAATAACGCCGCAAATCAGGGCAATGCGGCCCAACAGATACAAATTATTCGCCAAGGCCTGGCCACTGACAATATAACGCTCAAAGATTCCAAACTTTATAACAAGGCGGCCATACGAATATTTCTTGCGGATACTCAGGCATTGCTTCACGCCGACGGCACGCCCACCAGCGGCAACGGCCTTCTAGGCAACGGTAATGATATTGATTTGACTGGTGGAGGTGCGCAAAACGGCCTTCAGGTAACTGTAAATGGGACTGGAAAGACCAGGGTGGCCATGGCGCATATCGGAAGCGATCCGAACCGACCGCCGGATAACTGGGCGGGCGGACAGCCGACCGGAACTGCTGCCTATGGCAATGGAAACTGGAATCTGGTAAATGGATGGCTGCGGGTTGAGTACCAGGACAATGCTGGCGGGTGGCATGGAATAACCAATGAATGGCTTGGTTACGGATTCGCACGCGGAATGAACGTGCCCGTGAATCCGGAAAACGGCGCCGCCGCTGGGCGAAACACTGTGCATCCCGATGCAATTCTAGTTCTGCAGGAACTGAACAACGCGAATGCAGCCACCTCTCCGATAGTTGACGTCGGCGCAGGCACGCAAAGCCAATACAGCTGGTATCCCATCAATTTTTGGGATGCGCGGGAAGGATTACCGCGTGACTTTGCCGGTGCGAGCTTGAGCCCAGCTCTGAGCGGCACGCAGTGTTTTGCCAATGGAATCATGAACGCCGTCGAAATTGACGTGGGCAACCTGAACCAGTGGCTTCGGGGAACTGGACCCTACGGCGGTGGAACCGGAGTAAATGTCAACAACAGTCAGAACGGCTACATTCTGTACTTTTCTGACCGTCGTGGAATGATCGTAAATCCTAATGACCCGAATGGCGCATCTGTGGATGGCGAATCTGGCCTGGAAGATGTCGTTAACACCAGTTCTGGCACAGGAACACCAAATCAGACATTGGAACCAGCCCAGCCAGGTTACAACGTAAGCAGCAATAACCTCACTTACTCCGCCGAGGACGTGGATGAAAACGGAATATTAGACAAGTGGGGTGCCGCTGACGTGGGGTTGGGTTTCCACGTAAATACCGCGATCCCTTTAAATCCATACCAGAGAGTGGATTGTATGAATGGCGGCCGGCAGAATATTGTGACCGGCGCCCGCCACGTCTTAAAGCTGGTTGACGGAAGCATCGGGAATTTGCCCATGATTTGGACCGCCAATCCTCCGACGGGCGGTTTTACCGTGGCTTCAGAGAATCCTGTTTACGTCCAGGGAAATTACAATTCCGATGCTGTGGACACCGTTTTTCAAGCAGGACAAGTGGATGATGCCCGGCCTCATGCCGCGGCCTCAATTATTGCCGACGCGGTCTCGCTTCTCTCCAATAACTGGACCGACCTTAACAGCATGACCAATCTAGACTGGACGAATGGAACTCCTGTCAGCGGACGAGTACCTACCGCAACATACTTCCGCATGGCCATTGCCGCCGGAAAGAGCATGAATTTTCCTCAACCCGCAGGCACCGGAAATGACTTCGGTACCGACGGCGGCGTGCACAATTTCCTGCGCCTGCTGGAAAACTGGGGTGGGGTTGGCCTCAACTATCGCGGATCGCTGGTAAGCCTCTACTATTCCGAATACGCAACTGGAACATTTAAGTGCTGCTCGGATGTATACGGCGCTCCGAACCGTGATTTCTATTTCGATTCCGACTTCCAGAATCCTCAGAATTTACCTCCAGGAACGCCGATGCTTCAGGACGTGAATAATCTGAGCGAGCGCCAAGACTTCACGCCGCAGTAAACCTTCTCTTCGTGCCCCGATCCTGCTATGCAGGGTCGGGGCTTTTCTTTTGATGACCGGCGTAGTCTTTGCCCCCTGTTCACGGCTAGAATCTATCCATGCCTGAAATCACTGCCCTTTTCTGGGATGTTGGCGGAGTGCTCTCTGACCAACGCGTGGGACCATTCCGAGCGAAACCGCGCATTGATCCAATTTGAATTGGATGAAGTGGATTTTAACGACCGCCATCAAATGCTGGTCTCGTCGTTTGAGCGCGGGAAGATTACGCTCGACGAATATCTCGAGCGCACTATTTTTTACCGGACGCGCACCTTTTCCCGTGAAGCTTTCAAAGATTATATGTTCTCACTGTCGCGCCCTAAGACCGAGGTTCTGGATCTCGCGCGGGAGTTGGCGAAATCGGGTAGGTATTTAATGTCCACTTTAAATAACGAATCGAAGGAGCTGAATCTTTATCGCATTCAGACATTCCAATTGCGCGAAATCTTCAGCCTGTTTGTAAGCTCCTGCTTCGTAGGATTGCGAAAGCCCGAAGCCGCAATCTACAGGCTCGCGATGGACATTACCCAGCGAGCGCCCGAAGAGTGCTGTTTTATTGACGATCGCGAACTGAATCTCGAATGCGCCAGCCAGTTGGGAATGCATGTAATCCAAATGCAAAATGCGGAACAATTGCGCGCGGACCTGGAGAAGCTGGGTTGCCGATGAATCGCATGCCGTCATCACCGCATGACATGTTCAGGAGTGCCCTCGGCAATAATCTTTCCTGCGTCCAGCATGAGCACGCGGTTTCCTAAAGCGAACACCTCTTCGCGGCTGTGCGTCACATACAAAATTGGGACATGGTGAACATCATTCCAGGCCCGCAGATCCTCAACGATCTTCGATTTCGTGGACGCATCCAGTGCCGCCATCGGCTCATCCAGCAACAGCACGCACGGATCCGTAACCAAAGAGCGGGCCAATGCCACGCGTTGACGTTCACCGCCGGAGATTTCGCCGGGCTTACGCTGGCGAAGATCGGATATCCGAAACGAATCTACGATGTTCGCGATCTTTCGCTCGCGAGCCTCGGAGCCGAGGCTGCGAATTCCATAGCTGATGTTTTTTTCAACCGTGAGATGCGGAAACAAAGCAAGGTCCTGAAATACGTAGCCAATCCTTCGTTGGTTGGGCTGCACGAAAACTTTGCTGGAATCGTCAAACAACATTCGGTCTTCGATTGCAATCTGGCCGGAACTGGGGCCAGAAGCCCCGCGATGCACTCGAGCAGCGTCGTCTTCCCTGCCCCGGAAGGCCCAAAAATAATCGTGACCCCGGGAGAAACACTCGTGCTGACATTGAGTTCGAAGCTCGTCTTGGTGGCGTCAAAGCGCTTGCGGATTTGCAAGCTCAAAACGCCCGATGTCGTCCGTGTGTGGTGCTCCGCACCGGAACTCGGACGGATCTCGCTGGCAACGTTCTTCATTTCCACAGCCAAACTGCCAGAACTTTCCGGTTCAAGGCATAAACGAATGAAAGCAACGCGAACGAAATTGCTAATAACACAATCGCCGTAACGCTGGCGGCGGAATAATTGAGCGCCTGCACCTGATCGTAAATATCAATCGAAACCGTCCGCGTTACTCCGGGGATGTCTCCCCCAATCATCAGCACCACGCCGAATTCGCCCAGGGTGTGAGCGAATGACAAAACCAGTCCAGCGACCAATCCGGAAACAGACAAAGGCATAACGATCTCGCGAAAAGTCCGGAACTTCGATGCCCCGAGAGTCGCCGAAGCGGCAATTAGCCTGGAATCAACCGCCGCAAACGATGCCGCGAATGGCTGCACTGCAAATGGCAAGCTGTAGAGGATCGACCCCACGACTAAACCCTGAAAAGTAAAGACCAGACTGTGCCCCGTGAGGGCTTGCCATAGGTGTCCCAAGGGGCTGCGCGGTCCCAACGCTACGAGCAAATAGAACCCTAATACGGTCGGTGGAAGCACAATTGGCAAGGCGACCACGGCTTCCGCGAGAAACTTCCAGCGCCATCGCGAATAAGTGATCCAGTACGCTATCGGGAGTGCGAGCAGAAATAAAAATGCCGCCACAATCGCAGCCAGCCGGATTGTAAGCCACAGCGACAACCAGTCCACGATCTTTTCCTCTCGTGCAGTTTATCTTAGGCGGTCATTTCAGAATCAGCAGTCAGCACTCAGCATTCAGCTCAGGACTCGTGCAACTGGCGCTTTGGCTGATTGGCTGAATGCTGATTGCTTTGCCCGCCAATTCCCGTTGTGGGCTGAAATGTTATCGCATGTTCGGAAGTCACAAGTGTTGGTTCACCGCTCAAGCATACGATTCTGGACCGGAGGGTTCATCCATGGAGATTGAAGAAGCACTGAAAATCATGAAATCGCTGGCAGACGGCGTAAATCCAGAGACGGGGGAAGCCCTGTCTGGCGATTTGATCTATCAGAATCCGCAAAATGTGCGCGCACTACATCGTGCGGTGGGCGCACTCCAATTCATGGAAGAGCGGGAGCGAAACCGGAGATTGCTGCCCAAGAACGCCGGGAACGCGTGGTCCCCGCAGGAGGATGTTCAGCTTTGCGATGAGTTGCGAGGAGGGAAAGACTTTCAACAGATCGCTAAGATTCACGACCGCACAGTCGCGTCCATTGTGGCGCGGTTGATCAGGCTGGGAAAGGTTTCCTCAAAGATACCGCCAACGAAAGTGGCTTAGGGATGAGGAAGTGCCGCGTTGTTCCAGTTCTTCTCGGATTGTTAATCGCGAGCCTGTTCGTTCCGGGGCAGGAGAATCGCACAGGACGCCGGATCTCGTCTTCACAAAAGATACATCAGCGGGAGCAGTGGTTCGCCCAGGGCCGTAGCGCGGCAGGGGAACCAGCCGCAGCCGCGCGGTAACGTGCAATTCAACAGAAAATGGCATTGCGAGCCATCAGAAGCGCACAAAGTCCGAGCCCTGATTCACCCGCTAATGCGCTTTCTGGCGACTGGGTACAACTGGGTCCGGCGCCGGTAATTTCCGATGCCAGTGGCGTGGGATTGCAAGACTATAACTTCGTCGCAGGGCGCGCGACCACGGTTGCGGTTGATCCCGCGGATTCAACCAGCAACACCGTTTATGTGGGCGGCGCATTTGGCGGACTCTGGAAATCCAGCAACGCCGGGCCTCTCAGTTCGCTTCCAGGGAGCGTGGCGTGGGCGCCCCTCACGGACAATCAAGCGACGCTCGCCATTGGCTCGATTGCGATTCAACCGCAATTGAACAACCCTGATCCGGCAAAGAGTGTGATTCTGGCCGGTACAGGAGAAACGAACGGCTCCGGCGATTCTTATTATGGGCTGGGCATTTTGCGTTCGGGCGACGCAGGCAATACATGGACGCTCATAGCGCACGACAGCAGTTTGCCCCCGCGGTCATTTGCGGGCTTGGGCTTCAGCAAGATCGCATTCAGCACCGGGAATCCCAATCTAGTTGTCGCGGCTGCTTCCGCGACTGCGGAGGGCCTAACCGAAAATAAAGAAAATCCTGTCGGAATGAATCGCGGAATTTATTACTCAACAGATGGCGGTTCGTCGTGGAATTACGCGAATATAGCCGACGGCGCTACCATCACCGATCCAGCCTCGGTAAGTGACGTTGTGTACAACGCGGCGGCAGGAGAGTTTTTCGCGGCGATCAGCCTGCACGGGATTTATTCCTCGGCCGATGGAATCAACTGGCTTCGGCTCGCGACCCAGCCCGGAGCCCTGAGCGCCACTTCATGTCCCGCGCACATTGCCTCTCCAAGTGTGTGCCCGATTTATCGCGGAGAATTGACCGTTGTGCCCAACCGCGTTGGGCCTGGCGGGAAAGGCGAAGTGTACGCGTGGTACGTGGACGCGAATGATAACGACGGCGGCATCTGGACGAGCACCGACGGGGGAACGTCATGGGCGCAGATTAACGACAGCGGAATCACATCGTGCGGAGACCTATTTGGCGGCTGCGGCACTGAGCAAGGCACATACAACCTCGCGTTGGCCGCGATTCCAAATGGCACGGCAACTGATCTTTACGCGGGCGCAGTAAATCTCTACAAGTGCACAATCTCGGTCATCTCGCCAAACTGCGGCGGCGCCGGATCAGGCACTTTCCTCAATCTGACCCACGTCTATGGATGTAGTTCGATCGCGAAAGTTCATCCGGCCCAACACTCTATCGCGTTCATGCTCATCAATAACGCTGCCCAGGACGTAATGTATTTCGCCAATGATGGCGGAATCTACCGGGCACTGGATGGCTATACGGGACTGCTTGATGGAAATTGCGGCGGCAGCAACATGTTCGATAGCTTGAACGGCACGCTCGGCTCGATCACACAGGTGGTGTCGTTTTCGGAATCTGCTACGCAATCGCCAAGTGCCGACATTTTGCTGGCGGGCGCACAAGCAAATGGTTCACCAGGAACCGCGTCTGCCCAGAGCAGCACGACCTGGCAAAACGTCAATGCGGGCGATGGCGGCTACACGGCGATCAGCCCGGATAACGACACTGTTTGGTTCGTCTCGAATCCTCCAGATTCCGTGTCCAGTGTCAACATTTTCAAATGCGATTCCGGAATCAATTGCCGTACGCCGGACTTCCAAAACAATGAAGTCGTGAGCGGTACGACTCTGGGCGGTGATGCTGGAGCGTTCAATACTCCGTTCATCCTCGATCCGCAAGATTCTGGCGAAATGATTGTGGGTACTTGCCGCGTTTGGCGAGGCCCGAGTTCGGGCGGATCATTTTCTGATCTAAGTTTTGACTTTGAAACTGGCGGCACTGGAATTTGCAGCGGCACAGAGACAAACTTGGTGCGAGCGATCGCCGCCGGAGGCGCAAAAGATTCTATCGGCTTCAGCAATGTGATTTATGCCGGGACCAGTGGAACGGGGCCACTCTCCAGTGGCTTGCCGACTGGCGGGCACGTTTGGGTCAGCACGAATGTCGGAGCGGGATATTCAACCTGGGCAGATCAGACCGGGCCGATCAACCCTGATCATTTTCCGATTTCATCTATTGTGATTGACGATTCGGATATCTCAGGACTGACCGCATATGTTGGAATCATGGGCTTCGGCGTCTCCCATATCTGGAAGACGACCACGGGCGGGGTAAGCTGGGTTGATTTCACAGCTAACCTGCCGGACGCACCAGTGAATGCTCTGCTGGTGGACACGCCGTCGGGGCTGCCCGGCACGATTTATACGGGAACTGACGTTGGAGTGTTTGTCAGCGCCACCGGTGCCGCGAGCTGGACGGAAGTCGGCCCTGCGCCCAGCAGCAACAATCCCGGATACTTACCGAATGTGGCGGTTACGTCACTTCATCTCTTCGACCCGGGAGCGAGTCGCCGATTACGCGCTTCGACCTATGGGCGCGGCTTGTGGGAGTTATCACGATTCAATCTCAGCCGTCCGGTGCCGGACGCGCTGACTGTCGGCGCTCCCGGCACATCGCTTCCGGTGACATTGCAGTTAACCGCGTCGTCGGGTGTTGTCGTGAATCTTTCCTGTGGAGCGCCCATTTTCGCGCAGTGCAGTTTTTTCGGAGGCGGCCCCACCCTGATGGAAAATATAAATCCTGCCAATCCTTTAGTCGTGACCTTGACAATAGTGACTACAGCCGCAGCACCGGCCGGCCCTTTCGTGGTCGCGATTCAAGCCGCGTCGCCGGGACTCACCACACAAACGCAGAACTTGCCGGTCACCGTCATAGGAGGATTCAGCTTCTCAATCAACAACACCTCCGGATCGCAAACGGTCACTGCTGGGCAGTCCGCGACGTATAACCTCAGCGTTGTGCCATCTTCAGGGATCTTCCCGAACCCGGTGGCTCTGACGTTCGCTGGGTGCCCCACTGCCAGTACATGTTCCCTGAGCACGCAGCAAATCCCTGCGGGGAGCGCGAGCACGAGCGTGTCCATGACAATTACCACATCGCCAGGCACGCCCGCAGGAACCTATTCGCCGACCGTCACCGGCACGTCGGGATCGTTGACCGCGAAGACAAGGCTGGCGCTAACTGTACAAAACAGCACGTTCAGTTTCTCGATGAGCAATTCCGGGCCAGCGACAATCGTTTCCGGGGCCTCGGCCAAATATGACATCACTGTCACGCCCTCCACTGGCACGTTTCCGAATCCTGTAGCTCTCTCATTCACAGGATGCCCGGCGGCCAGCACTTGTTCATTTGATACCACGGTCGTGGCCGCCGGAAGCGGAACTGCCAATGCTTTTCTAACCGTGGCCACATCGGCTGGAACACCCGCAGGTCCTTACTCAATTGCTGTCACCGGAACATCGGGCCCGCTGACGGCAATCACAACGATTCCGCTCACTGTAACCACGCAGACCGGCGTATTCAGTTTTTCGATGAACAGTTCGGGACCTTCAACAATCACCGCCGGATCGTCGGCAACATATGACATCAGCGTGACGCCCTCGTCGGGCACATTTCCGAATCCTGTGATGATCACCTTCACTGGATGTCCAGCGGTAAGCACATGCTCCCTTGGTTCGTCTCAAGTAGCAGCGGGCAGTGGCCCGACAGACGTTTTCCTGACTATCGCAACCACTCCCCCGGCACGTAGCTCTCAAGCGCGAGCTCTTCTCTATAGCCTGTGGTTGCCGTTACCCGGCCTCGTGATCGTCTTTGGGGGAATTGGCTCGGCGAGAGTGCGGCGGGGATGTTCGTCCTGATGATGTTGGCTCTTTGTTCGGGATGCGGAGGACTGCAAGGAGGTTCCGCCGCGCCCGCCGGAAATCCGGGCACGCCGGTCGGGGTTTACACGGTTACAGTGATCGGTACATCCGGATCGCTAACCGCCAGCACCACCATTTCACTCACGGTGCAGACCGCGCAATAGGGTCGGTGCCAGCATCCATGCGCACCGCAGGAGGATATTTTGCCTTGATTCGTTGGACCGTGAGATTGATAATTCGTGCATGTGGACGGGACGCACACGATCGCGATCCATACTGTGGATTGTCATCGCTGCCGTTGCTTTCTGGCTTTGGCCAGGATGGAATAGGATAAAGCTAATTGGCACATCAACTCCTGCTCCACAGCCGCAAATTACACAACCGCGATAAAAACCTCCTCCTCGGTTCAAGCTCGCCTCGACAGCGAGTGTCCAATCTCTTCCGTGCTTAGAATCGGTTCTGTTACGATCACCATTCCTCCCGCGCAGCAAGATTTGTGAACAGGTCCTATAGCTGGGAGGGTTCCTGCGACATCGAAAAGTGGAGGCGAAAAAATGAAGTTCGACTTCTCGGGAAAACGGGTAGCCGTGATCGGCGCCGGGAAAATGGGTGGAATCTTACTTAAGGTCCTATTAGAAAAAGGATTGCTTTCCCGCCAGCTAACCCGCGCGACGGTGCAACACGAAGAGCGCGCCAAAGCACTATCGGAAAAATTGGGGATTACGGTCGGCACCGACAATCTTGAGGCAGTAAAAGACGCTGACATCGTGCTGGTATGCGTGAAGCCCCAGGTAGTGAAGGAAGTGTTGCATCGGATTCGTCCGAACGTTTCGACGAAGCAACTCATTATTTCGGTGGCCGCTTCCATTCCCACCGACCAGATTGAGAAAGCGCTCGAGATAGATGTCGCGGTGGTGCGGGCGATGCCGAATACCCCGTGCCTGCTCGGAGTCGGAATGACAGGCCTTTGCAAAGGAAAGTTCGCCACGGGTGAACATGTTGAAGCTGCCTCCGCGCTGTTCAACGTCGTCGGAAAAACTGTGGTCGTAGACGAGAAACACATGGATGCCGTCACGGGGCTTTCCGCGAGCGGCCCGGCTTATATTTACATCATTCTGGAATCACTCGCCGAGGCGGGAGTGAAAGTTGGCTTGCCGCGCGACATCGCGACATTGCTCGCGGCGCAAACAACTCTTGGAGCCGCAACGGTAGTGCTTGAAACCGGAGATCATCCTGCATTGCTGAAAGATGCTGTGACGACTCCGGCAGGGTGCACGGTGGACGGCATTATGGAGTTGGAGGAAGGCAAGCTTCGCGTGACGCTGATCAAGGCCGTTGTAAAAGCCACGCAGCGCGCGAAAGAGTTGGCGTACGGATAGAGCTGGATCTCGCCCCAAATTGGAAGCGCTTGATTGAATCCAATAAACAAATAACCGGGAAGGGCACGGCCTTCAGAGGTTGCGGAAAAACTCATTACGAAACCGGGAAGGGCCCGACTTTCAGTCGGGCAGATTGCTGATTTCGAAGCATTTACGGCCCGACTGAAAGTCGTGCCCTCCCCTTTTCCCGTATTCTCTTCATTTTTCCGCAGCCTGCTTCAGCCGTGCCGAAACCTCGATTTAGACCCCGCCACGGCACGACTGAAAGTCGTGCCCCCTCAAGCCTCGCTCATCTCTCCACGATGCTTTCCAGCGTTTCGTAGAATGCGGGATACGAAATCACCGCCGCGTCGGAGCGGTTGATTTGCGTGTCTCCCTTCGCACGCAAGGTCGCAACCGCAAACGCCATGGCGATGCGGTGATCTCCGAAGGAATCGAGTTCGGCGCCGTGGAGTTCCTGGCCGCCGGGGATTTTCAGTCCGTCCTCGAATTCTTCGACGCGTGCGCCCATCGCGCGCAGATTCGTGGCAACCGCGGCGATGCGATCTGATTCTTTTACGCGAAGTTCGTGCGCATCGCGGATTTCGATTCCGTTCGAGGTGTAAGGCGCGATGGCAGCCAATACCGGAATTTCGTCTATTAACTCAGCAGTGTGAGCGCCTGAAATATTAGCTCCTGTCAGAGTCTTGCCGGTGACTTGGGCGGTGCCGACCAACTCTCCATGCTTTTCTTCCAATTGAGTAATGGCGATTCCAACGCCCATGCCAATCAACACGTCGAGCAGGCGAGCCCGCGTGGGATTCAAGAGCAAAGAATCAATCGTCAGTTGCGATCCCGGAAATAACGCGGCGGCGCACAAGAAGAAAGCCGCGCTTGAAAGGTCGCCGGGGACTTGCGCTTCGATGGCATGCAACTGCTGGCCGCCGGAAATCCGCGCTTCATTGCCTTGTTGCTGCACTACCACGCCGAAGGCTCGCAACGCGGTCTCGCCGTGATCGCGGGTATGGACGGATTCCTTTATCGTGGTCTCGCCGTTCGCATAAAGGCCGGCAAAGAGTAGTGCGGTTTTTACCTGCGCGCTGGGAACAGGAGTTTCGTAGCTGATTGCCTTCAGCGAATCTCCAGTGATGCGAAGAGGTGGACGTCCGCCGTCGGAGGCGGCGATCTTCGCTCCCATCATTTCTAGTGGCTTGATGATGCGCGACATGGGGCGGCGCGATAGAGATTCGTCGCCGATCAATTCGCTGGTAAAGTCCTGCCCAGCAAGAATGCCGCTCAGCATCCGCATGGTCGAGCCGGAGTTGCCACAATCCAAAGGCGAGGCGGGAGCGCGAAGCTTTAAATTCTTGCCGTCAATTTCGATGGCGCCGTTCTCTTTTCGCCAAGTAACTCCCAGCGTTTTCAAACAATCCAATGTGCTGGCGCAATCCGCTCCCGTGGAATAGTTTTCCAATTTTGTTGTGCCGTCCGCGATCGCGCCCAGCATGGCGTAGCGGTGCGAGATGGATTTGTCGCCGGGTAGACGTATCGCTCCAGACACATTTCGGGCTGGGCGGACGATGACAGAGGAATCTGATTTCATTGAGCTTTTAATATAAAGGATTGGCGAAACGCGGGTTTTTTAAACCGCCACAAAAAAGCAGGTCCCTCCACTGCGCTTCGTTCCGGTCGGGATGACAGAGGCATTTTGAGGGTCGCGAACTACGTCTCTGCATTGCTACAGTCCGAACCGAATCGAAAAACTCTCGCAGCACTTCACCAACTTCCTTTGGCCGTTCCCATGCGGAGTAGTGTCCTGCCTTTGGAATAATTTTCACTTTGCTTCCTGGAATATTTTGGCGCATAAGCTCCGCCTCCGCTGCGCCAGCGAACAGATCTTCCTCGCCAGTCAGAATCAGTGTGGGTACGCCGATGGTTTTCAAGGTTGCGACTGAATCTGGGCGTTCAGCCATTCCTCTCTGCACCATGGCTACATCTTCAGCGGACATTTTGCGCATCATTCTCAACGCTCCTTGCGCAAGATCCGGGCGCCTGCTGCGGGTGGTCTCGCCCAGCAATTTCGGAATCATGGTCTTCAAAAAATGGTTCGGTGCCACGTTCCATTATGTCTGCCGCTGATTGCAATCTTGCATTGCGGGCTTCCGGGGAATCTGCTTGCGCCTTTGTATTGCAAAGAACAAGAGCGGACACGCGGTCACGATGCCGCCGCCAAAATTCGAACAGCGCATATCCGCCAATCGAGACGCCGGCGAATGCCGCACGATCTATTCCTGCATCATCCATAACACGAACGATATCTGCCGCGTGCTTCTGCATTGTGGCCGGGCCTTCGCCAATATCAGAATCTCCATGCCCGCGTAGATCCGGCAGAATCAGGCGATACCGAGTCAGCAGGGACTGAGCGGCGGGCAACCAGAATTCATGATTGGCGGGAAAGGGATGCAACAGAATGATGGGAGGTCCGTCGCCGAGAACTTGGTATGAGATTTCGGCGTCGTCGCTCTTATACGCGGCATGGCGAGAAACAAATGCAGATCGGAGATTTTAGAATTACGATTTAAGATTGTCAAATTTCAGATTCAAAGTGTTTACGTGTTGACTACAGGCTGCCCCGCGGATTCAGGAAGCATCAGCGGCTCTTCCGGCATAACGATCCACGCGATCACGTACGCGATTAACGAAACGCCAGGAGGAAGCAGCGCAGCGATGAGCCACACTACGCGAACGAGCGTGACATCCAGGTCAAAGTATTCAGCGAAGCCCGCACATACTCCGGCGATCTTGCGGTCAGTACGGGAACGCATGAGACGGTGGCGAGACTCTACGCTGCCGATGCGCTTTCCACAATAAGCGCAGACATTGGCGTCGTCCTGAATCACCTTCCCGCAATAGTTGCAATACACGGTTCACCTCCTGAAGTTAAGATACGCCAATCATGCCTAACAAGTTCCACATTTTGTTATCCCCGCTGCGATGGCCCCTGATAAGGCTGCTTTAAACATTTACCCGCTGTATCGGCGAAGGGAGTGTTCGCGCCAGCCGCCATCACCGACTGATACTTCTTTACGGCAAGGTCGCGCCGGTTCAGGAGATCATACATCTCTCCGGCTCCCAAATTTGCGCGTTGTATGGTGTCGGTATCCGGATGCGCCACGGCACCGGCATCTTCATAAGCAGCGGCTGATCCAGCGTAGTCCTTCTTGTCGCGAAGAAGATCGGCGAGGCTGAAGGCGGCGATTTCATAATGAGACGCCGGATAATGCCCCTCTTTCCCGGCTTGCCAAATCTTTCGGTATATCGCGGCAGCTTGCTCTGACTTACCGTCCGCCCGCAGCAAATTTCCCTCTTCGAGAGCCATGAGGATGTTGCGGGGATAGGCAGCGGTCAACCCTCTCGCCAGAGGAAGTGCTTCCTCGTACCGGCGTTCGCGGCGCAGGAACAGCACCAGGAGAATTTTGGCGTCCACCGCGGTTTCCCCGTGTCCCGCGGAGCAGTCTCGCAGCATCTGCAAGCCCTTTTCCTTGTTGCCGCCGAGTCCGGCCATGGCGCCGGCGGACCTCAGCGCCCAAGGCAGGCTGCCTACAACATAATTATGTGCTCCAACAATCAGCTTGGCTTCTGTGTTCCCCGGCGAAAGCTCGAGCACGCGCTCATGGTCATGCCTGGCGCCTACTGCATTGCGCAACGCAGAGAACCACGCGTGTTCGATCAGTGCAGTATAGGTAGAAAATTGCGCCCTGGTCACACCCCGGGCGTAAAGAGTCCCCACATCGTTCGGATTCGCTGCCAAACGATTCTGCTCGATACTCAGCGCCTTCTTGACCAGATCTTTAATCTGAGATTGAACCTGCGGATCTGGCTGAAGATGCGAAGCCTTAATAAAACTATCGTTTGCGTATTCCCCCGTATCCAAGACTCCCATGCGATACAGTTCGCGGAAAAGGACGGCCGTCAGCAGGTGATTGATGGCGAATGGATCGTCCGGATGCCGGCGCAATACCTCATCGAAGTCGCGGACCGCGGAATCGTATTCCAAATTATAAAAGTGGTTGAATCCTGCCAAAGTAGTGGGATCGTTGGGAAGGAACGAAAAATCTTCCGCGTCAGGCGTGTCGGCCTTCGCGGTACGGTCACTCACTCCCCAAGCCGGAATCAAGAAACAGCAGGAAATAAACAGTCCCAACATCAATTGGAATTTGCGAATTGGATTTTCCCTGGGCAGAGGTATCGAGACTTTAGTTTACTAGATCAATGCACGCCGAACATGAACCACGGCGGCTATTACTCTCGAGTATGAATGGAAGAGAGACTGTGTTTGAGGATCACTTTAGGGCAGAGACAATCTTGCCCGAAGGATGGAGTAATTCCTGCATTGTTTATTAAGAAAGGAGCCTCGCTTTAAGCATAACCCGATGAATGTAAACGAACTTTCTGGAAATAGCCTATGGTCATTCGCTTGCGAGTGTGAATTCAAAGGCACATCTCATGTCTGAAGTTGTTCCAGATACACATCAGGAGTTTTGGCGTCCGCCAATGGTATCGCAAGCCGTAGGTTCCAGCCCGGCCTCTGCAATCACCTCCCTCGAATCATGTGCGGATTGCCACACTGAGTTTATGCCCGGTTCAAGATTCTGCTACCTTTGCGGGGCCACCCGGGGAGTTGGGGTAAAAGGGACCGCAACCGCGTTGAAGAGTTCTCTGAGTTTTCTCCGCATTTTTGGATTCCAACACATCAAACAGGCGATAGGGCTGCCGCTTCCTTCGCTGGCGGGTTTGTTCGTCGGAATCGGCTGCCTGTTAGCTGCGTTGGCCGTCGGTTCAATCCTCAGACCCCAGACTGCGGCTGAATTTCAGGTTGTTCAGTTGCTCCGGATTGAATGGCTGCTTGGCTCGGTGGCAGCGTTCCTTGCCGGCATCTTACTGAGGCGCGACCGCTCGAATATCTAGCCGCATGGCTGACAATTCCGCCCTGGTTATAAGTTCTTTTTGGGCGGCATCGCGTAAAGGTGGTTAAGAGGGCCGACGCCCTTTCCCACCGGATACGCCCTCGCAATCGCTGCTCTCACAAATCTCTGCGCTCGATAAACGGCATCCGCGATGCTTCTGCCGTGCGCTAGATTGCAGGCGATCGCGGTAGAAAAGGCGCACCCGGTCCCATGGGTCGAAGTCGAATCAATGCGCTCAGACTCGAAGAATTGCTGTTCCACTCCCGATTCCCCCTTGCAACTTAGCAGATCGCATGGCCGCCCAAGATGCCCGCCAGTGATGACCACAGCTCGAGCCCCCAATTCATGCAGTCTGGCAGCGGCAAGGGACATATCTTCCCGGCCAGCCACCGCCAAACCGCTGATAATAGACGCCTCATCCAGATTCGGGGTAATTACGCGGGATAGCGGAATCAACCTATTGACCAAGCTGCTCAAGCCGGGTTCATCCAGCAGATCTGCCCCTGAGGTCGCCTTGAATATGGGGTCCAAAACCACATTTTGGAGACGATTTCGGGATACGAAGTCCGCGACGCGGTTCACCGTCTCATCCGAGCCCAACATTCCGATGCGCACCGCGGAAAACGTCACATCTCGCGCAAGCTCATCCAAGGTCTCGGCAAGCAGGTCCGGCTGAACAGGCTGAACGCGGCGTACCCCAAGCGTAGATTGCACGGTAAGGGCGGTTATGCAGGCGACTCCGTAACAGTCGTGGGCCGCGATCGTCTTGATGTCGGCTGAAACCCCAGCTCCCGATGAGGGATCGAATCCGGCTATCGTCAAGACGACGGGCGGTTGAGCCATAGCCGCAATCTATCCGAAATCCAGCGCCCCCGGAATTTAAATAAAATAGTTTGTACATATAGATTTTGGTAAGCCTAGGCGTAAATCATTGAAAACAAAGATAAACTATAGTTTTCCCCGCAAGCCAATCAAAACACTCAGGATGTACTAATTTCTGCGTACCCCCTCCTGTGATTATTTACTCATTGGTAAACAGCTAACTCGCTGCTAATACAGCGATCCAAGGACGTTTCTGCAATATATACAATAAGTTACGTAAGACATCTATAAACAGTCTAGTTACATTCGTACAGGGGATTCTGGATTGACACCCCCTACCCTGACCCATAGCATTTCACTAACGCTAGCGTTGAACGGCCGAAACCGGGGAGGCAAGACTTTTTGACTTTTAGAGATGCGAGGTGACTGAATGCGAAGATTTATAGCTCGTGGACTGGCGATATTAATTCTCGTCGGCTTGGGAGCGGCTCAGGGGCCAACCAGCTCGGGGTCGAACGACACCCGAAAAGTTGCCGCAACAGCAGTGACAAGAGAAGGTACACCGGCGAAGGCTAGCCATGCCAAGCCGTATCAAGTTGGGACGGCGTCATGGTATGGCGACTACTTTGAAGGCAGACAAACCGCCAGCGGCGAGCCTTTTAATATGTACGACCTCACGGCAGCCCATCCGACCCTACCGCTTGGGACCGTGGTGAGGGTTACGAACCTCCGGAACCGCGAAGCGGTTTTGGTGAGAATCAATGACCGCGGCCCTGTGGTGCCAGGACGGATTATTGACCTGTCATACAGCGCCGCAAAGGTTCTGCACTTCAAGGCTCAAGGCCTTCAAAAAGTGCGCCTGGACATCGTGAAGCCCCAGAGCCGCCCGCAAATGATAGCCACTTTGGCAACGGTGGACCGATGAGGTCAGGGGTTCTATACTCTTGACGAATGGATCCTCGCGAAAAGCTAATCATCGCACTGGATGTTTCGACCGCAGCCGCTGCGCGCAAGATCGTGGCGGCTGTGAGCGACTCCGCTACCACCTTTAAAGTCGGTTTACAGCTTTATACCGCCGAAGGACCGCAAGTGGTCCGCGACCTGATTTCCTCGGGGCGGAAAGTCTTCCTCGATCTGAAGTATCATGACATTCCAAATACAGTTGGCTTAGCGGTTAGGGAAGCCGCCGGTCTTGGAGTGATGATGCTTAACGTCCACGCCTTGGGCGGCAGCAAAATGCTGCGCGCGGCCACAGAAGCCGCCCGCGCGGTAAATCCCGACGTCAAGGTGCTGGCTGTGACCGTACTGACCAGCATGGACCAGCCTGAAATGGCAAGAATCGGCGTGCAGGGCCCAGTCCCGGATGAGGTTTTACGCTTGGCATCTCTAGCGATGGTCGAGGGATGTCACGGGTTCGTCGCTTCTGCGCAAGAAGCCGCGGCTCTTCGCCGACAGTTTGGGGACGACTTTGTGATCGTCACGCCGGGAGTGCGCCCCTCGGGAGCCGGTCATGGAGATCAGGCCAGAGTCGTGACTCCCGCCGAGGCCATGGCGGCTGGGGCAACGCATATCGTGGTAGGCCGGCCATTATCGAAGCCGCCGATCCGGCAGGCGCTGCAAGGGAAATTCTGGTTGAGATGGGCACGGTCACGGCAGATAAGGCGTTAAGCTCTCACAGTTTTTCGTAGAATTCGCAGGCAGAACACGAGATAAAAACCCCGCCGGGGATGCCGCGCTCGCGATCCTTTACCCGCTTTACGATTCGGGTTGACTTACCGCACTTCGGGCAATCCGTGCTTTTGGATGTGTCCATTACCTTCTTACGGTCCGCGGTCTTTGCAATCTTTGCCATTCTTTTCTCCTGATAATTTTTGCGCAGGGACAGCCGCCCTCAGTTGTCCGGCTTACTTAGAATGTGTGGGGTGGCCGAGCTACTCTCGACTGGACAGCCGAGGGCGTCTGTCCCTACGCAGTTCGTGGCGCTTAGTATCTTACCTCACGGAGAGTGAAAAGCGTCTTGACAGGACCCTCCGTCACTTTTAATGTAATGACTGATGCTGACCAGCCACATCACCACCATCGCCATCACGCGCATCGCGTGCGGGTGGGTGTGTTTAGCTGAGTCAGTTCGATTCATATTCAGCAATCACAAGATCCGGCCCGCTGACGCGAATGCTCAGCGGGCTTTTTGTTTGGCGGATTGGGCAAATGAGGCAGGAATCGCTTAAATCATTCGGAGGAAAGAGCACTATATGAATGAGGAAATCGATTTTGACAAGATGCAAGGATTGACGCCCGCCATCGTTCAGGATGCTGATAATGGTGAAGTCTTGATGGTCGGCTTTATGAATCGGAGGCTTGGGAGTTGACCCGAGAAACCGGATACGTTACGTTTTACAGCCGGAGCCGCAATACGCTTTGGACAAAGGTGAAACCTCCGGCAATAAGTTAAGACTTCTTTCGGCGACCACCGATTGTGATCGCGACACTCTGCTGTTAAGGTCAATGTTGAAGGCGCGGGAGTAGTTTGTCATGAAGGCACGCGATCGTGTTTCACCAAGAAGATCGATATTAAGCCGGCGGTCGCCGCCGGGGAGAGCAAACGATGAAAATTCGCATCGGCATTCCCAAAGGCAGTCTTACAGGACGCGACGCTTCAGCTTTTTGCACAGGCGGGCCTTCAAATTCATGTGAACGCGCGTTCCTATTTCGCGTCCACCGGCGATCCTGAGATTGAGTGTATGCTGATTCGGGCGCAGGAAATGGCGCGATACGTTGAGCACGGCGCGCTGGACGCGGGTCTTACCGGATTTGATTGGGTGATCGAAAGCGGCCTGCAAGTCGAGACGGTTGCGAATCTTAGTTATAACAAGCAGAGCCGCGGAAAAGTGAGATGGGTATTGGCGGTCCCGGAAGATTCGCGGTTTCAGAGGGCGAAAGATCTCGATGGATGCATAATCGCCACCGAACTGGTGAATGTAACCAGAAGCTATTTCCAGAGCCGTGATGTCGAAGTCAAAGTTGAATTTTCGTGGGGCGCAACTGAAGTAAAACCTCCCATGCTCGCCGATGCGATTGTCGAAGTTACCGAGACCGGAAGTTCGCTCAGAGCGAATCATCTTCGCATCATTGACACGGTTCTTGAATCGAATACGCAAATCATCGCCAACAAAGTCGCGTGGACTGACGCCTGGAAGCGCCGCAAGATCGAAAACCTGGGAATGATGCTGCGTGGCGCCATGGAAGCGAAAGAGAGAGTTGGGCTGATGCTGAATGTGCGCAAGGAACATCTTGATGGAGTTTTGTCAGTCCTCCCAGCGTTGAAGCGTCCGACGATCTCTACGTTGAGCGATCCCGAATGGCTTGCGGTGAATACGGTGATTGAAGAGGCGACGGCGTGGGAAGTAATTCCGCGACTGAAAGAAGCCAAAGCGCAGGGAATTGTCGAGTATCCGCTGAACAAGGTGGTGATGTAATGCGGATATTGTCGGGCCGCGCCGCAGCCAAGCACGTTCGCACACTTGCCGAACGTGGATCGCAATCGCGGAAATCGAGCCAGCGGTAAAGCGGATTGTGGATGATGTCCGGCAGCGGCGGCGACAAATCGTTGCGGAGTTACGCCGAACGCTGGGATGGTCTGCAAAAAGATTCCGCTTTACGGGTAGAAGAAGACGAAATTCAAGATGCATGGAATGCAGCGCCGCCAGCACTGCGTTCAGCTTTGCGGGAAGCCGCGAAAAACATACGCAAATTTTGCGAATGGCAGAAACCTAAAGAATGGAAACGCAGTTCAGGCGGGGTCTCTGTCGGACAGTTGGTTCGCCCTCTGTCGTCGGTGGGATGTTACGTTCCGGGCGGACGACATCCGCTCATCTCGACAGTACTCATGACGGTAATCCCAGCGCAGGTGGCGGGCGTGAAGACCATTCGCATTGTTTCCCCCAAGCCCCGGCCCGAGGTGCTTGCCGCCGCCGCCATGCTTGGGGTTAAGGAATTCTATCGAGTTGGCGGCGCACAAGCAGTTGCCGCGCTGGCATATGGCACCGAAAGCGTTCCGCGCGTGGATAAAATCGTAGGACCAGGAAATAGTTACGTCACCGCTGCGAAAAAGTTGGTTTCGTTTGATTGCGCCATTGATTTTCTTGCAGGGCCGACTGAGATTGTCGTGATGAGCGATGGCGGGAACCCGCAGTTCATTGCCGCAGATTTGGTTGCCCAGGCGGAACACGATCCCGAAACGTTAGCGGTATTTATTACGACTTCGCTCGCATTGGGAAAAACAGTGGCGGAACATGCAGAGAAGCTGGCCCGCTCCAATTCCGTCGCTCGCGAATCGCTAAGCCGGAATGGAGTAATTCTGGTTGCGGAATCCCGCGAACAGTCCCTCGATTGGGCGAATGCAATCGCGCCGGAACATATTACTGTAGAGCGCAAAGACCTGCGGTTCATCAACAATGCAGGCTCAATATTCGTGGGCGACTACTCGGCGCAAGCTGCGGGCGATTATGCCTCGGGACCAAATCACGTTTTGCCTACGGCCGGCGTCGCGCGGTTTCGCGGAGGGTTAAGCGTGCTCGACTTCGTGAAACTTATTACGGTGCAGGAACTGTCCCGCAAAGGTTTGCGGCGACTGGCCCCGACCATCGAATGTCTCGCCGAGACCGAGGGCCTCGCCGCCCACGCCGAATCTATTTGGTTGAGGACCGGCCATGCTTAATCCGCGAGAGGCAGTGCGCAAATTAAAGTCCTATCACCCTCCGTTGGGAAACCGGCAGGGCTTGCGGCTGGATTTCAATGAAAATACCGTCGGATGCTCGCCGCGAGTCATGCAGCGATTGCGAGCGCTCGATGCTGAGCAACTGGCGCGTTATCCGGAGCGCGAACCGCTTGAAAAAGTCGTCGCTTCGCATTTGGCGATTCGTCCGGAAGAATTGTTGCTTACCAATGGGACGGATGAGGCCATCCACCTGGTCTGCGAAACTTATCTCGACCCCGGCGACGAAGCCCTCATTGTCGTTCCGACGTTTTCCATGTACGAGATTTACGCGGCTGCGACCGGAGCAAAAGTTATCGCCGTGCCCGCTGAGGAAGAATTCCGGTTTCCGCTGGACAATATTCTTGCTCATATTAACGAACGCACGCGCCTGATCGCGGTTGCCAATCCGAATAATCCTACCGGCACAATAGCATCCCGGAATGACTTGCTGAAGGTCGCCGAGCATGCCCCAAACAGCGCCATATTGGTTGATGAAGCATACTTTGAATTCTGCGGCGAGACACTGTTGCCAGAATATCGCACGAATCACAATCTTTTCGTGTCGCGAACATTTTCCAAGGCTTATGGTTTGGCTGGATTGCGAATCGGCGTTCTCACTGGCCATCCCGATCAAATGCATTTCGTGCGTCCGGTAAGTTCACCCTATAACGTCAACTCAATCGCGCTGGCGTGCCTCCCGGACGCGTTGAGCGATCAGGAATACGTTCGGCAATATGTTCAAGAAATTCTTAGAGGACGAGATCTGCTGGAACAGGAACTTCAAGACTGGGGTATTAAGTTTTGGCCGAGCCGGGCAAACTTTGTCCTCATGCATTTCGGATCGAAAGCTCCGGCATTTATTTCCGCGATGCGCGAAAAAGGAATTTTGGTCAGAGACCGTTCGAGCGACTATGGGTGTGCGGGCTGCGTGCGCATCACGCTAGGGTCGAAAGCGCAAACTGATCAGATGCTCGCGGCGTTGCGGGAAACGTTTGAGCAGATCGGCATCCGGCAGCAGGTGCGCAGATGAGAAGAGCGGTCCTCGAACGTGCGACCAGAGAAACGGATATCTCGATCTCTTTAAATATTGATGGCAAGGGCCGGAACAAAATTTCAACCGGTATCCGTTTTTTCGATCACATGCTGGAGCTGTTCGCGCATCACGGCGCATTCGATTTACAGCTGAAAGCGAAAGGCGACTTGGACGTGGATCAGCATCACACGGTGGAAGACGTAGGAATCGTTTTGGGGCAGGCGTTCGCCAAAGCTTTGGGAAGCAAGCGCGGCATTCTGCGCGCCGGATATTTTGTCATGCCGATGGATGAAACGCTCGCACTTGCGGCGGTAGATTTTTCAGGGCGCGCCGCAGCCGTGATTGATGCCAAAGTGAAAACCCGATTGGTTGGAGACTTGCAATCCGAACTTGTATTCGATTTCTTCGAAGGATTCGCGCGCGGAGCACATGCGAACGTGCACGCGCGAATTCTCTACGGCCGCTCCAATCATCACAAGATTGAGGCTATTTTCAAAGCGTTTGCCCGCGCCTTGCGAGCCGCGTGCTGGAGGGACCGCCAGATGGCGCGATTGCTTCCCAGCACCAAAGGCTTAATCTGATGATCGCTATCGTGGATTACCGCGCCGGGAATCTTACGTCGGTAAAGAAGGCGCTTGATCAGGTGGGCGCCGATTCAATCGTCACTTCCAATCCATCCGTCGTATCGCAGGCAGAAAAAATCGTATTGCCGGGTGTAGGACATTTCTCCGCTACCTCTTATCTCACTGATTCCGGATTGCGCGATGCCATCGTGAATTCAATTCAGCGCGGCGCGCCATTTCTTGGAATCTGCGTCGGCCTGCAATGGATGATGGAATCGAGTGCAGAAGCGCCCGAAGTACCGGGCCTTGGAATATGGCGGGGCGAATGCGTCCGCTTCCCTGCTTCCGTGAAATCACCGCACGTAGGATGGAATCAGTTGGAGTTTCGCGGTAACGCCTCTCGCCTATTGCAGGGGATTCCTTCCGGATCCTATGTATATTTCACACACTCCTATCGCGTTCCTTTACTCGCCAACACAGTTGCGGAGTGTGAATATGGCGGGAGATTTTCTGCTGTCGTCGAGCAAGATCACATGTTCGGAGTGCAATTCCATCCTGAAAAATCGGGAGTGATCGGGTTGAAGTTGCTGGAAAACTTCTGCTCTTTGAATCTTCCGAAAACTTCTGATGCTCCAGTTCTGACGGAACAGAATGTTGACTAAGCGCATTATCGCCTGCCTTGATGTTGATGGGGGACGCGTCGTGAAGGGCGTACGATTCCTGAATCTAAAAGATGCGGGCGATCCCGCGGAACTGGCCGCCGCTCATAGCGAAGCCGGAGCCGACGAAATTGTGTTGCTCGATATTTCTGCAACCCATGAGAAGCGGAACACCTTGCTGGAAACGGTGAAACGAACGGCGCGACAACTGTTTATTCCATTCACCGTTGGCGGAGGCGTTCGAACGTTGGCGGATGCCGGAGCAATTTTCGACGCGGGCGCAGACAAGATCAGTATGAATTCCGCAGCCATTGCCGATCCAAATCTAATTACCGAAATCGCCAACCGTTTCGGCTCTCAAGCGGCGATCGTGGCAATTGATGCAAAGCGGAATTTGAAGACGCAAGCATTCGAAGCATGGGTCCAGGGCGGGCGAAAGCAAACTGATCATGACGCTGTGACTTGGGCCAAGCAAGCCGAAGATCGCGGGGCGGGAGAAATATTGCTCACATCCATGGACAAAGACGGAACGGAACAGGGTTTTGATTGCGAGCTAACAAAGGCCGTCGCCGACGCGGTGAGAATTCCGGTTATCGCTTCCGGCGGCGCGGGGAATGCCCAGCACTTCGCTGAAGTCTTCAAGCAAGGCCATGCTGACGCGGCCCTGGCGGCTTCCATCTTCCACTTCGGTTTGAGATCCATTGCTGAACTGAAACAACATTTGCAATCCGCCGGAATTCCAATGAGGTGCGCGTGCTGATTCCCTCGATTGATTTAATGGGCGGCAAAATCGTGCAACTCGTCCAAGGCAAAAAGAAGGCTCTTGAATTCGATAATTTTGAGGAGTGGATCGAGCGCTTCTCGAAGTTTCCGCTGGTGCAATTGATTGATCTCGACGCGGCTATTGGGACAGGAACCAACCACACTCTGCTTCAACAGTTTCTGGATCGCCTTCCCTGCCAGGTAGGCGGCGGAATTCGCTCCATCGAAACCGCTCGAGAAATCCTCGGAATGGGAGCGCGCCGCGTAATACTAGGGTCAACCTTGATTCGCGATGGAAAGATCAACATTCTATTCGCCGAGGAAATCTCGGCGGCGCTAGGAAATGATCGCCTGGTATTTGCCGTTGACTCGAAGGGCGGCAAAGTTGCGATCAGGGGATGGCGCGAACTGACTTCCATCACTCCTTTGGAAATGATCAAGGCGCTCGATCCCTACTGCGACGCTTTTCTGTACACTCACATTGAAACCGAAGGAATGATGCAAGGCATCCCGCTGGAAGCAGTACGCCCATTGCGAGCGGCGACGTCCAAACAATTAATCGTCGCTGGCGGAATCTCGACAAACGAGGAAGTAGAACAGCTGCACGCGATGGGCGTGGACGCGGTCGTGGGAATGGCAGTTTATACAGGCCGATTAGACTTGAAGACTCCAGCATCTTCCGCAACGGAAGTATAAGATGATATATAAATCTTCGGACGTTCTTATACTCGCTATGAAAATAACCTTAACTTTCGATGAGGGGCTTGCAAAAGAAATCCGGGCTTACGCTCAAAAGCATTCGCTTGCGCCAGGGAAGGCAGTTTCACAACTTTTAAGAATAGGCTTGCGATACCCCACTCCAACTCGCACTGTGAATGGTCTGGAAGTATTTGATATTCCGCGCAGTTCGCATCGAGTCACGAGCAAGCGGGTGAAACAACTCGAACTTGAATGAGCGATCCTGAACGATTCGCACCCGGCTGGCCCGGCATCCCGCCACGCTGGACTTCCAGCGCCAAGACCGGCATCGGCACGGCGCTGAACCAGCACAGCCGCGTATGGTTCACGATCAGCCACGGCATACTCAACGAAATTTACTACCCTCGCGTTGACCAAGCCTGCACCCGCGACTTGGGTCTCATCGTTACCGATGGCAAAGCTTTCTTTTCTGAAGAGAAGCGGCATTGCAAGTTTCTCAACCGCGCCAGCGAACCGGGAACGCCGCTTTATGAGTTAACCAACACTGACATGCAGGGCAGGTACCGGATCGAGAAGGAAGTGCTCAGTGATCCCTACCGAAACGTGGTCTTGCAAAAGGTTCGTTTTGTGCCCTTGCAAGGAACCATCGCGGACTATCACTTGTACGCTTTGCTTTCCCCGCACCTGGGAAATTGCGGCGATCACAACACAGGATGGGTTGGCGATTACAAAGGCGACCCGATGTTTTTCGCGGAACACGATGGAGTTTCGCTGGCATTTGCATGTTCGAGGCCATGGCGGAAAATGTCGGTGGGCTTCGTGGGCTCTTCGGAT
This sequence comes from uncultured Acidobacteriaceae bacterium, assembly GCA_963702325.1. GTDB lineage: Bacteria > Acidobacteriota > Terriglobia > Terriglobales > Acidobacteriaceae > PALSA-188. The sequence continues at coordinate 2,739 of CAVPCG010000019.1, read as the reverse complement.
GGGTGGCAGGATATTTCCAGCAATTATGAAATGACGTGGGACTACACTCGCGCCGAGAACGGGAACATCGCGCTTACCGGCGAAATTGACTTGCAGGCTTGCGGCGGTGAGTTCGTCATGGCTGTCGGTTTCGGCGGAATCTGGGCGGAAGCGGGCCAGCAGGCTCGTGCGACTTTGCTAGAGCCATATCCAAGAGCTTCGCACGCACTATTCGCGGCATTGGATTGCGTGGCAAAAAACCCTGCTAAAGCTTGATGAGCCGCTGCGGGAACGCGATTTATATCGCGCCAGCGCGGCCGTGCTGCGTGTTCATGAATCAAAAGATTTCCTGGGAGGCATCATTGCGAGCCTTTCCATTCCTTGGGGATTCAACAAGGGCGACGAAGATCTCGGTGGTTATCACCTGGTATGGCCGCGCGACCTGGTCGAATCTGCGTGCGGATTGCTGGCCGCGGGCGCGGCGACAGATGCCTTGCGCGTGCTTCGATACCTTGAGTCAACCCAGGAGGCGGACGGACATTGGGATCAGAACATGTGGCTTGACGGACGCGCATATTGGAGCGGCCAGCAGATGGACGAGACCGCATTTCCCATCCTGCTGATTGACATTTTGCGCCGCGAAGCTTTGCAGGCTTTGGGCGATATGAATCGCTGGTGGGAAGTTACACGCCGCGCTGCCGCGTTTTTAGTCAGGAACGGCCCGGTCACCCAACAGGATCGGTGGGAGGAGGATTCAGGTTACTCTCCGTTCACCCTGGCCGTCGAGATTTCGGCGCTGCTGGCCGCAGCCGATTTAGCGGATGCGGTAGGCCACAAAACAATCGCCACATATCTGCGCGAAACCGCCGACAACTGGAATGACAATATCGAGCGCTGGATCTATAGCACTCATACGGCTCTTGCAAAACAAATCGGGGTGGAAGGGTACTACGTCCGCATAGCACCTCCGGACAGTGATGGCGCGGCATCACCGCTCGAAGGGTTTGTTCCTATCAAGAACAAGCCGCCGGGGCAGAGCAGCGAGTCGGCGGCAGATCTCATCAGTCCCGACGCGTTGGCGCTTGTGCGCTTTGGGCTCCGAGCGGCCAATGATCCTCGCATACTGAATACCGTCAAAGCCATAGATGCTGTATTGAAAGTACAGCTTCCTCAAGGTCCGTGCTGGTATCGCTACAACGGCGACGGCTACGGCGAACATGAGGACGGCTCGCCGTTTGATGGCACCGGTATTGGACGAGCGTGGCCTTTGCTGGCCGGAGAGCGTGCTCATTACGAACTCGCCGCCGGAAGGCCGCAGCAAGCGGAAGAATTATTAAAAGTGATGGAATTCTCTACCCACGGAACCCGCTTGCTTTCCGAGCAGGTGTGGGACTCGCCGAATATTCCTGAGCGCGAACTTTTTTTCGGAAAGCCTTCGGGTTCGGCGTGTCCTTTGGTTTGGGCTCATTCCGAATACATCAAACTTCGGCGTTCGCTGCGGGACGGCAAGATTTTTGATCAGCCTCCGCAGCCGGTACAGAGATACGTCGTCGAAAAAACCCAATCAACCAGCTTTGGATGGCGGTTTAACAATAAGGCTAGAAGCATGCCTCGAGGCAAAATCTTGCGCTTGGCGTTATTGTCGCCAGCCCGCGTGCATTGGAGTTTCGATGGATGGCAGACGGTTCAAGATACAGATACACGCGATACCGGACTGGGAATGTACGCAGCAGATCTGCCCAGCAGCAAGCTGCCGCCGGGCAGCCAGATTGTTTTTACGTTTTTCTGGCCCGAGGCGCAGAAGTGGGAAGAGACAAATTTTTCAGTTGTCGTCGAAGCTTCGTAGGACGGCCGTCATCGGCTGTCCCTACATAAACTCATTCTCCGGTATAAATGAGTTCAACTACGGTGCAGTCGTCGTTCAGCGGCGTGCCTCCGCAAAAATCCGCTACTGCGGAAAATATGTCGTCGAGAGTTCCCTTCTTGGCGGCGTGTTCGAGACGTTCGTTGTCAAAAAAATCTCCGCGGGCATTTTCTGCTTCGGTCACTCCATCCGTCACCATTACCAGCCGATCGCCCGGATGCAGATTGCAACGGTCGCTCTCATAGGCGGCATCGGCTAACAATCCCACTGGCAGATTTCCGTGTCCCGGGCGAATAATTTCGTTATTACAAACCAGTAGCGGAGGAACGTGCCCGCAGTTCACGTATTCTAGTTCCCCATCCCGTTTACGCGGGCGATGATCACTGTCGCGTATTTTTCGCCAATGTGCTTATGGGTGAAGAAGCGATTTACGGCCGCGACGATCTCTGTGAGAGGCATGTGCGCAACCAGTTGCGAATAGATCATGCCCTGAAGAGTGGAGGCCAGGAGCGCCGCCGAAACTCCCTTTCCGCTAACGTCGGCGAGAACACTGTCAGTCCGTCGTCGGTATTTACCGCATCGAAAAAATCACCGCCGATTTCTTTACAAGAAAGATTTCTGCCACCCATGCGGGCGAACGGAACTTCGGGGATGGTGACGGCCATCAAGCGCTGCTGAATGGATGCGGCAATCGAGAGCTCCTGTTGATAGCGTCGCGAAGTTTCCTCGGCCTGCACGAGACGCGCATTCTCGATCATCGAAGCGGCTTCTGTCGCGATCGCGTGCAGAATGTTGTTGCTCACCGTCGAGATATCCCGCGAGGCAAAGCGGGAATCGACATAGAGCGCGCCCATTACTTAGCAATACGTAACGAACCAAAGGCACCAGATATACAT
>CAVPCG010000018.1:0-11629 GCA_963702325.1 uncultured Acidobacteriaceae bacterium | reverse complement strand
GCTCCACAACAAGAACTTCGACCGCTATTCACGCGCAATGCGGCTTGTCCGTATCGCTCTTTAACGACTTCTTTAATATTGAGCTCGCTCATGGAATAACCCCTATCCGCAAATTTGAATGATGCTTTCGGTATCTACCGCTTTGTTGCGAGTACAACATTCGGCGTACAAAAACTGGAGAAGCGCTTGCAGCGCGGCGACGTTGGCGGTGTAGCGAAGAAACGTGCTTTCCCTTTGCACGTGAACCAGATCTTCAGCTTTCAATTTGTCGAGATGGTGTGACAAAGTCGAGCTTGGAATATCGAGCTCTTCCTGAATTTCGCCGACGACAGATCCCTCCGGATGGGCGGAGAGGAGGAATCGCATGATGCGAAGGCGCGGCTCGGTTCCAATGGCGGAGAACATGTCTGCATACTTGGCGACCTGCTGGGCGGATTTTTTGGAGTCTTGCTTTGCCATATTTCGATAATTGCAGAAATATGGATTATTGTCAAGTTAGTTATCGTCTGGCATTCCAGGGTTGGCTGACGGAGACTCCGTGCTCGGCGGCGCGAGCCATCAAGCGCAATTGCGCCCATTCCCCTCGCTTTTGGCGTTGTTTAATACTTTCCCCGGTAATTTTCATGAAGACCTTCAGTAAAAAACGCGGCCACGAAGCGAGCCGCGTGGTTAAAATTGCCTGTATTTTTGGTGATGAATAATTGTCTCGACTCCCCTTTTCGACTATATTTGTGCGCATGTCAGACCTCATCCCGGAGATAAGTGGCGGCGCACTTGTCCTACTTGGATCTTTTAATCCTAAGATTTTTCAGCCCGAATGGTTTGCCCGACAGCAACTTCTTCCCCAAGCCGAGGCCGACGCCGCTGAAATGAAGATCCTTATTCCGCAAGTGTCCCATTTCGAAACGGAGAGATTTGTTATCCAGGTAACCACCGAGCGCTTCGCTGTAACGTCGAAGGCGAGTGCAAATCCAGCCCCGCTCCGGGACCTGGTACAAGGCACCTTCTTTATTTTAGAGCACACGCCTGTGACCGCGATGGGGCTTAATTACCTGATGCATTTCGCAATGGGGTCTGAAGAAAAGTGGCACGAAATCGGTGATCGTCTCGCTCCAAAGGAACCCTGGAATCAGATTCTGGAAGGCCGCCCGGGCCTGCTGTCGATGACGATACTTACCCAAATGAACGAGCCTAACGGATCGCAGTTCCGCATAAAGGTCGAACCATCTGCTCAGGTACCGTTCGGCGTTTACTTTGAGACAAACGAACACTATCCCGCGCCTGAAAATGAGCCACTAAGGGGTCTGATGGGTATACTAGGTGAACGTTGGGAGGACGCACAAATCTATGCCGCAAGGGTTGTCAACCACATTCTCAGTTGGGCAAGAACGGACTGCTGACGCTCAAAGCGCGATATCTGGCTCTGCCGACAGCGGTCCAATATTCGAATTCAGCTCAGAGTCTAGTGTGGACGGGAACGCGAACCCGCAGCTAGGGAGCACGTTTTCATCCTTACAGATATCTAAAGAACCCGGGTCCGTTGCCGATTATCGAGACCCGATGATACCGACCAGCGCGACATTCCAACCAGCAGCTAGGATGCTGAAGATATCGAGCCGCGAGCCAAAGTTAAAAACGAGGCAACTCTGGGAGGGCACCGTCGTCGGGGTGCGCAATGGCGGTTTCGCTGCGGTTTTGAGGGATAGGACAAATCCGTCTAATCCCGACGAACAAGGTTCATTTAATTTCGAAGACACCGAGATATCGGCCGACGACTTAGGGCTGATCAATCCGGGTTCGACTTTTTACTGGATAATCGGCACGGAGGTGACTCCTGCTGGTCAGGTGAAAAATGTGTCTATGCTCCAATTTCGGCGGGTGCCTGCATGGACCGAACTTAGGTTGCGGCGCAATGCCGAGAGGGCCCACCGCCTTCGGGAGTCCTTTCAGGAAGAAGCTTGAGGCGCAGCGATCCTCCCGCGGTAGATGAGTTCGAGATCTCCGTTATTGGCCCGGGCCGCGGCGAGTGTGTAATTGTTCACCTGGGCGACAATCATTGGTGCGTGGTCCGACTCTTGTGTCCCCCGAAGACTTGCTGAGCCGGTCGCGATCGAGTACCTCAACAATTTTCAGAATGGTGCCTTGGCTGGCGTCGAATTGATCGTCGCGACACACTGGCACGACGATCACATCCGCGGCCTCGCTTCAATTGTAAGCAAAGTTCCCACTGCCTCTTTTTTCTGTTCGAACGCCCTGAACACCGACAACTTTTTCGCCCTCGCTGAGACAGCGAGTGCAACGATTCAGGGCGCCTCCGGCGTTGAGGAGTTTTCGGCAATACTTGGCATAATTAGTGATAACGCGTCGACACGACAAGCCAGGAGGCTAGCAAGTCCCAAATGGGTCGTGGAGAATCGGAGTCTGGTCCGGTCCATACAGCCCTCACGTTCGTTTCCCGTAACTATCACCGCACTTAGTCCCTCCGACGGCACCGTAAGGCGTGCGTACCAAGAAATCGCGAACCTGCTTCCGCGCGCCGGAGAAGCCCAGCGTCGGATTCCCAGTATCTCTCCGAATCACACCTCCATCGTTCTCTGGATTGAGGCTGGCCCTCTGAGGGCGTTGCTTGGGGCTGACCTCGAACACACGGGCAACCCCGGAGACGGCTGGATGGCCGTCGTCGGCTGTCACCAGAGTCACCGAGAGTCGCAACGAGCAAGCTTTATTAAGGTGCCGCACCACGGTTCAGCTAATGGAGACTACCCAAGCGTGTGGACGCGGATGCTTACCCCCGACCCGTTGGCTGTTGTCACACCGTTTAACGCGGGGGCTAATAGGCTCCCCTTGCCTTCTGACCTCGAAAGACTTGCTGGGCGAACGAATAATCTGTACTGCACCGCGCCCGGACCCGGTAAAGTGCCAACTAGAGACTCCGTCGTCGAAAAAACTATGCGGTCACAACTGGCGGGTCGGCGGGTAATTGATGGACAACCCGGGCACGTGCGTACCCGTTGGTCAGTCAATGTTGAGAATCCTCAGGCCACGGTTGAGGTTTTTCATGGTGCGTATAGGGTTTGAAATATAGGCGCCTCGCCGCCGAAATTTCATCAACTGGTGGGTGGCCCATTCAAGCCATTCTTTTGGCTTGAGTCGGTCTGTTCCGAAAGATGAGATGTCCGGCATTGTGTCGGGGGATGGCTTTCGGCCATCCCCTAAATCGGCTGGGGCGTTATTGCAGCGCTGAAGCGCTGCGCCACCCAAGATTATTTCGGTCCGAACGAAAAGCCCTCGCGGGCGAGGGCGCCCACGCCACACAGGCAACGTCCTGTTGACGGGCTTTTGCGGAATCCCACCCCTTCGACTGCCGCTCAGGGCAGGCTCTTTCGCGAAGTGCACGAAAGGATGGGGCACCCGTCGCTAAATGCAATTCAAGCGGCTTACTTGCCATGGAACAGGTTGTGCCCCTTCTGCTGAACCTGGTCCCACGGAATAGTTTTTACTTTGCCAGACCGCACCTCTCCCAGACGGCGAACAATTTCTTCCTGCCATGCGACTTCGGCGTCGTCATCAACGGCGTCATCAAGGCTCTCGATTAACGTGCCAGCCAGGTCGGCACGCTCTTTGTCCGGAAGGGCGAGAGCCTTTTTAAGGAGTTCCTGAGCTTCCTCCATCATCGGTGAATTATATCCTGTGCGGACCAGCCTTCTGCCTTTCGAAAAATGGGCGGAGATGGCTTGCCTGCGCGTGTTCTGCCGGAGCCCTACGTGGATGTGGAAAAAATCATTTTAACCCGAAGGGGCCCGACTTTTGGTCGGGCCGATTGCTGATTCTGCTGCCTTTATGGCCCGACTAAAGTCGGGCCCTTCCCGATTCCGCTCGATCTCCACATTTTGCCGCAACCTGCTAGATGGCTCTGGATGGCTTGGGCGGGGCGGGTTCCTCGCCGAGTAGCAAGTGCCAGGCTTCGATGTAGGCTCCGTGCTTTGAGGCTTTCATGTGTGGCGACAGGATTAGGTTTCTGGTGCACTTCAAAATTATCTCTGCGGGGAAAATGAACCAGAGGTTTTTGGGGATGATATAGATGGCGAAAAAGTCAATTTCATCCGTGGTGTAAGAGCGGCCATTCACTTGGTAGGCATATGAATGCCGTTTGCGGCAGACGGTGGACTTGACCTGGACGCGCAGGAACTTTCCGGCGTGCTCGACGATAAAATCGTAGCGGCAGGTCTCTCCCCAGGGTTTGCTGACGGAGAGTCCGTGCTCGGCGGCGCGAGCCATGAAGCGCAATTCTGCCCATTCGCCTCGCTTTTTGTGTTCTTTAATACTTTCTCCGGTAATTTTCATGAAGAGCCTATTCCCAGGTCTCGCAAAAGCGGCGAGACCTGGGGCACGCGGCACCCGACGGCTGGCCTGATAAGGACAAATCACTAAGACAGGCTTAGAATAATCCAGCACATGTCCTCGACCGACAATCTCGCCAACCTAAAGGATGACATGGTCGCCTTCATCGAGGGCCACGGCATGCGCCGTTTTCCTGGATATGTTGATTACGATGAGGTTCAGCGAGTGGTTTGGAAGCCCGGGGACAATCCTGAAAGTTGGAAAGATTTTGTGGAATTGGCGAAGGCCGCGGGCGCGCCCTTCTTACGATGGATACGTGGGTATTGAAGCGCGAAGAGCTCGAAACTTTAATGGAGAGCCTGAGCGACGTCGAATTCTCGAATGACGAAGATCTCGAAGATGCCCGCTGGCTGCGCACTTATCTTGGCAAGACTGGATTCATCCAGTTGGGTTTTCCTCACCAGGGAATCATGATGGTTTATGAAGTCTCAACGGAATGGAATGAGCGATATCAAGGACTGCTGGAGATGGCGGAAGAATTTGGCGGAATACCTATTGACGGATCCGGCCTCGACGAAGAAAGTTAGCTTGTGCGCTGGAATCTCCGATCGGCTGAACAATCCAAAATAGAAAGTCTTGGAATCGAACTCCTGGCCAATCCCAGCCTTGGGGTACGTGAGCGGAATCTCGCAGAGGTCCTTGCGCGCCTTCTGGTCATTCGCGGCATTGATCAGATTGAAGCAATCGAACAATATCTCTCGCCATCCATTGCGCATCTGCACTCGCCGTATCTGATGACAGGCATGAAAGCCGCTGTGGATCGGCTTGCCCGAGCCATCGAGCGAAAAGAAGGAATTCTGATTTATGGCGATTACGATGTGGATGGAACAACCGCGATTGTCATAATAAAAACCGCGATTGAACTTTGCGGCGGGACGGCTGATTTTCATGTTCCTCACCGGATCCGTGAAGGATATGACCTGCGCGGCGATGTGATCGAACAGGCTGCCGCGGCCGGCATTCGGTTAATCATTAGCGTGGATTCAGGCATTCGCGCTTTCGCCGCTGCGGAAACCGCGCGCAGGCTGGAGTTGATCTGATCGTTACCGACCACCATCTTCCGGGCAAGGATGGAATGCCCCATGCGCTGGCCATCCTGAATCCCAATCAGACCGGATGCGAATATCCATGTAAATCGCTCTGTGGCGCCGGCGTTGCTTTCAAGCTGGCTCAGGCGTTGATGGGGCGAATGCTGCCCGAAAAAGATCAGGCGCGATTGTTGACGTCGTTTATGAAGATCGTAGCCATCGCGACCATTGCGGACGCGGTGCCGCTCACGGGAGAGAACAGAATATTCGCGAAACTTGGATTGAACGCTTTGCGATCGGCGGTCAATCCAGGCCTGAAAGCTCTCTTGGAGGTTGCGGAGCTGAGCGGACGCCCACTGACATCGGGCGAAGTGGCATTCCGGATCGCTCCGCGCATTAATGCGGCTGGCCGCATGGACGTTGCCAGCGATGTGATCGAGCTGTTCAGCGTGAAAGATTCGGTACGCGCCCGCGAAATTGCGTCCAAACTAAATCAACTCAATGGAGAACGTCAGGAAGAAGAAGGCCGGATTCTGGCGGCGATTGAGGAGCGGTGCGAGCGCGATCCAGCCCTGCAAGAGGCCTTCTGCATGGTGATAGATGGAGAGGGCTGGCATCGAGGAGTGATCGGAATCACCGCGACCCGGGTCGTCGAACGCTACGGCCGTCCGACTCTAATCATTTCGCGGGATGGCGACCATGCGCATGGCTCGGGCCGCTCGATTCCGGCATTTCATCTTTTGAATGCTTTGGAATCTTGCGGACACTTATTCTCGCGCTACGGAGGACACGCTCATGCGGTCGGATTTTCTTTGCCTGTGGCGAGTCTTCGCGAACTAAGCCTTCATTTGGACGGCTACGCCCGCGAGCGTCTTACCCTTAGTGATTTTGATCCTCTTCTGAAGGTGGATGCGGAGCTTCCCCTCGACTGCGTGACGCCAGAACTATACCAGGCTTTGCTGCGAATGGAACCGTTTGGCGTTGGAAATCCGGAACCCGTTTTTACGGCTCGCGCCGTGCGATTGATGGCGCCTCCCCAGGTGATGAAAGACAAGCATGTAAAACTGAGAGTGGCCGCTGCTTTGGCGGAATCTTTCACCGTTCCGAATGGTCATCCTGACGCGGCGGCTTTGCCAAGGGATAGCAAGGATTGGAGAAGAGCGATCACTTACAACGCTCTGGGATGGCACATGGCTCCGCGTTTCCAGGACTCGCGACTTCTTCCGGGCGACACGCTCGACATCGCATTTACCGTAGGGCGAAACGAGCATCCAGATTTCGGAGGCCTGGAATTGTCGTTGCGAGATTTCAAAATTGCGGCGGAAATGGAATCTAAAACAAAAGTTATGGCCGCCTCGGAATGAATTTCTATGCGGCATCGTTCATCAATCGCCGGTTGGAATGATTCCTGCGTTCTCCACCATCAAAATAACGGTTCGTTCCGGCGCCCGCGTGCGGTGCATAATCCCCTTCGAAACCACGAACCCTTGTCGCGGCGAGAGTTCAACGATTCGGTCTTCAAGATCAATCAATAGCTTTCCTTCGAAGACGTAGAAGAATTCGTCCTCGTTTTCGTGCTGATGCCAGTGATATTCCCCTTGTATGACTCCGAGACGCACGACCGAGTCATTCACTTTACAAAGAGTCTGGTTATACCACTTGTGCAAACACGCTTCGGACAGCGCCTTTTCGTCAATCACTTGGCCGTGTTGATAATAGATGTCCAGCCGCGTTTCGTATGGATAAGGCTTGGGCTCGCTCATAAGCACCCCATGTTTACTTTATTGGCGAGTTTACACGACGGCTATTGCAATTGGTGATACGGAAGGGGCAAATAAATGCTTCAGAACTCGAAGTAGCCGTTGCCGTTAATGGGACGTGGCGGTCCGTCAGTTCCAGTAGCAGGGAGCAATCCTACAATTCCACGCAAAGTCTCCCACGCGGCGTCATTCAATGCCGGGTCGGCGGAGACCAGTTCACGAATCATCTTCCACGCGGCGACGTTAAGCGCGCCCTCGGGAGGGGGGCCCATGGCGAGCGAAACTGAGCACTGCGGGCAGAAACAAATCCTCTGAGCCATGGATTTCTGGCGCGGCCGTATTCCCACCGTCTGAGCGAACATATACAAAGCCACGGACTTGTGTCCCGGCTCGAGTTCACGGTTACAACGAAGGCAATAGAGAGTTTCCAAAGGTCCTCTGTGGCATCAGGCTGACTCGTACTTGGCCCATCAACGAAATACTGTGCCACCGAATGACGGGACACAAGTAGATAAGAAGATTCCCGCTGGTCTGGTATCGGCAGTTATGGATTGTGGGCGGGCGACACAATATCGCCGAGAATCTCCATTTCATCTTTCATAGATCCGAGCCAATCCACGGAGGAGAGCGCCGCCGTGGGCGTTATTTCAGCAACAGGTTTGCCGAATCGGCTGATTCGGATTGGCCTTTTCGTCTTCTCTACCAGTTCAATCAGTTTGAAGCATTTGGCCCTGAACTCAGAAATAGCGATTTTCTTCATTGAATGTATTTAACCATAGTTCATTGCGCGTGACGAAAACATAACTTTGCTGTGTATGTACATTTAATGTACACTACTTGAAGTGCGGGAATCCCACGAGTTCGATTGGGACAAACACAATGAACGGCATCTTGCAAAACACGATATTAGCCGCTCCGAAGCCGAAGACGTTTTGTCAGGAGACCACATTCTTCTTCAATATCAGGCAGAGAGCGATGAGGAGCGTTGGGTTGCGGTCGGAGCGACTCGCAGTGGCCGAATATTGAGCATCGTCTTTGCAGTTCGCGGCGACACCACGCGCCCGATAACGGGATGGGTTGCCGATAAAGAGACCGCGGATGTGTACGTTCGGCAGTGGGGGCCGGAATGAACATGACAAAAACAAAAGTGAAACAGGCTGCCATTCCTAAGTTTTCCGATGAGTCAGAAGAGGCGGCGTGGTGGGACTCTCATCGTTCCGAGATTGAGTCCGAGGTTCGGCGGCTGCTGAAGCAGAAGCGTGCGCTGAGGTTAAACCACCTGTTACAGGGTGCAAAGCCATCACAGCCCATCACGCTAAGGATTCCGAAAGAAGACCTGGAGAAGGCACGAATATTGGCGGCGCGAAAAGGTTTGGGCTACCAGACGTATATCAAAATGCTGCTTCGGGAGGCGCTCACTAAAAGCGCGACCGCGGAGACTGTAGTGGAGGGTCGTCATAAAGGGGCGGGAGCGGTGAAATTGGCCTCGCGTCCCTTGCGCGTCCTTGGCCGCAAAGGGAGTCGCTGAATCAAGATGAACTCCTGCCGGATTGCATACGAGAAGCTGAATGCGCGACAGGAAGAGTCCCACAACTTTCATAAGATATCTTTCAGAATGCAGCCGCTCAGAAAGTTCCTCTCCCTGAACCAAGCTGTGCTCTAGCCAAAGCGGATTGCGTCATGCAATCTGCTGCTATGGGAACGGATGCCATAAGCATTGCAGTGCGTCGGAGCGAAGGTTGGACGCGAACCTCGCAGCCATCCACAAAATTTCACGCGCTGGAACAGTTGTCCAAACTCCGGGAGTGCGAACAGGTAGCGGCAGTCTGTTTTAGAATTCGCGACGGTGTCATTGAATTCTTATTAGTGCGCACTCGTGGTGGACGCTGGATTTTTCCTAAAGGCAAGGCCGAACCTGGATTGACTCATGCTCAAGCTGCGGCCCTCGAAGCTTTCGAAGAAGCGGGTGTGCATGGCCGCATGGAGGAAGCTTGCTTTATTCGTTATACAAGACATAAGCAAGGCGGGCGCAACTCTTCAGCGAGATCCTCCCGAAATCGTGTTTCCGTAAATGCGCATCTTTGCGAAGTTCTTCGAGTCGAACCCCCGCAGGAACGCGATCGAAATCCCACCTGGTTTTTGTACGAGAAAACAAAGAAGCGCTTGCTGGAGGGGCGGTCGCCCGATTATGGCGCAGAAATCACGAGCGTGATTGACCATGCCGTGTCGCGTATACGCGGACGCAGGAGCGCTGTTCGGGACACTATTCAAAAAGTGCGGTTCATTGATGCTCGCTGAAGAAAAGCGCGGGCGACGAAGGCCGAGGAAGCATCACCACAGATGATAGAAGCCATCGAGCCGTGCTACTTCTACCTTCGCTCCGAATAGTTCGCCCAGGCGCTGACCTACAAGCATTTCTTCCTTCGGTCTGTCAGCAACAATTTTGCCGTTTTGCATCAGCACCACCCGGTTAATTTCGGGAACGATGTCCGAGAGATCATGCGTGACCATGAGGATTCCAATGCCGGAGTTAGCCAGCAGACTCATGGTTTGACGCAAACTTCTTCGCGCAACGACGTCGAGCGAATTACTGGGTTCGTCGAACAGTAGTGCGCGGGGCTGGTGCACAAGCGCTCGTGCCACTAAAATCCGCTTCGCTTCACCGGACGACATTTCACGCACCGGTCTGTCGGCGAGGTGCTCAACTTGTAATTGAGCCAGCGTTGCGTGCGCCAGGTCTCTCTGCTGACTCTTCACGTGGTGATTGCTGTAGATGGCGACGCTACTGAAAAATCCCGACAAGACTACATCCAACCCCGTGGCATCTCCGGTCACAGCCGACATGAGGTCGTTGGACACGACGCCAAGCATCGAGCGAAGCTCGAAAACATTCCAGCGCTCGCGCCCGAGAATGCTCATGGACGAACCCTCGCGAACGACTGGATAACATTCCCGCGTAATCGTCTTAACCAGCGTGGATTTTCCGCATCCGTTGGGACCAAGAATCGCGATCCGTTCTTCTGCCCCGACCACGAGCGAGAAGGCATCGAGCACGACCCGGTCTCCTCGCATGACGCAAACATTTTGCAGATTCAGAAGATCCGGCGTTTGAGAGGTCATCGTTCCCAGTGTAGATTATGACGCCAACGCATTGAAGCTTGAGGAATAAGGCAGTCACTCGGCGGCCGAGCGCAGTTTTGTGGCACAGTAAAGTGGATGGCAACGTCTCCCCTCACAAATCCTGGCCGCGCTGCCTTCGCTTATCCGGATTTTCGGCGCTACCAGATCGCCCGTTTCTGTATTGTCACGTCGCTCGAAATGTTGTCGGTTGCAGTTGGATGGCAAGTTTACGACATCACCCACCGCGCTCTCGATCTTGGGCTGGTAGGCCTGGCGCAATTCTTGCCGGGGATTTTTCTATTTCTGGTGTCCGGGCACACCGCGGATCGTTTTGACCGTCGCAAGCTGCTGATTGTTTGCTATTCCGGCTTCGCGCTGTGCTCGGCTTTGCTCCTGGCGGTCTCCCCTTTACGAGCTGTCTATCCAATTTATGCCGTGTTACTGCTTCTAGGCATTGTGCGGTCTTTCAATGGACCGGTCTCGCGCTCACTCCTGCCGCAATTAGTGGCGGAGCAGCATTTTCCTAACGCGGTTGCATGGAATTCGAGCATATTCCAAACCGCAACCATCCTGGGACCTGCTTTAGGCGGGCTTGTGTACGCTTTTTTTCGCGGCGCGTCAGCCGTATACGTAACCTCATTTTTGGTTTCCATAGCTGCGGTTCTCTCTACATTGCGGATAAAAGTAAGAATGAAATCGCGCCCGCCAGAACTAGTCAATTGGACCACCGTACTCGCCGGCTTCCGTTACATCTGGCATCAGAAAATCATTCTGGGCTCAATTTCGTTGGATATGTTCGCGGTCTTGCTTGGCGGGTCGGTGGCGCTCCTGCCGGTCTATGCACGGGAAATTCTTCACACCGGCCCCTGGGGCCTGGGGCTGTTGCGCAGCGCACCTGGAGTGGGCGCAACCGTAATGGCTGTTCTTTTAGCGCACCGGCCTTTGCGAAAGCATGTCGGCGCAACGATGTTGTGGTGCGTGGCCGGATTCGGTGTTTTTACGATCATTTTTGCAGTGTCGCGCAGCATCGCGCTTTCCATGATTGCGCTGCTTTTTGTGGGCGCGACCGATATGGTGAGCGTGGTCATTCGCGGAACCCTGGTTCAGCTAGGTACTCCGGACAGCATGCGCGGCCGCGTCAATGCAGTGGACATGCTATTCATCGGGGTTTCCAACGAGTTCGGAGAATTTGAATCGGGTCTCACCGCGCACTGGTTTGGCACGGTTCCTGCGGTCGCGCTAGGCGGAATTGGGACACTGATCGTAATCGCAATCTGGGCGGGCATATTTCCTGAGCTCAGGAAAGCGGAGGAAATCACC
>CAVPCG010000017.1:0-4089 GCA_963702325.1 uncultured Acidobacteriaceae bacterium | reverse complement strand
TTATGTCCTGTACTTGGTTCAGTTGGTGTTGCAAATTCCAAGCGAAGAAAATCACGCCGCGCTCATTTGAGCGGCGAATTATTTATTCCTCATTGTGGCTCGCCATACCTGGAGTGATTACTAGCGCTGTTCTGATTTGGCTTCAGCCCTGGAGCATCGAGTCAAAGCTCGTTTTCCTTTTTGTCGAATTGCTGATCTGCCTGTTAATTATCGGAGTGCTCCACGACCAGATTATTCGGCCACTGCAAACGCTGGCCAATGTGGTCGGCGCCTTACGCGAAGAGGATTATTCTTTTCGCGCCCGCATGGGAATGCCCGATGACGCTCTCGGAGAATTGTCGCTCGAAGTCAATATGCTCGCCGACGTGCTTGCCGGCCATCGCATTGGAGCGATCGAAGCCACTGCATTGCTGCAACGCGTTGTGGAGGAAGTGGACATACCGCTTTTTGCGCTTGATCCCAAAGAGATTTTGCGATTAGTGAATTCAGCCGGGAGCAAGGCTTCTTCAGCAGCCTTCACCAAGATTGTTGGGGAAGACGGCTACAATATTGGCCTGAAGGTCTGTTTCTCCGCCGATAATGCGTCCGTGATTCCGATGCAGTTTAACAGCGAAGCGCGGTGGTTCTTACGGCGAAGCTCATTTCGCCAACAGGGTATGCCTCACACTCTGATTGTGCTCTCCGATGTGAGCCGCGCCCTCCGGGAAGAGGAGCGCCGTGCCTGGCAACGATTGATTCGTGTGATGGGTCACGAATTGAATAATTCGCTGGCCCCGATTAAGTCCATCGCAGGTAGCCTGAGTGAGCGACTTGCCGGAATTACTCTTTCCGCAAACCAGCGTCAGGATTTTCAGCGCGGTCTCGAGATTATCGAAACTCGCGCGGCGTGGTTGAACCGTTTTTTACAGGCGTACAGGCGATTCGCGCAAATGCCGCAGCCCGTACTTTCCAAGTCGGCGCTTTCACCATTAGTAAAGCGCGTGGCTGACTTGGAAGACACGAATTGAGGTCGGGGTAGTTCCGGAACCGAGGTAACGCTGATGGCCGATCCTGACCAAATCGAACAGATGCTCATCAATTTGGTTCGCAATGCCGCGGAAGCGGCGCTGGAAAGTCCGCCATCTGAAAAGAATCAAAACGGGGGCGAGCAGTCCGCCGCGCGAGCATCTAAACCCCAGGTCAACATCAGCTGGAATTCCCTCGAAACGATGTGATTCTGATGATTGAAGACAACGGCCCGGGGTTGGCGAATCCCAGCAATGCTTTTGTTCCCTTCTACACGACAAAACATTCCGGCAGCGGCATCGGCCTGGTTCTTTCGCGGCAAATCGCGGAAGCACACGGCGGCTCGGTCGAATTGGCGAATCGGCCTGACCAACCGGGATGCGCGGTCAAAGTCAAACTACGCCGACTGCCGAAGGGGTCAGGCTACTAAGCGAACACAGGCCGCAAGTTTATATCTTCGCCTCCAACGACAATTGCTGCACCGAATTGTTTAAGATCTTCTGCGCGTTGTCACGCTTCTGCTGCAAATCGGCAATCTGTTTGTGTAGAGATTCCATTTGATCTTCCTGCTGGTTGAGCTGATGGGCGTAACGTAAACTAATGTTTTTTCTTCGGCACTGCCTTTTTGGCGCAGCTTCATGTATCGCGCACGCGCTGCTGATCTTGGGAGATGCTACATAATCTGCGCCTGCCGTGAATCAATTTCGGCTTGCAGTGCAGCGACATCGTTCTTCTGACGAATGATCTGCCGCAGCGCCTTCTCCACTTCGGGGTTAATCATTTTCTGCTCGAGGAAAAATCAATCTGTCGTCGCTGAGATTGGTCAGCTCGTAGCGGCTCGATATTGGGCGATGCTCCTTCACCAGCAGCGTTTCCGTCTTTTTCGGATCAATGCTCAGACGAAAGCGATGGAACGAAGTAGTGGTCTCATCCGGGTGCATGTCTTCATCCAACTTCCAACCACTTTGAATAGGATGCTCGATCACGACGGTTCGCGACGAAGTATCACGGTTCCGGATGGTGTATGCCATTTCTTGTTGCTGTTCGCTGATGTAGGTCATAACGCCGCGAGCAATGACTACTTTCGTGACCCTCTGCCGCTGTTCCTGTTGTTTTGTGTCTACCACGAGACCGAGGTCGGCGGCATAAGAGAGCAGTCTCTTTTCGTCCGGCTTGACTGGATCCATGATGCCTTCCCCGGCGAAGGCATCGTCATCGAGCACATTGAAGCTCCCGCCATCGAGCGTCAGGCCGCTGGTATTTTTTAGCCACAAAGCGCGGAGCGCATGGCCTTCGTTCGGATTCCACACCGATACTTTTTCTGCTTCAACGCGCGCCTGAAGAATTGGGACAAGCGCAAATTGATTTTTGTGGATTGTCACGCGATCTTTGAGCTGATATTCAAAAAGGTCGCCGAGGTCGCGACTTTCGGCGGTGTTTGCGTTTGCCTGGCCATCATGTCGAATCTTTGTTTCGGCGTTATTCCGCTGAGATTTGAAGGCCCCGCCGCCGACCCCGCTCCGCGGCCCGCTTCCATGCCGACTCCTCCTCCCGAGCCTATGATTCCCCCAATCGCACCTCCTCAGTTTCCATTGACGACGGTAGGTGATGGCGGAGGCGGAGGTCCGGGTGCCTCCTCTAGCGTCGCCTCCTCCGTCTGCGGCGTCATCATCGCATTCTCCGGCATGGGAACTTCGGGACGCCGTGCGTAATACGGCTGCGACAAGTTCTGTATGAAAGACTGAGGCGCGCCTGCAATCAGCGACAATTCAACGTTGTCCCAATCTTCGCCAACCGTGTTGTCAACGATCGCCCATCCTTGCAGCAACGGCTTGCTGTCTTTCGGAATCACGATCCGGTATGTGCACTTCCATATAGGAACCTCGCTGATGTAGCTCACCAGCAGTTCCCGCTCTCCAGCTCCAGCGGTAGAAATCGTGAGGCGGCGAACATCCTGATCTCGCGTGGACGCGACCAGATGCATGTAGCGTCCCACCTCGTCGTTCAATTCCTTTTCTGCGATGCGAACGCTAGTCGCGGAAGTGAGATCAAACTGGCGCACCTCGCCGCTATCACTCACCAGGGAAATCTGATTCGACGGTGATTTTCTGATCATCTTTTCCGGCCAATTCTCTTTGCTCCACGCTCAGTAGCCGGCCTGACGCGCTCTCGTTGCCGCTGTGCACTTCAATTCGAGCCCCTCGTATCGCATCAAGGAATTGAGCGGTGGTCGTGTCTTCCCCGAGCGGCAACCGCAGCGCTCCGAGCCGCTTGTTGATCGGAGCAATCGAGTTGTAGGCGATGCCGGTGATTCGTCCTTTGCCGAGGTCCAGCGCGGTGAGAGACTTCAGCACGTCATTGAGTTGGGCGGTAGTGAAGTCAATGTTGACATCTTCGTTGCCGTTTACCTGGCCGGAATGTTCGAAGTATCCCACGCCATTCTTGTAAAGGATCACCCGCTTCACAGGGAGACGAACGGAACTTGATGGCGCGGAAGATTGTGCAACCCCCGCGGAAGATAGAACCAGACAAACAAGTAGACGAAGCCACAGGCGCATAAATCCTCCTGATCACGGACATATATTGAACGCAAGCGATCGCTAGACTTGCGCTTCCCAGAAGATTAGACACCGAACACGGAATGTTGGCAGGTATGAAGTAGCGAGGGGATACGGTAAGTCACCTGAATGTACACTTGAAGAGATAATGATGGTGACCTGCACCGTGCAGTAAGATGCAACTTTCCGTGTCTCGTCGTGTTGGTGATACTTGCTTCAGTCCCTATCCTCAATGCTGATCAAGGAGAATTGAGCGTGCAAATTCAAATCCGAGTCCTGGTGGTAAGTGTCATTCTGATGTCGGTTGCTTTATTGGCGGGATGTCCTCCGCGCGAGAGCGTCGCCAGAATTGATCAAGCCCCGGCCGCTTTGCCGGCAGGGAAATGAGTGTCGCCGGGACACGTGGTGAACTTCTTTAGGCGCCATGGGCGACCGGAGTGTTTCAATTGGACGATGGTACCGGCCACATATGGGTATTCAGCGAAAACTTTGGCCTGCCTGGACGCGACGCAAAACTAGCGGTTAC
>CAVPCG010000016.1:0-31514 GCA_963702325.1 uncultured Acidobacteriaceae bacterium | reverse complement strand
GCGCATAGTAAAATCGGTGGAATGACATCGGAGAGCGCTACTATTGCTTTTCATCGCGCGGCGTTGCTGGAAAGCACGCTGCGAAAAGTGATTCGCGGCAAAGATGATGTCATCCATCTCGCCCTGATTTCCATTCTCGCGCGCGGGCATTTACTCATTGAAGGGGTTCCTGGCGTTGGTAAGACCACTCTTGCGCAGGCTATCGCCCGTGCTCTCGATTGCAGCTTTCAGCGCGTGCAGTTCACCAGTGACATGCTGCCGTCTGACCTGCTGGGTATTTCGATCTACTCGGCCATCGAACAGCAATTCGAGTTCAAACGCGGTCCGGTGTTCACGAATGTGCTGCTGGCGGACGAGATCAATCGCAGCACTCCGAAGACGCAATCCGCACTGTTGGAAGCGATGAATGAGAATCAGGTGACGGTAGACTCGAATTCTTATCCGCTGCCGCAGCCATTTCTGGTGATTGCGACGCAGAATCCCTCGGAGCATCACGGAACTTATCCGCTGCCGGAATCACAATTGGACCGGTTTCTGATGCGCGTGAGCATGGGGTATCCGGACTCCAAAGCAGAGCGCGAGATTCTTCGGTCGGAAGCAGGAACCGCACAGTTGGAGTTGCTGCAACCGGTGCTGAGCGGAGCGGATGTTCTGGAAATGCAGGAAGCCGTGAGCGAAGTGAACGTTGACGAATCGCTGGTCAACTATGCCCTGGAAATCGTCGCCAGAACGCGCGACTCGGAACAGTTCTCACTGGGCGTTTCGCCGCGAGGTTCTCAAATGCTGTATCGGGCGGCGCAGGCATCAGCCTTTCTAGAGGGACGAAATTTCTGCGTCCCCGAAGATTTTAAGCCGTTAATCGTGCCAGTATTCGCGCATCGAGTAATGGTCTCGGGTCAATACTCTACTTCGCTAAGGAAATTGGAACAGGCGGAGCAGGCAATCATGGAGATTGTCGAAGAGATCGCGGTTCCGGTTTAGGTCGCTTAGCTCACCACATCGGCAACTCTTGCCGCATCCACGGCCGCCCTCACATCGTGAGTTCGAATGATGTGAGCGCCTTTTAAGATCGCGGCGGTTTCCGCGGCTATGGTTCCGTAAATTCTGTCGCTGATTGCGGCATCTTTGCCATTCTGCGCGATGGCGCGCCCGATGAAAGACTTTCGGGATACTCCCACGACGAGCGGATAGCGAAGCTGATGGAATTCGTCGAAGCGCTTTAACAGCGGATAATTTTCCTCGAAGCTTTTGCCGAATCCAAAGCCCGGATCGAAGGCAATGCGATCGCGCCTTACTCCTGCCATCAACGCGGCATCCACCCAGTCCCTGAGTTCGCGCTTTACCTGCACAACAATGTCAGGAGACGGTGGCATGTTGTGCCATTCGTCGGGCCGTCCACGAGCGTGCATCAGGATCGTTCCGCATTTCAGTTCGGCAAGGGTTTTAGGCATTTTCTGGTCCCAGCGAAATCCGCCGACATCGTTTACGATTTCGGCTCCGGCTTCGATTGCTTTGCGAGCGACAGCGGCTTTATATGTGTCCACGGAGATCACACATTCGGGGTGCGCCGTTTTTAAAGCCGCAATCACTGGGATGATTCTTTCGAGTTCCTCGACTTCGGAGACGCTAGTTGCGGCAGAAGTCGTCGCCGCGGAATTTATTTTTGCCCCGGGCCTGGTAGATTCGCCGCCTATGTCAATGATGTCCGCGCCGTCGTTCAGGAGCTTAAGCGCATGTTCTAAGGCATGGTTGGGATCGAGATGCAGTCCCCCGTCGGAAAATGAATCGGGCGTGACATTGAGCACACCCATGATCAGAGTTCGTTTTCCCAGGGACAGGGAACGTTGGCCAATATTCCATTCAAAAACGGGACGCATGGAAAGAGATTTTATCGCGTCGGCCAATACATTACGCACGCATGGCGGCGTCGGCGGAAATCTGAACCACGGAGGACACAGAGGTACACAGTTTTACAGGGATCAACCCCTGTGATCCTCCGTGTTCCCTGTGGTTAATGTTTTCGCGAATTCTAATGCGGGATGGCATAGGCCGGAGCTTCGCGAATTCCCGCGACACACATCATTCGTCCGGTGATTCCTTTTTCTGCGCGATGAGAGAAGAGCAGGTCAACGCGGCAACCGGTGCAAAGAGAAGACACGCTGATATTTTTGGCGGGAACGCCCAGGGAAAGCAATTGGCGGCGGTTCGCCTCTGGCAGATTCAGAAATATTGTTTTTGGCAGCTCGGTGTGACCCGGCGCGCGAGCGCTGAGAAAAAGCATGGGGTACTTCTCGCGAACGGGATCGGATTCCAGGGTCTCACGAAAGATATCGGGCGCGTATGCAAACTGCGATTCGAATCGTTGCCGCACTTCGATTCCGACCTGGTAGCAGCATCCGCCAATGCCGGGTCCGATCGCGGCCACGATGTCTCGCGGCACGGTTCCAAACCAGCGCTGCATTTCGCCGACGCCTTTTTCGACAATTCGGCTCAGCGTCCCACGCCATCCTGCATGGAAGACGCCTATGGCTTTACGTTTGCGATCCACCAGAATGATGGGAATGCAATCCGCGGTCTGGATACCTAAGAGGAGGTGCGGAGTCCGGGTAATAAGCCCATCGCCAGCCAACTGAATGGAAGGCGAGCTTGATACGCAATGGATGATGCCGGAATGAATTTGGCGCAGCGTGACCAATGGCCACGGCTGTCCGTGATTAATCGCCCCCACTGCGTGCACGAACGCAGTACGATTGCGTTCCACGGCGGCTTTCGAATCTTCTTTTGTGAATCCGAGATTCAGAGTCTTTCTGCCGTAGACGCGGGAAAATCCTCCGAGCCGGGTGCTGAAGCCGTGAACCAACCATGGGATTTTGGTCAGAGGATCGGCTTGCAGCGGGACGACCGGATTCTTTGCAGGCTTGCGAGGCACGTAACCATAGTAGCAACGTTCCCCGCCGGGACATGATTCCGCTGAAGCCCAAGGCAAAGCAACGACCCTCTTCCAAGAGGTATAATTCGGCGCGCAGTGGTAAGACTGGCCGAGCGTAGTTCATTTTTGTTCAAGGAGCAGAGATGCGATTCATTGCGGCAATTTTCTTAATATCGTTTGGGATGATCGCGGGATCGGTTGCGCAACAAAACAATGCCCAGCCGGCGAATGCACCCGATTCGACCTCGCCGCAGGCTCAACCCGCGAAAAGCAAGAAAAAAAACGCGAAGACCGAGCAGGCGGCAACCCCGAAGGCCGAGGAAAAGAATCCCGCGCAATCAAATGAGCCCAGTGCCGCACCGAAAGCCGAGCATGAGAAGTCGGAGTCTTCAAAAGAAGCTGACAAAGGTGAAGATAAAGAAGAGCACTTCGACCTTGCTGAAGTTGCTCCGATAGTGACCCATCATCAAATCACGGTGGATGGCAAGCTTCTGAAATACACCGCGACGACCGGGCGGCTGCCCATCAAGCGTGGCGACGGCAAGATTGAAGCAGAAATGTTTTTTGTCGCCTACAGTCTGGACGGCCAGAGCGCGGGGAGTCGTCCTTTGACATTTGCATTCAATGGAGGTCCGGGATCGGCTTCGATATGGCTTCACATGGGAGCACTCGGACCTAAGAGGGTTGTGCTGAATTCGGATGGTTTCTTGCCGGCGGCACCATACCACCTCATGGACAATCCATACACGCTGCTCGACAAAAGCGATCTGGTGCTGGTGGACGCGATCGGCACGGGTTTCAGCCGTGCTGGCAGCATCAAGGACTCCAAGAAATTCTGGAGCGTTAAAGGCGACATTGAAGCCTTCAGCGAGTTTATTCGGCTGTACCTTTCACGCTACGAACGTTGGGGATCGCCATTATTTTTATTCGGTGAGAGTTATGGAACGACTCGCGCTGCGGGCATCGCCGGTTATCTGGCGGACCAGGGAATCTCGTTCAATGGCATTACGCTGCTTTCAACGGCACTGAGTTTCCAGACGCTCGAAGACAATAAGAGCAACGATCAGCCCTACATTTTTCTCATCCCGACGTTCACCATGATTGCGGGATACCATCACAAGCTGCCGCCGGATTTGAGCGGCGATCTGACGAAAGCGCGGCAGGAATCCGAACAGTTTGCCACCGGCGAATATGCGGCCGCACTTGCGAAGGGTGACGGGCTCGACTCCTCCGAACGGCAGAAGGTGGTTGAGGACATGGCCCGTTACACAGGCCTTAGCAAGGAAGTGATTGATCAGGCCAACCTTCGTATAGACGTTCCTAAATTCACTCACTATTTGCTGATTGATCAAAAATTGCGAGTGGGCCGGCTCGATGGTCGCTTCACTGGGCCTGATCCAGGCGGTCTGTTGGACACACCCTTTTATGATCCCACTGAGTCTGGAATTTTGCCTCCGTTCACGTCCATGTTCAATGACTACGTGCGCGGAGAATTGGGATACAAGACCGACATGCCGTACTACACATTTGCGCCTCACTCTGACGGGGACGATTGGTGGAATTGGGGCTCCGGAATCGAAGGCTTTCCAGATACCGCGACCGCACTCCGCGAGGCGATTGTGAAGAACTCTTATCTAAAGGTTCTGGTGATGGAGGGCTATTACGATCTGGCCACTCCGTATTTGGCGGCGAATTACACCATGGAGCACCTCGACCTCGGAACGAAATATAGACAGAATATTTCGTTTGCCACTTACGACTCGGGGCACATGGCGTATTTGCCCATGGAGACGTTGAAGAAGTTGAAGAATGATCAGACAAACTTCATGAAGCAGGCGGGAGTGGGAGGCGACTAAGAATATCTAATTGCCTATTTTTCTGCCGCTGGCGCGTCGGCGACTTCCAAGGTGCGCCGGCGAATCAACTTGCAAGTATCCCCGGTTCGCGTTTGTGCCAGCCCGTGGCCTGTTCGTAGTTGTAGGCGAGTTGAAGGACTTCATTTTCCGCATCACGCGCTCCGATGATTTGCAGTCCGATCGGCAGTCCTGTACGGGTGAATCCGCAAGGAATAGAAATCGCTGGTAATCCCCAGACATTTGCGGGACGAGTGTTCCGCAGAAGAATGATCTCCTGAGGACGCAGGAGATCGGGATCTTTTTTTAGCTCGCTTATGGAAGGCGCGGGTATTGGCGTGGTTGGCGTGACCAACAGATCAACCTCCTCAAAGATTTTTCGATTATTCCGACGCTCCTGCTCCAACTCCGCCTGCAGCCTAAGAACGTCTGCTGAAGATATATTCTCTCCGGCGAGAATTCGGCGCACAGTTTCTGGCTGGTAAAGCTCCGGACTGCTCGCCACAGACTTCGCGTGATAAAGATAGGCCTCGCCAGATTGAAGCTCGCGATCTTGAGGAATGGGCAGTTCGACTTCATGAATTTCATTGCCCTGCGCCTGAAGTTCCAAGATCGCTTGTTCCACCGCAGCGTTTATTTCCGGATCGAGATCTTCGAAGAAAAACTTGCGGGGAATGCCGATTCTGAAGTGTGCGCTGCTTTTATCCAGCGATGAAGCGTCAAGTCTCGCGGCTTCGCGCGGCTCGTGCACACTGGCGATTGCCTGAAAAACGATCGCGGCATCTTCAACTCTTCGGGTGATTGGCCCCAGGTGATCGAGGGATGGCGAAAGCGGAATTACGCCTCGTGCGCTGACTCGTCCATAGGTAGGCTTGAGGCCAACCACTCCACACAATGCGGCGGGTTCCCGGATCGAACCGGCGGTGTCGGTTCCGATTGCACCGAAACACAGGCCCGCAGCCACGGCGGAAGCAGAGCCTCCGGATGAACCACCGGCAATGTACGCGATGTTCCAGGGATTGTGCACATCTCCGTAATAACTCACGAGCGAACTGCCACCGTAGGCAAACTCGTGCAAGTTTTGCTTGCCGAGTAGGACCGCTCCCGCGTTTTTCAATTGCGACACGACCTCTGCGTCTTCGGTGGGGATGCGGTCTTTGAACAGGGCGCTGGCGGCAGTGGTACGAGTTCCTGCGCTATCAATGAGGTCTTTAAGCCCAAGCGGGATGCCGTGAAGAGGACCACGCCAATCGCCGCGCTCGATCTCTATGTCTGCTTGGCGAGCTTGTGCGAGTGCGGCGTCGGCCGTGATGGTCATAAAAGCGTTCAGCTTGGGATTTAACTTTTCGATCCGGGCAAGGCATTCTTGGGTGAGTTCGACGGAAGACAATTTCCGATTTCGTAATTGTCTCCCAGCCTCTGCGATGGATTTTTGCAATGTAAT
The DNA here is from genome assembly GCA_963702325.1 of uncultured Acidobacteriaceae bacterium. Classification (GTDB taxonomy): domain Bacteria; phylum Acidobacteriota; class Terriglobia; order Terriglobales; family Acidobacteriaceae; genus PALSA-188. The sequence goes on along the minus strand of CAVPCG010000016.1, from coordinate 25,288 downwards.
CTCCGCGCAATCGTTCAAACATTATCGTCGAAGTTCCCCCCAATTACGTTGCTGCAAGAAGCCTATAATTTGAAGTTGCTTTGAAGTTTTATCGGAGGTTGGTAGTCATATGGCGCAGCTTGTTGAGGCTCCGATTGGCACGCAAGGATTTTTATTGGATGGAAAGTGGATCGAGTCAGGGGACGCGGTTGAGATTCGGTCGCCCTATGATGGCAGCGTTGTTGGACGCGTTTTTCAGGGCAGGCGCGAACATGCGGAGGCTGCGATTGCGGCAGCAGTCAAAGCTTTTGGAACGACGCGCCGGTTGCCTGCATTTGAGCGGCAGCGCGTTCTGCGGCGCGTGGCCGAGGCGATCACCGCCCGGAAGGAAGAGTTTGCACACACCATCGCTCAGGAAGCCGGGAAGCCAATCAAGGCCGCGCGGTCGGAGGTCGAGCGCTCAATTTTCACGTTCACGGTTGCGGCGGAGGAGAGCACTCGAATTTACGGCGAGTATCTTCCGCTGGATTGGCGGGAATCTACTGCGGGACGTTGGGGCATCGTCAGGCGTTTTCCGTTGGGCCCGGTTGCGGGGATTACGCCATTTAATTTCCCGCTTAATTTAGTGGCGCACAAAGTTGCTCCGGCAATTGCGAGCGGTTGCAGCATGGTACTCAAACCGGCGCCGCAAACTCCATTGAGCGCGCTGCTTTTGGCTGAGACGATTCAGCAGGCCGGATGGCCGGATGGCGCTTTGAACGTGCTTCCGCTTTCGAATGAAGATGCATCGCTGCTGGTTACAGATGACCGCCTCAAAATGATCAGTTTTACCGGGAGCGCCGCGGTTGGCTGGGATATAAAGCGCCGGGCGGGAAAGAAAAAGGTCATTTTGGAATTGGGAGGCAACGCGGGCGTCATAGTGCACAGCGACGCAGATCTAGGATATGTAGCCGACCGTTGTGCGTCTGGAGGTTTTTCATATGCGGGACAAACCTGCATCTCAGTTCAGCGGATTCTCGTGGAACGATCCGTCTTCGGAAAGTTCAGCGAGATGCTGGTGGAACGGGTGAAAAAGCTGGTTACGGGTGACCCGCTGGATGAATCCACCGATTTGGGTCCGATGATTCGCGAAAGCGACGCGGTTCGTGTGATTGACTGGATAAAGGAAGCAGTCGGTGGCGGCGCGCGGATTCTGTGCGGCGGGCACCGCGAGGGTTCATTGGTCGAGTCCACGGTGCTGACAAGGACTCGCGCGGAGATGAAAGTGAATTGCCAGGAAATATTTGGCCCTGTTGTAACTCTTGAGTCGTATGAGAATTTCGACGACGCGCTTCGTCAAATCAATAATTCTCCCTACGGGTTGCAGGCTGGGATTTTTACTCGGGATTCCACGTTACTGTTTAAGGCCTATGAAGAACTGGAAGTGGGCGCGGTTGTCGCTGGCGATGTGCCAACGTTCCGCATTGATCAAATGCCTTATGGCGGCATTAAAGACTCCGGATTGGGCCGCGAAGGCTTGAAGTATGCGATTGAAGAGATGACCGAGCCGAAATTGCTGGTAATGAACTTGCGGTAGGGGTTTTAGTCCGGTTTTTTTACCTTTAATCTTGAGCGGTAACGGTGCGCCTTGAACGCAGCGCAAAATAATTTTTCTGCAAATTTTGCGGAACACACTTTTCAAACCCGTTCCAACTGATATAATCACGAGTTTTCTAAAACAGTTCGCATTTTTGATGATAAATAAATCGTCCAACGCTGCATGAACCGGGCTTAGGTAAGTCCGCTGCACCTGGAACGTTCTGATTGATGCAGATTTTTCATCGCAGTGCCAATACACTTTCGAAAGCCACGATCATAGCAGCGGTGTTTCCTGGTCGGTGGGTTGCTCTGGGCGACGATCCAGTTGCAGCGGTCTCCCTATGTGACATACGAAAAAGTGGCGAGGCCGCAGCCCGTGCCTTTCAGCCACCAGCACCATGTTTCAGGCGTGGGCATTGATTGCCGCTACTGCCATACTTCCGTCGAGACCTCGGATTTTGCCGGTATTCCTCCTACTCGAACCTGCATGAATTGCCACTCGCAGATATGGGCGGGCGCTCCCATGCTTGAGCCAGTGCGCGAGAGCTTTCGCACCGGGAAATCGCTGGTATGGAACCGGGTCAACGATCTTCCTGACTTCGTTTACTTCGATCACAGCATTCACATTAATAAGGGCGTGGGCTGCGCGACGTGCCACGGACCGGTGGATCGCATGCCGCTGATGTATAACTACGCTTCGCTGCAAATGGAGTGGTGCCTTGATTGTCACCGGTCGCCGGACAAGTATCTACGGCCGCGGGAGGAAGTTTTTAATATGCGGTACGAGCAGCCGACGAGTCAGAAGCCGATGCTTTTGGACGGAAAGATATATACCGATCAACGGTCGTTGGGCACCGATTTGATCAAGAAATATGACTTGCGAACAGTGGCGGATATTACGAGTTGTTCGACCTGTCATCGGTGAGTTGTTTTGAAAGGGTGCGGCTTTAGCCGCACCGTAAGTCATAGGGACCAGCTTTTACGGAGCGCCTGAAGGCGCGCCCTTTCAAGGCTTAAGAATTTATGGCCGAAGAAGAAAAAAATAACGGAAAGCAACACGTCGAGGCGGTCTGTCCCAGCAAGAACAGATAAGCTGGACCTGGAAACCGCGCGCGCCCGCATTGCCGAGACCAAGGGTCCTGAATATTGGCGGAGCCTTGAGGAACTCGCGGGGAGCACAGAATTCCAGGAGATGATGCACCGCGAATTCCCCAAGGGAGCGTCGGAGTGGGCAGATGCAGTCTCGCGTCGCGGATTCATGAAGCTGATGGGCGCGTCGCTGGCCATGGCCGGCATGACGGCATGCACCAAGCAGCCGCTGGAGCCGATTGTGCCGTATGTGCAGCAACCGGAGGAAGCGGTTCCGGGCCGTCCGATGTTTTTCGCCTCGGCATTTTCGCTGGGCGGCTACGCTTCTCCGGTGCTGGTGGAAAGCCATCTTTATCGTCCGACGAAGATTGAAGGGAATGACCAGCATCCTGCGAGCATGGGTGGGACGGATGTTTTCGCGCAGGCATCCATTCTTGGGATGTACGACCCCGACCGCTCGCAGAACGTTACCTACCGCGGCGAGTTGAGCACGTGGGGCGAATTCATGGTCGCGATGCGGGAGCCGTTGATTGCGCAGAACGCCGCGAACGGCGCCGGGATTCGGATTTTGACGGGCACAGTTTCATCGCCGACTCTGGCCGATCAATTCGCTCAGATTCGTTCTCGCTATCCCGAAGCGAAGTGGCATGTTTACGAGCCGGTAAATCGCGACAACGTAGTCGCGGGAGCGCAAACGGCGTTTGGCCAACCGGTCGAGACCATTTACAAATTCGATGCGGCCGATGTCATCGTGTCGCTCGATGCGGACTTTTTATCGGCGGGCTTCCCTGGGACCACACGCTATGCGCGGGATTTTGCGAAGCGGCGCAATCCGGATGCCGGGAACATGAGCCGGATGTATGTGATCGAAAGTACGCCCAGTTCTACGGGCGCGAAGGCAGATCATCATTTGCCGGTGCGCGCGAGTGACATTGAGCCGTTTGCGCAAGCTTTGGTGTCTGGCTTGGGAAGCGCGGGCGGAGGCGGATCGCTGAAGGGCGATCAACAAAAATATCTTGACGCGATTGCTAAAGATTTGCAGAGCCATCGCGGATCGAGCCTCGTGATTGCTGGAGATCATCAGTCGCCAGCCGTTCATGCTCTGGTTCACGCGATTAATCAGTCTCTTGGCAACGTCGGGAAAACGGTTTTCTATACCGAGCCGGTGAACGCGAATCCGATCAATCAAACCGATTCGTTGAAAGACTTGATCGCTGACATGCGGGGCGGGAAAGTTCAACTTCTTCTGATTGCCGGCGTGAATCCTCTCTATGATGCGCCACCTGATCTCGGGTTCGCGGACGCTTTGAAATCCAGCAACATTCCTTTGCGAGTGCACCTCGGTCTCTATCAGGACGAAACTTCGCAGTACTGTCATTGGCACATTAACGAAGCTCACTATCTGGAAGCGTGGGGAGATGCGCGCGCTTATGACGGTACGGTAAGCATTGTGCAGCCCCTGATTGCGCCGCTTTACGGTGGCAAAAGCGTGTATGAGTTGATGGCTCTTTTCGCCGGACAAGCAGAGGCGACTGGTCACGAACACGTGCAGAATTATTGGCGCTCCAAGCACACCGGCACTGACTTCGACCCCTTCTGGAGGAAGTCGCTGCACGATGGCTGGATTGAAGGCACGACCTTCGAGCCGAAGAGTGTTACGGCGAAAGGTGCGGCGGCCTCATCGGCGACAAATCAGAACGACAACAGCATCGAGATTAATTTCCGCCGTGATCCTTCCATTTATGACGGGCAATTTTCCAACAATGGCTGGCTACAGGAACTGCCCAAGCCGATGTCGAAGATGACCTGGGACAATCCCGTGCTCATGGGCCCGGCGATGGCGGAGCGAATGGGAGTGAAGGTGCAGGACCTGGTCCGGATCGAGCTGAACGGGAAAAATCTGACGGTTCCAGTCTGGATTCAAGCGGGACATCCTGATAATTCAGTCACATGTTTTCTAGGATACGGGCGTGCGCGGGCTGGAAGGGTCGGCACTGGCGCCGGATTCGACATGTATCCGCTGCGATTTAGCGCTACGCCATGGTTTACGACCGGCGTGAAAATTTCAAAGGCGGGAGGAACGTATCTGCTGGCGTCCACTCAGGGCTACCAGACAATGGATACCGGAGATGGCGATAGCCGGCCTTTGGTCCGCACTCGCAGCCTTGACGACTATAAGAAAGAGCCAAACTTCGCGCAGGAAGGAAATCCTCCGCCGGAACTTACGCTTTATCCTGGGTACGACTACGCAAAAGAGCCTTACGCATGGGGAATGACGATTGATTTGAATGCCTGCGTCGGCTGCAATAACTGCATCGTCGCGTGCCAATCGGAAAATAACATTCCCGTCGTTGGCAAGGAACAAGTCAACAAAGGGCGACACATGCACTGGTTGCGCGTTGACGCCTACTATCAGGGCGATCGCGACAATCCCAAGGCGTACTTCCAGCCGGTCCCATGCATGCAGTGCGAAAACGCTCCGTGTGAATTGGTTTGTCCCGTAGGCGCGACTACCCACAGCACGGAAGGTCTGAATGACATGGTTTACAACCGCTGCGTCGGGACGCGTTATTGCTCAAACAACTGTCCCTACAAAGTGCGGCGGTTTAATTTCTTTTTGTTTCAGGATTGGGAGACGCCGCAATTCAAGATGATGCGGAATCCAGACGTAACCGTGCGAAGCCGCGGAGTGATGGAAAAATGCACTTACTGCGTGCAGCGAATCAATCACCATCGCATTGATTCCGAGGTTGCGGGGCGCAAAATCGCGGACGGGGAATTGCAAACGGCCTGCCAGCAGTCGTGTCCGGCGAATGCGATCAGCTTCGGAAATATTAATGATAAGAACAGCCAAGTTTCAAAACTCAAGGCGAACACGCGGAATTACGGACTGCTGGACGATTTGAACACGCGTCCAAGGACCACATACCTGGCGGAAATTCGGAATCCAAACCCGGCACTGGAAGCGTAGATCGGAACGCATCAGAGAAGCGAAGGCCAAATAAAGAATGGTTAGACCAACCGAAGTCGAAGAGGGCGAGGATAAAGCGCCAGTTCTTGCGCCAGGATACAGCTTCGCCACGCTCACCGACAAGATCAGTTCGATCGTGCTCAATCGTCCGATCAAGCTTGGGTGGGTCTTCGGATTTCTGGTTGCCTTCTCAGCCATGCAGGGCTTGCTGTTTGGTGCTGCGTATCTTTTTGTGAAGGGCGTCGGCATTTGGGGAGTCAACATTCCTATAGGTTGGGGATTCGCCATCGTCAACTTTGTATGGTGGATCGGAATCGGCCATGCTGGGACTTTGATTTCGGCGATTCTGCTCTTGCTGCGGCAATCATGGCGAAATTCGATCAATCGCTTCGCCGAAGCCATGACGCTGTTCGCGGTGGCTTGCGCGGGGATGTTTCCTCTTCTACATCTAGGCCGGCCGTGGGTTTTCTATTGGTTGTTCCCGTATCCCAATACGATGGGTTACTGGCCGAATTTTCGCAGCCCCTTAGTGTGGGATGTTTTCGCGGTCTCGACTTACTTCACGATTTCACTCGTATTCTGGTTTATTGGATTGATTCCCGATCTTGCCACGCTTCGAGACCGCACCGGCAATTCGTTTGTAAGGTTTACCTTTGGACTGCTGGCTATGGGCTGGCGTGGTTCGGCGCGTCACTGGGCGCGATACGAAACTGCGTATCTGCTGCTGGCGGGTTTGGCGACGCCGCTGGTTCTGTCGGTCCACACGGTTGTGAGCTTCGATTTCGCAATCGGCATTGTTCCGGGATGGCATACGACCATCTTTCCTCCGTACTTTGTTGCGGGCGCGATATATTCCGGTTTTGCGATGGTGCTGGTTCTCGCCATTCCAATTCGCAGGTTCTATGACGTGAAGGATTTCATTACTGACCGCCATCTCGAAAACTCAGCGATGGTAATGCTCGCGACCGGATTGATCGTCGCCTATGGGTACGGAATCGAAGCCTTCATGAACTGGTACAGCGGAAATCCTTACGATAGTTTTTTGCAGTGGAACCGGCTGCATGGACCGTACGCGCCGTATTACCTGGCGCTTTTGTTTTGCAATATTGTGTTGCCACAAGTCTTGTGGATTCGGCGCATCCGCACCAATTCGATTTTGCTCTTCCTGATTTCGCTCGACGTTCTGGTGGGAATGTGGCTGGAACGCTTCATCATCGTTGTGGTCAGTCTGCATCGGGATTTCCTGAATTCATCGTGGGGACAGTACTACCCAACTCGATGGGATTGGGCAATCTTCATCGGAACGCTAGGCATGTTTACCGCGGCCATGTTCCTGTTTGTTCGGATTCTGCCGATGATTTCGATCTTTGAGCTGCGTACTCTGCTGCCGGAAGCGGAGGTCAAGCACGAATGATCACAGAACCGATTTTTGGAATGATGGCGGAATTCGATACGCCGACGGATATTGTGGTCGCGGCCCGGCGCACATCCGAGGCGGGATATAAGAAGATTGACGCTTACAGCCCGTTTCCGATTGAAGAATTGGCGGAGGCTATCGGCTTTCACAAGAATGGCGTCGCTCTTATCGCGTTGATCGGCGGAATACTCGGATGCTGCGGCGGGTTCATGTTGCAATGGTGGGTGAGCACCATTAGTTATCCGGTGAATATCGGCGGCAGGCCGCCGAATTCCTGGCCTTCATTCATTCCTGTGACGTTTGAAATGACCGTTCTTTTCGCAGGACTGTCGGCGGTCTTTGGCATGCTGGTCTTGAACGGATTGCCGATGCCTTACCATCCAGTGTTCAATGTGCCGCGCTTTGTGCGTGCGACCGAAGACAAATTCTTTTTGATTATTTTTTCCTCCGATCCAAGATACGACACGCTTCAGACTCGCGCTTTTCTTGAGAGCCTGGGAGCAACATCAATTTCGGAGGTCCCAAGCTAAGTGGCGAGCCTGCGAAAATTTTCGTCGCTGGGATTGGGGATGATCGTCCTACTGGCTTTGGCCGGATGCCGCCAGGACATGCACGATCAGCCGCGTTTTAAACCGCTGGCGATGAGCGATTTTTATCCGGATCTTCGGTCGGCTCGTCCGCCGGTTGAAGGCACCGTTGCGCGTGGCCAATTGCACGATGACACATATTTTTATACGGGAAAAGTTGGAGACAGTCCCGGCGATTACATGCCGTTTCCCGTGACCAAGGATGTGCTCGAGCGCGGCGAGCAGCGCTTCAATATTTATTGTTCGCCTTGCCATTCACGGATGGGCGACGGCAACGGCATTGTCGTGCAGCGAGGTTTTCGCGCGCCGCCGTCGTATCACACAGACCGCTTGCGCAAGGCGCCGTTGGGGTATTTCTTTGAAGTCATGACGTATGGGTACGGGGCGATGCCGGAATATGCGCCGCAAGTTCCAGCGCGAGACCGGTGGTGCATCGTTGCATACATAAAAGCTCTGCAATTGAGCCAGGACGCCACAAGCGCCGATGTGCCGCCGGGGCAAGCGATTCCGTCTGAGCCTCCGCAGTTTCGAGGTGACCCTGGTTCCGGCGCAACCCTGCCAGAGGCCGCCGCGCCAGATAGCAATAAAGGAGAAGAATCGCAATGAGCACGGCGAGCCCAAGAAGTATGGATCTGATGGCGCCGCCGGTTGCGCAGACCATTCAGCAGCGGTCGCTGTTGATTGGAGTCATCTTCGCAATCATCGCTGTGATTTTTGCGTTTCTTTCTCCGGATCAATTTTTCCGCTCGTACTTGCTCGGCTACATGGCGTGGCTTGGCCTCACCTTGGGATGCATGTCATTCCTGATGATCAATCACATGACAGGCGGGGCTTGGGGAATGGTGGTGCGCCGTCCGCTGGAAGCCGCCATCGGCACGCTTCCGCTGATGGCGGTGTTGTTCATTCCGCTGATTGTAGGCATGCGTCACGTTTATGTGTGGACCAATGCCGAGGCGATGAGCCACGACCGCCACCTAAACGATCTAACGCATTCCTACTTGACTGCCAGCGGATTTGTTTGGCGAGCCGCGATTTATTTTGCGATTTGGTTGTTTCTCGCTTATCGGCTAAACAAGGTCTCGTCCGAGCAGGATAGCCCGCCAACGCGGAATTTCAGTCCGCGCTTCCGGACCATCGCGGCGCCGGGAATTCTGCTCTACGCGTTTACCATGTCATTCGCGGTGATTGATTGGGTGATGTCGCTAACGCCGCCTTGGATTTCGACCATTTACGCGATGATTTATCTGGTCGGCCAAACTCTTTCCGCGATTTGTTTTATGGTCGTAGTGGAGCGGATATTTGTGCCGTATAAACCATTTTCGCAATTTCTGCGCCCGAAAGAAGTCCACGACCACGGCAAGCTCATGCTGACGTTCATTATGCTGTGGGCATATTTTTCATTCTCGCAGCTGTTAATTATTTGGGCTGGGAACCTTCCCGACGAAATCACGTTTTACACACGGCGCTTTCACTATGGGTGGGAGTATGTGGGCTTGTTCCTGATCGTCTTTCATTTTGCGGTTCCGTTCGCAATGTTGCTGTCGCGCTCTTTAAAGCGCGATCCGCGGCGACTGGTTTGGGTTGCGGTATGGATGATCTTCATGCGCTATGTTGATCTTTACTGGTTCATCGAGCCCAATTTCCACGAGACTTTTTACTGGCATTTTCTTGACGCGATTGTTCCCATCGCGATTGGCGGCTTCTGGCTATCATTATTTTTCCGTAACGTGAGGCGGCGTCCGCTTCTACCATTGCATGATCCGCATGCAATAGAACTTTTGGAATTGGTCCATGACTGAGCGCATGCACAACGGCCACAACGAGGAAGTCAGGTTCGAGCGGCGAGATCTGTCTCCCAAGGTAATTCTGGGATCGCTGCTCGCCTTGGCTGTGTTCGTGGCGATTGTCTATTTTATTGTTCTGGGAACATACAAATTTGGAAACTGGTATGAACGAACTCACCAGGCTGCGCAACATCCGATGGCGGAGCCGGCAGAAGCCGATACTCGGGATATGAATCCAGCGGTCGTATCGGCGCGTATTGACCAGAATTTTTCGCAACCGCGCCTGGAAACGAATGAGCGCATCGAAATAAACGATTTCAGGCTTGAGGAAGAAAAGAAGCTGAACAGCTATGGCCAGTCTGATCAGCCGGGCGGAGCGCTGAGAATCCCGATTGATCGGGCAATGGATCTGATTGCGCAGCGCGGACTGAATACAACTCCGAAGACTGGAACCGTGCCGGAGTCGGTCACCAACACTATTTATGCCGCGGCGGCGCAAGCGGACCAGGGCGGGCAAAATCCATTGCCACCTTCGAGCAGCACGGCTAAGACGAAAGGAAAGAAGTAGTGTCACGCATCAAAAAGTGGATTCATCCAGTCATGTGGTTCTTATTCGTTGCAAGCTTGTCTATGCCGGGGTTCGGCCAGAACATGAGCACAGGGCTACTGTCGCCTCCGGCGAATGTGCGGCCGCCAGGGTTAAAGAATGTTGGCATTCAGCAAAACTTGAATGGACAAATTCCCGGGGACCTGGTGTTCCGCGACGAAACGGGAAAGACGGTCCATTTGAGTGACTACTTCGGCCAAAAGCCATTGATCTTGAGCCTGGTTTATTACAAGTGTCCGATGCTTTGCGGAGAAGTGCTGGCCGGGCTTTCGAGCGCGTTGAAGGTTCTGAAATTTAATGTTGGCGACGAGTTCGATGTGTTGACGGTGAGCTTTGATCCTAAAGACACGCCCGAAATAGGTGCGGCGAAGAAAGCCGAATACATGGAACGCTATGGCCGGCCGGGCACGGCGCAAGGCTGGCACTTCCTCACTGGACCACAAAGTTCGATTGATGCGCTGACCAAAGCCGCAGGATTCCAATATCAGTACGACCCGAAGACGGGACAGTTCGCACATTCAACCGCGATTATGATACTGACGCCGCAGGGTAAGATCGCGCAGTACTACTATGGCGTGGAATACGCGCCCAAAGATTTGCGGCTTGGATTGATCCAGGCTTCGCAGAACAAAATCGGCACGGTGGTGGATGAGGTTCTCCTTTACTGCTATCACTACGATCCCACCACTGGCAGATATGGCGCGATTATTTCCAGGATTTTGCAGCTCTCGGCGCTCGCAACAGTTTTGATTTTGGGCCTGTTCATGATTGTGCTAATTCGCCACGGCTCTGACGCCGAACACCGAAAGGCTTCGCGGGTCGTAGAACATGTTTGAAACTTTTCCACTTTGGCCGGTGCAGGCTTCGTCAATTGCGGGGCAACTCGACCTGCTATACGTGTTTTTGCTGGTTCTGTCGCTAGTTACGTGCGCGGTAATTTTTACTACGATCACGGTTTTCGCGATTAAATACCGCCGCCGTCATGGACGCGAGGCGGAACAAATACACGGCTCCATGATTTTGGAAATAGGCTGGTCGGTCATTCCGCTTGGCATTTTTCTTGTGATCTTTGCCTGGGGCGCGATTCTCTATTTCCACGAGCGCACGCCGCCGCGGGATTCAACCGAAATTTATACGGTTGCGAAACAATGGATGTGGAAATTTCAGCACCCCGAGGGCCAGCGTGAGATCAATGAACTGCACGTTCCGGTCGGGCGCGACGTAAAATTGATTCTCACGTCGCAGGATGTGATTCATAGCTTCTATGTTCCTGCGTTCAGAATCAAGCAGGATGTGCTGCCGGGGCGATACGTTACAGCCTGGTTCCGCGCGACCAAGCCCGGCACGTATCATCTATTTTGCGCTGAGTATTGCGGGACTATGCACTCTGGAATGCTTGGTCAGATTGTGGTGATGGATCCTTCGGATTACGAGACATGGCTCGCGACGAGCAGAACTTTTGGATCTCTTGCCGCGGCAGGCCAGAGTCAATTCGAACAACTTGGATGCCCCACGTGCCACCGGTTCGAAACGCAGGGACGCGGTCCGACTCTGAATGGTGTATACGGGAATCCGGTGACGCTGGAAGACGGGCGCACTGTAATTGCGGATGAAAACTATATTCGAGAATCTGTACTGAATCCTGGAGCGAAAATTGTTTCCGGATTTAAAAATATTATGCCAGTCTTTCAAGGCCTGGTAAACGAAGAGCAAATGAATGAGTTGGTGGCATACATCAAATCTTTGAGTGTGCCGCCGGCCGGTTCGGCGGGAAATCCAACTCTAATACCGCCGGGCACGCAACCACAGCATCCCAAGGAATAGAAATGGCTACCGCAGTAGTTACCACCGAACGCGAGAATTACCTTAACAGCGACTACGGCGTTCGCTCATGGCTGCTTACAACCGACCACAAGCGAATTGCGTTGCTGTATTTACTGTCCATTACATTCTTCTTTTTCATCGGCGGATTTTTTGCCTTGCTCATCAGGCTCGAATTGTTGACGCCGGCGGGTGACCTGGTTCAGGCGGATACATATAACAAGTTGTTCACGATGCATGGCCAGATCATGGTGTTCTTTTTCCTGATTCCATCCATTCCCGCCGTACTGGGAAACTTTCTCGTGCCCATGATGATCGGCGCAAAGGATCTGGCGTTCCCGCGCATCAATCTTTTGAGCTGGTATTTGTACATCTTTGGCGGATGCATGATGCTGCACTGCATCGTCACCGGCGGCGTGGATACAGGTTGGACCTTCTACACTCCATTCAGCACGGCATTCAGCAATACTAAGGTCGTCGAGGCCGGACTCTCTATCTTCATTGTCGGATTTTCATCCATCCTTACCGGTTTGAATTTTGTGGTGAGCATTCATCGCATGCGCGCGCCGGGGTTGACCTGGTCCCGCCTGCCGCTGTTTCTGTGGTCAACCTATGCGACCAGCATCATCTTTTTGCTGGGCACTCCGGTGCTGGCGATCACGCTGCTCCTGGTGATTTTTGAGCGGGCGTTCCATCTCGGCATTTTCGATCCGACTCGCGGCGGTGATCCGTTGTTGTTTCAGCATTTGTTCTGGTTCTATTCGCACCCCGCTGTTTACATCATGATTCTTCCGGCCATGGGTGTGGTGAGCGAAATCATTCCCTGCTTCTCGCGCAAAAGAGTTTTCGGATATAGCTTCGTGGCGATGTCCAGCATCGCGATTGCTGTTTTCGGATTTCTAGTTTGGGCGCACCACATGTTCGTAGCCGGAATCTCGCTCTATTCGGCATTATTCTTTTCTATCTTGAGCTATCTGGTAGCGGTGCCCTCCGCCGTCAAAGTATTTAATTGGACGGCGACCATGTACAAAGGGTCCATTTCGTTTTCAACTCCCATGCTTTATGCGCTTGGGTTCATCGGATTGTTCACTATCGGCGGCCTGACCGGTTTGTTCCTCGCGGCGTTGGGATTTGACGTTCACGTGACCGATACATATTTTGTGATTGCGCATTTTCACTACATCATGGTGGGCGGCGCCGTGATGGGATTCCTCGGTGGACTTCATTTCTGGTGGCCCAAGATTTCGGGACGGATGTATCCGGAGGCATGGGGACGGCTTGCTGCGGCGATCGTGTTTATCGGATTCAACCTCACGTTCTTTCCGCAGTTCATTCTTGGCTATATGGGAATGCCGCGACGCTATTGGCAGTATCCACCGGAATTTCAGGTGTTGAATGTTTTCTCTACGGCCGGTTCGACAATTCTTGCTGTCGGCTATTTACTGCCAATGGTTTATATGTTGTGGTCGCTCCGGTATGGAAAAATTGCCGGCGATAATCCGTGGGGCGCGGCTGGCCTGGAATGGAAGACGGCTTCACCTCCTCCAACCTTCAATTTTGACGAGACCCCCGAAGTGACATGGGAAGCTTACAACTACGACGAAATCCCGCTGCCAGAGGAGGTTTCTCTTGAGCGATAGCCCGATCGCGCTCGAGCATCCGACCGAACTTCAGCACCACTTCGCCGACATGGAGCAGCAGAAAAATACCTCCACCTTCGGCATGTGGCTGTTTCTCGGCACGGAAGTCATGTTTTTTGGCGGCATGTTTGCCGCGTACCTGATATACCGGCGCTGGTATTACAACGAGTTCGCCCTCGGAAGCCGCAGCATTGACATCTGGCTGGGGACGATTAACACGATCGTCCTGATTTGCAGCAGCTTAACTGTGGCGTTAGGTGTCCGTGCTGCGCAAATGGGCAAGCGCAAACTGCTGGTCATTCTGCTGCTTATAACCATGGCATTCGGCGTGGCATTTCTGGGCATCAAGGGCGTTGAGTGGTATCAGAAATATGAAGAGCACCACGTTCCAGGGAGTTCATTCAACGCCAGTGATCTTGTGTCGCTCGGTCAGAAAAATGGCATCCATATTGACCCGGCACATTCGCAAATTTATTTTTCACTATATTTCGCGTTGACTGGCTTGCACGCCCTGCACATGCTGGTGGGATTGGGAATCTTTACCGTGCTGACGTATCTGGCGTGGAAGGGGAAGTACACGCCTGAATATCACACCCCCATTGAAATCGGGGGACTCTATTGGCACTTTGTGGATATCGTCTGGATTTACCTGTTTCCGTTGCTATATCTGATTGATCGAAAACCGTTTCATTGATTCGAGAGCAAAGATTCGAGAGCAAACATGGCTGAACACGAACACATTGTATCCGCCAAGCTTTACGTGATCATCTGGGCCGCCCTGATGTGTCTCACTGTCATCACGGCGGGCGTTGCCTTCATTGACCTTGGACCATTCAACACCGTGGTCGCACTTGTCATTGCCACATTCAAAGCCCTGCTGGTGGTATTGATCTTCATGCACGTGAAGTACTCCAGCGAACGGCTGACGAAAACGGTCGTCCTGGCCGCGCTTTTTTGGCTTATGTTGTTGCTCGGCTTGAGCCTGATGGACTACGGGACGCGGCATTTCGTCTAAGAGCAAGCTGACGGCGCACTTCCTCCGGCATGCCGTACAATTTAATTCAACTCGCAAATTCCTCTAAATCAGCCAGCGTGGATAGCGTTCAACTTGCCATTGCCCTCAAGCGGCGCGTGCGCGGCGAAGTGCGCTTCGACAGCGGGAGCCGCGCGCTCTATGCGACGGACGCCTCGAATTATCGTCAGGTCCCGATTGGCGTCGTGCTTCCACATGACGCGGACGATGTTATTGCTACGGTCGCGACCGCAAGGGAATTTGGTGCGCCAATTCTCTGTCGCGGAGGCGGAACTTCTCTCGCTGGACAATGTTGCAACGTTGCGGTCGTCCTCGATTTTTCGAAATACATGGCGCGCATCGTTGAAGTTGATCCAGAGCGGAAATTGGCTCGCGTCGAGCCGGGAGTAATACTTGATCACTTGCGGGCCACGGCCGAAAAATTTCATTTAACCTTTGCGCCCGATCCCGCCACGCATAGCCGATGTACTTTAGGAGGCATGATTGGAAATAATTCGTGCGGCGTGCATTCCGTGATGGCGGGGAAGACGGATGACAATATTGAGGAGCTTGACGTCCTTACTTATGACGGCCTGCGGATGAAAGTCGGCGCGACCACCGACTCGGAGATGGACGGATTTATTCGGCGAGGCGGACGGCAAAGCGAGATCTATGCGTCCCTAAGAAAACTACGCGATCACTACGGAGAGCTGGTTCGCCAACGTTATCCCCAGATTCCGCGAAGAGTTTCTGGATACAACCTCAATTATCTTTTGCCTGAAAACGGTTTTCATGTGGCGAGGGCGTTGGTTGGGTCGGAAGGCACTTGTGTGACGCTGCTTGAGGCCACGTGCCGCCTGGTCGAAAGTCCGCCCGAGCGTGTATTGCTGGTCATTGGGTATCCGGATATTTACCAATGCGCCGATCATGTTCCAGAAGTGATGGCCCACGGGCCGATTGGTCTCGAAGGTATTGACGATCTTCTGGTTGAATCCACACGCCGCAAGGGCATTAATTCCGAGGGGCTGGCTTTGCTTCCTGAAGGCGGTGGCTGGCTGCTGGCTGAGTTCGGTGGCGAGACTGCGGCTGATGCCACGAATCAAGCGAACAAATTAATTTCCGCGTTGGAACGAGACGCCAATCCTCCGCAAGTGCGTTTGCTGACTGACAACGATCAAGCGAAGCGTGTTTGGGAGGTACGCGAATCAAGTCTGGGCGTGCTGGCCCACGTTCCAGGCGAACCCCCTGCATGGGAGGGTTGGGAGGACTCGGCAGTTGCGCCGGAGAAGTTGGGAAGCTATTTGCGCAGCCTTAAAAAGCTGATGAATGAACACAGCTATCGCGGCGGATTTTATGGCCATTTCGGCCACGCGTGTGTGCACGTCCGTATCAATTTTGATTTCACTACCGCAGAAGGCATAAGCAAATTTCGCAGATTTGTGGAAGACGCCGCTGATCTTGTAGTGAGCTTTGGCGGTTCGCTTTCCGGTGAGCACGGAGATGGGCAAGCGCGTGCCGAATTGCTGCCGAAAATGTTTGGTCCGGAATTAGTGCAGGCTTTTCGAGAGTTCAAAGCGATATGGGATCCGGATTGGAAAATGAATCCCGGAAAAGTCGTGGAGCCTTATCGCGTTGATGAGAATCTGCGACTGGGCGCCGGATATCGTCCGTGGGAGCCTGCAACTCATTTTCAATTTCCTGCCGACAATGGAAGCCTTGCTCACGCTACGCTGCGATGCGTCGGAGTAGGGAAGTGCAGGAATTATGAAGGTGGAGTGATGTGTCCCAGCTTCCGTGTCACTCGCGAGGAGGAGCATTCGACGCGGGGACGCGCCCATCTTTTGTGGGAAATGACGAAACGCGACGTAATCAAAGATGGATGGCGCGATGAGAACGTTAAAGACTCGCTCGATCTGTGCCTTTCCTGCAAAGGCTGCAAGAGCGACTGTCCTGTTGGCGTGGACGTTGCGACATATAAGGCTGAATTTCTTTCTCATCATTATGAAAATCGTGATCCGGCCGATAGGCGCATATGCATTTGGCAACATTGATATTTGGGCGCGAATCGCCTCCCACGCGCCGTGGCTAGTGAACCTGACCACGCAATTGCCGGTTCTGCGGGGCATCGCGAAAAGCATTGCCGGAATGCCGCAGGAGCGGTCCATTCCGGCGTTTGCCAATGAGACGTTTCGAAGTTGGTTCGAACGCCGGCAGCCGAAGAATCCTGGTGGCGAGCCGGTACTCTTGTGGCCTGATACTTTCAACAATTATTTTCATCCTGCAACCGCGAAGGCCGCGCTGAATGTTCTTGAGCATGGCGGATTTCGCGTCCAGTTGCCGAAGCAGATTTTATGCTGTGGGCGTCCGCTCTATGACTTTGGAATGTTAGAGCGCGCGAAGCGGCTTCTACTTAGGGCTTTGGACGTGTTAGCCGAAGAAATAAAGGCGGGAATTCCGGTGATCGTTATGGAGCCGAGCTGCGCGGCTGTGTTCCGCGATGAAATGCTGAACTTGTTCTCGAAAAACGAACTGGCTAGACGATTGTCCGAGCAGACTTTTTTGCTTAGCGAGTTTCTCCGGCGAAAGAGCGACCACTTTCGACTGCCTCCATTAAATCGAAAAGCCATTGTTCATGGCCACTGTCATCACAAGTCCATCATGAAAATGACGGATGAAGAAGAGGTGCTTGGGAATCTCGGAGTGGATTATGAACAGCCGGCGCCGGGTTGCTGCGGCATGGCGGGATCGTTCGGCTTTGAGAAAGAGAAATACGAGACTTCAATCGCGATAGGTGAGCTCGAGCTTCTGCCCGCAGTTCGGAAAGCGCCGGACGATTATCTGATCATTGCGGATGGGTTCAGCTGCCGCGAGCAGATCGCGCAGTGTACGGGACGAAAGACTATGCATTTGGCGGAAGTGATTCAGATGGGGCTGCCGAACGATAAGAATGTTTATGACCAAGTGGGAAGGGCACGACTTCCAGTCGTGCCGTAGAACTTGCGATCAATCAACGATCGGCCCGACTGGAAGTCGGGCCCTTTCCAGAGGCGACGGCTGAGTCCACCTTCTCCCTCCGCTTACGATGTTCGTGTTGTATCCGTGTTAGATAGCTCTTCCCGCCGCGACTCCTGAGGACCAAGCCCACTGGAAGTTATGCCCACCCAAATGCCCGGTTACGTCCACAACTTCGCCGATGAAGAATAGTCCCGGAATCTTACGGCTCACCATCGTCTGGGGCGACAATTCATCGGTATCAACTCCGCCAGCTGTGACTTCGGCTTTTTGATAGCCTTCGGTCCCCGCGGGTACAAGAGTCCAGCGGTGCATGCGGCGTTCAATATTTTCCAGTGACCGGTTGGTCCAATCGGCTACTGAATTTAAATTTAGATCAAGCCAGCGCTTCGCAAATCGCGCGGGAAGAAGCTTTTGCAGAGCCGAGACAAGAACCGAGGCGTTTCTAAGGCTGCTGCGGCGGACTTCCGCGGTTACTTTCTGGTTTGGCGCAAGGTCAATGTGAATGGGGTCGCCGTTCTCCCAATATGAGGAAGCCTGCAAGATTGCGGGGCCGCTTAATCCGCGGTGGGTGATTAACATCGCTTCATGAAATGACTGACGGGCGCAAGTAGCCGTCACATCCGCAGAGATCCCGGCTAGATCGCAATAATCTTTTTGCTCTTTTAGATTGAGCACGAGCGGGACAAGCGCCGGTTTCGTCGGTCGAACCTTCAGGCCGAATTTACGGGCCAAGTCGTATCCAAACGCTGTTGCTCCCATCTTCGGGATGGAAAGGCCTCCCGTCGCGAGGACCAAGGCTGGCGCGTGAAATTCAGTTTCTCGGGTTCGCACGACAAAATCGCCTTCATGAATCACATCCTGAATATCTGAGTTCACAGATATTTTCACTCCGCCTGCGTCACACTCCCGTTGCAGCATCCCAGTGATGTCGCTGGCGGCGCGATTGCAAAAGAGTTGTCCCAGAGTTTTCTCGTGATACGGAATGGAATGCTTTTCAACGAGAGTGATGAAATCGGCGGGTGTGTAGCGAGCCAGCGCGGATTTCGCGAAGTGCGGATTGCCGGAAATGAAATTGTCTGCCGTGCAATGGATATTGGTGAAGTTACAACGGCCGCCGCCGGAAATCAGAATCTTCTTTCCAATGCGATCCGCGCGCTCGAGAACAGCGACGTGACGCCCGCGTTTGGAGGCTTCAATCGCGCACATCAAGCCAGCAGCGCCAGCGCCGAGGATTATGGCATCACACTTGTGGAGGGTACGCATCGCTAGGTGTGAATTTGCGCCTGAAAAGATTACTTAAGTTGACTTATTGAATCTTATGGTCGCTTTAACCTGAGTCTAATGACGAGGCGGCACATAAGCGAGGCGATATCTTAGCCGCACTCCTCGATGCTGATGTTTCGCGGCATCGCCGAGCAATACAGAGAGTTTATGCCGCTTGCCGTCCAAGATTTCTGGTTTGAATCCCAACTCGTATCGGCCATGTAGTTGCTGCAATATCTCTTCTAATCCCGACGCGTATGTTTCCGGAGTTACTCGCAAATATTCGCCGCCGGTCTCGGTTGCAATGTATTTCGCAACCGAGCCTTGTTCGCCCAAAGACCAGATGCCCGGAGACCGGCGGTCCTTCAGACCATAGGCGACGGCGGAAGTTTCCAATAGCCCATCAATGAAGTGATCGGCCTCCGATCTGGGCATTGCGCTATAGTCACCATAAAGGAAGATTAGCACCGGTATGGGTTCGGGCACTAACGAGTGCGTGGCGTCAATGATGAGTTGTAAAGTCTTCTGGAGCGCAAGTTCCCCGGTTCTTCCGTGGCCGATCGGCGTTACCACCGGCGTTAGTACTTGCCCCAGTACCGTAGTTGCCTTGTTTGCGTCTGACGTTGGCACCAGGTCGAGTTTGGATTGACCATCGTCGCACCAATGCGCGACCGCCACTCTATCTTGTCTCTCCACGCTGTTCAGTGCCGGTTTAAAAAGATTGATTTGTCCGGCAAACAAACCCGACCCCTCCCGCTCCCATCGTTGCATGTTGCATTGCACGACAAACCAAAGCACCAAAGGACGGGTTGAAAATTGCGCCGCACTGTCAAACGTTTTGATCGAAACTGGCCGCCCATTATCAAAGACTCGAAAGTCTTCGCGCCTCAACGTCTTGTCTGGAAGGCCATTCTTCAGGACGACCACAGGAACCAGGACCAGATTCGATGAACTGTGGAATGTGGCTTCTGAGGATTGCGAAGAATGAGCAACGGAAGGAGCTTCCTGGGCCACTGCGGGCAAAAGTGCGATAAGAACTACTCCAGCGAAGATCTTCGTCATTTAAGGAATGTACGAGAACCGAAGGCAAGGAGTTTCCCTTTTTTGTAATCGGGAACCGTGGCCTGCCGTTATGCGTAGATTCCGCGCTGGCGGATGGTGTAAGCCACGCGATCAATGGCCAGCATGTACGCTGCGATTCGATTGTGAACGTTGTGGGTCTCGGCGTAGCGGACTACGTCCTCGAATGCGTTTTTCATGATGATTTCGAGTTGCTCGTTTACCACAGACTCTTGCCAGAAATATCCCTGACGATCCTGGACCCACTCGAAATAGGAAGTCGTTACTCCACCCGCATTGCAAAGAATGTCAGGGATCACGAAGACTTTTTTATCCGCCAGAATCTCGTCGGCGGTGGCAGTGGTGGGGCCGTTCGCCCCTTCGGCAAGGATTCGGCATTTCACGCGATCGGCATTGCGGCTGGTGATTTGGTTTTCAGTCGCAGCAGGAATCAGAATCTCGCATTCGGTGAGAAACAATTCAGCGGGATCGGCGGCCTCTGCTTCGGGAAAGTCTTTGATGCTTCCATTGCGCTGCCGATACTGCACCAGCGCGGCCACGTCCAATCCATTGCGATTGTAGAGGCTGCCGTTTACTTCGATAACGCCGATGATCTTGTAACCGGCTTCGGCCATAAGATACGCGGCATTGGATCCGACGTTTCCAAATCCCTGGACAATCACGCGGCTTGATTCTCGCGAAAGTCCCAGCTTCTTGATGGCCTCGTCGCAAACGATCATGATGCCGCGTCCCGTGGCCTCGCGGCGTCCGCGCGATCCGCCGATGTTGACCGGCTTTCCGGTCACCACCGCAGTCACGGTCTGCCGCATGTGCATGGAGTATGTATCCATGATCCACGCCATCACCTGCTCGTTGGTGTTTATATCCGGCGCGGGCACGTCTTTTTCGGGGCCGATGAATTCGATAAGCTCGGCGGTGTAGCGGCGGGTCATACGTTCCAACTCGCCCATGGACATCTTGTGAGGATCGCAAATGACGCCGCCTTTGGCGCCGCCGAAAGGGATGTTCACCACCGCGCATTTCCAGGTCATCCAACTGGCGAGGGCGCGAACTTCGTCCAAAGTGACATCTGGAGAATAGCGGATTCCGCCCTTGCTGGGGCCACGGGCGATGGAATGTTGCACTCGAAATCCCGTATAGACTTCCAACTTTCCGTTGTCGAGCGCGACCGGAATGTGGACGATGATTTCGCGGGTTGGATAGCGAAGTACCTTCTGCAAGCCCTCGTCAAGATTTAATTTTTGCGCCGCGATGTCGAAGCGGGCGGCCTGAGCCTCCCACGGATTGATTTCTTGCTCGAGGGAAATGGTTTTCATTGTGGTGGTCATATTTCGTGGTGGCAAACTCATCAAGTATAAGCAGGGGCATGGACCGTAGCAAGGCGGCTTTAATGCGGTAACGATTCAGTCTTCATTTCCTGAGTCATCCCGTGCTTGCGAGGGATCTTGCGCGTAGCGGATGTTTGCCAAGGACAAGAGCAAATTTACTCCACGCGAGATCCTTCGGGACTGAAGTCCCTCAGGATGACGTCAAAGTAGCGGGCGGGATTGTTGCGCCGATTAGCGATGCTATTCATCTAACATGAATTGAATGGCTCCATTCCAAACTTACACGGCGCGATTACGCCAGGTTCGCGCTTTATCGGAATACACGAAACATCTGGAATTTGAGATGAAAGGCGTGCCACGTTTCGGATTCGTCGCCGGGCAATGGATGTCGTTTAAACACACCAAGGCTGACGGGGAAGAAATCACCCGCGCATATTCCATCGCATCGCCTCCTGGCGAAGATAGTCGTTTCGCACTCTGCTTGAACCGGGTACAGGATGGGTTTATGTCGAACTTTCTTTGCGACATGAAGGAAGGCGACGAAATGCAATGCCAGGGACCATTTGGAGATTTCATTCTGCGGCCTCCGATGAGGGACACGATGTTCATTGCGACGGGGACGGGCATTGCCCCGTTTCGCTCCATGCTGCATTGGCTTCTGGCGGACGGGTCGCGGCATCAGGACAAGCAAATATCACTTTTCTTTGGAAACCGCACCGAGAAAGATATTTACTATCACGATGAGTTCTTGCAACTGGCCCAAGATCACCAAAACTTTCACTACTTGCCGACGCTAAGCCGGGCCGCGCTGGAATGGCAGGGACTTCGCGGATACGCGCAGGACCACGTTGCCTCCATTGCGAAGGCCAGATCCGATATGCATGCATACATCTGTGGATTAGACAAAATGGTCAAGGCCAACCGCGACCTGTTAAAGGGCCTTGGATGGGATCGCAAATCCATTCTTTACGAAAAGTATGACTAGGAGTGCGCCTCAGTTCCAGTTGGCCATGTTCACGCAGGGGCGGGGCTTTCTTCCACCTCGATAGCCGAATCGCTTTTCTCGCCCGGTTCCAACAATGGCCAACCCTTGCGTAGAACATAGTCCAACCATGCGCCCGCTACCTGCGACGTAAGTACGGCAGCCAAGACAAGTGTTGTATAAAATTTTGGGCTGATGATTCCAGCGTCGAACGCTACGCTGGCCAATACGATACCCGGTCCGCCGCGTGCGTTGGTCGTAATAGCCAGATTGATCAGATCCAGCCCTCGGAAACCAGCGAAACGTCCCGCCAGGGATACTGAGAGAATCTTAGCAACACAACTTCCGATGATGAAAATGGCGGCCATCCAAAGTGAGAAGCCGCGAACCAGGTCGAGTTTCAATCCCACGATCGCGAAGTACACCGGAATGAAAAAGGCGAAGGAGACCTTTCCTATCGAATCGAGCGCATCCGAAAACAGTCTGCGTTTTTTGTGTACGACGGCGAACCCAGCAAGAAACGCGGCAAACACCACGCTGACGTTGAGCGCCCCGGCAACCACGCAATATCCGAACAAAACCGCAAGGGCGTAGCCCACCGGAGAATGTTTTGCGAACACGTTGAAACGCGATTTGTTAATTCGTTTTACGACTCGGGGCAAGATGGTCAGGCCCAGCGCGAAAAACCCAACCGTCGTGAGCAAATGATAAAAAATCCCTCGCGGGTTCAGCGTTGCCGTGCCAGCGAGGGCTGTCGCCACAGCCAACGCCAGCCAGAGCACAACGTCCTCCAGCACGGCGACGCCGAGCACGAGCCGCGCGAAGCGAGTATGCAAAATCTTCAAGTCCGCGAAAATCTTCGAGACCACCGGGACCGAAGTCACCGCTACCCCAACCGCCAGAATGATAATGAGAGAGATGTGATTGCCATTGGGACCCGCCAGCGCGGGCCGAACCAGCCACGAGCCCAGTGCCAGCGCCGCAATGAATGGAATCCCTGTGCCGACTATCGCCAGCCAGCCAACTTGGCGGCGCTCTTCCCGGGAGAACAGCTCGCGTGTTTCCGCTCCGGATAAAAACATCAGCAACAGCAAGCCAAGCCAGTAAACGAAATTAAGCACCGTCGCGTTATGCTTGACCGCTTCCCCAAAACCTGAAGCGAACGGCAATCTGCCGATCAAAGCCGGTCCCAGCACTACGCCAGCCATGATTTCGCCGACGACTTTCGGCTGCCGCAACTTCACGAACAGGTAGCCGAGCAACTGTGCCAGTCCCACCAGCAGCAACAAAACGAACAGGATCGAGGTTAAATCGGAATTCGACAAGGGCGCTCCCGCCGGTTAAGATGCCGTCCGGGGGAGAGGGTTTGGCAGCTGTGCCGAGCCCGAAAAACCGAGGCTTGCGGTGTTGAAAACATTGCCCGAACACCTTTAATGGCTAATTTGCGACTAAGGAATGTATTATCAGCCGCCGTATTTATCTCGCCGGAAAGCAGCATTTTGACTGCAATTCCGTCGGTCCAATTAGGTAGAGTCTCTCACAATGACGCAGATCAATTACATGGGAGCATTCTTTGCGGTGATAGGGATTGTCATTTTTACGTGGCAAGGGTTGAATCTGATCGCAAATCCCAGCGAATGGCTAGAACGGCATGGCCGATCTACGGCAGATAAACATGTCAAGGCAACTCGTTTCATAGGCTGGATGTTTCTCGCTCTTGTTCTCCTTATGTTGTTGCAGTTAGGTCGCAGCTTGTTGCGCCTTCATCCCCAATAATCGGTCCAGACTGAGGCACAATGCCTCTTTTTCCCTAACGGTTCACGCCCCAAATCTGCTACACTATAGATGCGTTTGATCTATCGGTTGACGAGCAGCTTCTTGCAAACCAGCTAGCACTGCCCTTAGTACCTCCGAACCATCAGCGTAAAATCATCAACAAAGGATACAAGCAACAAATGGCAGAACAAGGAACAGTAAAGTGGTTTAACGACGCCAAAGGCTACGGCTTCATCAGCCGTCAGAGTGGCGAAGATGTATTTGTGCACTTCTCGGCGATTCAAGCAGGCGGCTTCCGCAGCTTGCAAGAAGGCCAGAGTGTGGAGTTCGAGGTCACCAAGGGACCAAAGGGCTGGCAAGCTGAGAACGTTCGCCCGTTATAAGGCGCAAACATCTCAATAAAACACGCGTGCCCGTAACCGCAACGGTAGCGGGCACGCTGCTAAAAATCTCTCCCCCGCACTAAACGCGCTTCGACTGGAGCTCTCCACATGCAGGATGATTCGAAGGCCTCATTTGCGGTCATTCGTCACAACGTTCGCACATATGAATCCGGCGGCGTGATGGCTGTGATTAAAGGGCGCGTCAACGCCGAAAGCACGCTCGGCCAGTTTGAACGTTCACAGGCATCCGAAGACAGGCACGCTGGCTGGCGATATTTCCTGGAAAAGACTGACTTGAAGGCCGGGATGAATCCCGCGGAAGCTACGAGCCTGCGCCAAATGCGGCTTGAAGTCCGCGAATCCGAAGCGCAACAATTATCGGATCAGGTTCCGTTCACGCCGCGAAGCAATTGAACGTCCGCCCCACGTAATCAAATTCCACGAATCAATAGTGTGGACGCCGGGTCTCACGCAGGATCATCGCGTAATGCTTTCCTCCGAAACTGAATCCTTCTTCGATGCGTCCGGTAACGGCCAGTTTTGCGTCGCGTCCAGGCAGGCCGAAGCTTTCGCTGAATACCCATATGCGGCCGGTACCATCGTCCAATTGGAATACTCCGGTCGCCCATTGCGCCGATAGAGTTCACGACGTGTCCCGCAACGCTGATTTCCCTGCCGGTAAAGCGGCCGGGAGTTTGATCAATTCTGGCGACGCTCTCGCGCGGAGGACATCCCGCCATTAAAGCAACCGACATCAGAATGACACTTACCACCAGGACTCGGATTTGAATTTGCACGCTCAATTCTCCTTGATCAGCATTGAGGATAGGGACTGAAGCCAAGTATTACCAACACGACGAGACACGGAAAGTTGCATCTTACTCACGGTGCAGGTTCACCATCATTATCTCTTCAAGTGTACATTCAGGTGACTTACCGTATCCCCTCGCTACTTCACACCTGCCAACATTCCGTG
>CAVPCG010000015.1:0-5475 GCA_963702325.1 uncultured Acidobacteriaceae bacterium | reverse complement strand
GCCGGGTGCCCCACTCATTCGCGTCTTTTGCGGATGTGTGGGTGAGTGTTGACTCGACCACTTCCAAACTTTTGCGGAGGACTTCTCTTGATTTCCGATTTCCACTCCTGAAAGTTTACTCGCACCGGTCCTCGCTCTCCGTAAAAATATGTCCGGAAGCTGCTCCACTTCCATTGATCCGGCTGCTCGACTAAGCCCCGCTTTACAGGATTGCGATGCATGTATCGCAACTTCTCGATGCGTTTGAATTCGCTCCATACACTAAAATCGTAAAAACGCTTTTGCCAAACGGCATCCGGAGTGTCTTCCCAGAATCGTCGTTGCGCAGAAGCCGCAAAGGACGCGAATGAGTGGGGCACCCGGCTCTCCCGCTCAAGCCAATAAGGGTGGCTTTTGAGTGGGCCACGGTCCAGGCGCGCACGCGGAAGTATCCCACTACCGGTCGTTGCCTGGCACGGGGACGAGGACTCCGCCTTCAATTCTGGGGATACCGAAATGTCCCGCGAGATGAAAGAGGTCGAGGGGACTGATCGAACCTGAAACTGAAATGAAGTTGAGATGATTTTGTCCGGCAAACAGAACCGCGATGTTTGTAACGGCGTTATTCTGGTAGCGGACCCAGAGATCGGTGGCCCCTGAATTGCCATCCTTGTGAGTGCCGACCATGTGCTCCAGCCAGCCGCGTGGTACTGCTGGCGAACGGAAGTGAGAATTTTCGAGTCATACATGCCGGGCCTCGCAAAGCCATAGCTGCGCACGGAGACGCCGTCCACGCCGGCGATTACACGGCGGAGGCTATCATCGTCCTGGTCAAGCTTCGACGCGAGCACCAGCATGGAGTGGTCAAGAGCGAACTCGGTTCGCGACGAAGCATTCCGTCCCAAGCTGTGTATCCCTTCGGGAGTCCAGTCCTGTCGGTCGGTTTGACCCCAGGCGGCGGAGATAGTGATCACAGCTAAAAGGGCGATGTGGAAGAGTCTCATAGAGCACCTCAGAACAAAGAAAATCCGTCACAGGGGGCGAAGACACACCATTCTTGACCTGTATGAAACCAAAAACACGGCTCGATGAAATTTGTTGCGCCAGCTGGATTGCAGACAGTTTTTTGGTATTTGGCGAGCGAACAGGAGGAGGACATCCCAGGTCTCGCAAAGGCGGCGTGACATGGGGGCACCCGCTCGTCGTTGTTATAGACAGAATGAAATGGTTTGTGGGGGATTAGAAGCGTTTGGCGGTGCAATCCAACTGCCGGTTTGGGGAATCTAATGGTTCATGCGGGCAAAACGCTTGATCATATTTATTGCGATTTTTCAGTCTGCTCTTCTCTTAATACATTATCTGCTCTATGAGACGTGGACGTTTTCGTCCGATGGGATCTCCGTTAGCGGAGCTTTAGGAACCAAGTTGGTTCTTGGCTTTTTGTCGGTGAGCTTTGTGTCCGCTTCACTGCTCGCCTTCCGCTACACGGGTGGTCTCGTCCGCGCTTTTTATCGAGCGGCGGCGATTTGGGCTGGGCTGCTGTCTTTTCTCTTTTTTGCTGCGGTTTCTTCATGGATTGTTTTCGGAGCGGCGAGACTGGCAGGGATGAACCTGGATTTTCATCATTTGGTGGAATGGTTGTTCAGTGCAGCAATCGTGACGGGAGTGTTCGCGGTTTTCAACGCAAGCTGGACGCGCATCACTCGAACGACGGTACAGCTGGCGAACTTGCCGGAGGCCTGGAAAGGACGAACGGCAGCGTTGATCAGTGATGTGCACTTGGGACACGTGCGCAACGGCAATTTCTTGCGGCGCATTGTCCGCAAGATTTTGAAGGAAGAGCCCGACGCTATTTTTATTGCGGGCGATCTGTATGACGGCACGGCCATAGATGCGGGAAAAGCGGCGGAGCCATTGAACCAGCTAAAGGCGCCCCATGGCGTGTATTTTGTAGCGGGGAATCACGAACAGTTTGGGGACGACAGCAAATATCTGGGGGCGATTGCGGCTGCCGGAGTGCGCGTGTTGAGCAACGAAAAAGTCGAAGCGGACGGCCTTCAGATCATTGGCGTGCCATACAGAAACGCGGCGCGGGGCGGGAATTTTGCCTCGGCGTTGGGCGGCATTCGCTTCGATCGCGACCGGGCCAGCATTCTATTGACACATGCGCCTGATCATCCTGAGATCGCGGAGGCAGCCGGGGTTTCTCTACAGCTGTCAGGACATACGCACCTCGGGCAATTCATTCCCTGGAGTTGGATGGCGAGGCGAATCTACCGTCAATTCGTATATGGGTTGAGCCGTATCGGAAAGATGCAGGTCTTCACTTCAAGCGGGGCGGGGACGTGGGGACCTCCGCTGCGACTGGGCTCGAATCCTGAGATTGTTTTGCTGGAATTTGTGTGACGCTTCGGACCACTCATCCTGATACCCTCGCAGATGGGAACAGCAAAATCCCGGCGCTGTTCGGCCTGCGAAATGGCAAATTCTTCCAGGACTGCCGGCTCTCAATCCGGAGTCTGCTCGGCGACGAGGAGTGTCTTTTCTTTGGGGATGTAACTTTTTTTCTTAAACCAGTCTTCCATCGCTTCTTTTAATTTATTCAGGGGAACATTTTTTCCGATTTCCATTTCGCCGTCGGCGACAGGAAGAGTGTCGTCGAAAACGGTGGCATTGGTGAAACTTCGCATGGAGAAATTGTCGAGCCATTTTATAGGGCAAGGAAGGAGTCGGCCGTTATTCTCGTATTCGACGCGGATCTTACGGGCGAACATGAATTGATTTAAACACAATATTTCTAATGGGTGACCTGTGTCCTGTTGTCGGGCGAGGACGCCCGGCGCTCCATCGCCAGAGTGGCCGGTCCTGGCGTAAGATACGTTGGCTTTTGTAGCGGTGAACTACATTGCAAGGAGGATTCCTATGGCAAACACGGGCTCCGGTACTACTGTTGTTCTCGCGAACCGGTGGGGCATTGCTTTGGCGGGCGTCATCATGCAGATTGGCCTAGGCGCGGTTTATGCATGGAGCGTGTTTCGCATTCCGCTGACCAAGGCGTTTGGGTGGACGATCTCGCAGGTGACGCTTACGTTCACGATCGCGATCCTGGTTCTAGGATTCGCGTCATTTGTTGGCGGGCTGTGGATGCGCAAATCCGGGCCGCGCACCGTGGCGGTGGCGGGCGGGATTTTCTATGGCGTCGGCGTCTCGCTAGCGTACTTCTCTTCGAATGGATTGTGGTGGCTCTATCTCACTTATGGGTTGCTGGGCGGCATCGGACTCGGGTTGGGATATATCGTGCCCGTGGCAACTCTCGTGAAGTGGTTCCCCGACAGACGCGGAATGATTACGGGCATTGCCGTGGCCGGATTTGGAGCGGGTGCTCTGATTACAGCCCCGATCGCAACTCGCCTGATCGTAAGTGTGGGAGTGCTGAAAACCTTCGCCGTGCTCGGCATCGCTTACCTTATTGCGGTAACGGGAGCTGCTCTGTTTATGAAAGATCCGCCGGACGGCTATGTCCCGGCGGGCTGGTCACCCAGCGCCGCCCAAAAGAAGCAGCGTTCGACGAAGGCCTACACGTTGGGAGAAGCCCTGGCAACGTGGCAATGGTACGCGCTGTGGGCATTGTTGTTTTTGAATGTGACGGCTGGCATCGCCATCATTTCGCAGGCCGCTCCCATGGCCCAGGAAATTACGGGAGTGACTGCCGCAGTAGCGGCCGGGATGGTGGGACTTATTTCAATTGCAAATGGCGCGGGACGTTTTCTGTGGGCATGGTTTTCAGACTTGATCGGACGGCGCTGGGTATTCTTCCTAATGTTTTTAATTCAGGCCGTGATTTTTTGGGTGTTGCCTCGCATCACGGATTTCTCTACGTTCTCGATCCTCGCTTTTCTCATACTGCTTTGTTACGGAGGCGGATTCGGCACCATGCCAGCTTTCGCCGCCGACTACTTTGGTCCAGAAAATGTTGGTTCGGTTTATGGATTGATCCTCACCGCCTGGGGATTTGCGGGAATCCTGGGACCAACGTTGATTGCGTATATTCGCCAGCACACTGGGCATTACTCGCAGGCATTGCAGATTATTGCTGTGATCATGCTGGTGAGTGCTGTGGTGCCTCTGATTGTGAGGCCCCCGGCGGGAGAGAAAGCTTGATGGATGGGAATTTTTGGGGAGAAGCAGATTCCTTCGACTTCGCTCAGGGCAGGCTCTCCGAGGTTGCGCCTCGTTCGGAATGACAAAGTATAAACAGGATTGTTCCAGTGTGAGCAGGTGAAGCGCCTCGTTCCGAATGACAAAGAGAGGTTTCGGTTGTTTTGGCGGTGAATCGTGGCTGCGCGCGGTTCATCTAATGTGGTGAGAATCTTTATGGGAAATACATTCAAGACCGCTTTCCTGCTGACCGCAATGACGCTGCTGCTGATGGCGATTGGGCGTGCATTCGGTGGCGAGAATGGCATGTTGTTGGCACTGGTGATTGCCGCAGTAACTAATTTTGTCGCTTATTTTTATTCAGACAAGATTGCATTGGCGACATATCGGGCGAAGCCGGCTACACGCGAAGATTTGCCGAGAGTCTATGGCGTGGTGGAACGGCCCACGCAAAAGATTGGGATTCCGATGCCGAAGATTTATGTGATCCCAACGGATTCGCCGAATGCGTTTGCGACTGGGAGAAATCCGGCGCATGCCTCTGTTGCGGTAACTCAAGGAATTCTGAATCTGCTGAATGATGAGGAACTTGAAGGCGTGCTGGCGCATGAACTTGGACACGTGAATAATAGAGATATTTTGATTAGCTCGGTTGCGGCAACACTTGCAGGAGCGGTGACTTTCCTGTCCCGGTTTGGATTCTTTTTCGGCGGCGATCGGGAAGAGCGCGGCGGAGGAATGGGCGGGCTGCTGATGCTGATTCTTGCGCCGTTTGCGGCGATGCTGATTCAGCTTTGGGTATCTCGCACACGCGAATACCAGGCCGACGCTACGGGCGCGCATTTCACGGGGAATCCTTATGCGCTGGCGAGTGCGTTGTCGAAGCTGGACGCGTACTCAAAGCGAGTGCCTATGTTGGGGACGCCTTCCACGGCACATCTTTTTATCATTCAACCATTCCTCGGGATGAATTTTGGGAGCTTGTTTTCGACGCATCCGCCGATTGCGAAACGGATTGAACTTTTGACGGGGCGGCCTGCGGAGTTTGGGCAGTAGGGTCACATCCTCAATTCGTACGACAAAAATTCTCGTTCGTACCTAAAATCTTCACTTCCGGCAGTTTCGCCACCCACCCTTGCGAAAATCGCGCAAGGATGGGCCACCCTCAGTCTTCTGTGTACTGGCAGAAACCTAGATCGTGTGACGTTGGTAACATTTTCCTTTGGGATGGGGGCTTTGCGCGCATAGTAAAATCGGTGGAATGACATCGGAGAGCGCTACTATTGCTTTTCATCGCGCGGCGTTACTGGAAAGCACGCTGCGAAAAGTGATTCGCGG
>CAVPCG010000014.1:0-9317 GCA_963702325.1 uncultured Acidobacteriaceae bacterium | reverse complement strand
GCAGGATACCAGCGCCAAGCAGGATATGAAAGACGCAGGCCACGAAACCAAGGACGCTGCGAAAGACACTGGCAGCGCAACCAAGAAAACAGCCAAGAGGACCGGTCATGCCGTAAAGCACACTACTAAGAAGGTCACACACAAGGCTGCCCAGAAAACCGATGAGGGTGCGCAAAAAGTGGAAGACAAGACTGCACCCCAGTAGGTTCTAGCCGACACGCACGGCCCACGAAAGGAAAAAAGACTCTTGCGAAAGCAAGAGTCTTTCTCTTGGGGGAGGGCTATTGCGGTAACGGACTACTTGGGCTGAGCTTGTTGATCCTGGGCGGTGGGAGCCGCGGTGTCGGATGATGCAAGCTGCTCAAGATTATTTTTAACAGGCTAATTTCGACGCGACCGCCGCTGGAGTGCCGTGCCTTGGCATCCTGATCAGCGGAGGCAACAGGAGCGTTGCCCATACCAACTACATAGATACGGTAAACCGGCACGTCATGGTTCTCTACCAAATAACGGACAACTGAATCGGCCATCTTTTGCGAAGTTGCGATCGCAGCCTGTCCTCTTCCTGAGGAGAAACCCTGCACTTCGATAATGTAGCCGTGCTGAGCTTTCAAGGGCGTAGCCATATCATCTAGAGCCGATTTCGCGTTCTTGCTCAGGACACTCTGGCCGGGGCGGAAGCGGATTTCGGTCTGATTCGATGCCTTGTATTGATCAATATTGCTGACCACCTGCTCCACGTTTCCAATTCTCGTATTCGCCATGCGTGGCGGTTTGCTGCGCCGCTTGCGCCCTGTTGCCGGCGTCAATTGCGTGCTGGTCAGCCTCGTTGGCTTTTGCGGAGGCCAGTCGAATTCCCTGCTGCGCGCGCGAATCAGCGTCCTTTATGTTTTTGCTGTTCGTCGCAGTCAGGTCATCCAATTCGTTCAGCCGGTCGCGGATCGGGCCAGTCTGACGCTGCACATACTTTTTGCGGGCAAACGGATTCACGCGTCCCCAGAAGCCTTCGCGAGCGGGCGGTTGTAACGGTTTCCCCGTGGCGCTCATCTGGTCAGAAGTTTGAGTGCTTTGAGATGGCTGAGCAGCCACCTGATCTTGTGTTGTAGAGCCATTCTGCTGTGCTACTGCTGCCGACAGGCACATCGCGCCGGCAACGATCAACACTACGAGGGCACGCTTTTTCATTTCGACTTCCTCCAAGTTGCGGGGTCCGATACCCAGAGAATTGCTGTCAAAAACGCCAAGGTTGGCGGGAAACTACGATACCTAAGATGCTGGTATCTATACATTCGTATAACAGTTCTGATGCCAAACCCTTAGGGCGATAAGTCTCGTATTCTCAATATATTATAGACCCCTAAGGCGATCTTTTCACTCTCCTCCCGGTAATTTTGGCGAAGCTGATATAAAAACTGCCTTGACGAGAAACCTCTCCAGCAAGGCTTCAGCACTTCGTTTTCAGCAGGTCAGTTTTCAGTAGTTCAATAATTTGCTCTCCGTACAACGCGGCCTTGTATTCGCCGATACCTTGGACACGAAGCAGTTCCGTTCTTGATCTTGGCAATACACGGCAAATCTCTTCGAGACATGTATCGTGCATTACTACGAAGGCAGGTACACCCTGTTGCTTCGCGGCCGTCCGCCTCCATTGGCGAAGTCTTTCCCGTAGGTCGGCTGCCGGGGCGAGAGGCAACCCGTCTGCTGATTGTGGGACCGTCAATGGTGTTTTGGAAGCGGCAGCTACTTTTGGCGCCCTGCGCTTTGAAGTGCCTCCACTAGCCAGCCATTCCGGCAAGGCGCCGCACACATCACAAGAGTC
Source organism: uncultured Acidobacteriaceae bacterium (assembly GCA_963702325.1). Classification (GTDB taxonomy): domain Bacteria; phylum Acidobacteriota; class Terriglobia; order Terriglobales; family Acidobacteriaceae; genus PALSA-188. The sequence goes on along the minus strand of CAVPCG010000014.1, from coordinate 7,498 downwards.
GCAAGTCTGCCATTGAGTGCGTTCACCAAAGTGGGAACAGATATAACGATGACGGCAACTTTTCGATTCGACGAAACGCCGGATCGTATGATATCGCTCCCAGGACCGCTCCTTCTCTGCTGAATCGCTCACCTGCTCAATAAAATATGCGAGCAGTCCGGCATCGCGCTTTTGCCAGAGCAGAATGCAGTTTGCCGGATCACCGTCGCGGCCTGCGCGACCTGCTTCCTGATAGTACTGTTCGATGGACTTCGGAAGAGAGAGGTGGATGACTGCTCGGACGGTTGCCTTATTAATTCCCAATCCGAAAGCAATGGTTCCGACCAATACGCGCACCTCGTCAGACATCCATTGCTCTTGAGTGCGCCAGCGTTCCGGAGCCTCCATTTTGCCGTGGTAAGCGACAGCCGGGATTCCCTCGCTCTTCAGGAAATTCACCGTTTCCGTTCACGCTATCAATGGTGGGAGCGTAAACGATGATGCTTCCCTCGGGATGTTGACGTAACGCAGCAACCAGGAGTTCCTTATGTTCACGGCTATTACATTCACGGATCAGGTATCGCAGGTTCGGGCGATGAAAGCTCGCAATGTATTTGTCAGGATTACGAAGTTGAAGCTGGCTGAGAATGTCATGCCGCACCCGCTGGGTGGCGCTCGCAGTAAACGCCGCAATGGGACGGTCTGGAAAAGATGTTCGCAAACGCTTCAGCTGACGATATTCGGGGCGGAATTCATGTCCCCATTCCGAGATACAGTGAGCTTCGTCAACGGCAAAAAATGCGATGGGAACCCGTTGCAACCAATCCATGGTGTCGGCACGCGCCAGGCGTTCCGGCGAGAAATATAGGAGGCGGTATTCGCCTTGCTGTGCCCGGAAGATCAATCCCGCTTGCTGTTCAGCGGTGACCCGGTATCTTTTCAAAACTGCGGATGGGATTCCCATTTGCGCCAGTTGTCCGCAGCCTGGTACGTGGGTCATTGTGATGGGAGGCGAGCGATGTTAGAGGTAGCTCTGGAAAGTAGGGCCGGCAACTGATAGCCGAGAGATTTACGTCTCCGCCGGTTGGCATGACGACGCAAGTGTCATGGTCCGCGCGCAGGCTGCGCACAATACGTTCCTGAAGCGGACGAAAAGCAGCGTATCCCCAGTATTTTCGAAGCACACTTTGAAGGCTGCCGGCGGGGATCATATTTCGAGTATAGAGAATGGTGATTGCTGGCAGGATATAATCTGCCTTCAATGAGCTCGTTTTTTCGATTAGTTTTGCTCGGGTTGATATTACTCGTTGTTGCATTAGTGTCGGCGGTTACGGCAATGCAGATTGCAATCCACGGGCGGGAGGTTACTGTCCCGAATCTGGCAGGTAAAACTCCGGTCGAAGCGCGCAGGATTGCCGAACAGACCGGGTTGTCCGCGGATGTCGAGAGCCAGTACTACAGCTCCGTAATTCCTGAGGGCAAGATTTTGTCTCAAGTCCCTGCCGCCGGAACAAAGGTTCGCCGTGGCTGGCAAGTCCGCGTGGCCGCGAGTCTGGGACCGCAACGGGTGCAGATACCAGACGCAATCGGAGAAAGTGAGCGAGCCGCGGAAATAAATATTAAACGGCGCGGCCTTGATATCAGTTCGGTCGCTCAAATAGCGGTACCCGGTTCACCCGCCGACCGCGTGCTCGCACAAAGCCCGCGACCCAATGCGAGTGAGATCTCAGCGCCGCGCATAAACCTTCTAGTTAGCAATGCTCCTCTTCCGACAGCATTTGTCATGGCTGCCTTTACCGGGCAGACCTTAGGCAGCGCAACTTCCAGTTTGCGAGGCGCGGGATTGCAAGTTGGAAAACTAACGGTTACGGTGCGGGATGAAGCCACATTGGCGACAGTTCCTTCTTCGCCCACGCCTGTACCGTCCGCGACGGCCGCGAGCGTCATCGTTTCTCAAGATCCCATTCCGGGACAAAAAGTGATCGAAGGGACTTCTGTGAACTTCACGGTTCGCTGAGACTCCAACTTTGAAATGGTTTTCAAAGTATGCTGCGACGACTCTGCTAGGATGTCACTTTGATGCCAACTTGCAAAGAGTCACGTCAGGGATGATCGCCGAACGCCAGTAGCGAAAATCGAGGAGAAATTGCGATGAGGATCGGCCGAATTTTTCCATTGCTGCTCGCGGTATCAGCTTCACTATTACCCACGTCCCTACGAGCACAATCAAATGGACCTTCGGGGAGTTCGATTCCGGATGATGCCGCCTCATCACGTCCAGCCGCGGTTGCGCAACCACCAGTGATTGTCTATGTGCGGCCGGACGAGAAAACTAAACTTCGCAGCTACGTTTTTGAAGTGATTGGGCCGTATCCAATTTTTGGAGCAGCATTCGCCGCAGGCATTAACCAGGCGGAGAGCACGCCTCCAGAATGGAAGCAGGGAGCGGCGACCTATGGTCAGCGGTTCGGATCCGACTTCGGCATCGCCGCAGTAACCACGACAACGCGCTATGCACTGGCAGAAGCGTTCCGCGAAGATACGGTTTACTACCGTTGTGAATGCAAAGGATTCATACCCCGGCTCGAGCACGCGGCGATCTCGACGGTCACCGCCCGCCGGGGCGAAGACGGCCATTACGCATTCTCTTTTCCGGCTGTGGCGCCATACGCCGGAACCATGACCGCCGTCTATGCATGGTTCCCCAGCCGCTACAATGCCAAAGATGCATTTCGCATGGGCAACTACAACCTGCTGGGATTCGTAGGCGGGAATCTTGCTCTGGAATTTATTTATGGAGGACCTCATACATTAATGTCCAGAATGCGCCACAAAAAAACGGATTCTCCTTAACCTGTGCCGCGCGAATTTACTTTTTTTCGAGAACCGCTGCGAAGAATCCATCGCAAGGATGGATTCCGGGGATGGTGCGCAGATACGGTCCGCTAACCATCGAATCCAGGCTTTCGTCCGGCAACGCCAACTCGTCTTCCGGCGCAATTTCTCGAGAAGTACACGACAATCAACCAGCCGAAAAGAATCGCACGCCGCAAGTGCTTTTTCGACCACGTCGGCATTCTCTTCCTGCTCCAAGGAACAGGTTGAATAGACGAGTTTGCCTCCGGGAGCCGCACAACTCATCGCAGATCCTAGAAAGTCTCACCTGCCTTGCCTGAAGGTCGTTAATATCGTCAATTGAGAGCCGCCACTTCATCTGGATTCCGGGCGAGAGTGCCGGTTCCGGAGCAAGGCACATCCACAAGTACGCTATCAAAGAGTGCGCGGGTGGGAAGATGGAGAGCGTCTGCGGAGATGACGTCCACGTTCTTCGCCGGCACCAGCTTTCGCAATAAACGAGCGCGATGCGGATGCAAATCCATAGCGAGTATTTTTGCGTGGAATTGCGGTCGGAAATTATGCGTGTCTTCCCGCCCGGCGCGGCGCAGCAATCGAGGATTGTTGACGCTCGGCCTACGAGCAGCGCTACCAACTGCGAGGCCTCACCTGGATATTAACCAGCCCTCTTCGAAACGTAGTGGTTGCGGTGAGCTCGCCCGACTGAATCCTGCGTGCGGAAGTCAGTAACTTTCCCGGCATTAGTTGAATTTCTTCTTTTTGAAGTTCGGCTTCGACTGAAGAGTCGGTCAGACGGATGGAAGTCTCTGGAATCTGCTGATCGTATACGCAGATTTTTTTCGCGATCGTATTGCCATATTGATGCCTCCAGCGGTCCACAAGCCAGCGCGGATGGGAGCAGCGATCTGCCGTTTCGGAAAAGCCTTCCGCATCGGACGAACCCAATTCGCTTTTCATCGCCGGAAGGCGAACCGAGAGTTTTCGCAACACGGCATTCGCGAACGGCACTGCGGAACGCTTATGTGAGCGTTTTACCAACTCAACGCTCTCATTGACGGCGGCTCGCGCCGGCACGCGATCGAGCAACAATATTTGATATGCGGCGAGGCGCAAAGCAGTCAGAACTTCAATATCAAGCTTTTGAAGAGGCAAGCTGGATGCTTTTGCAATTTCCTGATCGAGCAGAGAACGCCGTCGAAGCACGCCCATGACCAGTTCGGTCGCTAACGCATGATCCTGCTGTGACATGTTTTGGAATTGCGATGAATGTAACAACTCGGCTGCATACGCATGCTCGCGGTCCACCTGGAAAAGAATGTCGAAAGCGGCGGTACGTCCAGAAGAGACTGGCAACGGTCATTTTCCTCTTCCCAGGTATTCGCCATTTTTCGGCCGGTACCCCTGAATAAAATCATGCGCGGGCATGCGCTTCTTGCCATCGGGCTGCAATTCAATCAGCGTGAGTGAGCTATCGTCGCCGCATCCCACAAGCAAATTGTCACCTTCGACGAGCAGTTCGCCTTCTGAAACCGCGCGAGGCTGCGGCTTCGCCTTCCAGACGTTCAAGTTCTTTTTGCGAAAAGTGGTGAAAGCTCCGGGCCACGGTTGAAATCCGCGCAGGCGGTTGTAAATATCATCTGCGCTGCGGTGAAAATCAATACGCCCGTCCTCTTTTTTGAGAATGGGTGCGAGATTCGCACTTGCATTGTCCTGAGCTCGCGATTGAAGTGTCCCGGCCCGCAATCCTTGCAGTGTGTCAATCATAAGGGCGGCGCCAACGGAAGCCAGCTTCGGTCCAAGGGTTAAAGCGGTGTCATCTCCGGTAATGGCAACTTCCTTCTGCAACAGAATATCTCCGGTATCCAGCCCCGCATCAATGCGCATTGTTGTGACGCCGGTAATTGATTCGCCGCGAGCGATTGCCCATTGAATCGGCGCTGCTCCCCTATATTTAGGCAACAACGAAGCGTGCAAATTGATATTGCCCATGGGCGGAAGATCAATCATCCATTGCGGAATGATTCGACCGTATCCAACTACGATAATCGCTTCGGGACTGAACCCCATGAGTTCATTGCGAAACTCGTCATTGCTCTTGATCTTTTCCGGCTGTCGTAACGGAATTTTCAGTTGAATCGCCTTTTGCTTTACCGGCGACGATTCAAGAGTCATCCCACGTCCGCGTGGACGATCTGGTTGTGTAACAACGAGGGCGACCGCGAATCCTGCCTCAACAAGTCTTTCCAGAGTTGGGACAGCGAAGGCTGGAGTACCGCAAAATACTAGATTCATAGCGAATTAAAGCAGCTCGCGAACAGATAAGCCGTGCGCTCTTTCCGCGTTACCCTTCCGTTGCAAGAGGTGACGCGAGCTCCGAAATGCGGTCATCCCCATTCCCCGGCCTTCACCAGTTTGCGAATTTTGCGTTTGATGAGGTCACGTTTGAGAGCGCTCAGATGACTGAGGTACAACTTGCCATTTAGATGGTCGGTTTCGTGAAGGAAGGCTCGCGCCAATAAATCCTCGCCAGTCTTCTCAAACCACTTGCCATTCTCGTCCTGGGCGCGAACGGTTACCTTCTTGGCCCGGGACAATTCCTCGCGAAATTCGGAATGCTCAGCAGCCTTCGCTCTGTTTGTGCCGTCCTTCTTTGTGAATGATCTCGGGATTAGCCAGCACCAGGCGCGCGTTTGGATCTTCTTTGAAAGTGATATCAATAACGGCGAGACGCTTTGATATACCGATCTGTGGGGCTGCTAAGCCGACTCCGCGCGCCGCGTACATGGATTCGAACATGTCTTCCACGAGTTTTTTCAACTCGTCGCCGAATTCCGTAACCGGTTCGGCGGGCTTCTCCAGAACAGGATTTCCAAATTTCACGATGGGATAGATCATTCTGTGGTCAGTAGTTTTTCAATTGCTGACAGTAGCCTTCAAAATTTCGTATGGTCTCAAGCATGGAGTCTCCCCGAATTTTTCGAGGGCGCACCGCGCAAGGGTAAGAGCGACCATGGCTTCAGCAGCGACTCCCGCCGCAGGCACGACACAAACGTCAGAGCGCTCGTACGCGGCCTTCACTGGCTCGCGGCTGGCGAAATCAACGGATTGCAAAGGCCGGCGCAATGTCGAAATCGGTTTCAAATATCCTCGCACTCGAATGTCTTGTCCATTCGAGACGCCGCCTTCAATTCCTCCAGCGTTGTTTCGGGTGCGGGTGAAGCCGGTGAAGCCTGCCGCCTCGCCATATCCGATTTCATCGTGAACTTCGGAGCCGGTTGCCGTGGCCGCTGTAACACCCGCGCCGATCTCGACGGCTTTCACGGCTTGCAATGACATGACGGCACCAGCGAGCAACGCATCCAACCGCTCATCCCACTGAGCGTATGTGCCCAAACCTGGCGGGACATTGTGAGCGACCACTTCAAAGATGCCGCCAACCGAGTCTCCTGTTCGAAGTATCTTATCCACTTCGCCCTTCATGTGTTGCTCAGCTGCGGGATCAACACAGTTCAATAGGACTTCGTCTTTTTTCAAAGATCATGGATCTGCCCCCATGAAGGATCAAGATTTTGCAGGGAACCTTCCCCACGGCAATTACATGGCTAAGCACCCCGATTCCAGGCCAACAGAAATGACTTGGCCGACGCCCCGATTGCGACGCGCGCAGCCGATTCTCGCGCGGACGCCCATTTGAGAGACATAACGAGCTTCGGCAAAATTATATTTTAAAGCTCCAGCGAGGTCGGCGTGACCCGGCCTGGGCGAAGCGACCTTTTTGTATTTTTCCGGGTCACCCGCTTTGACCGGCAGGGCTTCGGTCCAATTTTTCCAATCTTTATTTTGAAGGATCACCGAAATGGGCGAGCCTATGGTCTTACCATGGCGAACCCCGACAAAATGTGGGCAGTATCGCGCTCGATCTTCATCCTTCCGCCGCGTCCATAGCCTTGCTGGCGGCGCCATAGCTCGCGATCCATAAAGGCTTGGTCCACCGCAAGTCCGGCGGGTAATCCCCAGAGAGCTACCAAAGCCTCTCCATGTGACTCCCCTGACGTGAAATAGCGCAACATTCCTTTGGATTGTATCTGATGGCGCGGGCGAACCCGTTCACCTGGACACCATCCTAGTTAGGATTGATCCAGAGTATGCCGAAGTGTCAGGATTTTGGCGCGCGACGCTCAGGCTGAAAGGCTCAGGGAATGTCGAGGTCAGATGGGAGCTCTCGGAGATTTCTCCGCGAATTCCCAGTAGCGGAACCCCGCTCGCCCGCTGATCGAGTTCCAGCGGAGGCCTCATCGCTCCTGCGGGCGCATGAAAACAAACGCAGGCGCCTAAGCCGGGAATTGCACGACGAGGTGGGGCAGGGGTTAATGAGCTTGCGCCTTTCTCTCGGCATCTTGCTGAGAGATTCCGCGGATGGACCGTTCAGAAAGAGGGTGGAAGCAACACTCGACATTCTCGATAACACGATTGACGGTTTGAGGCGAATTCTTGGCCGCCTGTCGCCGAGGCCCTTGGAGAATCTGGGATTGCTAGGCGCCATTCGAAGGGAAGCGGAGTTGCTAGCCAAACAAACTGGAATGATCCCCGAGGTGGGGGCACTCCCAAAGCGGTTGACGTCAGGGAATCAAGAGGTCGAAGTCGCCATCTATCGCCTGGTACA
>CAVPCG010000013.1:0-11452 GCA_963702325.1 uncultured Acidobacteriaceae bacterium | reverse complement strand
GCGAGTCTCGCCGGCGGCGATCTGCGCTTCCTTAACGGCGGCGTTCCCGGCACCACCCCGCGCTGCTGGCCGTTCTTCGTGCGCCGCGATCGACCCAGCGGCGAGCCGCTTTCGCGCCGTCGTCATTGCAGTAGATGCGTCTGCCGACGACGATAGCGCAATCGGAAGCCTCGACGGCGACGATCGCCCGATGGACCTGCGCTACGTCGTCTTTCAGACGCGCCTGCGGGACCTTTCCGAAGCTGGCCGGTTGGTTTTCAGGATCCACGCGAGCAAGCAAGTGAAATGAAATGGTTTCCTGCATCTGGCTTTCGACCTCTTGTCTCGTCGCGCCAGTCGCTACGCAACCCTCCAGATCTGGCGAGTAAGCGGAATAACCAGTTCCAGTTTTCTCTGTAACAATTAAGTATTTCTTCATTTTCTAACGCCTGCCTGCTTCAGAATACTACTGAGAGTGCCGTGTCCCAAGTCATCATTTGGCTTTCTGGTCACCAATCCAGGTCTTGCCGGATGTTTATACTGCCGATGGCTGCCGCGAGTCCGATCTAATCGCCAGCCCGTCCTGCTCAATCAGCTTGAGAACGTCCCGCACTTTCACGAATCAACCCTACGCGTTGATGGCCATGCCGTACACACTGTTCGACGCGTCGAGCATCGCCTCCGCCAGAGTCGGATGGGCATGAATCGTCCACATTAAATCTTCGACAGTGCCTTCGAGTTCCATCGCGGTTACGGCTTCGGCAATCAATTCTGTGGCCTGGGGACCAATAATGTGGACGCCGAGAATTTCTCCGTATTCCGCGTCGGACACGATCTTGATAAAGCCGTCATGCTGGCCGACGATAGACGCGCGCGAGTTTGCGGTAGAAAGGGAACTTGCCGACTTTCACGGAGTGTCCTTCCGCTTTCGCTTTAGCCTCGGTCAATCCAACGCTGCCGATTTCCGGATGGCAATACGTAGCGTTGGGAATTTTCCGCGGATCAATCGGCCTGGACTCTTTCCCTGCGATTTTGGAAACCGCGACTAGGCCTTCCATCGCGCCCACGTGCGCCAGTTGTGGCGTTCCCATCACGATGTCGCCGATCGCATAAATGCCCGGCTGAGCCATCTGCATCCACTTGTCGGTCTTGATAAATCCTCGCTCCGATTGCACTCGCGTCTTTTCCAGCCCAATATTTTCGGTGCGCGGCTTGCGGCCAATCGCTATGAGAATTTTTTCCGCTTCGATTTTTTGCTGCTTGCCATCTACGGTGAAAGTCACGTTGACGCCGATTTCGTCTTCCAACTTTATCCACTTTCGCGCCAGTAAAAAACTCGATGCCGCGCTTGCGATAGACACGCCCCAATTCTTTCGAGTCGTCTTCATCTTCCACGGGAACCAGCCTCGGAAGCATCTGACGATTGTGACCTTCGTATCCAACGAGCGAAAAATCGAGGCGAACTCGACGCCGACCGCGCCTGCTCCGACCACAATCAAAGACTTTGGTATCTGCGCCAAATCCAGAATTTCAATATTGGTAAGAACCTGCGGTCCCGGCTCGAGGCCAGGAATCTTGCGAGCCTCAGATCCAGTAGACAAAATGACGTTCTTCGCTTTGATCTGAGAGGCCTTGCCATCTCCTGCCTTTACTTCGACCGTAAACATTCCACCTGCGGCGGGGCCAGTAAGCCGGCCGTATCCGCGAATCACTTCGACTTTGTTTTTCTTCATCAGGAAGTCGAGACCTTTGGTGTGCTTGGCAACGATCTTGGACTTGCGCTCCTGAATGGCAGCCCAATTCAGCTTGCGGGAATCCACGCCTTCGATGCCAAACTCCTTGGCATCTTTCAGGTGGTCCCAAATTTCAGCATTGAAAAGCAGTGCCTTGGTCGGAATGCAGCCTACATGCAAACATGTGCCTCCCAAAACGTTGTCCTTTTCGATGAGGGTGGCCTTCAGGCCATATTGACCGGCGCGAATGGCTGCTGTATATCCTGCCGGGCCGCTTCCGATAATTACCACGTCGTAGACCGTTTCAGGCAAAGTCGTGCTCCTTAACGCATCTCTTATTCGCCGATGCTATTAAGAGAGATGCGGATTAGCGAACTGTTGATTCTAGAACATGGCAGCCGAAGTACGGGCTTGAGAAATTATTCAGGCAAAACGGCAGCGCTGACGTGGCCCCGCTGTTTTGCTTGAGATGGAATGTTCAAAATGGAAAGACAGATACGCTCCGATCAAGTGGGTTCACATCGTGAGTCCCAGGTAGTAAAAATTGTCGTGGGATTGTTTATCACTCTGGGGGTAGCGAATCTTCCTCTCGGTACGTGGGGCGAGCGTCGGATACCACGCTGGCCCCTCGTTGGACACGAAGTCTTACGGTGGCTGGCAGTCGCGGTACTAATTCTTTACGTGCTTCTTGTCGAACGGTGTCCCCTATCGTCCATTGGATTTCGGAAGCTTCGTCTCTGGGATATACCCATCGCGATCCTGGCTGGCGTTCTCATGGTGGCCACCATCATGGTCATCTACTCGGTCATCTTTCCAGCGCTCCATTTGCAGATGAATAGCCGAGAGATGAGCAAACTGCTAGCGACACCGTTCTGGTACCGATTCATGCTAGTGACGCGCGCTGCTCTAGCGGAAGAAACGTTGTTTCGCGGCTATCCCATCGAACGCTTGGAAGAACTTACCAAGAGCCGTTTTGCGGCTGGCGCAATATCTTGGGCGGCATTCACGATTGCCCATTTAAGCGCATGGGGCTTTCCACAACTTGTGGTTGCCAGGTCGGGCGGAATCATCTTGACCGTTTTGTATATATGGCGGCGAAACCTTCCGGCCAATATGATCGCCCACTGGGTCGCCGACGGTGCGGGATTTCTGATGCCCGGCTAAAGGCCTGGTTTCCGCTTGAAAAGTAGCGTTCCGCCGCACGGATGCAATCGAGAGGGATACAAAAAGTCGCGTGCCAGGCTCAGCAACCGGCGCTGCACCTGGCACGCATTGCGGGGGGGCCGCAAATCGGGAACCGGCGTGCCGCCAATTAAGGTCAGGTTTGACCTTAGGCGACATTGCCACGGTTGCAGACTTCCTGATGTTCCAGGATTAATGGGGGGAGGGCTAAGCAGTCTGAGTCCCGCAAGTGAGACTTTATAGTGTTATCAATTCTTTACAATTACCCACGTGGTTTACTGCTCGACACCTACGCCTATTGGGTTAGTCCCTTACCTAAGGCCTTCGCTGTTCAAGCGGGAATGCGCCACCTAGTATTCCAAATGAAGCCGGAATGTGGGAATGAGCACTGGGCCGCGATCTTTGTTGTACCCCGGGATTCACGACATGTTGCAGTCCGGGGGCGACATATATCCCGCGCCAGATGTGAGCCGTGTAATAAGTTTCGAGGATATTTTCGCGTCGGTAATTCAGAGCGCCGTCGCCGAGCAAGAACCCCAGACCACCATCCGCCAAATAATGCTGATGATCTTTCTTGATACCGTTCGAAACGAATGCGATTCCGGTTCGGTCTTGTTTGCGACGCCATAGTGCGCCATTCACCCCGATTCCCTGATTGAATGTCGAATCAATCTCCGTGTAAGCAAAGGACTCGGTTTTTCCATTGTCCCAACCCCAGCGGGCATAGGCGGTAACGTCACGCATCAGAGACTGTTCCAGGTTGACGCCGAAACCATACTTCCGTGTGATATGCCAGGGGTGGTTGGTGATTTCAGGCACGGTTTCCGGTTCCGAGGACGAATGATTCTGAAACTGCTCAATCGCATCACGGTAAATGCCCATATTGGCGTAGTTCGTATAAGCCAGCAACCGGACAACCCCAGCCTTTTTTGGCAAAATGCCATGCCGCAGTTCATATTCCCAATTCTCTGCGTGAACCTGCCAGGGCCGCCACACCAGGTCAATTCCGTTCGCGACTTTCGGCATGAGCGCTTCGGCAAAGCGGAAACCCCAGTTTCTGTCCTCGTAATCCGCTACGACGCCCACGGTGTAGCCACGCGTGTCTGCGGCGTAATCCCATGCTCCATTGTCATCAATAGACCAGTTAGTGAATTGAAAATGGGTATCGGAGCCTACCGAATTGATATCCAAAAAATCCGGCACACTGAATTTTCCGACGCGAATTTCTAGGCGCCGCCGCGGCAACTCGTCGAACAGCGACAGAAAACTGCGCTGGTTCTCAATCTTATCCTTGCTCAACGCGAAAACTTTGTGGATCATGCCGCGTGCCAGGTAAGGCTCTTTGCTCAACAGCGGATTGCGCACGATGTCGAGATTGGAACTCCCCGCCAAGCCCAAGCCGGTGCTAAGTGCGGCTCCGCCGGTCTCTTCAACGTCCACCAGAAGTTCGGTGGAGTTATTGAGCCGCACGCCGGTATAAAGCGTCATCACTCGCGAGGTGGCTTTTTCGTAACGTTGGCTAAGGCTATTTGTGCCGCTGTACTTAGCGGGAAAGTCAGGATGCGTCTGGAAAATAAAATTCATTTGTCCGGAAATCCAGAAAGGCCCGTCCGTAAAGTGCGGAAAGATTGACTCTGTCTGAATATCTGGGGCTTCTAGCGCTTGCCCGGAAGAAGCCGCCTCCGGCGGTTGCTCCGAAGGTAGAGGCTGCTGTGTCTGTGCCCGTAAACCGGCGCAATACAGAATCACGATGAGACAGATGGCCGTGCGCCACCGTTTCATTCCCGCGCTTGCAACTTGTTGCCGCATCTCAATCATTTTTCAATTTGTTTGTTCCGTGAAGGCTACCGCGGTTTGATGAATAGCGGGTTACAGCGGCCCTCTCAACACGCGCTATCACATTTCATAGTCATTCATCCCTTATAGCATACCCCCCTATAGTATAATGGGAAAGGCAGTCCTCGTGCGACATATATGGCCCACACGATTCGAGAAAAGGAAAAATTAAGGTTGCGAGTGCGGCGGATCCAGGGGCAAGTCGAGGCGGTCGCGCGCGCCTTAAACGAAGAACAGGATTGTTCGGCTGTTTTGCAACTCATCAGCGCAGCTCGCGGCGCCATGAACGGCCTGATGGCAGAACTGATCGAGGACCATATCCGTTACCATGTGCTCGATCCCACCCACAAGGCCCGTCCCGGTCAAGCAATAGCAGTAGATGAGTTGGTAGATATCGTGCGGTCATACTTGAAGTGACCGAGATGTTTTCGCAATCAAAGTAACCATTATCTAGAAACTAACATCTTATGCTGGCGATTTTGAGCAGACCAAAAGCGAAATAGGCCGCAGATTAAATTGCGAGAAGCAGCCTAAATTTGGTGTTTCTGCTCTTTGGGTGTGGTGTAGTGAATGAGTCATTGGTATTCGGAAAGCCGGATGGCCGCGACCGTCGCATGAACGGGAAAGGGAAGCGAATTGGAGAAAGCTGTGGCTAATCTCAATGTCCAAAAAAGTAATTGCCGTTTCCTGGTCACCACCGGCGAAGACGGCAAGCCCCGATTAAAATTAGATTTGTTTCACCAAACCGTCTCTCATCTAGCTGGGATGAGTATAGAGTTTGAAGTCATGGGTGGTACTTCACCGCAGCAGGCCAAAGCCTTAGCCGAGTCCATAAACGATAAGATTATTGGAATCGTCGTTACTCAGTCCTAATCACACGCGAGTCTTGGCCACATCTCACTTGATAATTGCGGTAGCACCCATCCCTCGGTAGTCTTACGTTCATCGAGTGACCCAGTTGACCGGCACTTTTCCCAAGTTCGTGTCCGTTCTTCCACTTTTAGTATTGCCGGCAATTTTTATTGGCACCGCTTCCTCATCGGCGCAAAAGTTAACGTCGAACGCGGTTGTACGTTGGGCGGCAGGAACGCGCGGTTCAGCTTTTTCTCGCACCGCCGATGGTAAATATGTTTATACGTTGAAAGATGACGTTTTTGAGGTGGCTATCGCCATTGACTCGCAGGAACTCGAGAAGGTTCGACATCGGCCGCTTCCAGTATTCACTATTCACCTGGACGCTCGCTACACCGGAGAGAAATCCCTCGAATTCACCCCAGGTCTCATCACGCTGGAGTTCGTGAATCATTTTCAAGTCGTCAATAAGGCGCTTGATCCGGACGAACTGACTGCGCGGATTCAAAATGACATTGACAGTCTGGGCGACGAAACCGAGCATGAAGTCCGCAAACACCCCGAGAAGAGCCAAGAAAAAAACTCATTGCTTCAGGCTCATTTGAAAGACATGACGGACCTCGTTGGATTCATAAGCATGTATAGCTTACGTCCTACGACCCTCAATTCAGGAAATACAACGACTGATGGATGGATTTTCTTCAGCACGAAGAGCAAATGGATTGGAAAGTGGAAACCTCAAGAAGGATTCATATTGCAGGTTCCCCTCAGAGACAAGATTTTTGAGTTCCCTTTCGCTTTGCCTCCATATAAGGGAGACGTGATCTTGCGGAGAAGACCAGGTTAAAAACCGAAGCCGGCGGAAGATTTCACCAATAAAGGTGGCATTCAGGAGTACTGAATACAACTTTGCCGGTTCCCTTTACTAGGGGAAGGTCATAGATCCCAGCGATTGTCCACTCTAAATGGTCTCCAACGGTTTTGGCTGCGGGGACATTGATTTGATTGTCAGGCAGTTAGAAACCGAACGGGACAGAATTCAAAGAGCCATCGTCGCATTGAAAGGGACATCACCGAATCGCCGTACGGGCAGAGGAACTCCGATGTCAGAAGCGACAAAACGTAAGTTGTCCATTGCAGCAAAGAAGCGATTTCAAGACAGCAAAAAACAGAAATGATTTGACAGTGACATAACATTGTTGGCGCGGCTTCCCATCGCGGGAAGCCATTTTCTGTTGCACACGTTGCACACTCCGTTGCACAGAACGCCTAAATAAGCCCCAAAAACGTCGTTTGAGACACTGGGTGACTACGAAGAATCAATTAGGTTACTTACGTGTCCCGATTACCGCAGTAATAGGGAATTGTAAGGTTCTATGCAGACCGTACAACTAAAAGAACTTAAGATTTGAATAGTAAATCCCTGCATGAAAACCGGAATTGGAACACGTTTAGGCCGATACGAGATTGACGCCGAAATCGGGCGCGGCGCCATGGGGTTGGTGTATCAGGCGCATGATCCTAAAATTGACAGGGTCGTGGCCATCAAGACTATCTCGCTTTCCACACAAGAAGTCGAAGAGGAAACGGAATTTCGCGAGCGATTTTTCCTGGAAGCTCGAGCCGCGGGCCGCCTCTCGCATCCAGGAATTGTCACCATTTTCGATGTGGGTGAAGAGGAAGAAACCCACGAGCCCTACATCGTGATGGAGTTCGTGACGGGCCAACCTCTCAATAGATTTCTCTCGGGGAGCAACCGCCGGCTGCCTCTTGGCCCAGCTCTCCAGATTACGCAGGAAATTGCGGAAGCGCTAAATTATGCGCATTCGCAAGGCGTGATTCATCGCGACGTCAAGCCTGCAAATATTCTCATCACTCTCGATGGCCACCCGAAGATCGCCGATTTCGGGATTGCAAAACTCAATCAGGGATTGATGACGATGCCGGGGCAAGTACTTGGAAGTCCGGCTTACATGGCGCCCGAGCAGTTGAGTGGTGAAAATGCGGATGCCCGGTCTGACTTGTTTTCTCTCGGGGTAATTCTCTACAGCATGCTTACCGGATTTCGACCTTTCCAGGGGAATAGTGCCGCCACAGTGAGTTTCAAGGTGGTGAATCGCGATCCCTTGCCGGTTACCTCATTCGACTCAGAGTTTCCTGCTGAGTTGGACCGGTTGGTCTCGAAGGCGATTGCTAAGGATCCAGAACAGAGATATCAAAGCGGCTTGGAGATGGCGCAAGATATACAGCGATTGCGTGAGCGCCACGAGTTAATGAGCCAAACGGCGGCCTCTCTAAGCAGCATCACAAATCCCGAAGGGACCGGAGTCATTAAAGTTCCCACGCCGCGTCCCACGATGACGCCTCGTCCGCAAGCGTCTTCTCAGTTGCGATCGTCTCAGACCTCAAGAAGTCTCGCCGCGGAATCGGCTAGAATAACGAATTCGACAAAGCCCCCAGCGACACCAGTAAAGAAAATCGCTAAAGGGAACGCGAGGCTGATGCCAAAGGAACTCGCACTTTCCGCGGCGGGCATTTTGTTTTTGGCGATTGCGTTTATCGGGTTCGAGATCATCCACTCGAAACAAACCTCGCCGCCGACTGCGCAGCCCGCTCAGGCCGCTCTCCAGCCACACGTCAACAAGCAAGACTACAATCCGCAGATCGGCATGCCATCATTCTCGAATGATGCAGATACCCGCCGCGAAGAGATTGAGCCGACCGTTCAGCCGAAAGTGCGACAACCGAAAGTGAAAGTTGCGGCGAGGCCTAAAACCAAGCCCATTCCTAAAGTGATCCCAGAGGCGGCTCCGCCGGCAATACAGGCGTCCACAATGGCTACAAAATCGGATACTGGAATGAGGGCGCCAGCCTCTTTGCAGAACGTTAAAGCAACTGTGACGCCACCGGTAGCCACCGCGACTCTGGAATTGCAGATCGAATATCAGTTCGCGGAAGCGGAAGCTTCGGTATGGCTCGATAACCAATTGATTTATTCCCAGAAGTTGTACGGCGAGTCGAAAAAACGGGCTCTTTTGTTTAAGAAGGTCGAAGGACGTGAACGAAACAGTGTTAAAGTTCCGGCCGGGCAGCATCGCATTAATGTGAGAATTCAGTCTGAGACCGATCAGTACGACCAGTCGCAGACGATCTCAGGTAATTTTGCCGCAAGCAGCAAGAGTACTCTTGCGATCACTTGCGATAAGCACGGCCACGATCACGAATTGCAACTCGCGCTTCAATAATTGCGAGCCCCCAATCCAGAAGCAACCTCAATTCAAATTATCTTTGTGACCTGTTCTTTGTACGAAGTTGATCGCGGCTAAAAACGGAAATGCGGCCCGAACGTCACGCGAAGATCGTTATGCGTTCCGTTGTCCAGAAATATCTCGTCTCCGACATCGAGGCGCAATCCGATAGGGCCTGCGAAGCCTTCTATTCCCGCGCCAGGATATAGCGCCAAATGGGTATCGCCATAATGAAGATGGCTAGTACTGCGGTACGTTTCATTATTGTTCTCCTCGGAAAATATTCTCACCGCCGTGCCGTTTTAATGGGCGCTGGCTAAATCCCTCGCCGATTGGTGAGATGACAATTTTGATGCAGTCTGAAAGAGCCTGGTTGGGTTATTTAACCTAAACGTCTTAACCCGCGCGTCTAGTAAGGGGTTTCACGGGGGAAAGATTTGGTAGGTTCGGGAATACCCTGCATCGCGGTACCATTGCGAGGCGACGGGATTCCGTCTTGAGAGTTTGCTCAAAAAATACGAGTAGGATATAGTCTGCCTTACAAGGTAAATTTAAGCTCGCCAGGTTGCTTCGCGTTCCGCTTTTGTCGAAGTTTGCTGATACCCTGACGGCAAGCCCACAACTCATAGGCTCCGGGAGGACGACTTATGGAATCGCCGAAAACGGCGGAGATCGCTCACATTGGCAGGTCGGTCGTAATTAAGGGCGAACTTTCGGGCAGTGAGGACCTATACGTTGACGGGCAAGTCGAGGGAACTATCGAGTTGCAAGGCAACAGCCTGACGGTCGGCCCCCATGGCCAACTTCGCGCCGACGTGAACGCCAAGAACGTGATTGTTCACGGAGTGCTGGAGGGGAACGTCAAGGCCAGCGAACGAACCGATTTGAGAAAGTCGGCGGTCGTAACCGGGGATATTTTTTCCCAAAAGATTGCCATCGAAGATGGCGCATATTTCAAGGGAAAAGTGGACATTCAAAAGGAGACTCCAAAGAACCTGCACCCCGGGCCGGCAAGACCCGAAACGCCCGTAGGCGGCGGAAATGGACCCGAACGACCGCCATCATCGGTCGCAACGGCGGCTGTGGCAGCCGCTTCCTCCGGTGCCAGTACGGCACCAGGAGACAAAACTCCGGTAACTGACCAAAAGAAGTTTTGAGCGGTTCCTATTGATAATAGAGGCTATATTTATAGTGGTGTAGTGCTGAGGCGGCAAAGAGCAAGTCAGGATTTTCATGGCGACTCACAGCTTGATGAGATTGTTTCGCGGTACGTCCGATGAAACCGGCGCCAACGTTCGGGGCTCACAAAAACAGCGGCTTACTCGCAAATCGAGTGGCATGAATGAACTGGCACGGGTTATGCGATCGGAAGAAACGCTCTGCGTTCTTGATATCGGTTCGACCTCGGCAACGAACATTCGATACCTTACGGAACTGGGCCATAGACCTTACAGTGAAGATCTGCTGGATGCGTCCACCGATCCGTCATTGATCACACGCGATGAGAACGGTCAACAGTCGCTGGACAGCAAGCGATTCCTGGCGGAGAACCTGACTTATCCCGCAGCGCAGTTCGACGTTGTGATGTGCTGGAACCTCGCCGATTACATGGATGAGACGCTGGTGAAGCCCGTGGTGGCCCGATTATGGTCGGTTCTTAAACCGGGAGGCGCGTTGTTAGCTTTCTTCCATACGCAGGAAGCGGGCGTTGACGCTCCATGTTACCGGTACCATATCTTGGCTCCCGACACGTTGGAAATGCAGCACATTGAAGCGCATAAAGATTCACGAAAAGGACCGCCGGGAGCAACTCAGAATTCCAGCCCTGCCGGGTTCAAGCTGCAACGAGTTTTCAATAACCGGCACATCGAAAATTTGTTCCGCGATTTCGGTTCCATTAAATTTTTTCTTACTCGAGATAACGTTCGAGAAGTGCTAGTCATTCGCTGATTCCTGCCCAAAGCGAATACCCATACCATCGCGACCGCCTCTAGAAGCGCCTTTGTCCCGGTTGAGGTTATTTTCCAATGAAAGCGGCTCCGCGGATCCCCTTGTGCGTTTGACCAAGTACTTTGGCAGGCTTGGAATTGTCCGGACAAAATAAATCATCGGCTTTCGGATCGCACGAGGCAGTCTGAGCGCGCGGCGGATCATCGAGGACGCATTGAATACATGCGCCAACCTTCCTTGATAAATCCTCCTATAGGCCACCGTCGCGTCTTGCAGAGAGATGTCTTTTCGGAAAAACGGTACCAGACATTGAGCGGCCAAGGTTCCGCTGCGCAATGCGAGGGAAATTCCGTCTCCTACGAACGGATCCACAAAAGCTGCGGCATCGCCAGCCATAAGAATTCCGTCACGGTCTGGCACGGGAATGCGAAACAATAGCGGAGAGGTGTTTATCGGGGTACTCAGCGGTATCCAGTTTTGACTGCGCTGTTTAAGTTCAGGATGGCAGTTCAGAACTTCCGCGAGAGTGCTGGCAACGTCAGCTTTTACCATCGCGGACGCATTTATCCGATTCTCGTCCGTCCCTCGGCCCCGAAGATTTACCGGCTGTACGCCGCAGTATCCTCCATCAAAAAAATAAAGGTCAACTGAAGGCTGGCTGGCGGGCTCCGA
>CAVPCG010000012.1:0-11745 GCA_963702325.1 uncultured Acidobacteriaceae bacterium | reverse complement strand
TTGTGTTATGGTTAACTGGTTCCATTACGTATTGCTATCCGCGACGGCCACGCAAATGATGCCACGCAAACCTTGCAGACAGCAATCAAGAATGATCCTGACAATGCGGTTGCGCACTACCACCTTGGAATGGCATTTGAGCAACTCGGAGACCTCGCCAGGGCCGAGAGCGAATGGCAAAACGCAGTGCGCATCCACCCCACAATTGATCGAGGCGCAGAGGGCACTCGCTGCGCTGGAGTTACGGAAACGGGACATGCCCGCGCTTGAGCAAACGGCCAATGAGATTATCTCGATTGAGCCGGGATCTCCCCGAAGGATATGCCTTTGCCGCGCGCTGTCAAATATCAATCGTCAGCAATTTGCTGCCGGCCGAGCAAGACGCGCGCAAAGCGATTGAACTGGCTCCGCAATCGCGAGGCTACCTGCAAATGGGAAATCTGCATTTTGTTCAGAAGCAATTTCCTGCCGCGGAAGCGTCTTTCCAGCAGGCCCTGGACCGCGATCCGAATTCGTCGGATGCGCTTGCGGGCTTGATGAATACTTTTACCGCTGAGAAACAGGTGGACAAAGCGATCACGGCGGCAAACGCGAAATCGCAAAGTCGCCAAATAACAGCGCCTTCTACGATTTGTTGGGAACTTCGCCTTCTAAACAAAAAAGGGATGGACCAGGCAGAATACATACATATATATATATATAACACGCGAGAGTTAAACAAGCATAATTCGGACGCACTGCTCAAGCTGGGCCAGGTTCAGGTCGCTGAAGGTTCGCCGGATCGGGCAATTGAAACCTATAAACAGTCAATCAAAGACAATCCCAAGGAGGCTGGTTTCTATATCCTGCTCGGCGAGTTATACGAATCCAAAAAAGATTGGCCCAACGCCAAAGACGCCTATCAGAAGGCGCTGGACGCCAAGCCTGATAACCCAATGGCCTCGAACAATCTTGCCTACGTGATGCTACAAACGGGCGGAAACGTGGACGTAGCGCTATCACTCGCGCAAACTGCACGTCGCGGATTGCCTGACTCTCCAAACGCGGCCGACACGCTGGGGTGGGTGCTGTATCAGAAGGGCGCCTACAAATCGGCGATTGATCTTTTCCAGGAAGCTCTGAAGCTTGAGGCAAAGAATAAAACGCCAGACAATCCGACCGTACATTATCACCTTGGACTAGCCTACGAAAAAACTGATCAGTCCGGGCTGGCGCGGGAGCAGTTGGAAAAGGTGCTGAAAATCGATCCCAACTACGGCGACGCGGACGACGTGAAGAAGCAACTGGCTCAGCTGAAGTCGTAATTTTAGGCTGCTCGTGGTTCTGCTTGGCACGCTGTTCAGCGCCGTTTGTGCCCCTAAATCAGGCAGCAGCGATATCCGGCATGGACTCTGGAGGCCGGCGGGACGACCGGTTGGGTGGAAGTCCGGCATCACGAATCTTGTACAACAACGCCCGGTAACTGATGTTCAAAGCCCGTGCGGCGCGCTTACGGTTCCAGTGATGAGTTTGCAAGACTTTTAGAATGATCTTGCGTTCGAGATCCCGTGTCGCCTGCCGTGTGACCTTCTTGAGAGAAATAGGGCCGTCCAGATTAAGCTCAGGAACTGCGTACTCCGGCTCGCGTGCTATTAAGTCGCTGGTGATCACATCTTCGCTGCCGAGAATTACGTAGCGCTTAATCAGGTTTTCCAACTCTCGAATATTTCCCGGCCAGTGGTATTTGTGCAGGACTGCCAGGAGATCCGTAGATAAAGCTTTAGCGCGGCAGTTGTATTTGCGATTGTAGTATTCGAGAAAATAACTGCTCAAATCCTCGATATCAGCGCGGCGCTCGCGTAGTGGAGGCATGTGTAGATTCACTACGTTGATGCGATAAAAAAGATCCTGGCGGAACGTGCCATTCTCGATTTCCACTTCCAGTTTGCGGTTGGTGGCGCATACGATGCGCACTTCAACTTTCTTATCCTCCTGGGCGCCGATGCGGCAGAATTGGCCATCCTGCAATAGCTGCAAGAGTTTGGATTGAAGTCCAAGATCCAATTCAGATATTTCATCCAGAAAAAGGGTGCCGCGGTGGGCCATTTCAACTCGTCCTGGCTTGGTGCCGTAGGCGCCGGTGAACGCACCTTTTTCGTAGCCGAAGAGTTCGCTTTCGAGCAGGGTTCCGGGAATGGCCGGGCAATTCACTTTAACGTAAGGCCCAGTTCTCCAGGGAGAGCCGGTGTGAATCATTCGAGCGACAATATCCTTGCCGGTTCCGCTTTCACCCTCGATCAAGATGGGAACATTGGCGCTAGCTATTTTTTCAAGACGCCCGCGCAGAGTGTGCATCGCCTCAGACTTGCCAAAAACCACGGCGTCAGGCGGAATCTCTCCCAACGACTGAACCAGCGGATTCACTGAACTTGATGTGATTGCCATCTGTCGGCGTTACTCCTTTTCCCTGATCACTCTTGAGCACCTCGAGCGCCAAACTGCGGGATTGAGTTTCCGGCAAGAAACGATTGCGAGCTAACCGTCGTGATTTGAAAGCGGTAGGTCAATCGCATCTAAATCATGCGGCTGATACGAGGACATTGGCGGAGACCCCTGTTCTTCTGGTTTTACGTGGGAAAAAGTTTTCACTTCGAAGAAGTGGCTTTCCGCCTCTTTTGAATCCGCAGGCGGGAGTCCATGGACAGGGGGGTGGAAAACTTAAAACCGATTAAATGATAATTGTCGGCCCGTTCGAATCTAATTGCCTCCGCGCGGATCGTACGAGAATTGGCGGTTATAGACGCAACGGAAGCGGGCGGAGCACTGGGTATTTCCAGGAAAACCGTCGCTGAGAGGGGCAAAGCGCGGGAAAGAGCAATCAGCGCTCCGCCGGCGGAGATATTCACGACCGAGGCAAATTCAAGAGATTGCTTGCCCGAGCCGTTAGTGCTGCCGACAAATACAGGGATGGCAAGCGGGAGACGTGGCCACTTGCGACGCTCGGTTTCCAATTTACTTCGTTTCAATCAGGTCCTCGGGGGGTTGGACTCATGTGTTTTATCGCACTTGGGGGGCCAAACCGTCGGATCAGAATGCCGTTTCAGGAACGAAGCCGGTAAACTCAGTACCTGATGAGAACCCTTCGGCGTAAACAGCCGGGATATAGCCTCTAAATGGGCAATTGAGGCATGGAAACAGGCAATTACACAGCAGGCAATGACAATATTGGCTTAGAACGGGTATAGATTCTTAGTGAATAAACAGTTGCTGGGTGAAATCAAACGATAGTTCAAGGAAATTGTTTTCTCTTTTGTGACCATCTATTTCCATTTTTCGTTGACACCGCTGATGAGTGTGACTTAGCATTTCCACACGGCATCTTAGCAGGATCAAGGCAGTTCCCTCCCCTCCGTAATAATTACGAGCACGACGATTCATGCCCGCTACACCTGAAAATTCGTGTGCCTCGCCTGCCTCGAGTCCTAAGAGAGGGTCGGCAAAAGCGGAATCCCGCTTGTCGCCGGCCAAAGGCCCTCGTCAGGAAACATGTCAGAATCCCGGATGTACCCAATTGCAGCAGCAGCATCACCAACTCCAGGAGCGCTTTTTGCGGACGAATAATGCGCTGGCTTCCGCGGCCCACGACCTGAAAACTCCGCTTGCCATTCTGAACGGGTATGTTGAGCTTCTGCAAAGCGAAAAAATGGGAGATCTGAACGATCGTCAGCGAGAAGTAATAGGAGACATGCGGTCGAACGGCCAGCGCCTCCAGCATTTTATCGAGGACTTCCTTAGCTTCAGCGTGCTCGAAACCGGGCAGATGAAATTGACTTATCAGGCAGCCGATATGAATGCGTGCCTGTCGGAGGTTTGCCGGTTGTGGTCTCCGCGTTTCAACGAGCGAAAGCTGGCACTTTATTTCCTGGCCAACGAAAAGTTGAAGGAGTTTACATTCGATGTCCCAAAAGTCGAGCGGGTCGTCTCGAACTTGCTTGAGAATGCTTCCAAGTTCACTCCTTCCGGCGGAACGGTTTGGTTGCATGCGGAGCCATATATGTGGGATCGGCGAGTTGAGAGAAGGGCGAGCATAGAAACCGACCGGCGACGGCGCAGTGATTTGCAGCCGAACTCGGTGAAGGTAAGTGTTTCTGATACTGGCCCCGGAATTCCCGCGGAATATCACATTGAGGTATTTGACGATTTCTTCCGGCTGCGGCAAGCGGGAAGTCAATCCGATGGAACTGGTTTAGGTCTGGCTACAGCTCGAAGATTGGTTAACACGATGGGCGGCAAGATTTGGGTGGAGAGTGAACCAGGTGCAGGATGCAAGTTTTCATTCATCATCCCGCTCACGCCGCTGAACGCCTCCAAAGGAAAAACGAATGAGTGAACCGGCTAATATTTTATTGGTTGATGATGAACCTGGAATGCAGCGGTACATCCGCACGCTGCTGGAAGTAGATAACTACAAAGTCGAGACGGCGAGCACCGGAGAAGAAGCGATTGAGTTGGTACAAAAAGGTTTGCGTCCCGACCTCGTATTGCTCGATCTGTTAATGCCGGGTATTGACGGCCTGCAAACTCTCGAAGAGCTCCGCAAACTTCAACCCGGCTTGAAGGTCGTGATGCTTTCCTGCGTCAGCGATACGCGTAAAGTCGTTCAGGCAATTCGACTGGGCGCACACGACTATCTGACGAAACCATTTCAGAAGGCTGAACTCAACCGCCTTATTGATCAGTGTCTGGAAACCAACCAGCAGAACTATCCCGGAGAAGTCGAAGAACTTGCGGAAGATGTCTTTTTTGTGGCCGCGAGTCCTGTAATGCGGAAGTTGCGATCGCAGGCAGCACTGGTCGCGGTCGTAGACATTCCGGTGTTGATGCTCGGGGAAAGCGGAACTGGTAAGGAAGTTATGGCGCGGCTTATTCATAAACTGTCGCCTCGCGCCCATCGAACTTTTCTGAAAGTGAATTGTGCGGCAGTGCCTGCTGATCTGCTAGAAAGCGAACTTTTCGGTTATGAGCCCGGGGCATTCACTGGAGCAACTCACTCCAAGCCGGGCAAGTTCGAGCTTTGCAACAAAGGAACCATTCTGCTGGACGAAATCGGAGAAATGCCTCCGGGGTTACAGGCAAAGTTGCTTCATGTATTGCAAGACCAGCAATTTTCGCGTCTTGGCGGGCGGTCGGTAATTAAAGTGGACGTGCGCATTCTCGCCGCAACCAATATCAATATTCCCGAGGCACTGGCGAACAAGCGTCTTCGCGAAGATCTTTATTACCGGCTGAATGCTTTCACATTGCAGATTCCGCCGCTGCGCGAACGCAAGGAAGAAATTCCAATTCTGCTGAAGCATTTTATGTCCCGCATGTCAGAGCAGTACGCACGGGCGCCGTTGCCGTTTACCCCGGAGTTGATGGAGGCTTGCCTCTCTTATTCCTGGCCGGGGAATCTACGCGAGTTGAATAACTTCATCAAGCGTTATCTGGTTCTGGGCGATGAGAAGCTGGCGATTCATGAACTGCATCCGCATGGAAGTGACGCGGTAACGAGCCAATCGGATCCTGCATTGCGCAGTGGCGCGGAAACGCCCGGGGGATTGAAATCCCTGTCACGGACGGCAAAAGATGGAGCAGAAGCGGAAGCGATTGCGCGGGCCCTTGAGGAGACCAACTGGAATCGCAAGCAAGCGGCGGCGATCTTGCAGATCAGCTACAAAGCGTTGCTGTATAAAATCCGTCAGTACGGTATTGCACAAACTGCAACGACACACCACAAACTTTCGGCTGGCGCCTAGACTGGACCAACGATGAACTCGTGGATGTACGAGTCAGTGCCGTAGCCGATCTCTCGCCCCTTCGGGGCTTCCCGATTTCCCGCTTTTACCGTGGCTTATGCCAGGGGTTATATTCTTATGCCCCTTCGCGGCTCTTTTCCCTGGTGATGGCACACTTTCAAAATTGAAAGCCGATTTCGATGCAGATTGGGGATTTCCTCATCGGCATGGTCGAGAGTGGCTTCGCGGCGCATCTTAGATGCGGCTTGCCACGGAACGCCAACGTAAAATTCTGTAGCCTCGAATCGCGGAACATTTACGAATCTTCACCACTCTTTACGAATTCCGTAAAGCAGTCCCGATACACTCGCTGCCAAGTCTTAACCGGTTTTTTTCGAGCAAAGGAACAGACGCAAGAAATCCGCGCATCAAATCTCAGGGAGGTCCATTCGTGCGGTTCCTGTATCGCATTCTCTTTTGTCTGTTGGTGGGGGCGGTGACGCTGTTCTCATCGAACTGCGGTAGCAGCAGCGACACCCAGAGCCGGTTGCGGGCCCTCCAAGCGTCTCCCAACGAGCCCACGACAATGAACGTTGTGCTCGACAGTACGACGCTGTTCAGCGATCTGGCTCTGGGCTCGCCGAGCACTTACATGTCGGTGACCTCCGGTTCGCACACGCTGCAAGTCGAGCCCTCGAATTCAACTACCACTGCGATCAGCCAAACCGTCACTCTGACTGCGGCAACGAATTACACCCTGATTACGGCAAACTACGCTGCGAACCTCACTCCCATGTTGCTCACGGATGACACGACCGATCCGAGCTCAGGAAACTTCGGTTTGCGGATTGCCAACGCGGCGGTAGAGGCAGGTTCCGTGGATGTGTACATTCTGCCTGCAGGTTCGGCCGGGCCGCCCACGGGAGGCGTCACGCCAACCATCAGTGCCCTGGGATTCACAGACAGTTCTAGTTACCAATCTCTCGGCGCGGGATCTTACGAGATCATTGTTACGCCCGCCGGGTTCCCGGTCGTGCAGTACATCAATAGCGGATCGGTAAGTTTCGCCGCTGGTCAAAACCGTACATTCGTAATCCTTCCGAATGCAAGCGGAGGACTGACATCCGTAACGTTATCTGATTTGAATTGACCTCGGGGTCCGGAACAATCTGTCAAACTTTGCTCGTAATCAGGCGTGGCTGTTGAAAAAGGAACCAAAGCAGTACTTTCGGCGGATTCTGGCGTCTATCGCGAACGAACATTCAATAACCTACGAACGAATTTTGTTGTTGAAATTTCTTGAAAAGAGTTTTTCAACGCCCACAGGCGATTACACGCAAGCGTGTCAACAAGTGCAATGGGGATTTATCAACAGTTGAACGCGTCGGCCCAACCTGCGGGGATGCGTTCGGCCTGATGTGACCTCGGGATTTCTGCCACAGGCAGATTCAGTTGGGCGTGAAATTGCCTACTTTTTCCTCGCGCTGTTGGTTGCGCGTGCCTTTGTGACTAGGGCGTCGAACCGGGGATCGCTGTGGAGGGCCTTCAGTTCAGGATCAAGTGAAAGTTCTCCGGGCGAGATGAGGCCGTTTTCGATGGCGTGGTTGAGATCGGCGAATGCTTCGTTCGGGCGACCTCTCGCGGCCTCGGTGCACGCGAAGTTATACCAACCCTCGGCCACAGTGGCTGGCTGATTGGTTTTCTCCGCTGCTTCGATCACATCACGAAGCGTTTTTTCTGAATCCGCATAACGTCCCTCGCGGCTGAAGCCCAGCGCTTCCATCTCCATGCTTTGCAAGGTAGACGTGTTTGTCGGTCCCAGCACACGGGTCTGGGTCTCGATGACTTGGCTCTGAAGTTTGTCCGCTTCGGCGTAACGGCCTTCTTTCGCCAGGGTGAGAGCAAGCATGGTCATCGCCCTAAGAGTTTGGGGATGCTCCGGCCCAAGCACGCGACGCTGAGCAGCAATCACGTCGGTATACACCTTTTCAGCTTCGCGGAAGCGGCCCTCCTCCTCGAGATTCTCAGCCGCATGTGACATCGAAAGCAGAGTCGCCGGATGGTCCCGCCCCAGCGTTCGCTTCTGCGCTGCGATCAGTTCGCCATAAATCTGATCTGCTTCCTCATACCTCCCCTGCGGGGTAAGGATCTCCGCCAATTCATTCAAGGTACTTAAAGTCTGCGGATCGTCTGCGCCAAGTACTCTGCGCTCTGTGTTCAGTGTTTGGCGGAACAACTTTTCAGCCTCGGCGTGACGTGCTTCATTGGCATAAACGTAACCGAGGCGATCCATAGACGCCAAAGTGTCCGGATCATTGGCGCCGAGAACCTGGCGCTGTCCCTCAATTGTGTTTTGCAACAGCTTTTCCGCCTCGGGCAAATGCCCTTGAGCGCGGAGGACCTGAGCCAGATAACTTTCGCTCGCCAGTGTTTCCCGGTTTCGTTCTCCGAACAGTGAACGTTGGATTCCCAGCGCGTGCTCCGTCAAATCTTGCGAGCGGCCATACAAGCCCAGCCCTGTATAGGTTTGCGCCATGGTTTCCATCAACTGCGCCTGGAGCTCCTGATCCTTATTCAGGTTGTTACCGATCTGTTGCGAGGCCTTGTCAAGAATTTCGCGGGCGGTGACTGTATTTCCGCGCGCCTCGCTTGGATTTGGCACCTTAAAGATGCCAGTCATAAAATGCGCGATGCGGTCCGCGCGGTCTCGTTGTTGCCGAATCTTGCGCAGCTCAACCGCTTGAGCTACAGCAAAGCCGATTAGCAACACCAGTCCCGCTGCGGAAACGGAGACGGCCACACGATGACGGCGGATGTATTTGCGGGTGCGATATGCAATGCCAGCCGAATGTGCAGAAACCGGCGCATTCCGCAGATACCGATTGACGTCCGCGGCCAAGTCCAAAGGTGTCGCATAGCGCCGGTCGCGGTCCTTTTCGAGCGCCTTCAGGACGATGCAATCGAGGTCTCCGCTTACCTGTCTAACCAGCATTCGCGGCTCGTTTTGGCGCTTGTGAGCCAGTTTGCCCAACGTAGCTGCGTCCTGTTTGCGGATCTTCGTGCTGGGCTTGAGCGGATCAATTTCGCGCAGTTGCCGCATCACTTCGTAAAACGGCTGCTTCTTCCATTGGCTCATATCAAACGGCAGGTCGCCAGTGAGCAGAACGTAAAGAACCACGCCCAGCGAGTACACATCCGTTCGTGTGTCAATGTCGGCGTTCGCATCGGCCTGCTCCGGGCTCATGTATCCCGGCGTCCCGACCCAATCACCGGCGCGCGTCATCATGGTTTCATCACTGATCTGCGGCCCAGTGGCTTTAGCCAGTCCAAAGTCAATGATCCGGGGCACAGGCTTGCCGTCAACTTCCGTGACCAAAATGTTCGCCGGTTTTAGGTCGCGGTGGATGATGGCTTTCTGATGCGCGTGCTGCACCCCTTCGCAAACTCGGATAAAGAGTTCCAGGCGCTGCCGGATCGTGAGCCGCTTGTCGTCGCAGTACTTCGTGATCGGCACACCGGGCACGTACTCCATGACAAAATAGGGCTGGCCGTCGGGCATGGTTCCGGCGTCAAAGACCTTGGCGATGGCGGGGTGATCCATCATGGCGAGCGATTGCCGTTCGGCGCGGAAGCGCAGCAAGAGTTCGTCATCGTACCGGCCGACTCTGATTAGCTTGACAGCAACCTGCCGCTGCACCGGCGCGGTCTGTTCGGCGAGCCAGACTTGTCCCATGCCGCCCTCGCCGAGCCGGCGAAGAAGTTTGTATGGACCGATGAATTTGGGTTCGAGAGCTGTTGCCGTTGCGCCAGTCATCCCGGATGCCGAGCTGGCGATGGTCGGCACGAGATCCGGGTTTACGGAATTGCCCGAACTTTCGGTTGCTGATGGGTTAGGATTGAGCTCTTTCGGCAGGCCGTCTTCTTCGCTCATAACAGCTCTAGAACGGGAATCCGCAGAAGTTTAGCATGGGCAAGATATAACGCGGCCTTGCTCTGCTACTCCAAATGCAGGTTTGTCCCGCTGGCGCAATATCTTCCGGTTTCGGACGAACCGGTCTTGCGTCCCGAGCGGTTGACCGGCTAATCGGAGACTGGCCGCTGCCGCGACAACTGGCAATGTTCTGTGTCTTCATAATTATCACTCCAAGCCTTAATCTTGCGGTCATTGCTTCGGGCATTCCCCTATAATGCTTGCCAAATGGGTATTCCTTCTGGTCAAAAGATTGGGCCGTATCAAGTCATCTCGCAGTTGGGCGCCGGCGGCATGGGAGAAGTTTATCGCGCCCGCGATTCGCGTTTAGGACGCGATGTCGCCATCAAAGTTTTGCCGTGCATCTTTCTCCAGCGATCCTGATCGCCTGCAACGCTTCGCTCAGGAAGCTCGCGCCGCAGCCGCACTCAGCCATCCCAACATCATGGCCATTTTCGACATTGGCGACAATCAGGGATCGCCATACGTTGTTTCTGAACTGCTTGAAGGAGAAACTCTCCGCGAACGTTTGCGCACCGGCGTGCTATCCAGCCGCAAAACGATTGACTACGCTCTGCAAATTGTAAAAGGATTGGCGGCGGCCCATGAAAAGGGCATCGTTCATCGCGATCTCAAGCCAGAAAATCTCTTCGTCACAAACGATGGCCGCGTAAAAATTCTCGACTTCGGACTCGCCAAGCTCACGCTTCCCCGGGAAGACCGCAGCTCCGGCGATGCACCGACGATGCAAGTTGCCACCAGTGCCGGGCTGGTGATGGGCACCGCCGGCTATATGTCCCCTGAGCAGGTTCGCGGGCAAGCCGCTGATGCTCGTTCTGATCTTTTTGCGTTTGGCGCGATTCTTTACGAGATGCTTACCGGCAAGCGCGCCTTTCACGGCGACACGCCCGCCGATACCATGAGCGCCATCCTGAAAGAAGATCCGCCGGAACTTTCTGAGACCGCGCGAAATGTTCCCCCGGCGCTGGAGCGCATTGTCCATCATTGCCTGGAAAAAAATCCTGCTGCGAGATTCCAGTCTGCTAGCGACGTAGCCTTCAATCTCAGCGCACTCACTGAGACATCTTCTGCTTCAACAAGTAAGAGCGGGGCACAAGCAATTGCTGCTCCCGCTAAACGCAGTTGGCTGCTTCCTGCGCTCATCACCCTGCTCGTCGCAGCCTCATATGTTGCCGTTTATTTTGCAGCGAGACATTCTTCCGCCGCGCCGCTCAGTTTTCATCGGCTGACTTATCGTCGCGGCACAATTCAAAACGCCCGCTTTTCTCCTGACGGGCAAAACATTGTTTACGGCGGAGCGCTCGAAGGAAAGCCGTCCGAGCTCTTCACTACGCGCTTCGATAGCACCGATTCGCGTGCTCTGGGCCTTCAGAAAACCGATGTTCTGGCAATCTCCAGCAATGGAGATCTAGCTGTCCTTCTCAACGCGCATGCGCGCGCACTCGCCGAAACGGGCACACTCGCGAGGCTTCCTCTCGCAGGGGGCGCGCCACGGGAGGTTCTGGACAAAGTTGGAAGTGCCGACTGGACGCCGGATGGCTCCGATCTTGCCGTGGCACACGGCGATAATGGCGCTCTGGAATTTCCCGTGGGAAAAGTGATTTATCAGCCTCAAGGCTGGACAAGCCATGTGCGTTTCTCTCCTCGCGGCGATCTGCTGGCCTTCGCAGATCACGTCATATCCGGAGATGATGGCCGCGTAGTCGTCACCGATCGCGACGGGAAAATTAAGGCTGCGTCCAGCTTCTACACAACGGTGGAAGGTGTCGCCTGGTCCCCGAAAGGAGAAGAAGTTTGGTTCACAGCTTCGCCGGGTGGCTCGGCACGCGCGATTTACGCTTTAAGTTTGTCGGGGAAAGAGCGCCTCATATTGCGCGTCCCAGCGGCACTTACGCTGCAAGATGTTGCCCGCAACGGCCGCGTGCTCCTTACCGAAGACAACATGCAAATGGGCTTGATGGACTTGGCCCCCGGAGAAACAGCCGAAAAGGATCTTTC
>CAVPCG010000011.1:0-19928 GCA_963702325.1 uncultured Acidobacteriaceae bacterium | reverse complement strand
AAGCCGCCGCTGGCAGCGGCGGTCAGGCTCAGATCCGAGTCAAATAGATTCCTTCATCAAACATGACAACCTGTTTGTCAACTCCTGAGATCGGCGCTAAGGATGTCATGACTGCCGAAGATCGACGGATACCCGGACGGGCTGATATTAAAGTGGCCTTGCTCACTGGCGGATTTGACAGGCCGTATGCTTTTGGTCTGTCGATGGCGCTGGCGTCTAAGGGCGTGACGCTGGAGGTGATTGGAAGCGATGAAGTGGACAGCCCGGAGATGCACACTACTCCGCACTTAAGCTTTCTAAATCTGCGGGGAAATCAGCAAACCCGCCTTACAGGAAAAATAAAGGGAGTATTGCTCTACTATGCGAGGCTTTTTCGATATGCAGCCATTGCCGAGCCGAAGATATTTCATATTCTCTGGAACAACAAGTTTGAGAAGTTTGATCGAACCCTTCTGATGCTTTACTACAAAATGCTCGGCAAGAAAATCGCGCTCACCGTGCACAATGTGAATGCGGGGAAAAGGGACCTGAACGACTCCCTGCTCAACCGCCTGACATTGAGAATGCAGTATCACATCGTCGATCATGTGTTCGTCCACACAGAAAAAATGAAATGGGAACTGGTACAAGATTTCGGTGTCCGGGAACGAAAAGTCTCGGTCATTCCGTTTGGAATTAACAATTCAGTCCCCAATACAACGATGACTTGTGCCCAGGCTAAGCGCCCGGCTTGGGATTGGGAAAGACGAAAAAACAATTTTATTCTTCGGTTCCCTGCGGCCCTACAAAGGTCTCGAATATCTGCTTGAGGCATTTCGGCAGCTCGCCGCGGCAGACACGTCCTATCGCCTGATCGTGGCCACGGAACCTAAAAAAGGATCGGAAAAGTATTTTGACGCAATCCAAAAGATGATTGCCCGCCAGACCCCGGGACAGATTATCCAGCGGTTCGAATATGTCCCCGATGAGGAAGCCGAGTTGTACTACAAGGCAGCCGATGTTCTGGTACTGCCCTACACCCACGTTTTTCAGAGTGGGATACTTTTTATGGCGTTTAGTTTTGGGTTGCCGGTGGTCGCAAGCGATGTCGGTTCCATCAGGGAAGACATTGTGGAAGGAAAAACTGGCTTTCTAGCCACGCCGTGTGATTCAGCAAGCCTGGCAAAGGCGATAGAGGGATATTTTGAAAGCGACCTTTTTAAGACACTGGACAGCCGGCGGCAGGAAATCCGGCATAACGCCAATGAGCAACATTCGTGGAGAACCGTCGCCGAGATCAGCGGGAAGGTGTATGCAGAGTTGTCAATGGTAAACCAGTCATGCGGAATCGAATCCCCAAGCGTGTAATACAGATCCGCTGTGGAAAGCTGGTTCCGACACAGATGAACCGGGCTGCGACCGCCAACATCCGGCTGATGAACCCGGACTACGAGTACATATTGTTCGACGATAGCCGCGTGGAGGCGTTATTGAAAGATCAGTTTCCCCAGTATCGTGAAATTTTCGATTCCTTTCGGTTTCCGATTCAGCGATATGACTTTTTCCGGTATCTGGCAGTTTTTCACTATGGAGGCTTTTACTTCGACTTGGATGTGTTGTTGTCTTCGGACCTTTCCAGACTTTTGGAATTCGAGTGTGTGTTTCCATTTGAACGGCTGACGTACAGCCATTTCCGGCGGAATCAATACAACATGGACTGGGATATTGGAAATTACGCTTTTGGCGCGGCGCCGGGACACCCTTTTCTGAAGGCCGTCATTGATAATTGTGTGCGGGCCCACGAAAATCCTGACTGGGTCACGCCTATGCTGCGTGGTTCCCCGCCTTTTATCAAAGACGAACTGTTTATCGTGAACTCAACCGGTCCTGGCTTGGTGTCACGCACTTGGGCCGAGAATGCCGAACTGGCTAAATCTGTAACAATTCTTTTTCCCGATGACGTCTGTGACGTTCGGACCTGGGACCAGTTCGGAGATTTTGGCGTTCACCTGGCGGACAGCTCCTGGCGGACAGATAAAAACTATTTCCGCGGCAAACTCACCGAGTATGGCAGGCGCTGGATAGTCAGAAGAGTAGTGAAAAATGGCATTCGGCTCGGAAAAACAAGGGCTCCCGTTTCGCAGATTTTGCCAAAGTGACTTCGGCGAACCCATCAAACCCATCAAACCGTATCAACTGGCATCCATGGGCCTACCTCATCGAAAAGGACGGTGTCCATTCGCGTTGTTAGCGTGCACCTTAGTGTCTTGAACTCGTTGCGCGTTCTATATAGGGTGGTGGTTAGGACATCCTCCATGAAAATATTCAGTGTATTCGCGTTCGCGCTATTTTTGTGGCTGCCCACCCAGGCGGCAACGATCAATGCGGCTTCATGCTCCAGTTCTGACGTTCAGACCGCCATTAATTCAGCTTCCACCGGGGACACTGTTGCCGTGCCCGCCGGAAGCTGCACATGGACCACCACGGTGTCCTTTATCAGTAAAGGTATAACCCTTCAAGGCGCCGGAATCGGAGTTACAAATATTGACGACCAGGGAAGTGGCGGAGCCGCGATTGATATTTTCGGGTTGAGCGCTGCCGATTTTGTTCGGGTGACCGGATTTACTTGGATAGCCGACACTTCGCACCCCAGTGGAATGGTAACATTCAACGGCGCCGACGGGACGAATGCAGGAGAGATTATTGGGTTTCGATTTGACCATAATCGTGTCTTAGCCGGGCCTGGTACGACTAGCCGAGGCATTTTTGTCACAGCGATCATGGGATTGCTTGATAACAACATCTTCGATATAACGGCGACTTCTGGTTCACACCAAGTTATTTCAGTTGCAGGTAGCGGCGAAGGTGAGTGATGGAGGTTGGACGCCCTGGACACAACCTCTGACTCTAGGAACCAATAAAGCTGTTTATATTGAAGACAACACATTTACCGTAAGTACAGCGGACGCCGGAGTCGAGGATCAAGTTGACGCATACGCCGGAGCGCGACTAGTGATCCGCCACAATCAATTTACTAATTCAACGGTGGGATTTCATGGAACCGATTCCGGCAGTGAGCGAAGCCCATTTTCGTTTGAGGTGTACAGCAACACGTTCACGAATAATTCATCGGTAGGCCTTCGAGGTGGAACCATGCGCGGAGGAACCGGCGTTTGGTACGGCAATACTTATGGTGGTTCGCACAGCTGGTATGGCATAACCCTGATGAGCTATCGCTCCTGCGCAGTATTGGCATCCGGCTGGGGAGGGGGACCTGTTTGCGATGGAATGAACCGGAAACTAATTTCCATAGACCACACGCTGGACTTAGGCCGGGAGCTTTCTACAACTCTGGGGTCGGAATGTGGTGCGCCAACCATCCTGATACTGCCTGCACTTCTGACGCTGGCTGCGCGGGTAGCGCCTGCTCGAGGTATTTCGATGGGTCAGGAACTAGTGGTTACCCATGCCGCGACCAGGTCGGAAGAACTCATGACCAAGCCCTTGCCCCGGTGTATGCCTGGAATAATACTGGGGGCGTCGCGCTGGGAACTTTTGACGGTAGCAATCCGTCCTGTGACGCAGGGCTGGCCAATGTCCTCCAGTCCGGCCGCGACTACATCAACGGGACGCCGATGCCGGGATACGTCGCTTACACCTATCCCCATCCGCTTCAGAATGCAGGCACGAACGGTGGCGGGGTACCCGCACCTCCGGCTGGTCTTGCCGCTGTTGTGAACTGACGAACGACCTCATGAATTCGGGGAGAGCCCCCTCTCCCCGCTTCAAGAAGCTTGTGCCTCGTAACCTGAAACTCTGTTAGCCGGTCGCTCCCTTTCCCTAATCTGAGGATTTCTAACTCATGGTAATTACCCGCACTCCACTTCGGATTTCATTTTTTGGCGGTGGTACGGATTATCCGGTCTGGTACCGCGAACATGGCGGATCAGTTTTAGCTACTACGATTGATAAGTCCTGTTACATCACTTGCCGCCGGCTGCCACCGTTTTTCGATTATCACAGCCGGATCTCTTATTCGAAGGTTGAAAACATTCACCGCAATGACGAGATCGAACATCCGTCTGTACGGGGCTGCCTACAATATCTAGGAATTGAGGAAGGCGTTGAAATCCATCACGTGGCCGATCTTCCGGCACGAGCCGGTCTTGGTACGAGTTCGGCATTTACGGTAGGACTGCTTCTCGGCCTCTATGCCCTTAAGGAGAAGATGCGCAACCGGCATACGCTGGCCACTGAGGCGATCCATATCGAGCAGGAATTGCTGCACGAGGCCGTGGGCGCACAGGATCAGGTCAGCGCTGCGTACGGAGGTTTCAATCGAATCAATTTTCACCAGGACGGTACGATTGACGTCAACCGCATCCTCACCGCGCCGAATCGCATGGCAGAGCTGGAACAAAATTTGGTTCTGTATTTCACAGGGTTTTCCCGGATTGCATCCGAAGTTGCTCAGGAGCAGTTGAAAGTGACTCCGCACAAGAAGAAAGAACTCGGAATGATGCTTCAACTGGTGAATGAGGCCGAGGCCGTCGTTACATCCCCGGAACGGTCGTTGAATGAGTTCGGCAAATTGCTGAACGAAAGCTGGCAGATTAAGAGGACGCTCACCCAAAAGATTACCAATTCGCGGATTGATGAGATCTATGACGCTGGAATCAGCGCCGGCGCTCTCGGCGGAAAACTTCTGGGTGCGGGTGGCGGCGGATTTATGCTATTTTTTGCTCCTCCGGAATGTCAGCCACAACTGCGAGAGCGGTTGAAAAAGCTTTTGTGTGTTCCCTTCGGCTTTTCAACCCGGGGAAGTCACGTTGTGGTGTATGAACCAGAGAAAGCATACGACAAATCGCTGACTGAAGAACGCCGTGCCGCATACACGGCCGAAGCTCGCTGACATTCGAGGAAATCAAAGCCAAAATGAAGAAGAGAAATACGGCGTTAGTGACAGGCGCAACCGGTTTCATCGGATTGCATCTGGCTAAATTCCTTCAGGCGAAGGGATGGAACGTGGTTGGAGCATATCTCACCGCAGACTTCAATCGCCTGCCGAAGTTGCCAAATCTGACTTTTGTCCATTGTGATCTGCGTGATGGCCAGCGAGTTGAGCGGCTTGTCAGCGATTGCGATCCGACGCACGTGTTTCATCTGGGAGCGCAAAGTTTGCCGACGGTATCTTGGGCAGATCCGGTGGAAACTTTTGAGTCGAATATTATGGGTTCGCTGCATGTATTTGAAGCTGTACGCCATAGAAAACGGCCTCCGGTGGTTGTTTCGGCTTGTTCGAGCGCGGAGTACGGGAATGTTCAGGCATCAGATATCCCGGTGGTCGAAGAGCATCCGTTGAGACCACTGCATCCATATGGAATAAGCAAGGTCTGTCTGGATTTGCTGGCGAGGGAGTATTTTCTGGACTATAAGATTCCCGCTGTCAATCTACGCCTCTTCAATACAACCGGGCCCGGCAAAACGAACGATGCGCCGTCGGATTTTGTTCGGCAATTGATCAAAATCAAGAAAGGTCTCCAGTCGCCGGTAATCAATGTCGGGAATTTGAAGCCTCGCCGCGCGTTTTTGGATGTAAATGACACAGTGCGCGGATTCTATCTGGCGGCAATGAAAGGAAAGCGGGGCGAGTCCTACAATCTGTGCGCCACTACCACTCACGAAATCGGCGAACTTTTGCGGACGGCGATTCGGCTCTCGGGTGTGAAGGCGTCAATTCGCCCAGCATCACATTTGATGCGTCCTTCGGATGAGAAAATTATTTTTGGCAGCACCGCCAAGTTTCGCACGCAAACTGGTTGGAAGCCCGTGTTGACCATCGAGCAGACTCTAGCTTCCATGTTGAAGTATTGGGAGCAGGCTGAAATGCTGTTGGCTTGACTTGTATGTCGTTCGTGGGCGAAGACGCTAAAGTGGTTTTGCTGGTGGGCGGCATGGGGACGCGGCTGCGGTCCGTCGTTCCCTCGACTCCCAAGCCCCTGGCTTCCATGGGAGAACGTTCTTTTCTCGAACTTCTGGTCCAGCAGTTACGCTTTCAAGGAGTACGCCGGCTGATCATGTGCACCGGTTATCTCGCCAGCCAGATTGAACACGAATTCGGCCGTGGCGACGCCTGGGACGTGGATATTGAGTACGCGCGGGAATTACAGCCACTGGGCACGGCTGGGGCTGTGCGGCTTGCCCAACAATATCTTCAAGAAAGTACGGACTTCCTGGTGATGAATGGCGACTCCTTTATGGAGATGGATTTCCATGAGCTGCTCTGTTTTCATCGTACCCACAAAGCTTTGGCAACTCTGGCTGTCCGAAAAGTCCACGATACAGGCCGTTATGGAACCGTTCACGTGGATACTGATGGACAAGTGACTGGTTTTGCTGAAAAATCCGCCGATTCGTCGCCAGGCCTGGTAAATGCGGGTGTCTATGTCTTCAATCGTGAAGTCCTTGCACACATCCCGGAAGGCAACGCCAGCCTGGAGAAGGACGTTTTTCCGCGATTGATCGGCCACGGGCTATTTGCCTTGGAGCAGCGTGGGATGTTCATTGATATAGGGACTCCCGAGGACTATGCGAAGGCCCAACACCTTTGCGAACGGTTATACGAGGCCGCTTCGCAGAACCATCTTAGGGAGACCAAATGATCCGCCAAGATGAATTCGAGAAGCGGATCGAAAAATCCATTAAGGCCTCAATCGCGGCAAAAGAGCGTTTGTTGAGCGATCCCGACATCCTTCGCACGGTCGCAGAGGTCAGCTTCACTTTGGTGCACGCACTCAAGCAGGGAAACAAAGTGCTACTCTTCGGCAACGGCGGCAGTGCGGCGGACGCTCAACATATTGCCGCAGAACTGGTGGGGCGTTTCGCTTTCGATCGTCCTGCGTTGCCCGCATTGGCGCTCTCGGTCAATACTTCTTGCGTTACTGCGATTGCGAACGATTATGGGTTCGATCTTGTATTCTCCCGGCAGATCGAAGCGTTGGGGCGTCCTGGAGATGTTGCGGTTGGAATTTCAACCACTGGCAATTCAGCCAACGTGCTTTCCGCCATCATGGCCGCGAAAAAGATCGGCCTGAAGACGGTTGCACTGACAGGATGTACGGGTGGAAAGCTTCGGGAAGCGGCAGACCATTTCATTTGCGTGCCGTGCAACGAAACTCCGCGAATTCAGGAATGTCACATTCTGATTGGACACATCATCTCAGAACTTGTGGAAGAGGCGATATTCGGTGAACGAGCCGCGTTCCTGGATCGTGACGGAGTTATTAATCAAAGGGCTCCCGAAGGAGAATACATAATCCGGTGGGAAGAAATGCATTTTCTCCCTGGTGTGCCAGAAGCCATTGGGCTGCTAAACCAAAATGGATTTTTGGTCATTGTAGTAAGCAATCAGCGGTGCGTGGCGAAGGGGCTCGTCACGGCCGAGGAAGTGGAGTCCTTGCACCAGCAAATGGTCGAAGCCCTCGCAGCAAAAGATGCACGAATTGATGCGGTTTATTACTGCCCGCACGACTTCCACGCTCGGTGCGACTGCCGGAAGCCGCAGCCAGGAATGTTGCAACAGGCTGCGCGGACGCACGACATTGATCTGGCTAAT
Source organism: uncultured Acidobacteriaceae bacterium (assembly GCA_963702325.1). Taxonomy (GTDB): domain Bacteria; phylum Acidobacteriota; class Terriglobia; order Terriglobales; family Acidobacteriaceae; genus PALSA-188. The sequence continues at coordinate 12,334 of CAVPCG010000011.1, read as the reverse complement.
TCTTGGATGATCGGAGATTCCGATATTGATATAGAAGCCGGAAAGAATGCCGGGTGCAAGACCGTCCGGCTGCCGGGAAGTTCGGACAAAGAGCGGCGCATAGCCGACGCACGGGCAAGTTCTTTGCTCAAAGCGGTTTACATAATCATGAAGAAACCAGGCTAAATACCACGCAATTCGAGGCGAAAACCGAGTTGGCATTGTACCTTTCGCGTCTCGAACTGCACCTTCGTGTCTTGAGCTTAATAGCCCAGCTTTGTACAGTCCTCAATAGGACGCTCATACTGCCAACACTTCTAAGAGGTTAGGGCAGTTAACAACACTCCATAGCCACTATTTGGGTCAGGCTGGGCTAGAATGCGGACTCAATGAAACGGCGCGGGGATAAGTCAAGGGCGTCAGCGAGGCCGAATGACACAACGAGATTCGTACTTCCCCGATTGTCAATTGAACTGTGACACTTTCAAGCGCATTGGCAAGATGGCGCCCATGGTTGCTCTAGCTGTCTTTTCCGTATTGTCTGCTCGCGCAGCCACGATCAATGCGGCTTCTTGCTCGAATACCGATGTGCAGGCTGCGATAAACGGCGCCGCTCCCACCGGAGATACGATAGTTGTGCCAGCAGGCAGTTGCACGTGGACCACAACCGTGACCATATCGAACAAGGGGCTGACCCTTCAGGGCGGTGGAATTGGGGTCACGAATATTGACGACCAAGGAGCAGGTGGAGCGGCACTGAACGTAAGCGGTCTTTCGGACGTCAACTTCGTCCGCGTAACCGGGTTCACCTTTATCAAAGATACGAATCACACATCGGGAATGATTCAACTCGTAGGAAATGACAATACTAACGCAGCGGAGTTGCTCGGATTTCGCTTCGACCACAATCGCATTCTTGTGCCCAGTACCGGATCGCGTGGCATATATCCACAAAGCATCATGGGTTTGATTGACAACAACACATTCGACATCACGGCAACCACCGGATCGAATCAGGTTATTTCGGTTGACGGAAGCTCCGAAGGTAGCGACGGCGGGTGGACTCCGTGGACGCAGCCTCTGACTCTCGGCACTAACAAGGCAGTTTACATTGAGGACAATACATTCACCGTTAACGCGGCAGATGCTGGAGTTGAGGATCAAATTGATGCGTATTCAGGAGCGCGGCTGGTAATCAGGCACAACCAATTTAATAATTCATCCGTTGGATTCCACGGGACAGATAGTGGAGGCGTGAGAAGTCCATTTTCGGTGGAAGTTTATAGCAATACGTTTACTAATAGCTCGGCAGTGCATCTTCGCGGCGGAACTATGCGAGGGGGTACAGGCGTTTGGTACAACAACACTTACGGCGGCTCAGGGCTGTATTGGTACGGCATAACGTTGATGAACTATCGCTCCTGCTCATTATTCGGATCAACCTACGGCTGGGGCACTTGCGATGGGACTAATTGGAAGCTTAATTCCATAGATCACACCCTTAACGTCGGACGGGTTAACTCCGATAGGCGGCACCGCTATGTGGTGCGCCAACCATCCCGACACAGCCTGCACATCGGACGCAGATTGCCCGGGAAGCACATGTTCAAGATACTTCGATGGCCCGGGGGCTGCTGGCTATCCTTGCCGGGATCAGATGGGACGAACCCATGACCAAGCCCTCTCTCCCGTTTATGCGTGGGGTAACACCGGTGCCGTGACTTTGGTATCTTACGATGGCGGCAACTCTTCCTGCGACGCAGCGCTGGCTAACGCCTTACAGGCGGGGCGCGATTTCATAGACAACACTCAAATGCCTGGCTACACCGCTTACGTGTATCCGCACCCATTGCAGAATGCGGGCTCGGCTCCAGCGGCACCTCCGGCACCAACCGGCCTCTCGGCTGTAGCAAACTAATAAGGGACCCGGGGATCGAAGGTCTCCGGTTTCACAAGGCAGAGGTTGGTGCAAAGATTGTTGGCGAACCGACCCGCGATTTTTCCAGGATGCCAGCCCGTTTTTTAGTATTTTCGCGGACCGTAATCTCTTTTCGGTTCAGATCATTTTTCTTTGCATTGCAGCTGCACGACCTGTACCCTTACAGGTCGCCCGCTTTCCTGCACAGGCAAAATTAAAGGCGTGCACTGTGATTCATCAACTGAACCACCCGATGCGGCAAGGAACTATTCTTTCGTAAGTCAGGTCCACTCCCCCGATTTGCATTTCCCGGCATATTCTTCCAGTCGCAGGCGGAGCCTAAGTTAAAAAATGAATTCCTCGTTCGAGCAGTACTTTAAGTGTCCCGAGCGCTATACCCAGTTCGCGCTTAAGGGGCCGCTGTCGGCAACGGAAGGGTATTTTCGTTTTGGGGACGATGCCGTGTGTTTCGCACGCTATAGCGGAGAGAAGCCCGGCAAATCACCCAAGGGGCAGCTTGTAGATGCCGCCCGTGAAGTCACAGTCGATCGCGATAGGGCCTGTCTGCCTTTCGACGTGGACGAAGTAGTGGCCGGATTGCGTCTTGAGCGCTATACGTCGGCAGTCAATGGGAGGACAGATGCGGCAGTCTCCAGCATGTATTACGGCATCCGGCCATTCCTGCCGATCGCCGTTCGAAAATATCTTCAACGAGTACGTCTGAATGGCTGGAACAAGATTGCAATACCGCGTTGGCCGGTTGATCGAACCGTGGATGAGATATTTGAAACGTTGATGTTGCTATCGCTTCGATCGCAAAAGGTCGAGAGGATCCCCTTCATTTGGTTCTGGCCGGAGGGCGCATCAAGTTGCGCGATTGTGACCCACGATGTAGAGACTGCAAAAGGAAAAGATTTCTGCGCCGCGCTGATGGACATAGATGACCAGTTCGGAATCAAAGCATCTTTCCAGGTGGTCCCAGAACGCAGATACGAGGTTACGCAACAATATCTAAATTCAATTACTACACGTGGATTTGAAGTAGGCGTACAGGATTTGAACCATGATGGGCATTTGTACAGAAGCAGGCAGCAGTTCATGGCCCGTGTCGCGAAAATCAATTCTTATGGCCGCCTATGGGAAGCTAAGGGGTTTCGGAGCGCGGTCTTGTATCGGCGTCAGGAATGGTTCGACGCGCTGGACTTCTCGTACGACATGTCCGTGCCGAACGTGGCGCACCTGGATCCACAACGTGGGGGTTGTTGCACGGTGATGCCATATTTTGTCGGAAAGTTATTAGAACTACCGGTCACCACGACGCAAGACTACTCGCTCTTCCATATCTTAAGGGACTACTCGATTGATCTTTGGAAACGGCAAATCGCGCTCATTATGGAGAAGCATGGGCTTATCAGTTTCATTATTCATCCCGATTACATCACGGACCAGGCGGAAAGAGGTACTTACGAGTCTTTATTAAGTCATCTCTCCGGGCTGCGGAAAGCGCAGAATGTCTGGATACCGATACCGGGCGCTGTTGATCAGTGGTGGAGGGATCGCTCCCAAATGAAGCTGGTGGAAGACGGAACCGGTAAATGGCGAATTGAGGGAAAGGGGAACGAGCGCGCCAGAATCGCTTACGCTACCGAAAAGAACGGGCAGTTGGAAGTCGCGGTGGAGCAGGAAGCGAAGACTCTAGCAGGACGGTGATCGCAAGAGGTAACCCACGTCGGGTTCGGAGTAGTTGGTTACTTTCGCCTTTTTTGCTGGTGGCGAAAAAAATGAATCTTGGCGAAGTCGCCATACAATAAAGTTTGCCGTTGAAGTTCAGGGATTCTAATTTTGAAACGGGGGTATTAGAGAAATCGTGGATGGTGTAGCTACAACATCTGGTTTCGTGCGAGGATCGCGGTCCATAGCTGTGAGGAATTCTCCTGACGTCGAAGTAGCAGTTATCGGCGCCGGACCGTACGGCTTGTCTGCGGGAGCTCATCTCAAAGCGAAGGGATTTCGGGTTCGAGTGTTTGGCGAGCCGATGGAGTTCTGGGCCGAAAAAATGCCGGAAGGCATGCTTTTGCGCTCGCCGAGAATAGCTTCCAACATCTCCGATCCAGACTCCGCATTTACCCTGGATGCCTACGAGGAAGCTTCGGGAACGGAACCCGCAGCGCCGGTTCCTCTCAAGACGTTCGTCGAATATGGGCGGTGGTTTCGACACCAACTCGGGTCTGATTTGGACAAGCGAACCGTGTGGAAGGTTGATCGGGAGGAAAATGGATTTCGTCTTGTCCTCGTAGACGGGGAAGTGTTGCGGTGCGGCCGTGTTGTGGTTGCAGCGGGGATCGGACCCTTCTGCCGGAAACCTGCTGAGTTCTCGAACTTGTCGCCGGAGCTCGCTTCTCATTGCTATGAGGGTCGAAAGTTAAAAGAATTTAGCGGCAAGAGAGTCGCGGTAATTGGAGCGGGGCAGAGTGCGTTGGAATCAGCGGCGCTATTACACGAAGCTGGAGCTGATGTTGAAGTGATTGCAAAAGTCCCTGAATTAAGGTGGATCGGTATGCATGGTTGGTTACATCATCTTGGTCCAATATCGAAAATGCTTTATTCAAGGCACGATGTTGGTCCCTTAGGGATCAGCCGTCTTGTCGCTGCGCCAAATCTAGTGAACCGAATTCCGCTAACGCTTCGAGATAAGATCCGCAAGCGCGCTGTTCGGCCCGCGGGCTCGCGGTGGCTACCCGAGAGATTGACGGATGTGAAGATTACTGCTGGGTCTTCGGTTTGGTCTGCGGCTGAATTGGACGCGGAGGTTTCCCTCAAGCTTGACGATGGGAGCGAGCGCCGCGTGGACCATGTTCTTTTGGGCACTGGCTATGATGTTGATATTAATCGCTACGACTTTTTGTCATCGGAATTGCTAAAGAACGTGCGTCGGCTGGACGGGTATCCAAGACTTACGGCTGGCTTCCGTTCTTCCGTACCGGGCTTGCATTTCATTGGAGCTACGGCTGCACGCAGCTTTGGTCCTCTTATGTATTTTGTTGCCGGCACCGAGTTTACGTCGCGACAATTGGCCTCCCACATATCCAAGAGGCAGCCGCATGCAAAGTAGTGTCGAAGCGCCTCCTGAGGTGGAAGTTCCGGCGCGTCACTTGGAAAGAACGATTCGAGAACAGGGTATTGGAGCTCTCGTAGTAGGCGGCGAGCATCCCGGGCTTGGGATTGCCCGCAGCCTCGGGCGGCGAGGAATTCCTGTGTATGTTGTGGATGATCAGCATTCTGTCTCCCGCTTTTCCCGATATGTTCATCGCGTAATACATGCCGACAATCTGCTGGACGAACGGAAGACGATCGAAACGGTTCTCGAAATCGGTCATCGCTATGGATTGAAGGGATGGGTGCTATTCCCGACGCGCGACGAAACGGTAGCGGCTTTTTCCCGTTATCGCCGCGAGCTGGAGGGTTTTTTTCGACTCACGACTCCAGACTGGAAGGTCGCCCGCTGGGCGTTAGACAAGCGAAATACCTACAATCTCGCACTCCAACTGAAAATTCCATCCCCGCAAACTTGGAGTCCACTGCGTTCTGCTGACCTCGGTACGTTGTATGAAAAGTTGCCGCTGGCCATCAAGCCGGCTATTAAAGAAAACTTCTTTTATTCAACGGGAGCGAAGGCTTGGCGGGCAAATACCCCCGAGCAGCTTCACCTTTTGTTTGAGAAGGCAACTCGATTAATACCACCGGAAGAGGTAATGGTTCAGGAGATCATTCCGGGTGACGGGCGGCACCAATTCTCGTATTGCGCATTTTTTCGCGACGGCTATGCGCACAGCAGTATGGTGGCGAGGCGGGGCCGACAGCATCCGCGCGAATTCGGGCGGGCTGCGACGTATGTCGAGAGCATGGAGCTTCCGATAATCGAGGAACTCTCCGAGCGTCTGCTAAAAGCGATCAATTATTACGGATTGGTTGAAGTCGAATTCAAGCTCGATCCTCGCGACGGTCTGTATAAGCTGCTCGACATAAACGCGCGCACATGGGGATTTCATAGTCTGGGTGCCCCTGCTGGAGTTGACTTCCCTTACATTTTGTTCGCCGATCAGATCGGAGAGCCGGCCGAACGTTGTCGCGGAAAATCGGGAATTGGCTGGCTACGCATGGTGACGGACATCCCCACCGTGCTGTCGGATGTGATACACGGGGATTTCGATCTCAAATCTTACATACGTTCCTTGCGGAACACGCGTGTTGAATCTGTGTTTTCGAGTGAAGATCCTCTTCCTTCGCTTCTCGAATTGCTTCTACTGCCTTACTCGATCCGGAAAAAGTATCTCCTCACGAAGTAGGACAAGATGAAACCCAAGGTTTTGGTTGCGACGACTAGTCGCTGGTTCTCGACGGCACGCCTCGTGATGTCTCTGGCAAGGCCGGTTGTGCCGTGGAGATTGTTTGCCCTGGTGGGCATCCGGTGGAAAAAACCAGCGCCGCTGGACGCGTGCATAAATATCGAGGTTTAATCCCCGTGACATCGTTTGCGAATGCCATTGCCGCCGCCGATCCAGATTTATTGATCCCCGCGGACGACCTCGCTACTCAACATTTGCACAAGTTGTATGGCATGGAACTCCGGAAGGGAAAGTCCGGCGGCGCGATCTGCGGCCTAATTGAGCGTTCGCTTGGCGATCCTGAAAGTTTTGCTGTTGTGTATGGCAGAACTGCGGTTTTGACCCTTGCCCGTGAGGAAGGCGTGCGTGTTCCGGAGACCTGGGTGGTTAGTGATACCGCCGAACTTAAAAAATGTTCAGCCCAACTTGGATTTCCGTTCGTGTTGAAAGCCGATCGCACTTCCGGTGGTATCGGGGTAAAAATAGTCAACACTTTCGAAGAGGCCGTGTGCGCATTTCAAAAGCTTCACGCCGCCCCCGCGTTTAGTCGTGCAGTCCAACAAATGTGGAAGGAAAAGGACAGCGCCCTACTTTGGCCTTCCGTGCTCCGCCAGCGACGAAACGTAAACGCCCAGTTCTTCGTCGCAGGCCGGGAAGCGACCAGCACTGTGCTGTGTTGGCAAGGAACTATCCTGGCAAGTTTGCATTTCGAGGTCTTGCATACCGCCTACTCGGCAGGTCCGGCCACCGTCGTACGTTTAGTCGAAAATGCCGAAATGCTTTCTACTGCCGAGAAAATAGTTCGCCGGCTGAATCTCTCCGGTTTCCATGGATTTGATTTTGTGCTGGAGAGTAGTTCAGGAAATCCGTATCTCATCGAAATGAACCCGCGTGCAACTCAGGCGGGACACTTGACCCTGGGACCGGGGCGCGATATCCGGCGGCAATATGCACGGCGATCTGGGGGACGCCGTTCGAGTGTCTCCTAAAGCCACGGAAAATGACACGATCGCGTTCTTTCCTCAGGAATGGCTGCGCGATCCGGCAAGTCCATTCTTGCGGTCGGGCCATCACGACGTCCCGTGGGAAGAGTCGGAGTTTATTCGCGAGTGCGTTCGTGGTCCAAATAAGCAAGAGGCATGCAGTGGTCAACAAAACAGAGTTCCTGCCCTATCCACGGCCCGGGTTCCTCGATCATGACTGTTCTTCTTTTGCGTAAGCGCTTTTAGTGTCAACACGGGTAGAACGGATAACCCCAAAGTAACCTGATCTTAGTAACGTTTACCTTTACAATTCTTTACGTTGAAGAACCGAACGAGCTTAATTCAGCAGATGGCGCGACTGGCGGACGTTTTCCATGCGGACGACGAAAATTCGCCGTGCTATAATAAATCAAGTTACGTTCCCTCCCCGGGTACGTCGGCGTTTTTATCCGATTGCCTCCAGAAACACATCATCACAAAATTACTAATAAAGCCATGGTAAATACTGTCATTGTTGGCGCAGGTCCTTATGGACTCTCGATCGCTGCTTATTTCCGGCGTCACGGTATCCCGTTCCGGATTTTCGGCCGTCCGATGGATAGCTGGACTTCGCACATGCCGAAGGGCATGGCGTTGAAGTCGGACGGTTTTTCCTGCAACCTTTACGATCCAGATGGGGATTGCACTTTGAAGGATTTTTGCGCCGAGCGCGAGATCGAATATTCGGATACAGGTATTCCGGTGCGTCTTGAGACTTTCTCTTCGTATGGAATGGCATTTCAGCAGAAGATGGTGCCTGACCTGGATGAAAGGATCGTTGTCAGCCTGGAGCGATCTTCGACGGGATTTAGCCTGACGCTTGAGGATGGGGAGATCGTTACAGCGCAGCGGGTCGTGCTCGCAGTGGGAATTACTCATTTTGAATACATTCCGGAAAGGCTGGCCGATCTACCGGCACAGTTCGTGTCTCATAGTTTTCGTCACCATGAGCTCGAATCATTCAGAGGCCGCAGTGTGGCTGTCATTGGGGGCGGTGCATCGGCCATTGATCTGGCCGGGTTGTTGCGTGACGTTGATGCCGACGTCCAGCTCGTAGCCCGCAAGCCTGCGCTACGGTTTCACGAGAAGGCGGCGACAAATGGAAATAGATCCTGGTGGCAGCGTGTCCGGCATCCCCAATCAGGGATTGGTACGGGATTCCAGTTGCGCTTTTTCGCCGAGGCGCCGATGTGTTTTCACTACTTACCCGAGCGTCTACGTCTCGATACGGTCCGAACAACCCTGGGGCCGTCCGGGGGATGGTTCGTGAAGGACAAAGTGGTTGGAAGGGTTCTCTCGTCCTAGGGTGCACAACGGAGCGAGCCGAAGTTAGGGACGGCCGTGTACATCTTCATCTTCGTTGCCTGGACGGTTGCCAACGCGAGATCGTGACCGATCACGTGATCGCTGCGACCGGATACAGAGTGAACTTGAGCCGATTGACATTTCTCAGTCCTGAAATTCAGAAAAGCCTCAAGACGGTGGACGATACGCCGGTGCTTTCCTCAAGATTTGAATCATCAGTTCGCGGTCTTTATTTTGTGGGAGTAGCTGCCGCAAATAGCTTTGGCCCGGTGCTGCGCTTCGCCTACGGAGCGGGTTTTGCCGCGCGAAATCTGACGGAAACAATGCTAAAGGCTACCTCCGGAGACCATGTCGCCATTCCGGTTTCAGGCATTGCAAAGTCTGCAAATGAACCCTCGCGCCATTCGATTCAGAGGCTTGAATCAACCGAGTCTCGGTCGGCTTACAACAGCTATTCCGATTGATGTTGGACGCATGAAGCGAGAGACGATTGCCATTCACGCGGGGTATGAAACCGATCCCGCAACCAAATCCGTTGCCGTACCCATATATCAGACCGTTGCATTCGAATTTGATAGCGCCGAGCACGGCGCGGCGCTCTTCAATCTTGAAGTCAAAGGCAATATCTATACCCGAATAGGAAACCCCACCAATACCGTGCTGGAAAAACGGGTCGCCGCTCTCGAAGGCGGAGTGGACGCCCTCAGCGTCAGCTCCGGAATGGCCGCGATCCATTATTCGCTCGTCAATATCGCGGAGATGGGACACAACATTGTTTCACTCCCTCAACTTTATGGCGCAACCTACACTTTGCTCGCGCATATTCTGCCGAAACAGGGAATTGACGGTAGGTTTGCGAAGACCGAGCATCCTGACGACGTTGAAATACTGATTGACGAAAACACACGCGCCGTCTTTTGCGAAACAATCGGAAATCCGGCTGGCAACGTTCCTGATCTCGAGGGTTTGGCGCGGGTCGCTCACAAACATGGCGTGCCTTTAATTGTGGATAACACGATCGCGACGCCGATTTTTTTGCGGCCAATCGAGTATGGCGCCGACGTCGTTGTTCACTCCATGACGAAATTCATGGGAGGTCATGGAACCACTTTGGGTGGGATGATTGTGGATAGCGGCAAATTTCCATGGCGAGATTATCCCGAAAAATTTTACATGCTAAACCGTCCGGAAATCGCCTACCACGGCGTAGTCTATGTCGAGCATTATGGCGACGCAGCTTATGTCGCGCGTTGCCGCACCGTCAGCCAGCGGAACACCGGTTCGACGTTGTCGCCATTCAATGGCTTTTTGCTTTTGCAAGGGATAGAAACACTCGCGCTGCGAATTGAGCGCCATGTAGCCAATGCCCGCAAAGTGGCGGAGTTCCTAGGAACCATCGCATGGTGCAGTGGGTGAACTACGCCGGTTTTCCTGACAGCCCGTTGTATGAAATGGCACAACGTTATATGGGATCGAGTCGCTGCTCCGTGCTCACGTTCGGTGTGAAAGGCGGCTTCGAGGCCGGACGAAATGTTTCAATTCTCTGCGGTTGTTCAAACGAATGGTCAATCTTGGAGACGCCAAGTCACTAGCATGTCATCCTGCATCAAGTACACATCGCCAACTCACTCCTGAAGAACAACAAAAAGTCGGCGTAACTCCGGAAATGCTTCGTCTCAGCGTTGGGATCGAGCATATTGATGACATTCTCGAAGATCTGGCGCAGGCGCTGGACAAGGCCGCAGTATGAAATCATCACGGTCGTGGTGGGGAGCAGGATCGTGCCCTTGGTGGTAGAGGATGGGAGCGGGGCTCCAGCCGAGTGGGAAGGGAACAGGTGGGTCCATCCGGCCGGTTTGCCCGATGCATTTACGGAGGAATCTAAACCGGTCACCATTGCGCTGATCAACAATATGCCGGACGCGGCGTTGGAAGACACTGAGCTTCAGTTCTTCGAGCTTCTGAACAATGCCGCTGGCAACATTCCAGTCAGCGTCAAGTTGTACTCGCTGCCTGGAATTCCTAGAAGCGCGCGCGGAGAACAGCATCTCAACAGTCTTTACTCCGGCATTGACGAACTTGTGAACGGTCGCTTCGATGGCGTCATTGTCACCGGCACCGAGCCTTTACATTCAGATTTGCGGGCCGAGCCTTATTGGGAAGTTCTCACCAGCGTTTTCGATTGGGCGGAGCGAAATACCACTTCGACAGTTCTCTCGTGTTTGGCGGCGCATGCTGGAGTTCTCTACAGCGATGGGATTCCGCGGCATCGGCTGGCTGACAAACAGTTCGGGGTCTTCGCCTTCAAAAAGAATCTGGGTCACGCTTTAACCCAACACATCGAGGAGGCGGTTCAGACTCCGCACTCTCGCTGGAATGAAGTTCGAGAAGATGCCCTGGTTGCTTGCGGATATGACGTCCTGACTAGTTCCACGCAAGGCGGCGTTAACTCATTCGTCAAAAAAAAGGGAAAATGTTTGTTTGTACATTTTCAGGGCCATCCCGAGTACGGGGCGCAGACCCTATTGAAAGAATATCGGAGGGACATCAAGAGATTTCTCAGGCGCGAACGGGAGACTTATCCCACGATGCCAGTTGGATATTTCAATGCTTCCGTCAGCCATCTGCTAGCCGAGTTTCAAAACAATGTTTTATCAGACGCACGGGAAGAATTAATGTCGTCATTTCCGGAAGGGGCTGTCGTAGATACCGTGCGCAACTCCTGGGCCCCATGGGCAACGGACCTCTATCGAAATTGGCTTCAGTACTTAATTGCGAGGAAGTCCGACAATTCGTCTCCGGTCGCAGTATCGCGATCACTTCATAGCCTGCACTAAGATTATCGGCAGATCGAGTTTTCCTCTGTCTACCTCTTCCTTGAATTCTCATTCATTTTGAACAACCCAAACAATCTCGGCATGATTGAAGATCATGTACCTGAAATTCTCCTCAATCTGCCCGATCACATCAGCGACGTTGTGAAACCATGGGCGGGGAGTGCTCCGGACTGGTTGGCGCTAGTCGAACCTTCAGGGGCATGGACGTATAGCCAGTTGGCCTCCGCAATCCTCAAAACACAGGCGTGGCTGCGGGATTTGGGAGTGCGCCCGGGCGATCGAGTCATGATCGTGAGTGAAAACTCCCGGGCGATGGTTGCAATCCTGCTGGCTGCGGCAGCGATAGATGCATGGCCTGTCCTCGCAAATGCGCGGCTTTCACCGCGCGAGGTGGGAGAATCAGATCAAGAGCACAGCGGCGCCCGCCGGGTGATCTACACCACGGAAGCGTCTCTTCATGCCACACAGCATGCGAAGAGGCACGGCGCAGTTGTAAATCAATTGCTCGAGTTGGGTTCGGTAGGCATTGGCCCGTTGAATGAAGATGCTTATCCTGAACCGATAGAAACCGACGTTGCGAACGGAGTTGCCGCGCTTATCTACACGTCCGGGACCACGGGTCTTCCCAAGGGTGTGATGTTGACCCACCGGAATCTGCTATTTGTTGCTGCCGTTTCAGCGCGGATACGGAAGCTTGCTCCTGAAGATCGCCTATTCGGTGTTCTGCCCTTGTCTCACGCGGTTGGCCTCTCCGTCATCTTATTGGGATCGCTGTTAAGCAGAGCCACTCTGTATTTGACGCCGCGCTTTGATCCGGTCGCCGCGCTGGCCGCAATTAAAAGAGAAAGATTAACAGTGGTTCTGGGCGCCCCAGCCATGTTTTCTCTT
>CAVPCG010000010.1:0-34206 GCA_963702325.1 uncultured Acidobacteriaceae bacterium | reverse complement strand
TTGGATCATTATCGCCGCTCCACTGTGTGGTCCCGTAAGTTTGCGTTGCCTGATCGTCAATCCAGTGTCCAAAGATAGAAAATTTATCCGTAAAAGTGTGGTCAATACGGACAATTTCTTCTTTTCCGGAAGTAGGTTGATTGGCTCCGCCGATGAAGTTAAAGCCGCTGGTCGGCTTGGGAAAGAGTCCCGCCGACAGCAGAGCGGCAGAATTAGGATTTACCGCGCAAGCGGGAATGGTATTGCCCGGAAACGGCGCTCCGGGGACCAGTCCGGCGCAGCCCGGCGCAAGCTGAGCAATATTGGCTGGGACCACCACGTTAAGCGGGTTGCCGTTGGGGAGAACGCTCGGCAGCACAACATCGCCGGCGGCATCAGGATACATACTTGCCTGAGGCTCTTTTACGTTGAAGAGACCGCCAGCAATATAACGGCGCCACTCCATGTTATAGAAGAAGAACGTTTTCGGTGCGGACTGGCTGGGATGAAGCGAAACCGGGCCACCCACGTTGAAACCCCAATCATTAAAGCGCAGTTCAGCTACCTTGTTGGGCGCCGGGTTGAAGTAATTGCGCGCGTCCAGCGCGTCGTTGCGTCCGTAATAGAAGGCTGACGCATGAAGCTGCTTCGTTCCTGACTTGATAACCATGGACATGGTTCCCGCTGAAGATAATCCGTACTCAGCGCTGTAGTTCGAAGTCAGAGTCCTGAATTCGGCTATTGCGTCCATGGATGGGAGAACGTCGGCCCCGCCGCCACCCCCGCGATCCGCAGCTTCGCCACCGTCCACCAACCAGAGATTGTGGGACATACGCTGGCCGTTAAAGCTCACGTTGAAGTCTCCGCCGGCTGAGGTAGGCACTTGGAAACCTGCCTGAACACTTGTAGCACCGGTGGTCATACCTTCAAGCTCGGCTACACTGCGCCCGTTCACTGCCAACTGACTAATCTGCTGGCCGGTGATCACGTCGCTCATCTCACCGGAATCGGTTTGTACTTTGACGGCAGTAGCCTCAACTGTGATGCTTTCCTGCGTCGTCCCCACTTTCATATCAAAGTCTATGCGAGCGCGGTCGCCGACATTCAACACGACCCCGGTCTTTTGCGACGCCGCGAAGCCCGGCGCGTCGGCTTTCACGCTATAAGGGCCAATGTGAAGATCAGGCAATGTGTATTGACCTGAATCATTTGTAACGGTCGAGCGAACTTCGCCCGTGGCCGTCTGGGTTACGGTAATGGTCACATTCGGAATCACCGATCCGGATGGATCTGTGACGGTTCCCACCATGGTCGCTTCTACTTGGCCGAACGCCAGAGAAGAAAGGCCAGAAAGGAGCACAAACAGGCTCAATGTATAGATCACGCTGCGAAGTTGGGAAGAGATCCGGATATTGCGGCCGGTGAACCATGACGATTTCATTGCAAGCCTCCCGGGCTTTGTCTAGGTTTTCTACGAGAACGTTAACGGAAACGTTTACGATGAGCTTTTTAGTCTCCATGTATGAGCTTTGTCAAGCAGATTTTTTTGCGGCGCTGGGCTGGAGTATCGCCGAGGCTTCCATTTCGCTAGAGGTATTTGCTCTATTCAGCTCAAACTGGCCACGGGCGGCATTCAAGGGCTACTTGGCGTAGCTTGGAGACTTCGGTATGCTTCGTAAGCTCTGTGAATCCCTCCCAGCCGACAATTCCTGCGCCGATAATTGCTCCGCCTGTAATTGTTCTCAACGATCTCGTCAAACAATTTGACCGGTTTGCGGCCTTACGCGGCATAACCGGGGAATTCTCGCCGGGCCGCCTCTATGTGATCCATGGCGACAACGGCGCAGGGAAAACCACTCTATTGCGCACCCTGGCGGGACTTTCGCGGCCCACGCGGGGCGCGGTCTCAATACTAGGCACTCATGACGTGCGCTCAGTATGCCGGCAAATCGGCTACATGGCTCATCCGTCGCTGCTTTATGACGAGCTTAGCGGAATGGAAAACCTGCGGTACTTTGGCAGGTTGTACGGAATTGAAGGCCATCAACTTTGTGCTGACGCTATTCGCAAGGTTCACCTCGATCCTTCGCTCCTGCGCCCGGTTGGCCGATATTCGCAAGGGATGAAGCAAAGAATGTCGCTGGCCAGAGCATTGCTCAACGATCCGAAAATTCTCTTGCTCGATGAACCCTTTTCTAACGTGGACGCCAGCTCCGCCCTTGAATTAGTGAATCTGCTGAAAACCATGCGGGACGACGGTAAAACGTTGTTCTTGGTTACTCATCAGGCGGCGCTTCTTGAGGGCATAGCTGATGAGTTCGTGTTTATGGATGCCGGCAGGATTGTCAGCCGGACTCCGGAACGACAGCCCACCATGAGGCCATCGCAATGAGCTCGTTCAGAGCGATTACCCTCGCGACTCTGGCCAAAGATCTGCGTTTGGAATGGCGGTCGAAAGACGCGATCAATTCGATGTTGTTCTTCGCCCTGCTCGTAGTTGTGATCTTCAGTTTTTCTTTCGATCCAACGGCCCAAGAATCCCGGCAGATCGCAGGCGGGCTGGTATGGGTGGCATTTCTTTTTGCTGCCGTGGTTGCCCTAAATCAAACCTGGGCGCGAGAAATACGCAACGCCGTCCTCGATGCCTATCGGGTTTCGCCTGCGCCAGCGAACTCGCTGTTTCTGGCCAAAGCTTTCGGCAATTTTATTTTCGTCACCATTATCCAGGCATTGATGACGCCCCTATTTACTATCTTTTACAACTTGCGCCCATTAGGTCCTACGTGGGAATTAGTCCCCGTCGCGCTTCTCGGAACCTGGGCGCTAGTGGTAAATGGCACTTTTTTCGCGGCAATGTCTTTGCGCACGCGCAGCCGCGAAATCATGCTGCCCATATTACTTTTTCCATTTTCGATTCCAGCGTTAGTAGCTATGGTCCAGGCCACCAACACGATTTTGACTGGGCAAGACTCCGCCAAGTTCTGGATCGTATTGCTGCTAACATATGACATTGTGTTTACCACCGCCTGTTTGTTGTTATTTGAAACTGTGCTGGACGCGGAATGAAGAAAGCGTTTCCGATTCTCGCCATTCTTACCGCCGCACTGCTGGGCTACGCCTTCTATGAAGCGATGTTCGTTGCCCCCACCGATCAGATGCAGGGAGACGTCTATCGCATCATCTACTACCACGTCCCCTCCGGATGGACGATGTTCATCTTCTTCTTCACGAATTTTGTTGCGTCCATCGTTTATCTGATTCGCCGCAGCCCGAAGGCCGATGCCGTTGCCGTGGCTGCCGCCGAAGTGGGTTTGGTTTTTTGTACCGTCGTGCTTGTGACGGGGCCGATCTGGGCGCGGCCGGTTTGGGGCATCTGGTGGACATGGGACTGGCGACTGACCTCGACCCTCGTGCTGTGGCTTATCTATGCGAGCTATCTAATCTTGCGACGCTTTTCGACCGCCGGGCAAACCCCCGTTCTAGCCGCTGCCCTAGCCGTATTCGGCGCTTTGGACATGCCGTTGGTGTATTTCTCCATCTGGTTTTTTCGCACTCAGCATCCGCAACCCGTCGTCGGTGGAGGCGGCTCCATTGATCCCAGCATGCTTCGCGTATGGATGATTAGCTGGGCAGCATTTCTCTGCTTCGGTTGGCTGGTCTTCTGGCTGCGTTATCGCTTGGAACTTCTCAAACGCGAGGTGGAAGAAACACATTCCCTGGAAGCCATGCTAGCGGAGCCGGGGTTCCGATGAACTATCTCTACGCCGCCTATGCTGCAACCTGGATCATCCATGGTGGTTACCTTTGCACTCTTGCAATCAGATACCGGCGGCTGAAGCGTGAGATGAAAGATCTTAAGACGAGGCCGTAATACACCTCCGCTGTTTTTGATCTTCGTTCTCATCACCCAAACAGCGGGGTGCCCCCCTCGCTCTTTATCCAATCAACTCCGTGTTTCTGACAATTGTCACGACGCCAGCGTGACGATCCTCACTATCCCCGAGCGACTGTAGGCGGCAATATTCCTCCACGCCATAATTTGAAGGAGAACGCACATGAAACGAATATCGAATATTTTTTTCGGATTCATCTTTACATTCCTTATCACTGCCGCCAGCGCTCAAATGTCCCAGCCCACACCCGCACCCGAACTGAAAAAACTCGATACCCTCGCTGGCATATGGACCAGCGAAGCAACGATTGCACCTGGGCCCTGGGGACCTGGCGGGAAATTCAGCGATACGGTCAAAAGCGACTGGATGAAGGGCGGCTTCTTCCTCGTCAGCCACTCGGATTTTTCCATGCCACCCGAAATGGGTGGCGCCGGCACTTCCCTTTCAATCTTGAGGTACGATGCGGACATAAAGGCTTACAAAGAAGACCGATTTGATAGCAGCGGCCGTCACGCACTCATGACAGGAACACTCAACGGAGACACTTTGACCTGGCTCGGCGACAATAACTACGGCGGGATGACAATCCAATCGCGTTTTACGATAAAGATGATCTCACCCTCATCCTTCACTTCAAAATACGAAGTTTCGTCTGACGGCGGAGCCACTTGGCTGCCCTTCTGGGAAGGGAAAGCCACAAAGAAGTAGTGCTCGACCGAGCTAAAACCGATAGCCCGGCCTGTGCAGATCCTGATTCGTGGATCATGCCGAGAAGCCTCCGGAAAATTAATTGTCGAGGGCGGCCGACGAATCCTCGTTCGGATTCGATCTGAGGAATTCGTATTCCTCGATCACCGCAGCAACGCCAATGCGCGAAACCGGCAAAGGCTGCTCGATACGAACGATCCGCGCAACGAAGCGTACCCGAACCGGATCGGTCAGAGTAATATTTGGGGGAAAGGTCATGGTGACCTCGATTAAGCTGCCTTGAGTAACCGGCTGGTCGAGATAGAAAAAAATTCCGCGGGCGCTGACGTTATGCGTTTCCGTCATGATCTCGCGGGACTCGGTCTCCGAGGGAAATTTCACGGAGGCGGGCAGGCGCATATAGAATCGGCGCATCGTGCGCCTCTCCTGCGATTGATACTGATTCGATTGTTGTTCCTGTAACATCTCGATTGCCCCAATGGACCGCGGCCGCAAGGTCTTCGATTCTCAATTTCCCTTGTCAGATTCAACCACGTTGCGTGCTCAATGCAAGCGCAAAATGCTGGGAAATCCTTAAGTTAATGGCATAGGCGGCTCGTATTAATCCGGAGCTACTAATACATACTGATGCCGCCAAAAGCAATCGCGAGTTGACATAGTTTTGCCTCCTGCTTTGGAATTGGATGAATATAGTCGAAACTCGCGACCTTTCTTTTTTGCGCAACGAGTCATTCCGGCAGGCGGCATCTCCAGCACCCGTTGGCTGCATCTCACAATTCAGCCAAATCACTAAGGCCTCATCTTGACATGGTATCCGTCAGATGTTTAAGTAGTTACTTACTTTCACCACAGGTGACAGCGGACGCATTTCCGCTTCCTTACGCGGAGCCGGAGTATTTTGCACATTATTTCCTTCTTCCTCTCCACTAGAGTCGGAAACTCGGAGGAGCTCTTGAATTTGAATTCCCGCAGTGCGGGGTCCCTAACCCCGCGCGCTTTGATTACTCTTGCAGCAATTCTTGTTGGTGTGACGGGCCTAATTCGCCTTGACGGTAGCCGAAAGAGCTTGCGGCCGTCCCGGCCTGTTTTTGCGGACTCGCTGCAAATCGGCGCCGCTTATGGCCGCTTGCCTCTAAGTTTCGAGCCCAATCAGGGGCAACTGATTCGCAGGTGAAATTCCTCGCGCATGGCGGAGGATACGGACTCTATTTAACCGGAAATGGAGCAGTGCTGGCATTGCGCGCCGCGGGAAAACAGAACTCTGTGGTGGGAATGTCTCTTGAAAACGCGAATGGCGATTCGATTATTGATTCCCAGGATCAACTCCCTGGCAAAAGCAATTATTTTATCGGCAACGATCCGTCGCAGTGGCATCGCAACGTTCCTCAATTCGCCCGCGTGCGGTATCGCGATGTTTACCCAGGAATTAATCTGGTCTATTACGGAAGCCAGGGAAAGTTGGAATACGATTTCGAAGTGGCGCCGGGAGCCGATCCGCAGCAGATCGCTCTTCGATACCAGGGCGCCGACCGGCTCAAGCTGACTCCGTCCGGTGACCTGGACATCGGCACGGGTTCCGGCGAAGTTCAATTGCAGACGCCGCGTGTGTATCAGAATGTCGGAAACCAGCGCCGGGCGGTGGCAGGGAAATTCGTGCTGCGAGGGAGTAATCGAGTTGGATTCGACCTCGGCTCCTATGATCGCTCACGCGCATTGATTATTGATCCAGTTTTGACCTATTCGACCTACCTTGGCGGGACCGGCAGCGAAAGCTGTTCCGCCATTGAACAGGCCCAGTTGGGTATCGCACCGGCTCAATTCACTCCGGGATGCCCGGCGATCGCAGTGGACTCGGCATTTCGGACTTACATCGCCGGAGCAACTACGTCCGTTGATTTTCCAGGGGTGAGCGCTGGTTCGGGATTCCAAAAGTGTCTTGATACGCCGCCGGCAAACCCCGTCACCCCGGTCAGCCCTTCACCTTGCCCAACCGGATTGACCAACAGCGACGTATTTGTCGCTAGGCTGAACGCCACAGGCACCGCTGTGGACTTTGCGACGTATTTGGGAGGAAGTGGCTCTGATGTCACCGCAGGAATGGCGGTGGATCAGAATTTTAATGTCCATATCGCGGGCACGACAAACTCCGCTGATTTCCCGACGCTGGTTAACTCGTATCAAACCGCAGCCGCCTCCGCGGGAACCCATGTTTTTGTCAGTGAAGTGGCCGCGGGCGGCGCAGGACTTCTTTATTCGACTTATCTATCTGGCAGTGGGACCGATATTGCCAGCGGGATTGCTATTGACACCCTAGGCAAAGAATATGTCACCGGTACGACGACATCCCCGGCATTTCCAACAACGGCAACGGCTTTGCAGACCACACCGAAAGCCGCGAATCAATACTTCTTCACAAAGTTAGATCCGACGATAACCGGACCCGGCGCTCTTCTTTATTCGACCTATATCGGCGGCAGCACGCCGACAACGGGAGTCACCATGGGTGGCGGGATCGCCGTGGATACCAGTTGCAACGTCTATCTCACCGGGGGCACGAATTTTGCCGACATGCCGACTCTGAATGCGTTTCAGGGTACCAACCTGGGAGGCCTCGATGCTTGGGTCGCGAAATTCAGCGGGCCATCTGGCTCCGCGTGCGGTTCGCAACTAGCGCTTACCTACTTGACGTATTTCGGTGGCGCCGGAGACGACATCGGATACGGAATTGCTGTGGATACAGGACTGAGCGCCTACATCACCGGTTCGACGACCTCCACAAATATTGCTCTTCCCACAGGGTCGGGTAATCCGGTGTCATTCGCCAGTTGCCTGGATACGCCGCCGCCTACGACCACCACATATCCTCTACCGCCATGCCCTTCAAACGGCACGGCTCCCGATGCTTTCATAGCCAAGTTCGGAAGTTTGGTGTCCGGCAGCCCTTCGGGAACTAATGTTCCATACCTTTACTTCACTTATCTCGGCGGGACTTTGGCAGACACGGGAACGGCCATCGCTACCGATAATGTAGGTGGCGCACTCGTTACAGGTTGGACAAGTTCGACCGACTTTCCATCGTCCGTCTTGTCAGGCGGTGCGGTGCAAACGGTTTCAGGCGGAGGCAAAGACGCATTCGTCGCGCGCATTGATACGTCTACCGTTTGCAGTTCCAATCCCGGAGCCAGCCCTCCAGTCAGATGTCCGGGTTATTCCACGTATCTTGGCGGAAACGGCACCGACATTGGTACTGGCATCGCTTTGGACTCGCAAAGTTCGGCCTATGTCACCGGGGAAACCGCTTCCACTAATTTCCCTGTGCTCTCCGCTTTTCAAAGCTCTCTGAACGGTGCAAGCCCCGACGCATTTGTGACCAAGCTCGGTCCCATCGGCAGTTTCGTGATTACTCCCGCCACTCCGACTACCATCGGCGTCGGCAACCAGGTCACCTTTACATATACGGTCGTCAACAATGGAGATCCGACCAGTAACATCATCGTCACCGATTCACTTCCTTCGTCACAAGCTACGTTTGATTCCATCTCCACCACGCAGGGCAGTTGTGGCACCGCGGTGGGTTCGACAGTCACTTGCAGTATCGGGACGCTGAACTCCGGAGCATCAATAACCGTAACCGTGGATCTGACTCCCACGGCGCCAGTCACGCCATTGACCTCTCCCGGTGCAATATCAAACAGCATTTCCGTTACCGCTCCCGGGGCGCAGACTCAGACCGCCAGCAGCACCGCGCCCGTCCAGGATTTCAATATCGCTGTTGAGCCTGGAACCCCGTCTTCGATTACAGTTCCTGCGGGCGTGCCTGCAAATTTCACATTTCAAGTTACGGGCACATTCAGTAATTTTCCCGATAGCATTTCGCTTTCAGCAGCTTCCGGCTTGCCAACTCCTTCCAATACCGCGTGGACCACCAATCCAATCCCCAGCCTGGTCGGAAGTGCGCAAACCAGCACTCTCACCATAACTACTACGGCTCGCGTGACTACCACCGGATCGTTGTGGCACGGACACGGGCCTCTCTACGCCACGTGGTTACCGATTTCAGGAATGGCTTTTCTCGGGTTGGGTGTCGGCGGAAAGATGTCGCGAAAAAGACGTTTTCTTATAGGACTTGTTCTCGGTGGATTCTTTGCGCTGGTATTGTTCCAGGCAGGATGCAGTTCGGTCTCTACTACATCTACAACCACGGGTACGCCAGCCGGAACCTATGTGATTGTGGTGGACGCAACGTCGGGGTCCGCAACAAGAACCACTACTGTGACCTTGATAGTACAGTGAAGAAACCTCTGGGTGAGGTTCAAGGTTTGAGCGGTCGTAACAAGGACTCACAAGTCAGACCTCGATTTTATTTCTCAGCGCCTTCGTGAAGCAGCGCCTTGATCTTATTCTCGAAGGCGTTCTTGTCCACCATGCCGGCGTCTGATTCGGCAATCTTCCCGTCGCGGTCAATGAGCAAGGTCAAAGGAAGAGAAGACACTCCGCCATATCGGTTGGCGAGGTCTTGGTTGGCAATCACAACTGGATAATTCAGCTTGTGCTCTTCAAGGAATGGCTTCACTGATTTCCAGCCGTCGTCATCCATCGAAACGCCAATGGCCGTCAGTCCCTCGTTCCGGTATTTATTTTGGAACTCTACATACCAGGGAATCTCAACTTTACAGCCAGTACACCAGGTAGCCCAGAAGTCGAGCAGCACTACCTTTCCTTTGTAAGCGGACAATTTGACAGGCAAGCCAGTTGAGTCGGGGAGAACGAAATCGGGAGCGGCTTGGCCGGGTTGAGGCGCAGGGTGAGCGGGCTGAGAGGAAGTCTGTGAGGCAAGAAGCGGGCACATGGCAACCAATGCGACAGCGAGAGTACGAAGGAACATGGGAATTATCTCCTACTGAGGCGAACCGTGGATGCGAACATGTTACATCAGAATCCTCAATCTGAAACCTTCGTGATACTTCGTGTCCTTTGTGGTTGATTTCTCTGCCGAGCGGCAAACTGAGCCAAACCTAGTTTGAAATGTCGGCGTCACATGGAAATTTCACTCATTCCAAACTAGGAATAGCCCTAACTTTTGCTTACGTCGCCAGCATTTCGCACGACTCCATTCAAAATCGTGAATGCCACTCGGTTCGACCCGAACCAGTATGGAATCTCACGATAGTCTTCCAGGTCAAAGCAAACTAAATCGGCATCTTTGCCTGGTTCGATTGATCCCTTGCGATCTTGCAAGCGGAGCGCCCACGCCCCGTTTATCGTTGCCGCAGCGATTGCTTCGGCGGGTGACATCTTCATGTGCGTGCACGCCAGAGACAAAATAAGCGGCATGTTCATCGTCGGCGACGAGCCGGGATTGTAGTCCGTCGCCAGAGCCACCGGCACGGCTGCGTCAATAAGGCGGCGCGCTGGAGGAAATCTTTGCAGCCCCAGAAAATAATTTGCTGCGGGCAACAATGTCGCAATCGTTCGACCAGATTCCAGCTGCCGACTATCCGCATCGTTGACGAAATCCAGGTGATCCAACGATGCTGGATCGAATTCCAACACAGAGCGCAAAGACTGGGCGCTCAACTGGCAAACGTGCGCTCTGATTCCCAGCGATTCCTTTTGCGCGGCTCGAAAAATTCGTTCGGCCTGTTTTATGGTGAAGGCTCCATTCTCGATGAAAACGTCCACAAACTGCGCGAGTTTTCGCTTCGCCGCTCGTGGGATCATTTGATTGCAGATGAGGCTGATATAGTCGTCGCTCCGATTCGCGAACTCTTGCGGGACAACGTGTGCGCCGAGGAGCGTCGGGACAACTGTCCCCGGCCATCGGGATGCTGCGTCGCGGATTGCTTCCAGCGATTTCAATTCGGATGCCACGGTCAGTCCATAGCCAGATTTCGCTTCTACGGTAGTAGTGCCGTGATCCGCCATCGCATTGAGTGCCTCGAGGATTTTTCCCGAAAGCCGCGCCTTGCTTGCCTTGCGCACCTCTTCGATGCTCGAGCGAATGCCGCCTCCGGCTTCTGCAATTTCCTCATAGGTCGCGCCGGAAATCCGTTTTTCGAAATCTGCAAGCCGCGGCGAAATGAACGCAGGATGTGTGTGCGAATCCACGAACCCCGGCAAAACAACTTTTTTCGCGCAATCAACTTCGACAGTTTGTTTGCGATTCTTTCTAAGCCACGAATCGCGCAGGGCGTCTTTCGTTTTCCCGACAGATACAATTTTCCCGCCGACACACAGTACGGCGGCATTTTCAATGATGCCAAGATCGGAGAGCGCCGCGCCACGGCGCGGTCCAGGCCGGTTGGAAGCGGAGCGAAGGGTAAGCATCTGGCCAATGTTCAGGAGAAGAATACCGCGACCGTCAGCTTTGCTTGCTCGGCGGTTGGCGGCGCGGTTGGGAACCTTCATCGCGCTTATCCCATTCCCAATTCATCCGCGGATTCGAGCGGAGTGCCGCATTTGCGGCAGATGACAGCTGAACAGTCTCCGCAAGTCAGAGGGTCGGCCACCTGGGCAGCACACACCGGGCAATAGAGTTCCGCGTCAGGCAATGGTTTGGAATCAGAAACCGCCACGATGATAGGAATGTAGCACAGCACACGGCCTCGAATTCAAAGCGCTGCGGCTTGTTCGCGCCGGCGGCCCTGAATCTCGATGAAAACATTCACGAGAGAGACCGCCGCCGGTGTGACGCCCGGAATCCGCGACGCGTGAGCCAGCGTGCGCGGACGGATTTTCAGCAGCGTCTCCTGCATCTCGCGGGAAAGGCCGCTGACGGAGGCATAGTCGAACCAGTCAGGAATTGCGCGCTGCTCGGCCTTCTTCAGTCGTTGGATCGCACGATCCTGCTGCACCAAATACCCTTCGTACTTAATTTCAGTCTCGACAGTCTTAAGCTCATTGCGTTCAGCCGACGAAATCGCAAACTCGTTATTATCGTCACCGTTTTTCGAGGCAAATAAATCAGGCGCGAGCTCGCGAAGTATTGGGACCAGCTTTTCGATAGTAATTTCCGGACGCTTCAAAAGCTGTGCGCATGTCTGCCCGACCGCGGACGAAAGTTCCACTGCCGCGCCTTGTTCGCTCAGGCCGCCGGGGACGGCTGTCCCTACGTGGTTCATGCCGCGACCTGCGATTTTTCCCAGCAACGCCGGCGTCAACCTGGTATTCCCCAGCAGTTGCTTCAATGATTCCATCCGCTGCTGTTTCGCAAGATAATCCGACCACGCGGAATCAGAAATCAAACCAATCCTTCGCCCGTGCGGCGTAAGACGGCGGTCGGCATTGTCAATCCTCAGATGCAGGCGAAATTCCGCACGCGACGTGAACATGCGGTACGGCTCGTTTGTCCCTTTCGAAATCAAATCGTCAATCAGAATTGCGGTGTAGCCTTCCGTGCGGTCGAGAATCAGCGGCGGCTCATCTTTCACTTTGAGGGCGGCATTAATTCCCGCCATCAGGCCCTGGCAGGCCGCTTCCTCGTATCCACTCGTCCCATTAATTTGCCCCGCAAGAAAAAGGCGCGAAATTTTCTTGGTCTCCAGCGTTCGATCGAGCTCGGTCGGATCTATCGAGTCATATTCAATCGCATATCCCGGTCGAAGCATCTCAGCAGAATCGAGCCCCGGAATGGATTTCAAAATCTCCATCTGAACTTCGACCGGCAACGATGTGCTCATGCCATTGACGTAAATCTCATGCGTATTGATTCCCTCCGGCTCAAGAAAAAGCTGATGCGTGATCTTGTCGGGAAACTTTACGATCTTGTCTTCGATCGAAGGACAATATCGCGGCCCGACAGATTGAATCTGGCCGCTATACATCGGCGAACGATGCACGTTCTCACGAATGATGCGATGAGTCTCTGGCGTCGTCCACGCGATGTAGCAAGGCACCTGTGAATCGTGATGAGCCACCCTCTTGGTGCGGAAGCTGAACGGCGTGGGATCGGCGTCTCCCGGCTGAATCTGGAATTTCGACCAGTCAATGCTGCGTCCATCCAGCCGCGGAGGCGTGCCAGTCTTCAAGCGGCAGCCGCGCAGGCCAAGTTGCTTGAGAGATTCTCCCAGCAGCACCGCCGCGGGCTCGCCCGAGCGGCCAGCCGGATATTGCTGCTCGCCGCAATGAATGAGCCCGTTAAGAAACGTGCCGGTAGTAATGATCACGGCTTCGGCGCCCACCGTTCGCCCATCGCGAAGCCGAATGCCGCGGATGATGCGGTCGTTGGTTGTTGGTCGTTCGTCGTTGGTCAAAGCTGTTGCGGATTCGGCCGACGACGAACGGCCAACGGCCAACGATTCTTCAATAATCAAATCCGCAACTTCGGCCTGTTTGATTTTCAGATTCGGCTGCGATTCCAAAACCTCGCGCATTTTGAGCCGGTAAGCCTGCTTATCGCATTGCGCCCTGGGGGACCACACCGCCGGGCCGCGAGATGTATTCAGCAACCGGAATTGAATGCCCACCGCGTCCGTGATTTCGCCCATGATTCCGCCGAGCGCATCCACTTCGCGGACTAGGTGCCCCTTGGCGATACCGCCGATTGCGGGATTGCACGACATCTGCGCGATGAGATCGGCGTTCAACGTATAGAGAGCAGTTTTCAACCCCATGCGGGCGGCGGCCATCGCGGCCTCGCAACCGGCGTGCCCGGCGCCGACCACAACTACGTCGAAATTTTCGGTGAACTGCATTGAAATATGATCCCGGGCGAACGAGCGACAGAACTCCATTCTAACAACTATGAGACGGAGCGCGGGGCTTCAAAGGTTATTACTGCGGGCCGCCGATGTCCGTAAACACCGCGTCCCGCCACTGCGGAGACGGAAAATACCAGTCGCTGGCCCCCGCTTCGTGATTGTTGCCGCCAGGGCCATAGAGAATCGTCGCGGAGCGCCAATAATCCATTCCGATTTGCAGCAGCGCTCCCGGCGATATTCTCGCGCGGACTTTCACCGTGCATCCCTCCAGTTTGCCCGGAGGAAGAGTCGCCCGTGGCGATGGACTCCAGAAATGCCAAACTCGGTCCACACGTTGGCCCACCGTCAGCAAAACGGCTTCATCGTTCGCGGAGTAACTCAACGGGATCGGCTCGTGCTTATCACTCGCGAACCAGGGATAGCGCTGATAAAGGCCTCCTCGCACATTGCCTTCATCATTATTGAGCACGACATCTTTCCCATCCACGCGACAAGAGAGTTGTGTCGAAGCAATCTCGACGACGGCCGATTCGTAGCCTGGAACTCGGGTATCCGCAATCGCGATGCCCCAGAGCATCGCGGACTTGAAGTCCGAGGGAGGTGGCGAAGGGTTCACGTATCCCGCCGCAAACTTCACTTCGCCAGGCACGCGAGGATCGCGGGGAGGCTTACGCTGTGATTGCCCGCCCGCCATAAGAATAAGGACGAGCACGCTCGAAGTAACGTTGAGATGGAATCGAAAACGTCGCATGTTTTGGATAAGAACTGACCGCAGAATTATGTCCCGATGTACCGCTGTTGGGAATATGCAAAATGACAAATCCACCGTCGTGATCCCGGTTTGGGATCCGGCCTCGTCTGATCACATTTTCTGCGCGTAATCACTCACCTTGTGACTATTTTGTGGCAACTGTATTATGTGGGCTACTCATACCCCGGAGGTAACGGCATCATGAGCACCGAAGAATTTTTCCGCGAGCTTGACGCGCGAATTGCGAAGTATGACCTTCTCTGCCATCCATTTTATAAAGCATGGTCCGCAGGCGAGCTTTCGCGCGAAGATTTGCAAGCCTACGCGAAGGATTACTATCACCACGTTGAAGCCTTCCCGGAATATCTCGCTGAATTAGCCGTCCGCCTGGATGAATCCGAACTTCGCCGCGCAGTCTTGGCGAATCTGGCCGATGAAAAAGGCGTGGGCGATTCTTCTGGAGAAGCTTGTCCCGCTCATTCCGAGTTGTGGCTGGATTTCGTTGAAGGCATGGGCGGAGCCCGCAAAATGTCGGGACATTCTTCCCATCCCGCAATAAAGCGGCTCACAAGTTTCTTTCATTCGATCGCCAGCGACGGAACTCCCGAAGAAGCATTGGCGGCTTTCTATGCTTATGAGTCCCAGGTGCCGCGAGTTGCCACCGAAAAAGCTCGGGGACTCAAAGAAATGTATGGCGCCGACAAGAAAACGTGTGGATATTTTACGCTCCACTCCACCGCAGACATATTCCACGCGAATATATGGCGTCAGCAACTGGCCAAGCAAGTGGACGCCAATCCTCAAGCGGCCGAGAAAGCTTTAGCCGCCGTAGAAAATGCCGCGAAAATACTTTGGCGGGCGCTCGATGGAATTGAAGAGAGGCGAAAAACCGCGCTGGCCGCGGCGTAGAGACCGGCCTGGGTGCTTGTGGAAAGAAGCAGATTTCAGCCAATGACTTCATGAGTCGTTGGCTTTACTATTGTTGCGGACACTAAATACCAGCCAATTTTCTGGTTCTCAATTAAGCAGGCAACCATGCCCGAAGTCGCCGCCCTTTCCGAAATCGAAACCACCGCCGCAACTCAATCGCCCTCAGTGGATGTTTACGCCGTCTTCGGCGCGGAGCCTGAAGTCTTGGCTTACGCCATGGCCAAGTACTCGCGCTCCGCGCTCTCGATGAAAGAATCGCTGAAAGAAATCAGCCAGCAGAAAGCGGAGAAATTTCTCAACACATTTTATTTTCAATATGGCCACCGCTCGATTGCCGATCTTGCGCACATTGCGATGGCCATTGAACGCTTATCCATCCTGGCGGCCATTGCGGTGGCCGACGAACAGCGATGGGATGGCCAGGAGCGCTCCACTCGCTATCAGGATTTCAAGAAGAGCGGATACTTCACCCCCGACTTCGGCGGTGACGGGCATTCGCGAAATCTGTATCGAAGGACCATCGAAGATCTTTTCGCGGAATATGAATCTCTCTCGGAACAAATGTTCCAATACCTCGCTGGCATCACATCCAAGCCTGAGGAGATGAAACAGGAAGCATACGAGCGCACCTTGCGCGCCCGCGCATTCGATTTTTCCCGCTATCTACTCCCGCTTGCCAGCAACACTTCATTAGGAGAGATCGTCAATGCGCGCACGCTCGAGGCTCAAATCGCGCGCCTTCTTTCCCACACTCATCCCGAGGTTCGTTCTCTGGGAGATCTATTGAAGCGTGCCGCCACAACCGCCGCATACAACGTTCATCACGAGTCTCTGCACGATTTGGTGGAACGCATAAAAGCAATTTCACCGGAACTTGGCGAGCAGGCATCCCAGGAATTACTGCGAGAAATCCGGGTCGCTCCCACGCTGGTGAAATATGCGAACCCGAGTAACTTCGAAATCGAAACTCGGCGCGAATTGCGGCAGGTCGCGTCCCAGCTGATGGGAAATGTTGAGATTGCTCCGGCTCCCTCGGTTGATTTGCTCGATGACGAACTGTTTGAAGTCGAATTGGCAACAACGCTGATTTACGAGCACAGTCATTATCCCTATCGCCAGATTCGCCAATCAGTTCAGGCTGCGGGAGAAGCGATTAGAAATGAAATTATTGATATGGGATTGCGCCACCGCGGGCGCCACGATGAGATGCAGCGGGCATTTTGCGTGGGCCAGCAATTCCGCTTCGACATTCTGATGGATATCGGCGGCTTCCGCGATATGCATCGGCATCGCAGGTGCATACAAATCGGCCAGGAATTTACCACGCGGCATGGCTACGATGCGCCTGATGAACTGCAAGCTGCCGGAGTTCGGCGGAATTATGATGAGGTTATGCAACGTACGGCCGCGTCGGTAGAGGAATTGGCTCAGCGGAGCGCGCCCGAAAACTCACAATATGCGATTCCACTAGGCTTCCGCAAGAGAACGCTCTTCAAAATGGATTTCGCCGAGGTTGTCTATATTTCCGAATTGCGCACCGGACCCGCCGGACATTTTTCGTATCGCAAAGTTGCCTATGAAATGTATGAAGCGGTCGCGAAGAAATTCCCGGCGCTGGCGAAGTATTTAAAAGTTCACGACGTCACGCAACCGGTGGATTTGTTGAAGCGGTGAGGTGTTCCGAGGCGATATCGCGTCTGCCTTTTTCGACGGATGCCAGAGAAGATGTCCGGCAAGAAATTCACGGATGAGATGGTTGGTGAGGCACTACGAGAGGCGGGCACGTCGGTGATAGTTTTTGCCCCACTCTATGTAATTTTCGAGCATAAAGACCCACTACCCGAACGTCAGCTCGCTTCCCGCTTAAACCTAATAGATACGGATCAGTGGCTTGCCAGCCTCGGTAACATTTCCCACATAGCGAGCAGACACTCCAATTGCGTTCAACTCCAGGACAAATTCTTCAGACTCTTCCGGAGCGATCGAAATCAGCAATCCACCAGCGGTTTGCGGATCGAAGAGAATCGCTTTGAAATCTTGAGGAATATCACTCTCATAGCCAACCACGCATTCGGCAAAATCCCGGTTCGCTCTTAGCCCGCCCGGAATGTCCCCGTCGCGAACACATTCGAGCGCACCCGGCAGCACGGAAATAGATTCCGAAAACAGATGTAAAGAAACGCCGCTCGCTAGCGCGATTTCACGCGCATGAGCTATGAATCCGAAGCCCGTGACATCCGTCATCGCATGCACGGCGTATCCTTTTTCAGCTATGAGTCCAGCGGCTTTCTTGTTCAGCGTCGTCATTGATTGAACTGCCGCTTCCACCCACTCTGGCTTGGCCTTGTGTTTCTTGATGGCGGTACAGATGACGCCCGTTCCCAGCGCCTTAGTGAAAACAAGGTGATCGCCGGGCCTTGCACCTGCGTTGGAAAAAACTCTGGCGGGATCAATCAGGCCAGTGACGGAATACCCAAATTTCATTTCGTCGTCGCGAACGCTATGCCCGCCGATCACGGCGCACCCGGCTTCCATCATTTTGGAGAGTCCCCCGCTTAAAACCTGCTCCAGAACATCCAGGTCGCCATCCGCCGGAAAACAAACATGGGCGAGAGCCGTGATGGGACGCCCACCCATCGCGTACACGTCACTCAATGCGTTAGTGGCGGCGATCTGGCCGAACGTGTATGGATCGTCCACCATCGGAGTGAAAAAATCCACCGTCTGCACCAGTGCCGTTCCGGAGCCAATCTGATAGACCCCGGCATCGTCCGCATGGTCGAACCCGACCAGGACATTCGGGTCAGTCTGCTTCGGCAGCTTCGCAAGCACGCGATCCAGCATGGCCGGACTTAGTTTCGACGCACAGCCGCCCGCTTTCACCGTCTCCGTCAATCGAATTGGCTTCGTCGCCGCCATGAATGAGATTGTGTGACTCGGACCTGCTCTGAGCAAAGTCGAATGGGCGCTCGCCCAATGCCTTGATCAAAAAATCCTACTTCAACGAAACATCCGTCACCTTGATGTCTGGATAAGCACGATTCCATTCCGCGCTTACGTGCTCAAAAGTTAGGCGGAATTGCTTGCTTTGTCCAGCCGTCAATGGCGCCTTGCTCAGGTCCCGCGTGTCGGGATAGGGCCCGCTCGTATCCAGCAAGAACAGCGGAACATCTTCCACTTGAGCAACCTGTCCCATGGAGTCATGAAAAACCACGTGAACAGAGATATGGGTTACGCTCTTATCGCCAGTGTTTGTAACGCTTCCATCAATATATGTGAAATTGGCGCCCACAAAATTCTGCGCCTCGCCCATCTTCAAGTCTGAGATTTTGACGTTCGCAATATAAGGTTGCGGGGGCTTGACAGGCTTCGGGCTGCTGCGCAACAGAATCGCGGCTATGCCGGCTACCACAACTACCAGCACGATTCCGAGAATTACCGGCCGCGAAATGGACTCCCGCTGAACCGGAGTTGGCTCCATGAATCCGCCCATGGAAAGATTGTACTATCGCCAGAATTGCCGCGATTCTAAGCCCAACTATCCATTGCCATTCCAGCATAAAAAACTTTGATATAACTCATAAGCTCTTTCGATTTGTGCGGGCGGCTAACTCTCAGTACTCTATCTCGTCGCTTTAAACTCCAAACATCGAGAGGTGGCGGCTAATTTGCACGCCGCTAATAATAAGGAGATCAATGGCAAACGAACTGCGGAATTTCTTAGCACTGTCATATGACGAACTCGAAGATCTGAATCTCGAAGCCAAAGAGCAGCGCATGAAGCGTGTTGCTCCCGGCAAAATCCAGGAAGCCCGCCTCAAATATCTCACCGACGAAAAGCGGATCAAGGCCGTGACCGTGCTGTTCAGCGATCTCGAAGGCCGCTTGCATATGCTGGATTATGACAAGAAGTTCCTGATCAAGAGTTGGGACAATCTCACATTCGACGGCTCTTCTATTCGCGGGTTCACCGCGCAACGCGAAAGCGATCTCCGTCTGGGGATTGATTGGTCCGCATTTTACTGGGCGCCGGCTGATTTTTTTGGATCGGGGAAAATGCTCGTCTTTGGCGAAGTCATTGATAAGGGCGGTTCGCCGTACAGCGCCGATATCCGCGGCGTGCTAAAGGGCTTCGCGCAGGAGCTGCACAAAGACGAAGGCTATACGCTCAACGCTGCGAATGAAATTGAAGGATTCCTGTTTCAAGGCGCCGACGCCGAGCAGAATTATCACGAAACGGGCAAGTTCGAGTATGTCAATACCGGCGGCTATTATCATTCGCTGCCGGGTGATCCGTTGCGCAAATTCATTGATACAACCGCGGAAGTGCAGCGCGCCATGGGGTTCCAGAATGAAAAGGACCATCCCGAGGTTGCGCCTTCGCAATTTGAAATTAACTACGGGTACGGAGAAGTCGTAGCCGCAGCCGACCAAATCCAGCTCTATAAACTTATTTGCCGCCAGGTCGCCACAAGTTTGGGAATGACCGCTTCTTTCCTGCCCAAGCCCGTGGTCGGCGTCAACGGAAGCGGCATGCACACGAATGTTTCTGTTAGCAAAGGCGGCAAGAATCTGTTCTGGGATCCAAAAGGTGAAGAAAAGCTCAGCAAGCTGGGATGGTCCTTTGTTGACCGCATCCTCACGCATGGCCTCGACATTTGTCTTCTGCTGAACCCCAGTGTCAATGCATATCGCCGTCTTGATCCGCATTTCGAAGCGCCGAATCAGTTGAAGGCATCGGCGGTTGATCGCGGTTCCATGATCCGGATTCCAATTGGAAACGACAGGAGCATGCGCGTGGAAGTTCGCTCCGTCGCGCCCGATGCCAATCCTTATCTCGTCCTTTATTCGATTTTCAAGAGTGGACTCGACGGCGATACCGCGAAAATTAAAAATCTTCGCCAAGCGGAACGTTATCTGCCGGATAACATCTATTCCGCACTCGATCTGTTCAAGAATTCGACATGGATAACAAAAATCCTGGGCGAAGATGTAAAGGGACGCTACGCCGATTTAAAGCTCGTCGCGGCCGACCGCTGTCCACGCGCCCTCGGAACCTTCGTCAAGGCTCCCGAAGTGCAATATCACCACGAAGTCTACAATCAGTTCATCTGGAACTTGTTCTAGACTAGGTTGTGCCCTCGCCCGCGGAGCCGAAGTAATGCAGAGGCCACGTCGAAAACGTGGCCTTTTCTCCGTTCGCTCCCATCTGGAGTGCTCGAAGGTGACCATCGAAGCCGGTGCTATAATTCCGGGAAGAAGCCAATCCATCGAACGCAGTCGAAGTGACCTCCGGAGAGGTGGCCGAGTGGCTGAAGGCGGCGGTTTGCTAAACCGTTGTACGGTCAAAAGCTGTACCGGGGGTTCGAATCCCCCCCTCTCCGCCAAATATTTGTAATTGCAATAATTTAGGTCAAAATGATGCCCGCGTTTCGTTGGGCGTGAACCGTTCTCAGTGTCCCATTACTGTCCTAACTTGACGAACCCTCATTGCGATGCGGGACCTATGGGCTTTTCCGTCAATTAAGACAGTGCAAGCGCCACATTGGCCTTCGCCGCACCCGTACTTGGTTCCAGTCAAATCAAGCAATTCGCGAACACGGTGAGAAGGCTGGTGCCAGGATCTGCCTCAAAGTTGTATTGCCGTCCGTTGATTGCAAGGTGGGTTGTTGCCATCTCATGCTCTAGATTTCAGCGACACATGGTTGAACGTTGGGCAACTGGTTTCTATAAATAATATACCGCCATGACGAGCCACTTGAACTCTTTGCCATTTCTTCATTACCTCAATTCGAGAGCGGTTGAACGTTTCGCATTGCGAACATCGCTTTGATGACATTCAAGGTCCCAAGATGGCGGCGGATTTCTCCGCAATCCAGATTGCTTTGAGGCGAGATTGCCTTAGGTGAGAAACGCTTCCCATTTCCTGGCAGCGGGATCAATTTGAACACTCCCGGCTACGTTTTTGAAATTGGCTCCGGCGACACGGTTAACTCTTAACGCACCGATTGTGCCGGGCAATAAAACAGAAGATGGAACTGGCCCCTCAGCACGATTGAATTGCAGGCGCCAACCGCGTGTTCCCGCAGGTTCGAGTTCGAGATCAATCCTTCCGAAACGCGTCGGAGAATTCCGCAGGGTGTATCGCGCCAGCGGAACGAGTTCCGCCGCGGTGATGCCGTTGAGCAAGCGCAGAGATTTACCATCTTCCAGCGCCAGCATATGACGCAAATAGCGCACACATTCGGCGCTCGCCCAGTTGTGCGGCATGTCTCCCCAGTCCTGTCCAACCAGTGCATTCTGAAGTGGCTGCTCCTCGCGCCAGCAGTACAAAGGAGATGCGTGGTTGAGAAAACCGGTGAAGGTGCGGTGTGCCCAGTCGCGCAGCCCAGCCCAGAGATAAACGTGCGCCGCGAAGGAAGCGTTGTAGGTCCACAAACTGTCGTGCCAAAGCCAACCGGTTTCAATCGGGACGTCTTCCCGCGTGCAAGATTGCAAGAGAGCAATGTGTCCTCGAACGATGGGATCGTTCTTGTCGAACACGATGCCGGGATAGATGGCCTGGGAAAGAGCCCATTGCGCAGTCTGCGGACGAGGCCGGTTCCACGGATCGGGATCCCTCAGGGATGGATCGTCGTGCGCGAGCATCGGCAGATATTCGAATCCCGAGGGATGCCGCACCATCTCCTTCTTCGCCATCTGCTGAAAGGCATCGTAGAGTTCAAGGAAGAACCGATTGGCCTTTGCGAGAGACGCAATCTTGAGTTGATCTGCGGCATCGGCGACAGCGCGGAGTGCGGCCAATGTCCAAACGGTATTGGTGAACTCGGAGCGAACGCCACCGATGCCACCATCGGCGAAACCGGGCGTGAGCAGGCCATAGAGTCCATTCGTACTCGTTCCAGCGCGGGCCTGGTCGCGCAGGCTGATCAGGAAATCCAGCGCGCGCACGACGTTTGGCTCAAGGTCGTGGAAGAGCGTCCAGTCCTGCTTCAGCTCACATTGCCGCACGAGCGTGAACATGGCAATGGCAGTGTCTTTCCAATGCTCGCCGCCTCCGGCCGCGATAACTTGTCCGCTATCCGCCTGCTTGGACCACTCGGAGCGCAGGCCTTCGTCAGCCGCCTGGTCATAACCGAGATAACGCGCTGCTTCGAGAAGAAAGTTGCCATCCACGATCCACAAACCGCGATAGACCGTTGGGCCAACCTGGAAAACCAGCCGGTCGTCCTTCACTTCGCGCGCCTGTTGGATGTTGCGCGCGCATGCCGTGAGAAATTCTCCCTGCCGGTGTGGGTATCCCCATCCCGTGGTGCCGAACGGCGTCCACTTGCTCCAGAACTCTCGCGCCCCGGCGAGCAGCAATTCGGCGTCCTGTAGATATTCGCGCAAGGTTGCGGCGGACTGGTTCTCCTGCGGGAGCCGCACGAAATAGCGTGCCTCATGTTCCTCGGCCGCTTGGCCATGGGGAAGATAAAGGGTGAATCCTTCTTCCTCCCACAACATGCATGTGCCGAGAGCGTTGTCCAGTTGCCCGGCGACGAGCAATGGCGATTTGCTTCCGTGAGTGCCCACCGTCGCCGTTGGCGTGGAATAGGACTCCAGTTCAAGCTTTTCACAGGTGCGGATGTGAATATTCGGGACAACCGCGACGGCGCCTTTTTTGGACTTGATTGATAGCAGCACATTATCAACACGTCCTTCCGAAGCATGGCGGGTGGCGAAGGCAGTGAGTTCCAGCGTGGCAGCGGGACGATCAATCAAGGTGTGCACGATGGGAACGCCCGGGGCGTCGATCCATTGGCGCAGCACCTTGTCGTCCTGAAAACCAGCGAGAGAAAACTCGATCAAGGTACTAAAGTCTTTCATCCCGACAAACAATGACTTTGCGAATCCATAACGCAAGTCGCCAGCCTGGCCGACGATGGTTTTCATGGGATCGTCGGGAAAACAGATCGTTGACTGCGAAGCATGTGGGGCGAACCGAAAGTCAACGTCCGTGTTGTGTCCAGCCGCAGGCGAAGGTTCTTCCGGCGAAAAGAGAAGAAGAGCTGCGGGCGAATTCTCGATAGCGTGCGTCCGGACGGCTGTGGCAGCGCCCGAGACAACCAAGGCAGTGACAAATTGACGGCGATCCAGGGTCATTCGTTTTCCTCGCGAAACTCCGAAGCGTTCGGGATATAAGATTATTGCTGGCCGGAATGGGTTCAAGGATTCGGCAATCCGATCATTCTGGTATTGTTATGCTGAGTATAAACAAACAGTTTCTGTCGAAAACGGCATAATGCAAAATTTATCCTTCTTGAATACGGATACGATCTTTTGCACGATCAGAATTTCGGAAGAGCTATTCTTGGCGAAAGCTTTCGTTTCGTCAGAAACCGAAACTAAAAGCCAGACAGAAATTTCTTTTTAGTACTCGAAGGACAGGAGAACCGAATGAGCAAACTCCGGGCGCCATCACCGCCAGGGATGCCTCCAACAGGACACTCGGCGGAAGGGACCGTTCATCAGGATAAGCAGCAGGTCCGCTTTACAGCGATTCTGACAGACCTCCAACAGACCGGACGGGTGTCGGTAGAGACGCTGAGCGAACAACTGAACGTCTCGGTGGTAACGATTCGGAGGGACCTGGACGAGTTGGAGCAGAAGGGATTGTTGCGGCGTACTCATGGCGGCGCAATTTCCATCGAGCCACTTTTTTACGAACTGTTCCGGCGCGACCAATCGTTTTTGGCGCAAGTAGAGCGCGCCGCAGACGAAAAACGCCGCATCGGGCGGGCCGCCGCGGCGCTCATTAATCCGGGAGAAACGATCGCGCTCACGCCTGGCACTACAACGACGGAGGTCATCCGCGGCCTGCCCATGAACTACAACATCACGGTAGTGACGAACACAGTCAATGTGGCAATGGAGCTTGCCAAGCGCAAGGACGTCTATGTCTTCGTGACCGGAGGACATCTGCACGGCGAATGGTTTTCGCTGGTAGGTTCGGCGGCCTTGAAGGCGCTGGAAAACATGTTGATCAGTACGATGTTCATCGGGGCGGACGGCATGGATGCCACGTGGGGGGCGAGTTGCTTCAATGCGGATGAGGCGGAGCTCAACTCGACGATGATGAGGCTGGCGCGGCGCCGTGTAGCCGTTGTGGACAGCGGCAAACTTGGGGTGGTGGCTAACTGGAGAATCTGCAAAGCCACTGAGTTAAACATTCTGGTCACCGACGCGGCGGCAACCGACGAGATGGTCGCGCCATTCCAAAAGCATGGCATCGAGGTGGTGCGCGTCTGAGAGGAATAAAGGTTGTACGGCGAAAAGTGACCGGCCCGCCCCGAATTTAAATAACGTGCGACGATAATTCCTCCCGAAATCAATTTCCCTACCAGAGGTCAAGCCGCGCCTCGGAAGGGCACCGCTGAATGATGAAGACAAGTTCGTATCGGAGGTTTATAGCGTCTAACCGATCTATTCCATAGACCAATTTTGTTCTTTTCGATAGTATTCGTTCACTGTGCCGAGGAAAAAAGACACATGAGCGTAAACCCATACCTGGTGAAGAGTACCTTCGTGAGCGCACTCGGGGGGTTGCTGTTTGGCTTCGATACCGCAGTCATCGCAGGCACAACGCGCCAACTCACCGAAGTTTATAGCCTTACTCCTTATTTATTAGGATTGACCGTTTCCAGTGCCCTATGGGGAACGGTTGTCGGAGCGATGACGGCGGGATACCCCGGACAACGGATCGGGCGGCGCGATAGCCTGCGCATCATGGCGGTGTTCTATTTCCTCTCGGCCCTGGGCTGCGCGTTTGCGTGGAGTTGGGGATCGTTGCTCGCCTTCCGCATCATTGGAGGCTTGGGCATCGGCGGATCGTCGGTGCTTGCGCCGATGTATATCGCGGAGCTGTCCCCGGCGAAGTGGCGAGGCCGCTTGGTTGGTTTCTTCCAGGTCAATATTGTTCTCGGTATTCTGCTGGCATACTTGTCGAACTTCTTGATTGGCCGGATGAACTTTGGTCCAGCGGAATGGCGCTGGCAATTGGGGATCGCTGCGTTGCCTGCACTTTTATTCCTGCTAATGCTGTTTTTCATCCCCCGCAGCCCGCGGTGGCTGGCGACGAAAAACAGAACCAGCGAAGCTCTCGACGTTCTGCGCCTGACCGGCAATGAAGACGCCGAGCAGGAACTCAGGGAAATCGTGGGCTCCATTCACCTGGAGCGCAGTTCCGCGACGGAGCCGCTCTTCCAACGGAAATATCTGTTGCCGATCGTTCTTGCGGTAACCGCCGGCGCCTTCAACCAACTGACCGGCATCAACGCATGTTTGTATTACCTGAATGACATTTTTGCCGCAGCCGGAGCCAGCAAATATTCGGCCGGCATGCAATCCGTCGTCATTGGATGCACCAACCTGATTTTCACTCTGATTGCCATGTCCATCATTGACCTGGTGGGCCGCAAGAAGCTATTGCTCGCCGGAACCGCGGGCATCTTCATCTTTCTCGCCGCGATCGGAGAGATCTTCCACAGCGGCACGCATCAGGGCTGGCTGATCTGGCTGGTCATGGCGTTCATGGGGTGCTTCGCCATGTCGCAGGGCGCGGTGGTATGGGTGTATATCAGCGAAGTCTTTCCGACCCGGGTTCGCGCCCAAGGGCAAGCGATTGGGACATCAACTTTGTGGGTGATGAATGCTTTGATCTCTTTTATCTTCCCTGTGCTCGCCAAGAAATCGAGCGCGACGCCCTTCTTCTTCTTTGCCGCCATG
This sequence comes from uncultured Acidobacteriaceae bacterium, assembly GCA_963702325.1. Taxonomy (GTDB): domain Bacteria; phylum Acidobacteriota; class Terriglobia; order Terriglobales; family Acidobacteriaceae; genus PALSA-188. Next base: position 8,479 of record CAVPCG010000010.1, on the reverse strand, counting down.
ATGCTGATTGACATCGTCCTGGTCGCGGCGATTTACCCGGAGACGAAGGGAGTCTCGTTGGAGAAGCTGGAACAGCGGCTCGGACTCGCGGACTGATCTGATCAAAAAACTTCACGACTATTCACTTGACACAAGCTTCCATTCAATTTCGATAAAGCATTTGAAGCGTTTAGCTGGATGAGTTTTCCTACAGGTTCAATCGTCCGCAAGATAATCATGCTTTCGTGGAAACGGTGCGCCGATCAGCAGGTTTTGCGCCGCTGAAGTTTACTGCGTTGACTTCCGACAAGGCTCAGAAGGACTTCTTCTTAGCCTTTATCTCAGAGGTTTTTGTGGCTCTTTTGTTGAGCATTCGCCCGGAGCACTTCATCGAATCCCCGTTGTCCGCCCTTCATTCCTAAACGCTACGAAAACAAGTGGAAAAATGCAAAATTGCATCGTAAGTGCAATATATAAGTTGTATTTATGGCGTATACGAGTTAAACTCTTTCCAGGTTCTAAACCCTCTCGAGGAGGTACGAGCACGATGGTACCCAACAGCGAAGCAGCCGCAATCGCCATTTCTCCGCAAGAGCAACGAGAGATTAGCGAGATTTATGCAAAGCTTCGCGCCGCAGAAGCGAAGCTGATCGGGCCGGACGGCAAGACCGAGATTCTGCCTAACAACCTCTACTCATTCCTGCTTCGATTGCTGGCTGATTTGCGAGCAGGTCACTCCGTGACCATCTTGCAGAGCAAGCATGAACTCACAACTGTCGAAGCTAGCAAGATTTTGGGAATGTCAAGACAGTTCCTCGTCACTCTCCTAGAGAAAGGAGAAATCCCCTTTCATTTAGTCGGCACGCATCGTCGTATGTATGTGCGTGATGTAATCGCGTACAAGGCAAAACGTGACATTACGCGTCGGGATACCCTCAACAACTTAGCCAAGCGAGAATTCGCCAAAGGGGATTACGACAAAATCCCAGATGATTTTCACTCAGGAAAATGAATATTCCGCGGTTTTAGATGCATGTGTTCTTGTGCCAGCCTCACTTTGCGATCTTCTATTGCGGCTTGCGGAAGAACCAGCAATGTACCGACCGTTATGGAGCGAGCAGATAATGGCAGAGATGACTAAGACCCTGCGAACGAAACTAAAACGTACCGTTGTTGAAGCCGAACACAGGCGCGACCAAATGAATAAGGCGTTTCCGGAGGCTATGGTTACTGTGCCACCTGAATTGCTCCGAGCGGTCGAGTGTATCCCAGACAAAGACGACAGACACGTCCTAGCTGCCGCAATCATGGCACGCGCCAACGCAATCGTGACACAAAATACGAGGCATTTCCCGAAGGAGTGTCTTGACAAATTCGGAGTGCTTTGTCAGACCGCAGATGATTTCTTGATTCACCAATACCACCTGTGCGAACAGATGATATTGGACAAGCTTGACGATCAGGGTGCAGGCATCTCTCAAGACCGAGCATTCGTGATTTCAAGCTTAAGAATTTCCGCTCCTGGATTTGTGAAGCTTTTGGAGGCTCAGTGAGGATGAGTAAATGGCCCGCGTCTCACCGGAATTGTTCGCCGACCTGTCACCGTCACTAACGTAATCAGATATCGGTGTCAAATGAATAGTCGTGAAAACTTACATTTCGAAGGCAGGCCACAACGCTTCGACACGCGCGGGTTCAGAAACCCACTGGATGCTATCAGGATCGGCCGCGAACTGCTCATACATGGGTGTGTTGTGATCCAGGCCCAGTTCCGGGTAGAGGCGCGGGCCTCGAATCGCAAGACTGGAGGATAGATAAGAAGGATTGGATTCCCAGTGGATGTTCCGCTCAGAATCAAAAACAGGAAACCAAGCCAGACCATGGTGCGCTCGAATCGCGTCGTAAACAAACCCGTATTGACGATCGCACCATGCACCGAACATCATGCGGTGTTCTGGATCGGCATTGATGACGCTATGCGCCCATCCTGGAGGAACAACTACCTTGTCTCCGGGGTCAGCCGATACTGCAAAACAGCGGCCAGGATCATCGCCGGCGCTCTCTTGCGCGTAGATAATTGCGCGCCCCTCCCAAATTTCGAACAACTCCGGCGTTGACCACCCGCAGTGGGGCGCGACGGCATGGACATGGCCCTGGCTCCGAACCGGTTCATCTCCGAGCTGCCCACCGGCATACACCACGACGCCGAATAAGAGCATGCGTCGCTCTAACTCCTCGCGGTGTTCTTGGCGGCCGACGTCCATCACAATCGAGTAAACCGGGTCCGGGCCCTGGCATTCGCGATCACGCAAGCTGGCCCGTATGTCGTCGAGACGGCGGAACTCCGGCTTCGGCCCGAAGACGCCGTCGCCATAGGTAAATCGGAGGCTATCGTCGGCGCTATGCACACCAAGCTTTGGATCGAACCTGGGCGAAGCCAGCGGGCCAAGGGATATCACGGGTTCGTCCCTGCAGTCGTAAAGACGGCAACACCCTGTTCTTCGGTGATTCGCGCACCGAATCCGCGGCCGCCTGCGATTTCGTAGTCGTGGCCAGCATCGCTCGGCCAGCAAGCGACGAATCGAAGGGGGGCGTCTCCGGTATTTACCACGCGGTGTGCGACGTTGCCCGCGATGTAGTGCAGGCTCCCGGGCTTCATGTCTTCAAACCAGGTGTGCCCGGCACTGTCCTTCAACATTAGTTTCCCGCTGCCGGCGACCGTGCCATAGAACTCCGCTCGATCGCCGATGACGTGCCGGTGCCCGTGGGTCATGAAGTATTCTTTCCCGATGCGGCCGGGTTGAATTTCGGTGGTTCCCCAGAACAAACCGCCCTCGGTGCCGGGGGGAACGGGTTCCCACCACCAGACCCGGTAGACTATTGTCTCGGGATCGAGCAGCTGCCAGGCTTGCTGATTTTCGAAGATTCCTTTAAGTTGTCCAAGCTTCTTTTCGGACGAGCGAAGACCGGACACTTGCATCGCGCCGTCGGCCCAGTTCACGAACGCGAAGACAGGGTTCATAATGAAATACGCTACTCGAATCAGGTTCTCAAATGCAAACCAAAAAGAACATAATTTTGGTCTTTTGATGCCGAAAACGACTATTATTGAATTCTTTCTGCACCTAAAGCGCTTGTTTCCCTGAATATGACACGACCTGCGATTGGAATTGATTTAGGGGGCAGCCATGCCACGATTGCCGTCATCGAGGGCGACAAGCTATTGGGATCCCATCAAGTTTCGCTCGACTCCTCGCTGGCGCTTCTTCCCTCGCTCGCTATTTTTGCAACGGTGATACGCGCACTACTCGCCGAACTACACTTGAACACAACGGATTGCGAAGGAGTGGCACTCGGATTCTGCGGGCTTGCCGATGCGCGCCTTGGCCGCGTGGTGTCAACCAACAAGAAGTATGAAGATGCGCCTTCGATTGACTTCATCGGCTGGTGCAATCGCGAGTTCGGATTGCGTTTCGCCATTGAGAACGACGCGCGGATGGCTCTGCTGGGCGAACGCCACGCGGGAGCCGCCCGAGGTTGCGACGATGTTGTCATGATCACGTTGGGCACCGGCATCGGTGGCGCCGCCATGATCGAAGGCAAACTGCTGCGCGGAAAGCACGCCCAGGCCGGATGCCTCGGCGGACATCTGCCAGCGAAAGTTGGCGGTCGTCCGTGTACCTGCGGTGCTATCGGATGCATGGAAGCCGAAGCCTCCGGATGGGCGCTGCCGATCATGGCGCGTGAGTGGAAAGGCTTCAGCGCCAGTGCGCTGTCTAAAGCAGGAACGATAAATTTCCAGACGCTCTTCGAACTGGCAGATTCAGGCGATCAGGTCGCGAGCGAAATTCGCGACTACTGTTTGAATGTCTGGGCGAGCGGGGCGGTGGGATTGATCCATGCATACGATCCGGAACGGATCGTAATGGGCGGGGGCGTGATGCGGCGCGCCGATCTCATACTTCCTTACATTCAAGCTTATGCGAATAAGCATGCATGGACTCCCTGGGGAAAGGTCCAGGTCGTAGCCGCGCAATTGGGCAACGATGCCGGCCTTTTCGGGGCGGTTCCGCTGCTGACAGGAAACGTGTAATCGCGCATGACAAAACAGTTTCCCAATGCTCAGCTTTCGCGTCCGTTGCCTGGAAATGAGAATCTCCGCTTCTTAAACTTTCGCAGCAATGCTCTCGCGCATCGTGGCGATGTCTTGCTGTTCGCACCCCCGGAGTTCGAAACCCTCGAGCGTGTGCCGCTGCTGTTGCTATTACACGGAGTGTATGGCTGCCAGTGGAATTGGTGGCTGAATGGCGATGTCGTTTCGGTCGCGCTGGAGATGCTCCGCGATGGAAGTATGCTTCCGATGATGATCGCCATGCCGTCAGACGGCCTTTGGGGAGACGGAACCGGATACGTTCCTCACGCGAACGCTAACTACGAAAAATGGATTGTAGACGATGTCCCGTGCTGCTTGCGCGAGCTGTTTCCGCAATTGCATCCTGAGAAATTTTTTATCGCGGGGCTTTCGATGGGCGGCTATGGCGCGATGCGGTTAGGCATGAAGTATCCGTCGCGGGTGCAAGGGATTTCCGGGCATTCCTCGATCACGCAGGTCGCTCAACTCTCCCAGTTCATTCCCTTTCCCCCTGCGGCATTTCAGTATGCGGGCGAACTGGATACGGACCTGCTGCACTGGGCGAAAATCAACCACGAGCGTATTCCCCCCTTACGGTTTGATTGCGGAACCGGCGATCCTCTGATTGAAGCCAATCGCGAACTTCATCGCGCCCTGACGCGAATGAATGTGCGTCATGAGTACCAGGAATTCCCTGGCGGCCACGATTGGCCGTATTGGACCGAGCACGTTCGTCAGACGCTCGCCTTCTGTAAGGTTGTTCTCTCCGGTTAGTGACCTATTTCACCGCACCGACGGCGAACGCCGGCATCGGCATCCGAACTATTTTCGGAAAATAGATGCCGGTATTCGCCTCCAGTTTTTTCGGCTTCATGGTGTTGCAGACGTAGGTGAACATCAACTCCCCAGGCTTTTCAAATTCAGGGTGCTCCTTACCGGCATAGCAGAAGGTATCGGCGTCATAGCCTGGAGAGTTCTTCTGCAATTCAGGGATTCGGTAGATGACCTCGCCGTCGCTCCACGGCCCGGTCATGTCCGGCGATGTGCGAAGAATTACCTTGTCGGAAAAAATCTGCGGATCAACCATCACTGCGATCCACTTTTTCAGTTCCGGGTGGTAGCGCACCGACATCTCGGAGGCGCCTTTACTCATGATGATTTTCGCCTTCGCCGGCTCAATCCATCGTGCAATTGGTCGTCGCTGCCAAGGTATTGCAAGTTCTTTCGCGGATCGTCGAGCCCCTTCAGAGGAATGCGCGTAAGGATTTGCGGCAGGCTTCCCTGTTCGTACAAAGTGAAGATGTACAGATAATCGCCTTCAATCAGCGCGGAAGCCGAAGGATTGGCATGCACGCTCTCCGGCACGAGCGGGAAGTACGAAACTTTCCAGGACTGCGGATTGTCCTTCAGCCCGTACGCGCGCCATATCGGTTCCGCAAACTTCGAACCCCAGCGCGAACGCATTTGAATTTGGCGCATTGCGAACGCAGAGCAGGGTGATCCACAACTCACGGCCATGCTCCACGCCGTCGAGCGCCCAATAATACGAGCCGTTGTTTTGCTGCGGCTTAAAGAAGCTATCGCGATCGCCTTTGGCGTCGCGTCGAATCGTGTAGTCAATCTTCCACTGACCGTTCTTGCACGTGGAAATCCCGATGGTGTTGTGTACCATCGCGGTACATCTACCGTGACCTGCCGCTTATCGCCATATAGGGTGTCGCCGAAGATCCACACGTCGCGGCCATCTGGCATCGGAATCGAGTAGGCGGCGTCAGCTCCGAACCATCCTTGCTGGAAAGGAAACGATGGAGTGCAGTCGAAGTGAGGCCGGTCTTTCGCGAAGACCGAAACCGCGGAAAATAGAACAAAAAAGGAACGATCCATCTGACAATCTTTCGCATTGGGAAATCCTAAATGTGCGCAGTCCGTCGCGCACGGGGAATGATGATTTTTGCCGGCATTCCGGGAGAATCAGCCGGAACGCGATTCACTTCACGAATTCGATTGAAGCTTTCGCCCCCTGAATGGTTCGCCAAAGCCCGAGCGGCGCACCAACACGACGTTTCAGTCCATTTGATCGCGTCGGAACATCGCTGATTCGGCGTTGACTTGAGGCGCAAATCACTATATATGTGCGAATGTCTGACAAACAGGTGGCGAACACTCATTTCCGCAAAAGAGCCTGAGATGCGGCCTCAAATCCCGCTGGAACAGTTCGAGATATTTGCCGAGGGACTCGATCATCCGGAGGGGCTCGCCTTTGATGCTGATGGAAACCTTTGGGCGGGTGGCGAACTTGGGCAGGTATGCGGATTTGTTCAAAGGGCAAGGTTCGTACCGTCGTCACGCTTGGAGGCTTTAATCTTGGCCTCACATTCTCCGCGAAGCAGGACTTATTTGTTTGCAACTCCGGTTTCGGCGCCTTGATACAACTCGACCGATCGGGCAAAACCATCCGGTCATGGGAGAGAGCGGGGCAATACCGTCTCCGCAATCCGAATTTCTCGGTGTTCGATCGCGAAGGCAATATTTATTTCAGCGATCCGGAGCGTTCAACCAAAATGATGGATTTCTCTTCGTTCTTCGACCGCACGGCAAGATGGAACAACTGCTCGATCATCTTGCGTTTCCCAACGGGCTCTCGCTCAGCGCCGATGAAAAGACGTTGTACGTCGTGCAAAGCACGAAAGACAACGTGCTGGCGGTGCCGATCCTGAAATCCGGTTCGATTGGAAAGGCGCGAATTTATGCTTCGGGATTGCACAATGTTCCGGACGGCGCAGCCCTCGACGCGCAGGGCAACCTGTACGTGACCTGTTATGCGTCACACAACGTCTACCGGGTAACGCCGCATGGGAAGGTCTCGCTATTTGCCGCGGACCGGGAAGGAACGATGATCGCTAGCCCCACCAACCTGGCTTTCGGTGGCGCGAACTTCGATGAAATGTATTTTGCCAACTTGAGCCGCTGGCATATCTGCCCGGCCGGGTAGGAATCAAGGGGCAACCGCTTGCCGACCAGCGCTAGCCGCCCGGAGAAGAAATGAAAATTACCGACATCAGCTGGACTCCCGCCTTTTTCCGATTGAAGCGCCCTTGAGGATTGAGTGGGGTCGCATCCGGGATTTTCGCGCATCATTATCGAAATGAAAACCGACGAAGGCATCACCGGCCTGGGCGAGTGCTATTCAGGCGCAAGCCGCGCCGGACACTCGCGGACCTGAAACCGCTGTTGATTGGCGAAGATCCGATGAACCTTGAGCGGATTCGCTGGAAGCTGGCGGCGCCGAGTTCGGTAAAACTTTTCGGCCGCGCTCTGGGGTTCGCCGGACTTGAGTTTGCGATCCTTGATATTCAAGGAAAAGCTTTGAATCGTCCGGTGTGCGACCTGCTCGGCGGACGGATTCGCGACGAGATTGCGTTTTCCGCCTACCTTTTCTATCGCTATCCGAATGACGAGGGGGCTGGCGAAGTATCAAACGTCCGCCAGATGGTCGATTTTGCCAAAGCACTCGTCAGCAAATACGGCTTCAAGACCTTGAAGTACAAGAACGGCGTGCTCCCTCCTGACGAAGAGATAGAGACGTTCATCGCGTTGCGCAAGGAGTTCCCCAGGCACCGCATCCGCCTGGATCCCGACGCGGTGTGGACGATTACGACTGCCATTCACTCGCGCGCCGGCTGACGAGTACAACGTAGAGTACCTGGAAGATCCGGTGTGGGGTCTGCGTGCGATGCAGCGGGTGAATGCAAAGGCGCCATGGGTGACGTTGGCGTCGAACATGTCGGTGTTCGCGTTCGAGGATCTTGCCCCCACCGTGATGTCTAATGTGCTCGATGTCGTTTTGCTCGATCCGCACTGGTACGGAGGCATCCGTCGCGCCAAGCTCGCGGGCCAGATCTGCGAGGCGATGGGCGTGGACGCGGGCATGCACAGCGGAGCAGAATTTGGGATTTCGCAGGCGGCCATGCTTCACCTCGCAGCAAGCCTTGCAAATCTAGTGCTGGCCCCAGACTCGCACTACCACCATCTGACGGACGACATTATCGAGGGCGGCAGAATGCAATATAAGAATGGAGCAATGGCCGGGGACCGGTCCAGGGCTTGGGGTGACGCTCGATCGCGACAAACTGGCTCGCTATCACGAGCTCTCGAAACGTCAGGAGATGGGCACATGGACGGACGATCCGCATATGACCGGGTGCGGTGATCACGCAGCCCAAATGGTAAATATGAAAGGCATGGCAAAAGCAGCAGGGACGGGACTGCTGGTGCTGACCATGCTGACAGCGTTGGCGCAATCGCGGGAAAAAACTTGTCTGGAAGATAGGATCCTTCGATAAGTCCTCAGGCGAATTCAAGAGCCAG
>CAVPCG010000009.1:0-17643 GCA_963702325.1 uncultured Acidobacteriaceae bacterium | reverse complement strand
TCGCCGGAAACGAATCTTCAGAAGAAGAAATATGTAAGCAGGCTTGCAACAGGAGAATTTATTGGCGCATGGGGATTGACGGAACCATCTTCAGGGTCGGACGCGGGCAGTGCGAGGATGACCGCGGTGCGCAAGGGCAACAACTGGGTTTTGAATGGGACCAAGACTTTTTGCACTAACGGTCACTACGCGGACGTGCTGGTAGTTTCGCTGTCACCGATCGGGCCGCGCATACGCATGGGCTTTCAGCTTTTCTGGTTGACAAAGATACAAGAGGTTTCCGTCACGGGAAAAAGAAAACAAACTTGGCTTGCGTGCCAGCGATACGGCCGAACTCATTTTCGAAGATTGCGTTCTTCCTGCGGAAAACCTGCTTGGAACCGAGGGCCAGGGATTTGTGGACGCGATGCGCGTGCTCGACGGTGGAAGGATCTCCATCGCCGCATTGTCACTGGGCATGGCGGAGGGCGCGTACGATGCAGCGCTCAATTATTCCAAGCAGCGGAAACAATTCGGTAAAGCGATCAGCGATTTTCAGGCGATCCAATGGAAGCTGGCGGACATGGCGACTGAAATCGAAGCCGCTAAATTGCTGACGTTGCGGGCCGCGTCTATGAAAGACGCAGGGATGAAAACAACGCTGGAATCTTCAATGGCGAAACTGTATGCGAGTGAAGTCGCCGTTCGCTGCGCGAATGAAGGTGTGCAGATTCATGGCGGATACGGTTTTATCAAAGACTATCCCGCAGAAAAGTTTTATCGGGACGTGAAGCTGTGCACGATCGGCGAGGGTACCAGTGAAATACAAAGGCTAGTGATCGCCAGGCAGTTGCTGAAGGATTAGCGGAGGACGCCTGCTCAACTCGGAACAGCTTCTGTGAATCGCACGGGCCGGGATCGCACGTATGAAAGCGGCTCCGGCAATTAAGTAGGCCCAGGCAAAGAAGCGGTTGTCTGGACTCGGAAACAATAGGAAGTGGCATGACGCTGCGATTGCGACGCAGAGCAGTATTGGGCGCAATATATCATCGCGGGGAAGCCACTTTGCGGCGGCCAAGCCAATCAGAATGAAAATTGCGATTTCCTGATTTCCGATCTCTCGCATTCCGGAAAGAATCGCGCTCAAATATTCCCTGAAACTAAGATTGGGCGAAACTTCCGCGATGTTCCTTCCCCCCAATAAAGGTATAGCGAAACAGGTAGCGCCACGGATAGTTTCCCGCAAAGTGATTGATTACCAGAACACTAGCGCATGCCAAGATTGCCACGCGGCAAATTCAAGAGAAACACGCTTTGTCCATGCCAACCAGATCAGTATGACAATAACGAATAAAACATTATCCGTACGTACCCAGATGCTCGCCAGCAAGACGGCGATGGCGAGCAACATTCGATTGGTTGACAACGCCCACGCGGATACTAGCAGGAACAAAGCGGAGAATGCGTCGGGTGTGCCTCCTCTTGCGACGGCGACGATTGCAGGACTCGCGAGCAGAAGCGCGCTGTAAATTGGCCGTCCGGTCCAGACGAGCAAGACAATCCCCATCAAGAAAAGGGATGCGGCGGAGGGATAAGACTGACGGCACTCTGATATGGCATGCCGGTGGACGCCGCGATGGCAATGGCTTGCACGTACAAAGGACGGATCGCATATAGCGGCTCCATTTGAGCGAGGTGCGCAGGGCTATCGAGAATCTCACTGGCCTCGGCGCGCGGGTAGGAGTGCTTAATAATCGGATACATCACTTCCGCGGATTGATGTTTGCTGCGCACCAGGGCTTCGTACATGTAGCGGTCGAACTCTTCCGGCAAAGGGCGCTTGAAACAAACAAAGGATAAGCCGGCGAGGAATACGACGTAGAGGAAAGTCACTGCCAAACGTTTCCAATTCAAGTCTTCCCCCTCATGGTGCCCGGTAGCATACATCATGCGGAACGCTTAGGCTGGCAAATCCATACCCTGACTCCATTTGCGTCGTAGGACCGTTGAATCTCGAGCCATGGCGAGAGCGCGGAGGCTTTGAAGACAGGCTCGGCGATGCTGTCAATGAAGATAATCCGGTCATAACCCCGGACAGGTATCCGCCGGAAGCGGGATCAGACTCCAGCTGCGCCATTGAAGGTTCAAGCCTCTGCCGTACCAAAGCTCGCAGCTTCGCGCGATCGGCGGCAAGCGGTGAACTTTGATATCCGATCTCGCTAAACAATTCGATTCGGCTGATTTCTGAATCGGGGCTGCCAGGTTTGGTGAAAGATATTAGAGAATCGCGATTGATTCCGCCCAACTCGAGGTAAAGGGCCTGACGAAATGCCTGTTCTCCCCGGATTGAGTCCGCAGACAAAATATTTTCGGCGTCCCTCGTAAATAGCACCTTGGCGTGGGACAAGAGTGGGACCCAGCAGGAAATATCATCGGAGAATTCGGCCGGTGCGGCGACCAAGTCCTTCGGCGTTAGAGCAAGCGTTCCTAACGCTTTTATGGCGGATGCTTGAAGAACATTGAAAGACAGACTAGAGCGGTAACTGGCATAGCCTTCCCAAAGGCCGATACAAATGAGAAGGCTGGCAACTGCGAACCGAAGCGTCAACCCATCAAGCTTTTTGACCCATGGCCAAAGTATGACAATGAGAGGTAGCCATGTGGTAAGGGCGACTATGTAGTTGACGTGGGCGTCTATTATGCTCGTTACAGGAAAGAACACATCTGAAAAGGCAAACAAGGCGTTCGATAGGGCCATTCCCGCAACCGTGGCCTTGGCGGCAAGAGGAACCGGGGAAGCCAGCGCTAAGGCGGCTCCTATGAAAAGAAGCAGAACGTAAGGCCGGGCCCAAGGGAATGATCATCTCGGGACGGAAATGGAGGCCAAACTGGATGTTGCCGTGAGAACCGGCCAGCCCAGCGAGCAAAAGATAGCCAATATCCAAGGCCCCGCAGACGGCAGCAAAGGTTACGAGCGTCGGCCATCGCAAAACTATTTGCTTTTTATTCCACTGAATAATCAGGAAGGTAATCGCTGTTGCCGCTGCGATGATCGGGAGTACATAAGGAAAAGCGGAACAGGCTGCAAACTGCAAGAGCGCCATTCCGGCCAGGTCCCATTTCGAGCCACTCCTCAAAGCGCGAATTTGCAATCCGAGATAAGCGAAGACGACCGGAACGATAACCTGCGGAAATGCAAAGCGCATATATGGAAGCCGTAACTCATGAAAACCAGCCAGAGATGGAAGGTGCAAGAGATGTATGAGATAAACCAACGGCGACTGGAGCACGAGAAGGCCGAAGGCGGCAAGAACCGTCAATCTGGGATCGCTATCCGGAAATATTGACCGCAAGCAGAACGCGGCCGCCGCGAAGGTCAAGCCTGCCCACGCCCCAGCCCACACCAACATGGCAAGCGTCCATGAGCGGAAGATGGCGCGGGTAACTCGGAAAAGGAGAAATGTAATCGGGAATCGCAGGTGTGGAACATCAACGGCCGGAACTGGATTCCCGTACCACGGGTTCACAACTTCTGAGGGTGAGTCGTACTGAATGGCGCTGAGGTTGAGATACAACATCTGGTCGGCGGGATAGTTTATGACGGCAGGGAGTGGGCTCCATCCGGCTTTTTGGAGGGTCGGGAAATGGGCCAGCTCATAAATCAGAATGCTGCAAATCAGGAAGACAAAATAATATTGCTGGCGTTTTGACATTTTTTATTTCGACGAACGGGCTTGAAGAAAATAACACAATATCCTCAGAGGCCAGCCCGTATTCGGTTTTGGTATAGTCTCCGCATTCCAATGGAGCCACGAGACGAACATGAGTAGTCGCGGGTTAGCCTTAGTCGTACTCCTTGTGATTGGAATGTTTGCGACTGGGTGTTGGGTTGATTGGGGACGTCTCCCCATTAATGGGCTAAACGATACCCTAAACGATCAGGTCGGCTATATCTCAGTGGCACGGCACTGGCTCGGTGAAGGAAGGCTGGACTCGTCAATCATTTATCCCTCACTACTGGGGCAGGCGTACAGGAGGAACTCGCTGTACATGCCCGGTTTCTATGCGGAGTTGGCAGTTACCTTCCGCCTGTTTGGCTACTCGGCGCTGACCGCGAGACTACCGGCAATCTTCAGTTTTTTGTTGGCGTGCGGGTTCGAATATTGGATTGCGGTGCGGCTCCACGATGAGGAGACCGCAATCTACGGTTTGGTGCTGTTTGCTTTCTTTCCGCTGAATCTCTTTTATGCCTTCACGGCAATGGCCGAGGTGCCGTTGGCAGCTGCGGGCTTGGCTGCATTTTCCATATTCCTGCTGGCTCCCGAGAAATTTCGCTGGTGGCTGGGGCCGCTGGCGCTCGCGCTTCCTATTCTCTTTCGTGAGACAGGGGCGGCGTTGGCGGTGGTGATGTGTGTAATGCTCCTCTTCAACGGTAGGGAAGGACGGTGGTGGAAAGCTATGTTCTCCGGATTTCTGGCACTCGTGGTGCTGGTGGCGCTGATCTTCTCACCAGCAGGGCAGGGGCGACCGTCGCTGTGGAAGGCGAATATTCTAGGAGGCACGTTCGAAGCCCGTTTATAGTGACGCGTTCGCATTGAAACAGGCTCTCGACTCAGCACGGGACTGGGCGACAGCGGTTGGGAATAAATTCGTTTTCAACCTGCACTCGCTGGCGTCATGGCGACACTTCGTCGGAGGACGATTGGAAGGCATTTCAATGCTGTTTCTCCTTAGCGGGATTCCGCTGGGCGTGTGGTTGTGGCTGAAGAGGCGCGACGCATTTGCTCTTGGAACCGCCGTGGCCGTGAGCCTGTTGCTCATTGCCGATCTTTGCGTCTACACGGTGTGGGATTACCGCGGAATTCGGTCTCTTTTGTTGATGGAGCCGTTTATAGCCTTGCTGTGGGGAATAACATTAGCGGCGTGGATGCGAAGGCGCGGTCGGACCGTGCGTAATGTGCTGGCCTTATCATTTTTCCTAACAGGGGTAGGGATAACAGTGTTGACTACGCGGATGCAGAGAAATGTTGTTGTGCAGGCGAAGGAAGACACATCATTTCTAAGTTCCGTGATTGGGGAGAATAAGCAAATGGTGGTGAGTCCGTATTGGATTTCGCTCGACTATGTGAACGAACACTATCCCCAACGATGGGCCTTCGTTCCAGCAAATTGTCCGACCATGCGACTGCTGGACGAAAAGGAAAGTATTGGGACGTTGATTATGCCCGTAGAATCGGGGCTTGACGTGGACCAAAGTGCGTGCGGCACTGGACTAAGGTTCGACGGCGAGAAGATTTGGCGAGGAACGCGTTATAGTATCTTTCGAAAAGAAAGACCGAGACAAAACCGGCTGGCTAGGATCTCCCGCGATGCTTGCCATATCGGCGATCTAAATGTGGTAGTTTGATCGAACGTTCGCGATACTAGAGCGATACTATAAGGAGTGAGACACCTTGACTGCCGGGGGATTCCTGCTGTTGCTGCTTACCGCTCTCTGCATGGCAGTGGCAAACCTGCTGATGAAAAATGGTATTGCCGCGGCGGGGGGTTTTGAGCCGTCATTGGCCGCCCTACTGCGATTGGGCCAACAACCGATTTTTGCGTGTGGGTTTTTGCTTTCAGGTATCGCCGCGCTTATGTGGTTCCACATTCTGGCAACACAGAAGCTCTCGACTTGCTATCCGCTCTTTGTCGGTCTTACCTATTGATTCATCACTCTCGCGGCATTCTACTTCCTGCACGAAAAAATCTCATGGCAGAAGCTGGCAGGCCTGGTGGCAATCATTGCTGGAATAACGGCTGTGGCCCGTGGGTGAGTGCCGATGAAAGAATCATGGACCATTCCTGGCGGCCCGACCTTCTTGCATTCGAGGAACTCTGGCCTATCCGTTGTCATTCCGGTTTACCGGAGCGAGGCGATTCTTCCAGAATTAGTTCGTAGGCTGGAACACGTTCTTGTTGCCATCGCTGATGAGTTTGAACTTGTGATCGTCAACGACTGTAGTCCTGATCGCAGTTGGGACGTAATCTGCGATCTGGCGCGGCAGTATTCATGGATTCGTCCGATCAACCTGATGCGCAATTACGGCCAGCACAATGCGTTGCTGTGCGGCATTCGGGCGGCACGCTACGATGTCATCGTCACTATGGATGACGACTTGCAGCATCCTCCGGAAGAGATTCCGAAACTGCTGGAGAAACTAGCGAGCGGATATGACGTCGTTTATGGAACTCCGGAGCAGGAACAACATGGCGTAGGGCGGGACTTCGCCTCATGGGTGACCAAGCTGGCGTTGCAAAATGTTATGGGCGCTGAAGTCGCCCGGAAAGTGAGCGCCTTTCGCGCTTTCAATTCCCAACTGGCAAAGGCCTTCGTCCACTATGAAGGGTCTTTCGTATCCATAGATGTGCTGTTGACGTGGGGCACCAATCGCTTTACCTCGACACCTGTGAAGCATAGGCCGCGAGCGCAAGGGGCTTCCGGGTACACATTCCGCAAGTTGCTGACGCACACGATGAACATGATGACCGGGTTCAGTACAATCCCGTTGCAAATTGCCAGCCTGATCGGATTCGTTTTTACTCTATTTGGAATTGTTGTCCTGGCCTACGTGCTGATTCGGTATTTTGTGAATGGTGGTTCTGTGCCGGGCTTTCCGTTTCTCGCATCTATCATCGCGTTATTTTCCGGCGCTCAGCTATTCGCCCTGGGCATTATCGGGGAATATTTGGCGCGTATGCACTTTCGCAGCATGCAGAAGCCTCCATACGTAATCCGCAATACTGAAATTGCGAGAGCCTTAGATACCCACGATACAGAGAGCGTTAAATGACGACCCGATTAAATCAAAGCGAAGTATTTGAATATTGGACACAACAGGCACGCGAGCACGGTTCGTCTTCCTCGGCTTCATGGTCCGACCATCGTGTGATCGAGATGGAAATCGCCGAGATCGCCAAGCATCTGGCCGACGGAGACAAAGTTCTCGACGTGGGGTGTGCTAATGGGTATTCGTCCATGCAACTATGTCGGGCGCGGCGCATACACTTGCGCGGGCTGGATTATGTCCCGGAAATGATCGAGCAGGCGAAGCTCCGGCTGGGTACGATGGTTGGCACCTCAGGAGGCTCGGCTGACTTTGATGTCGGCGATATTACCCAAATGAAGGAGCCGTCCGATCACTACGACAAGGTGATTGTGGTGCGCGTGTTGATAAATCTGGGAAACTGGGAGCGACAACTTCGAGGCTTGCAAGAGTCCATTCGAGTGCTGAAGCCAGGTGGTTTGCTGTTACTCTCGGAGGCTACTCTCCAGGGTTGGCGGCGGTTGAATGTGCTCCGCGAAGAATGGGGGATGCAACCTATTCCCATGCCCGCGTTTAATCAGTATCTTGATGAGGAGCAAGTTATCGCCGCAGTTGGCGGGCAAGCCACACTCCTCGAGTTATCGAACTTTGCGAGCAGCTACTATGTTGGGACGCGGGTTTTGAAGCCTCTGATGGCGCAAGCAACTCATGCTCCGATCAATGTCGCTGATCCGAGTTCCGAATGGAATCGGTGGTGCTCGCTGCTTCCCCCGGCCGGTGACTATGGCACTCAAAAACTATTCGTATTTCGAAAATCATGAGCTACCGAATCCCATTTAACCGGCCGTGCCTCGCGGGCAATGAGTACAAGTACATCGCGGAAGCGATTGCCGGCGGCCACGCTTCCGGGGACGGCCCGTTCACGCGCAGGTGCCATGAGTTCCTCGAAAAGGAATTAGGGGCGTTCCGCGTATTGCTGACGACGTCCTGCACGCACGCTTTGGAGATAGCGGCGCTTCTGCTCGAATGCGGCCCTGAGGACGAGGTCATCGTTCCGTCGTTTACTTTTGTTTCCACTGCGAATGCTTTTGCTCTGCGGGGGTCGAAGCTGGTATTCGCGGACATTCGTCCCGACACGCTGAACCTCGATGAAAACCGTTTGGAATCCCTGATCACTTCAAAAACGAAGGCGATCGTCGTGGTGCACTACGCGGGGGTTTCCTGCGAAATGGATTCGATCCTCGCGATCGCATCGCGTCACGGCGTTCGCGTGGTGGAGGATAACGCACACGGATTATTCTCCAAATATAAGGGTGCGTATACGGGCACAATGGGATGCCTCGCGACGCAAAGCTTTCACGAAACCAAGAACTTTACTTGCGGAGAAGGCGGCGCTTTGGTCATTAATGACGCCGAACTGGTAGAGCGAGCCCTAGTTATTCGCGAAAAAGGGACGAACCGAAGCCGGTTCTTCCGCGGAGAAGTAGATAAATACAGTTGGGTGGACTTGGGATCGAGCTACTTGCCGTCTGATCTGCTGGCCGCATTTCTCTATGCGCAGCTGGAGGCGAAAGAGCAGATTCAACAAAAACGACGCGCAGTTTGGCATCGCTATTATGAATCTTTAGCCGATTGGGCTGAGAGCAATGACGTGAGACTGCCTGTGATTCCTCCGGAGTGCGAACAGGCCCACCACATGTTCTACGTGCTTCTGCCCTCAATTGAGCAGAGGGAGTGGCTGATTGCGCACTTGAAATCTCAGGGCATCTTGAGCGTATTTCATTACAGCCCGCTGCATCTTTCCGAAGCAGGAGAAAGATTTGCCGCCCGCGCCTCGCACTGCCCGGTCACGGAAGAAATTAGCGAGCGATTACTGCGATTGCCCTTCTACAATGATCTCGGCGAAAACGAGCAGGATCAAGTCATTCATGCCGTCAAGAATTTTCGGCTCCGCCATCGTTCCGTTGCCTAGGGGTGCGACACATAACAGCGATGCTATTGAGGCTGGCGAATTGGGGAGGCATTCGCCACCGTGGCGCCCCATTCCTCGGGACTTCGGTCGTGAGCGTGCCGCGAGAAAAGCCAGTGGTGGCCATCGAGGTCCTCGGCTCCATACTGAAGTTCGCCATATTCAGTCTCATGGAGATCCTCTACGATTTTCGCGCCCGACGATTTCGCTCTCTGGAAGTGCGCTTCCAAATCCTCAACGAACACAGTCAGGCTCTGGGTTCCGTAGCCGAGTTTCGCTGGGCTTGCGCTTCCCTCTCGGGCTTGTCTTAGCATGATCCAGGCGTCACCGAGATGCATCTGTGCGCCGCTCGTCGGATTGCCGTAGCGATAATGTTCCGAGAAGCCGAAAGTCTTGCCGAGCCAAGCGATGGCTTCGTCAACATTTTGATAGTTCACGTGCGGCAAGATTGTGCCCGTCGGGACGGAGCGGTTTTCGATCATTGGCCTTATCTCCTGACACGTTATGCCACAGGACGGCCGATTTCCCAGTGGTGTCCGAAAGGGTCCACTACGCGGCCAACTCGCCAGCCATGCCCTTCGCTTACTGGGTGGACTTCGGTCGCGCCGGCTTTCAGTGCACGTGCGAAGACAGCATCGGGGTCAGCGACGGTCAGAATCATTCGGACGGTGCCGCCACCGAGAGACTCGGGGCTGAAGTTAAGGTGCTCCGGAGATTCGTCGCCGAGCCAAAACTCGGCGCCATCCACCGAGAGTCTGGCCACCACGCCGCCGTCGGGAGCGTCCAAACGAAATACCTCAGTCGCCCCAAATGCCGATTTGTAGAACTCGACGGCACGGGCGCCGTTCCGAACCGACAGCCAGGGTGCGATGGTGCAGCGAAACCGAGCGTCCGGCGAATGCATGGATATAAACCCTCCTCAGTGGGTCGCGACATGAATGGCGAAGTGCACTGCCAACACGATCGCGGAGAGCAGAATGCCCACGGCCATTGGGCCTCTCTTGCGCCACAGCTTCATTGCGGCAACGATGAAAATTGCCTCCGGAATCACGATCACTGTGAGCCAGTGAGTCCATTCCAAGCGGTCGAGGCCCAAACTTGGAAAGAGATATGCCGTCAGGAACAATAGACCGACCGCACACAGAACCAGCGTGAATGCAATCGCGATCCCTGACGCTACTCCAACCGCCCTTTTACCGATGTCATTCATTCGCGCCTCCTTGCGTCCCGAGTTGTTTCCAAACCATGATCTCAATCCGCGAGCGGACTGTCTAAAGATCGCGGTTGTGCTTCCCAGAGCCCAAAATAATGCCGTCCAATCGCTCTCAATAAAATCAAGTTCCCGCAGCATTGCATTTGCCCACTCCTGGCTGTCGGCGGGCGAATAGCGAAGAACTGTCCGCAACAGCCTCGAGGACAATTTGCGCGTCGCGGGCATCAGCCTTTCGCTCCGCTCAGTGCTGCCTGTCCAAGCTTTCTGGTGGAACGCGAAAGACGATGCTTACGCGCGAACTGTTTACCATCCGGCGTGAGCCGATATAAATGCCGCGGAGGTTTGCCGATCTCAGCTGCTTCCCATGAAGTTTCGAGCAGCTTCCGCTCCGCAAGCCGCATGAGAATTGGATACAGGGTGCCCGATTTCAGCGATGTGTTCCGGCTGATGTCGTATCCATATTTCCAATCCTGCGGACTTTGCAGAAATTCAGTCAACACTAGGATTGTTTGTGGCGACATACGCAATTTCATGAGACAACTCTACATATATAGATTTCACTTGTCAAATGCTATTCTTCACAATCAGGAGAACCAGGAAATGCGGAAAAGTACACCATTTGTCTTTCGGATCTCATCTTTAGTCTTCGCGCTGTGGTTTTTCCTTGCCGTCGCTTGTGTCATTTGCGCAGCCCAATCGGTGGACAAAACCGCGAATGGTGATGACGAGCGAACCGAGGCTTTCGAACTGTATAAGCAGGGCAAGTTTGTGGATGCCATGCCACTCTTTGAGAGGCTAGCAGCCGATCATCCATCCGATCCCGCAATGAAAGAAGCATGGGCTTGGTGCATTCTTCAGTATTCCGGAACTCTTCCCGACCCTGAAGAACGCAAAAAAGCCCGCATCCGCGCACGGATGATTGCGGTGGAAGCGAAGAATCTGGGAGATACGAGCCAGTTGCTGCAAGTACTTCTGGATTTGCCAGAAGCCGGCTTCGAGGCGACATTTTCCGATCGCAAAGAAGTGAATGAAGCCATGAAAGCGGCGGAAGCAGACTTTTCTCGGGGCGATCTGGACAAGGCCCGAGAAGGATATCTTCGCGCTCTTGCGCTCGATCCCACGAACTACGACGCGGCGCTCTTTATCGGCGACGTCTATTTCAAACAACATGTTTATGGAAGCGCTGGCGAATGGTTTTTACGAGCAACCCAGAGCGACCCCAATCGTGAGACCGCGTACCGCTATTGGGGCGATGCGCTGGCGGCAACGGGTAAGGAAGACGATGCACGTGGAGAGTTTATCAATGCAATCGTCGCCGAGCCGTACAATCGCTTGTCCTGGACAGGTTTGACGAATTGGCTTCAGCGCAACAAGCTTGAACTGAACAATATCCGCCTTAAAGATGGTGCAGCAGTGACGGTAAAGGATGAGAAGAATATCAACATTACGCTGGACACATCACTCGGAAAGGACGATCCGAACGCTCTTGCGTGGATGACCTACGGCTTGGGCCGCGCTTCGTGGCACGGGGACAAGTTCAAGAAGGAGTTTCCGAATGAGTCCCAATATCGCCGCACTCTGAGAGAAGAGGCTGATTCCCTGAACCTTATGATCACAGTTCTAAAGGAGCAAAAGGATTACCCGAACAACCTGAAGAGACTCGATCCATCGCTGCGGGCACTGATAAAAATCCAAGAGGCGGGATTCATCGAACCATTCGTCCTGCTAAACCGGGCAGATCCCGAGATCGCAAAGGACTACGAATCTTATCGAGCGCTTCATCGCGAGAATATTCGCGGTTATCTTGATACTTTTGTGGTTCCACAGATCGGATCGGCAACAGTCAAGTAATCACACTTCCAAGTGACCTGCGGCTTCTTGCCTTCCCCAGCGTAACTTTGAGGGTCGCCTGCCTGAATGCTAGGCTGGAACATCACCGATGGAAGCTTCTTTCACAGCCGAAAAGTTACGGGATCCGACAATCAAACGCGGCTTGCGCTTGCCGCACCTGGAAATTTCTGCGGTTTGGATTCGCTTCCTGCTGGCGATCGGTGGCCTCATTCTGGCATTTGTAGCCGCATTATTTTCCACGGTTTCACGGCAAGCCGGGAACCTGTGGGGCACACTGGTGCTGGCCTCGGTTGCACTTCTGCTGGCGGTCTTCGTTGGGATAACCACCGTTCCTTATCTCGCGAAGCGGATTGCGGCTGGGCGCATCCGGAACGCTGTGGACTATAAGGTCACGAAGCTTGGCCTGATTTACGTGACCATTGTGGTGATGATTGGAATCGCGGCTCTCAATACCGGGAACAATCTGCTTTATATCGTTGTGGCGGCAATGCTGGCTGCAATTCTGGTTTCCGGCGTTGTTTCCGCGATAGTCTTGCGCGACTTGGAACTGGATGTTCGCATACCCGAACACGTCTTTGCCGGGGAGACAATTCGGGCGCGCTCCGCTTTAGCTAATACCAGAAGATGGCTTCCGTCTTTTTCCGTCAGCGTTGTGTCTTTTAATCAAGCGAAAAAAATCAAGCAATGGCAATGGAAGGCGACGACTTTTGCCTTTCCTCCAAGGCGGCCGCCTCAAAAGCAGTGGCTAACGCTGCCGGACCGCAAACTCCAGCGCATCGCGCGCGCGGCAAAATCGAATTGTATCTTTTCAGGGACTACGTATTTTCCGTATATCCCTCCTCGTAACGCACTCAAGGCGGATCTAGACTTAACTTTTACGAGACGTGGCCGCTATAAAGAGGAAAGCTTCGGATTAGCGAGCGGCTTTCCCTTTAACTTTCTAATTAAGACTCGGCACGTGCCTATGGTGCGCGAAATTATTGTCTATCCATCGGTGCAGCACGCGAGCGATCACATTGAGTTGTTTTCTAATGTCCTGGGCGAGTTCGAAACATTTTTGCGTGGCGGCGGGACGATTTTTACCGGCTGCGCGAATACATGCCTGGGGATTCGGCCCGGCATCTCGATTGGAAAGCCACGGCAAAAACCGGTGAGCTTAAAGTGCGGGAGTTCAGCCGGGAAGACAATCGAAAATTAAGAATTATTTTCGATAATCCAAATGCGGGCCTTCTGCC
Source organism: uncultured Acidobacteriaceae bacterium (assembly GCA_963702325.1). Classification (GTDB taxonomy): domain Bacteria; phylum Acidobacteriota; class Terriglobia; order Terriglobales; family Acidobacteriaceae; genus PALSA-188. The sequence goes on along the minus strand of CAVPCG010000009.1, from coordinate 4,590 downwards.
GACAAAGAAATATGAAGACGCCGTTTCGAAAGCGGCAGCATTAGCATGGCACTTCGAAAAACAAAATATACAGATGTCGTACCTGACTGAGAGTCATTGCGGTGTAGACATTCACGCTTTCCTGAATTGTCTGGCCACGGTCGAGCCCGCCGGATTGAGTTCCATTCTCGAGAGTATCGAGGCGACAGGCGAATTTAACGTGATTATTACGGCGCGCGCAGCGAAGAGATTCCAGCGCACCTGGGCAATTGCTCCTATGTGATGTTTGTCGGGCCAACGCGATAGTGCTCAGTTTGCAAGTCATGCCGAGCCGTAAAGTTCAAATCCACTCCGCGCAAGATCCTTCGCAAGCTCAGGATGACTTCTTAGAACAATGTAGCTCTGCCTACGAGGCCTTCCCTTCGCCCTGGTCAATCACGTAAACCTTTCCCGGCCCGGCGGTCTGGATACTGTTTTTCTGAAAGCAATCTTTGATTCGGCGGCGCAATTCGCGGCTCACTGCATACTGCTTATTGGGAAGCGTCTTTATCAACATCAGATATTCTGCTTCGCCATTTCCCACGCGATCAATTCCCGGCACTTGTATATCGCTGACAATGTCTTCGGCGAAGGCTGGGTCATGGCGAATCTCATCCCCAACCTGCTGTAGCAGTTTCACAATTTTATCGCTGGGTTCGCTATAAGCGACCACGACCCGAAGGGTGAGTTGTGACCAGTCTCTCGTCAGATTCGAAACAATTTTGATCTCGCTATTCGGAACAATGTGTACGGTACCGTCATCATCGCGCAGTGTGGTACGCCGCAGGCTCATGTCCTCGACCGTACCTTTCACCCCGGCGACGCGAACGGTGTCTCCAAGGTCATACTGATTTTCGAAAAGAATGAAAAATCCATTAATAAAGTCGTGCACCATCGTCTGCGCGCCGAAGCCAATGGCGAGACCAACGATCCCGGCGCTTGCGAGCAACGGTTCGGGGTGCAGACCGAAAAGCGGAAGAACCAATAACAACGCCAGAAACAAAATTACGAAGATACCGACGCTGTTCATTACGCTTGCCAGCGTGCGTATCTGCCGCGTACGCAAGCCTGAGGGCAGCCTTTTTTCTTGTAAAGAGGCCAGCCGTCGGGTCAAGATTCGCACGATTCGGACCAACACGATCGCCCCAACTGCGATCAGAATGAGCTTGGGAATGCTGTTGCGGATAAACTCCATGGCATCTTCGCGCCAGCCGTGGAACAGTGAGGGCATATTCAAAGCTTGCGCTGCGGCGAGTAAGAGGAACTTTTCCATGTTCAATACGCGATTATAAACAAGGTGTGGGCGTGCGATGCCGGAACTGGCGGCGGCAACGTATAATCTTGGAAATCACGTCAGCAAAGAGGTTCCACGTGCGACAGACGCTGCTTCTGTTTTTCTTACTTTTATTGATTGCATTACCATTGCGACTTCTGGGCCAGAATCAATCCCAAACCCCAAACATGGGCCCGCCTTTTGGCCGAGAGAATCCGTCTCAGCAAAAGTCCGAAGAAAATGAAAATGCCGAGGCATTGAAGAAAGCCATGGAAAAGAAATTGAACGAGCAACGACATGCCCAGCTCAAGCGCGATACGGACAAGTTGTTGGAGTTGAGTACGGAGCTGAAGCAATATGTTGACAAGACGAATGAGAACGTTCTTTCGGTGGACGTGGTGAAGAAAGCCGAAGAAATTGAGAAGCTGGCGCACAGTGTCAAAGAGAAGATGAAAGGCAATTAGAAACAGTTCCGGCCATTTTCACGCGTACTATCCCAATCTGAATTGAATCCTGTAGGTAGTTGTGGTCGCGAGTGGTTTAGTCTCATATATAATTGCAACTCCGTTACAAGAACTGTTATGCCTTTACCTCAGACTGAAACACCGGGACGTTTGCAAGCAGAACTAATGTCGCGCGGCCTGCGCATGACCCATCAGCGCCGCACAATCTTGAGCGTTGTGGAGACGGCGAAGCAGCATCTGGATGCGAGCCAAATCCTTCGGCATGCCCGCAAACGAGATCCGAACATTGACCGCGTGACCGTTTACCGGACGTTGAACCTGCTTAAGCGGCACGGGCTGATAGATGAACTCGACTTGATGCATATGGAAGGAGAGAAGCACTTCTACGAAAGAAGGCCTCAACGCGACCATATTCACATGGCCTGCCTGCGCTGCGGCAAGATTACGGAATTCGAGAGCGGCCTTTTCGACCGGCTGAAAGGGCAAATTCAACGTGACTGTCAATTCCACATTGTGGTGACCCGGCTGGAAGTTGGTGGTTACTGCTCCGCTTGCCGTTCGTCAACATCTTCCTGAAGCTTGTCACTCGTTGCATGTCGTTGCAACAAACCTGAAACAGAAAATCGTGCGTATCGTTGACTGCATGAGTTAGGGTCATCTACGATTGTGACCTTGAGTCATAGATGCAACTGGGTTGCAACTAATTAGTGTTTTTATTATGCTGAGACATTGGCTCCTCCTGTTGGCTCTCTGTATGCCCATCGTCTGCTTTGCGCAGGAGAGTCCCTATTTCGTCACCTATGACCATCACATGGAAGAGCCGGGGAATCTCGAGATTGAGGTATCAAGCGCAAGCGACGTTCCGCGCACGGGCCAACACGTTTACTTTGCTCCGTGGACGGAATTCGAGTATGGATTAACCGCCCGATGGACGGCAGAGTTTTATCTCGAAGGACAATCTACATGGCAAGACAGCACGCTATTTACCGGCTGGAGAATTGAAAACCGCTTTCGGCCGCTTAAGCGCGAACATTGGATCAATCCCGTTCTTTACATGGAATACGAAAACATCAACGAAGCGGACCGGATTCAAAAAGAACTCGAAGGCGGAGCGCCAGATCTCACGTCATCAAACTCGGTGCTCCGGGAGGTGAAAGACCGCGAACTGGAGACCAAGCTGATCCTTTCCAGTGATGTTCACGATTGGAATGTCGCCGGTAATTTCATTGCGACGAAAAACTTTTCGCAGAGCGAAGGAGTCGAGTTCGGATACTCGATCGGGTTTTCGCGACCGCTCGCAACTTTGGCATCGGGCTCGAATTGCCGCTGGTGCCGGGAAAACTTTTCCGCCGGGGCCGAGGTTTATGGAGGTTTGGGGAGTACGTTGGGCTTTGGTCTGAATGATACGGCGCATTACGTGGCGCCGGTGGTGGCCTGGCTCGTCAGCGATAACACGACGCTTCGGATTTCGCCGGGATTCGGATTGACCCACCAGAGCAGCCTCATGTTGTTTCGATTCGGCTTGAGCTACGAAATTCAGGGAGTGGGCGGGCGTATGGCGCGGTTGTTCAAAGGTAGACAATGATGCGCCTCACTATTGCCAGCGCGTTTGCCATTTTTGGGTTCCTCAGTCTATTGCGAGCGCAGAATCCAGCTTACAAGCCAGACGCGACCTGGCAAGCCCCAGATATCGCGGTAGCCCGGCCAAATCCGTTGGCCAGAAAGCCTGGAGTGGTCCCGGGCGGAAAAAAGCTCTTTTTGCGCAACTGTGCCGAGTGCCATGGCCAGGACGGCACTGGCATGGTCAAGAAACATTCCGCCGACTTTCATCTTTCTGAAGTCCAGGAGCAAACTGATGGCACGCTTTTCTGGAAGATCACGAATGGGAATACGGATCGCGGCATGCCGTCCTTCAGCAAGCTACCGGAGCTGGAAAGATGGCAACTCGTGCTTTACCTGCGAACTCTGAAACCGTAAGCCGAGAAGCCTAGACCAGGTGCAATCGGTTTCGGATTTCAGCAACAATGCTTTCAGGAGGCTCACTTACGTTCACTATAATTGCGTCAGATTCGGAAGGTTCCTCCAGTGTTTCGAACTGACTGCGGAGAATAGTTTCGGTTGCAAAGTGGCCGTGCCGGAAAGCAGCCGCTGGTAAATGAATTCATAACTTCCCTTGAGATAAACAAACTTTACTTCAGGACCAATATCCAAAGTTTTCCGATAATCTTGTTGAAAGCTGAGCACGCGAGCACAACGTTTTCATGGTGCGCGGACCATTCCACAATCGCGGCGCGCATGCTCGCCAACCAGGGGGTCCGGTCAGCATCATCAGCGCTATCCCTGGCTCATCTTTTCCTTATTCGCCGCAGAATGAAAACTGTCGGCGTCGGCGAACTTCCAACCGAGTTGCGACGCCAACATTCTGCCAATCGTTGTCTTCCCTTCCCCGGTACGCCCATCACGATAACGATCAATCTGCACTCCGCCTGAGATTGTTCACAATTCCTCCAGAGAAATGTGGAGATATCCTTTTTTAAAAATGGGCCGTTTCGACACCGGGCACATCCATGCCGAAAGATGGTCGAGGCCCGAGGAAGCATCGCCGTATCTTGCCATTTCGATCAAGGGTTTGTTGTGAAGTCCGCAAATCTTGGTTCCATCATCCAACTCGGCCATTCCGCATTCGGTTGAAGATTGCTGTTCAGGCATTGCGTGCCTCCGCCAAATTTTGTTTAGAGACGTATTGAGCCAAGGTTTATAGGCGCTGTCAAGTATGAAGCGGACCGTCTTCCGCCGGTCAGCCCGGAAGCGGCGATAAACCTGTTCTAATTGTAG
>CAVPCG010000008.1:0-8710 GCA_963702325.1 uncultured Acidobacteriaceae bacterium | reverse complement strand
AACCCGAACCGTCGGAACCCGGGCTACTGCATCACTCTCCACGCCGCGTAGCACCACAGCACTGGGGCCGCGAACAAGAGCGCATCTATGCGGTCCAACATGCCTCCATGTCCCGGCAGAATCGTGCCGGAATCTTTCACGTTGGCTCCGCGCTTGATCAGCGATTCGACCAGATCTCCTAGTTGTGCGGCGACGTTGATCGCGGCCGACAATAAAATAATTGGCCATAACTCAGGCTTTTGTAAGCCGAAGAATCCGTCGCGGGGTTCGATCAGATGCGCATTCAGCAATGTGGAACTGATCGGAAGCGCGTAGTTGAAAAGTAACCAACCCGTGAGCAAGCTTGCGATCATGGACGCCGCCGCGCCCTCCCATGTTTTTTTCGGGCTGATCCGGGGTGACATTAGGTGACGGCCCAGTGACCGTCCCACAAAGTACGCAAATATATCCCCTGCCCATACGATCAGCAGCAGGTACAAGAGCAAAAACGCACCGGACCATTGCTCCCGCACCTGCACCAGAAATCCCAACGGCAATGCCACGTAGCAAAATGCGAATACAGAAACAACCGCTGCCGGAAAAGCGCTGCTTAAATCTGCGCGATTCATCCCGATGACTAAAAACACGAATACGGCGAACACTGCCGCAAAGCCAGCGCCATAGATAAAACTTGCAGTGGAAATTATCGGTTTCTCGTTAGCCGAACCCAGGGCCAGAAGCAAAAAAAATGCGGCAACAAAAATGTAAGTAGGCCAATGAAATGGTTTTATCGCGTACGCTTCGGCCAGGTTCAGCAGTTCTTGCACTGCAAGCAATGCGACGAATCCGCTCACGATTGCGATGAGGGGAATGGGAGCCCGCAACACCAGCAGCAGAACGATTGGGATAAGTACAACTGCGGTGAGCACTCGCTTCAGCAGATGCAATCTTTAACTCCGGTTAGTCTTTACGGATTGGTGACTCGATTCGCCACTCAACCCGCCATATCGCCGCTCGCGCTTCTGATACTCGGCAATGCCTTCGAGCAAATGCACGCCTCGAAACTCAGGCCAAAGCGTCGGAGTGACGTGGATTTCCGCATAGGCAAGTTGCCACAGCAGAAAATTGCTCAGCCGCATTTCACCGCTGGTGCGGATCACCAGATCGGGATCCGGCAAGTGCCGTGTGTAAAGATGACGCGACACCGATTCCTCATCAATTTCTAAATGGTCAAGTCCGCCGTTGCGCGCCGCGGATTCGACGATCGAACGAAACGCGTCCACGAGTTCTGTCCGCGCGCTGTAATTCAACGCCAGCGTCAGCACCGTTCCGGTATTTTGCGACGTGGCCTTCCTCGCCCACTCCATTTTGTCCTGCACCGATGGAGGAAGCTCGTGCAACCTGCCAATGTACTCGAGGCGAATGTTCTGCTTGTTCATCGTCGCGACTTCCGATTTCAAATACCGGCACAGCAACGCCATTAGGAAGTCCACTTCACTCTTGGGACGCTTCTTCCAGTTCTCCTCTGAAAAAGCATAGAGCGTCAGGGCAGGAATTCCGATGGACGACGCTGTCTCCACCGTCGAACGCACCGAGGTGAGTCCGGCACGGTGTCCGGCAATGCGAGGCAAGTGCCGCTTGCGCGCCCAGCGGCCGTTGCCGTCCATGATGATGGCGATATGTTTCGGGAGTTGTTCCGGATCAAGGCGCGAATAAGCTTCCGCTTCCTTGCGGTCTAGTCCGGCCGGAGTTGTCGTTCGCACATCAACCTCTGGTGCTCGTCGGAATTAAGATAGCAGGGAAACCCGCGCAATAACAGCGATAGAAGATCAATCGTACCTTTGTCCTCCTGAGCGCCTGATCTTCTTCGCTCGGGAAGAAGAACCAAGTCGAAGGACCCCTATATCAAGCCGCATTGGTCGCGCGGGATGGTCCTCGCCAGAAGCACGGATGCTTCGACGCTTTAAGCTTCCGCAAGCGAAGCTCAGCCTCGCTCAGCAGGACCAAGAAGTGTCAACCATTCACCATTGCCGCCGCCCTCAGTGATGCCAGCTCTTTTTCAATCGTGTCATTAATATTTCGCTCGGCGAATTCCGCCGCCACACGAATCGCGTTCTTGATCGCGTTCATATTCGACGATCCGTGAGTGATGAAGCACACGCCCTTGACACCCAGCAGCGGAGCACCGCCATATTCGGTATGATCGAGCCGCTTCTTGAAGTCCGCGAATGCGCTTCGCGAAATCAGATACCCAACCTGCCGCGTGATTGTAGCTTTTAGAGTTTCTTTTAAGGTGAACCGCACCAGGTTGGCAACGCCTTCCGAAACTTTCAGCGCGACGTTTCCCACAAATCCATCCGCGACGATAACGTCCACCTTGCCGTTATAAAGATCGCGCCCCTCGACATTTCCCACAAAATTCAGTGGAAGCTGCTTCAGCAGCCGGAACGCTTCTCGAGTAAGTTCGTTTCCCTTGCTTTCTTCCTCACCAATGGAAAGCAACCCCACCCGCGGACGCCGGGTTCCGAACATGCTGCGAAAATAAATCTCTCCCATAACCGCAAACTGTTCAAGGTTCTCGGGCTTGCAGTCCACATTCGCGCCAACGTCGAGCAACTCCGCCACGGCTCCGGTCGCAGTAGGAAATATTGCCGCCAGCGCCGGCCGGTCAACGCCAGGAATCGCCCCTAGCACCATTTTCGCGGTCGCCATGGCCGCTCCGGTATTGCCAGCCGTGATGAAGCCCTGCGCCTTTCCGTCGCGGACCAGGCGCAGGCCCACACGCATGGACGAATCCCGCTTAGCTCGCACGGCTTGCACTGCCTTGTCATCCATGGTGATGACTTCGCTGGCGTGCACGATTGAGATGGGCAAATTGCTGGCGGCAGAATAGCGGGCTAATTCAATTTGAAGGCTTTCCTGCGGACCAATGAGCAGCACTTCGACGCCATAGTTCCTAGAAGCTTGAATGGCGCCTTCAATTTCCGGCTTTGGGGCCCGGTCGGAACCCATCGCGTCCAAGGCTATGACGCTAGGCATGGGAGTGGGAGGCTAGCTCGATTCCTTAACGTCCAGTACTTCGCGGCCCTTGTAATAACCGCACTTGGAACAGGCCCGGTGCGGCATCTTCCGCTCGTGGCAGTTGGGGCACTCCGAGAGTGAAGGAGCCGTTAAAAAGTCATGAGCGCGTCTCGTGCTGGTGCGCTTTTTAGAATGTCTGCGTTTAGGATTAGGCATTAGATTCCTTTGTCTGTGCGGGACGGTGATCATCCCGCTTCGTGATTCTAGAAATTATTCTCGTCGCGACTTCAGGATTGTAACTTGCTTCGCAGATCTTTCAGCGCCGACCAGCGCGGATCCTCCGAGGGCTCCTCGCACGAGCACTGATTGTCGTTCAAGTTCGTACCGCAATGCGGGCATAGACCTTTACAACCCTCGCGGCACATCACCTTCAAAGGCAAGTCCAACAAAACCTGTTCGCGCAGGGCGTCTTCGAGCAACAGCCCTTCTCCTTCATAATATCCGACTTCGGCTTCAGCGGCGGTAACGGATAATTCCGCTCGCCCGCCGTCCGACCCCAACGGCCTATACAAGAGGTCGAAAGTACGATTCACCTTCTGGACAGCGGGCTCGAGACAACGCGCGCACTCTGACTCGACCGTGGTGTCAAGGTCGCCCGTAATGCGAATGTCTTTGATGCGCTCATGTTTTCCGTGACGTTCTTCGACAAGTTGAGCGCGCCCCGAAGTTCGTAATGGAGTTCGCTGCCGAAGGTCTGCCCCAAAATCAATGACCCCGGGACGAAACTCCTCCTCAAAATCAATCGGATGGAGTTCCAACTCCTTAATTTCTATGAACATCGCGGACCCTCGCGCCCCAACCGTGCGAGCTGCGGAAAAATGCCTTGAGACGTGCCTCTCAAGGCAGAATTAAAGAATAAAGGCGCGTTGGGAGCGGTGTCAAGGAAGGGTGCGCTCTCGGCCTGTCGAGCAGTTCGTCAGCCCCCCACGCTGATTCGGCAGAGAAACATATTCTTGCCGAAGTTTTGGGGCGAAGTGCATCCGAAGCCTTTTAGTTCATCGCGCAGCGCAAATTCTTTATCAACGAACCATCCGGTTTGAAACAGCCACAGCGGTGTACCTGGACTCAGGGCATAAGTCTGCTGGACTCTGTTCATTACTCCTGGAAACGTATTCGCCTTGAATATCCACATGTCTGGATCAATCGTGATTATCGAAAGCTGGCCGCAGGGTGCTCGCATGAAGGGTTGAAACGGATTTTCCTCAATCTGCACCACTTTGCTTTGGCAGAGGTAGTAACTCAGCAACAATCCTCCCTGGTCGTCGGTAAAAACGATGGATTTCGGCGGCAGCGTCCGTAAAGAAGAAACGGTCTTCGCCATCAACCTGCGATTTTCGTCTTGGGGACGAATGTACTCTCCCTGGGGTGAAGGAAATAAGTTGCAGGCGGCTAGGACGACGCCAAGCGCCACCGGTTTCCACCACGTCCGCCGGGGTTTCCAGTGCGCGAGCGCCAACGCGATTCCGGGCATAACAAAAATTGCGAGATACGAATCGTGCCGCGAGCCGCCGTAAGGATAGATCTGTCCCAGCGCCAGTCCACAATTCAGCACAGGCGGAAAGCCTAGGAGAAATGCGATCTGCCGCGACGAAGGAAGCCGCGTACCGCTGGACCGGCCGCGTGTTTTGATAAGCAAGAACAGGCCATATGCGAAAAGAAGCAGTCCCAGTAATCCGATCGCACCCTGGTAAAAAAAATAATGGAACAGCCGCAGATTCGACCGGGCAACGAATAGCAGAGCATGGTCTTCACCGGGATGGAACAGTGAGCGATAAAGATATGTGTCTGCGATTACTCGTGCAACTCCCCTCGCCTTTAACCTCGACACATGATGCAGAATCAGGAACGCAACCAGGAAAAGCGCGCACAATTGCGCAATTGCCCATGCGACGATAACTCCCACACGTACCCGCGTCGCGGAAAAACGTGCGATCGCATACAGGCCCAGCGTAAGCGCAAAAATTAACGATGAATAATGAGTAAGCAGCGCGAGATAGAGCGCGGCACACGACCAAAGGATTAACGCCACCGAATTTTTTTCGACTGCTCGATCGAAAAAATACAGACTGCTCGCTGCGAACAGCAAAAGCAGGTCATACTGGCGCACTTCTCCGGAAAGCAGGATCAGTGGGGGTGAGAACAGAAGCAGAACGAGGCCCATGAGTGCCGTCGAATCATCGGTCACCCGCTTCAGCCAACAAAACATAACCCAGCAGAAAAAAGTGCCAGCCAACAGCGAAGGAATCCGCAGAAAAAGTTCCGATCGCCCCAGCATTCCCCAGTAGTGGAGCAACACAATAAGCAGCGGAGGGTGCGCGGTGGTGAGACTCGCTCTGTAGGTTGCGACGAGCGAAGGCTGAACGCTGAGAAGGTAATGCAATGCCTCATCGGCGTTCAGGGATCTGTAATATGCATTCGCCAGGCGCAGGAGAAAGCCCGCGGCCAGCAGCCCGGCGGGCCATGCAAGACTTCGTCGGGCAGTCTCGATTGCAGCGGCGTCCTGCTCTGGTTCCGGCTGAGCGCGCAAACCTTTGGATATAGACATGCGAAGCGATATTTTATCCAAATTAAGGCGCGGGGAACGTCTTTGCAAAATCGAGATTGGAAAGCGTTGCTCCGGATTCATCCTGCGAAAGTAGATCGCAGAATGTCAAGCGAGAAGTCTATTTGAGGTCTTGGAGTTTTTGAGAAGCCATCTGCGAAATTTCACTGGCGGGGTTTTCTTTCTGAACTTGTTCCAGTATCAGTTTCGCTTCCGGGGCCTGGCCCGCTGCCTGATACGTCTCCGCCAGCGCCATTTGGGCCACTGGTTTCCCGACAGTGTTTGTCGGTTTATCAATCAGCTTTTTGTAAATGTCTATCGCATCTTTCGTTCGATCACTGCTGCGGTAGAGAGAAGCCAGGGCGAAATTGGCGAGCGCGGCGACATCCTTATCATGGAGTGACGCGACTTCTTTAAATTCGCGCTCGGCCACGGCGGTGTTTCCCGTGCTTGCGTCCGTCGCGGCCACAAAATAACGCGCAATATCCGCTGTATGCGTATGAGGGTACGTGTCAACAATGGCTTGAAACTGTTTGTGCGCTGTGGAAGCACGTTCCATGTCGGAAGCAAAGCTGGCATATTCTGCCTGCGGAGGCATTCCCGGTGGACGCACCGGAGTCTGAAGCGTGCGTACCGCCTGCTCCATGCTCAAACTGGCCGCATCGTTTCGCTGATTGTTGTAATACCAGGCTCCGGCGATCGCGCCGATTACCACCAACAGAATAACGCCGGCAATGATTAGTTCACGTTGATGTTCGGCGCTCCAGTCGAGCGTCGCCCCGGCCGCGCCGATAGTAACTTTGTTGAACTTATCTTGCTTTAGTTGATGACGAGTTTCTGCGCGCACGTACTTCCCTTCTGCTCCAACTGTAGGTTGGCGAACTCACAGTCTAGCAGGCTCAATTTAAAAGCGTCAAAATTATGGAGAACCACTTTGTTTCGCAAGGGCGGGATCACAAATCATGACCGGGCCGCAATCGCGTCAAACAAATTTAGAAACTCCAGCTTCTTCTCGGCGGGAAGAAACGATGCCTCAAACGAATTCCGCGCCAACTCACGCATGTGTTCGTTGGTAAATCCGAAAGTGTCCTGGGCAAGCTGGTATTCGCGTGTCAAGGAGGTGTTAAACATTGCGGGATCATCGCTGTTCAGCGTAATCATCACGCCACGGTCAAAATAATCTTTTACTGGATGTTGGGGAAGGGAAGCGCAACACCCAGTTCGGACGTTGCTGGTGAGGCATATCTCTACTGGGATCTGCCGGGTTGCCAGTTCCTCGACGAGTTCCGAATCTTGCGCGGCTGTAAGTCCGTGGCCGATACGCTCTGCTTGAAGATTCAACGCACCCCATACTGATTCGGGCCCGGCACTTTCGCCGGCATGTGCAGTCAGACGCAAGCCATTCGTGGCAGCGTACCCGTAAGCATCCCGAAAAAGTTCAGCCGGACCTTTCTGCTCGTCCCCGCCAATTCCTATGGCAACGACGTGACGATCCCGATATTTCACCGCGTATTGAAAAACTTCCATCGCGGCTTCTGCGCCAAACTGACGAACCGCGTCAAAAATCCATAATAAAGAAATTCCAAGGTCCCGCTCGCCTCTTTCCCGTCCCCGCTCCAATCCTTCGAAGATGCTGTCGAAATTCTGCTTGCGCCAAAGGCACACTCCAACCGAAATATAAACTTCCGCGTGCAAAATATTTTCCGCCTTCAGCTGCTCCATCAAACGATACGTGACGAGCTCGTAATCGTCGGCAGTCCGCAACAGTCCGGTGACTTCCTTGAAGGCCATGAGGAATCCGTCGAAACCATCTGACCGGTAGAGAAGTGCCACATCTTCAAGGGACCCGGCCTCTCCGTGCCGTTTTTTCAATTCCAGAACTGTGGCGGGACTGATAGCTCCTTCGAGGTGCAAGTGAAGTTCAGCCTTCGGAAGAGAAAGCACGAACGCGCCGGATGAACGATGATGTACAGCTACTGCCATGCCACTGATTGTAGATTTCGAAGGCAAGAATAGCGAATGATGGCACTTATTCTTAGAGGTTTCCTTAGTGCAACCTCTTGTCCTTAGTGGTTAAAGCTCTGGAATCTCGATTAACGGATACGCGCAAACTCGCTGTGATGGCGGCTGTAAAACAGGTAAATGCATAGCCCAATTGCCAGCCATACGACAAAACGCAGCCATGTAATGACTGTGAGTCCAGTCATTAAGCCGCCGCACAGGATAATGGACGCCAGCGGAAACCAGGGCACAAACGGCACTCGAAATGATCGGGGGCGGTCAGGCTGTCTGCGCCGCAGCAAAATTACTCCGAGCGAAACCAGAACGAATGCAAACAGAGTCCCTATGTTTGACAGGTCAGCGGCATCCCCAATATCCACCACACCCGCCGGCACTCCCACGGCGAAGCACGCGATCCACGTGGACCAATGTGGCGTCTTGAATTTCGGATGCACCGCCGAAAACAATCTCGGCAGCAATCCATCGCGCGACATCGCATACCAGATTCGAGCCTGCCCATATTGAAATACCAGCAACGAGGAAATCATCCCCATCAAAGCGCCGACGACGATGATGGAGCGAAAAAGCGGGCGCGCCCCTAATTCAGCTAACGCATACGCGACCGGAGCCTCCGCCGCCTTCCCCGAAACAAACGTCGTGTACTTCATCATGCCGAGCAGAACGACGGCGACGCCGACATAAAGCACCGTACAGACAACCAGCGAGGCAATGATGCCGAATGGCAGATCGCGCTGCGGATCGTTACATTCCTCCGCCGCCGTTGAAACCGAATCGAAGCCGATGTAAGTAAAAAAAACAATCGCGCCGCCAGTCACAATCCCCGCGAACCCTGAAGGCGCGAACGGCTTCCAATTTGCGGGATGCACCAGCATTCCGCCAACGACCAGAAACGTTAGGATGGCGCCAATCTTGATCAACACCATTACGTTGTTGGCTTCCGCCGACTCGCGGACGCCTCGCACCAATAGAAGCGTCAGAAAAAAGACGATCAAAAAAGCGGGAGCATTGAAGTAAGCGCCAGTCCAATGTCCCGCGGCCCAGACCGGGCTCGCCCATTTATCCGGAAGATTGATTCCAAAGACGGCA
>CAVPCG010000007.1:0-21195 GCA_963702325.1 uncultured Acidobacteriaceae bacterium | reverse complement strand
GCTGCATCGCGCCATAGCACGCGCATACGCGCGATTGCTGTTATGGATCGCCCCAAGGCCCACCATTGCTTACTTACTGGACGCCATCCCGGAGGCAGCCAGGGAGAGGAAACCCGAATATCCTCTCGACTTCATGCACAAATACAGGCGATCTTATATGCAGTTGCGAGATATCGCAGGCCTGACGTTGATCTCTCCTCTGGCGAAGGATGAGGTTCATCGTGCCGTAACCGATGAACTGGAGCGTTGCTGGAGTCCTCGCACGAAGCCCTTAGATTTTCAGAACGAACAGTCTCCGAAAGCTTTGCATGTTTAGGCAGCGCCACAATTTCGCTGACCTGGCCGGCGTTTCCATTTTTCTGCAACTTCTTGCGCAAATGACAGTTTAGTTAGGTGTAAACCATTATTAAAAAACAACATCTGTAACGGTTTATTCATCGAATTCAGCGTAAGAGGACTTGCTCATGCCTGGACCTGTGCCGCCCTTAAAATTCGGAGTTGTTATCCCGACATTGAACGAAGCTGGGAATATGCCCACTTTGCTCAATCGCCTGAGGAGCGCACTTGATCCTGTAAAGATTGATTACGAACTCATCGTGGTGGATGACGACAGTACGGATGGAACGGCGGATGTAGTCGGCGAAATCGCTAAGCAAGATCCGCGAGTGAGAATTCTCGTGCGAAAGGGACAGCGCGGTCTTGCAGGGGCAGTGATTCATGGATGGGCGAACACGGATGCTTCACTCCTCGGGGTCATTGATGCTGATCTGCAACACCCCCCGGAAGTTTTGCCTGAGCTGCTGAATGCCGTACTCAAAGACAAAGACATCGCGATCGCCAGCCGCTATGCAACGAACACCAATGACAGTGTGCGCGAATGGAGCAAAGTCCGGCACCTAATTTCACGAGCGAGCACTCTCGCGACGGCGCCGTTGCAACGCAAGAACGTTCGCATCAAAGACCCCATGTCGGGTTTTTTCGTGGTGCGCCGTGCATGCATTGAAGGAATTGATCTGCAACCGCAAGGTTTCAAGATCCTGCTGGAGATTCTGGTTAAAGGGCGCATCCAAAGTGCTGTAGAGGTACCTTTTCATTTCGCCACGCGGCAATCAGGGAAAAGCAAAGCCGACTTTAGGGTGGCGCTTCACTATTTTACGCTTCTGGGAAAGTTGTCCCGTTACGCGATTTTCGGATCGGGGCAGCGATGAAAATTTGCCTTGTAACCGCTTTCCCGCCGAGCCGGGAAGCGCTGAACGAATATGGCTTCCACGTTGGCGAGGGAGTTTCAGCAAACCCCAGGAATCGAATTCACAATTTTGGGAGATGATTTTTCCCCTCCCAGCCGGAATTAGATGGATTCTCAGTGTCCGTTGCTGGGCCTTTAACAGCCTGAAAATCCTTCGCGGTTGCTTCGCGCGATCGGTGAGATTCGGCCCGACTTGGTTTGGTTTAATCTTGGGTTCGCCAGCTTTGGCGGCACACCGTTACCCGCTTTCACCGGCATCGCTATTCCCGCGATGACGAGGTTGAAGGGCTTTCATACTCATGTCACGCTTCATCAGCTCATGGAAACCGTCGATCTGAAAGACGCAGGGGTACGATTCCCGCTTCTCTATCGGCCCGGCGGTTTCATGGCGACACGACTGCTTTTGCTGGCTAATTCCGTTTCAGTAATGTTGCCAGGCTTATCGAGAGATTCTCCGGGATAAGTATGGCCGGGGGTCGGTATACGTGAGGAGACATGGGATATTTTCAGGCCGGCCGGAATATCCCGATTTCTCGCGTCGCGGAAATCCGGAGCACCGGATTCTAGCTTTGGTAAGTGGGGGACCTATAAGCGATTGGAAGCGGTGATCGAAGCTTTCCACATGGTGGCGGGCAGGTTTCCGACAGGCTCAGCTCGTCATTGCCGGTGCAGATCATCCCAAGGCGCCGGGATATTTGAAGTCCATCGCGGAACAATGCTCAAGTGAACCGAGGATTAAGGTCATTGGTTATGTGCCTGAGGAAAATATTGCCGAGCTGTTTCAAACATCCAGCATGGCCGTTATGCCCTACAGTTCGTCAGCGGGTTCCAGCGGCATAGCACACTTGGCGTGCGCTTATGGAGTGCCGATAGTCGCCTCTGACATTCCAGATTTCCATCAATTGGCCGACGAAGAAGGTCTAGCGATTGACTTTGTCCCGCCCGGCGATCCACGGGCAATCGCCAGCCATATTGTCGCATTACTTCAAAGTCCGGAACGTCAGATGGAGATGGGATTGCAAAATGTATCCGCAGCCTTACGCATGAGCATGCCGGAAATTATGCGCCAATATTTGCGTGGCTTCCAATTGCAGCAAGGCCTTGGACAGCTTACCACGGCATCGAAATTGCGCCGCCTGCCTCGCTGGCTCCCTCTTCGCGATACCATGGTTCGCATGGCTGGGAAAAGAAGATTCGCCAGGCCTTCTGCGGCTAGCGGGAAGCCCATCCCTGTGGAAGTAGTTTCCGTGACGGATAAACCTTCGAGCGTAGCTGGATCGCTCAACGCTGCGATTGTTGGAAGACAAGCTCACGGTAACGGTAATCTTGCCGGATCAGACCGCCCTCCACTATAAATTCGCAGAGAACTACGAACGGGGACCCCGCCTGTCTCTAACAGATCAACAGAGGACATTTTCTGGGCAGCCTTTACGCGCACTCGCAGATCTGCGCTATCTCACTTTAATTCTGCGGCGGCCTGGGGACGTACGGCGGAATGGGACCATTGTCCACTGGGGCATTATCAACGGGAGGCCGTGGAACCAAAGCATGTGGCGTGACAGGAGTTTCTGCGGGCTGCCCAGGAGAAGCCGACACGGAAGTATTATCCCGACGGCGAAGTTCAATCGGACCGCCATGACGGCGCCTTTCGGCCTGACGAGCCTCCAACTCCGCTTCTGTAATCTGATCATTGCTGTCGGCCACATTGCTCAGCGGCATCCCCTTCATCTCAACGCGGTTGGTCACTGCCACCGGTTGGCCAGCGCCCGGCGCCTCTTTTGCCGCAGTGTAATAGTCGTTTGCCAGCTCCTGATCGCCTTCCGTTTCGGCAACGTAACCTCGATTGTTGAGCGCGAACGCATTCTGCGGATCGAGCTTATAAGCTTGCTCGAAATCGTTTCGAGCTTTTTCCGGATCGTTGTGGTTTAGAGCGTAGACTCCCTGCAAACTGAGGCGATTCGCCCGCGCTTCCAAGCTTTCCTCACTTGCCAACCGGGTGCGAATAGCCTCCGCGTTCGCCGCAGCCACCTCGCTGATGGATTTACCCCGCCAGTGAGGGTCCACCGCGACCACGACGGACTCAGAAGAATGTAGCGCCTCAGCCTGTGAGTAATAGCTCAGGGCGGCGTTCAGATCGCCTTCCGCCTCCATGACGGTGCCGAGATTATTAATCGTAAAAGCATTTTTTGGATCGCGTTGCAGCGTGCGCCGCAGAATGCTTTCGGCTTCACTCGTCCTGCCCTGCTGCAACAAGCTCATGCCTTCGATATTGCCGCGATTGATGCTCAATTCCAGAGTGCCGTAGCCGCTGGTCACTTCACTCAACTTGCGTCCCTTCACATTGTCAACGCTCGCCTCTGCGACCTCCGCCTCGGAGTTTTCCTTGGCCGCTAATCCGTAATATTGCTGAGCTCTTTCGACCTTCCCCTGGAGCTCGGAGAGATATCCCAGATTGTTCAAAGTAAAAGGGTCGTCGGGATCAATAAGATAAGCCTTATAAAAAAGCTTTTGTGCCTTCGCGATCTCATTTTTCTGCAAAGCTTTGACCCCATCGCGATTAAGCTTCTGCACGGGAGTGGCTTCCGTGCGCTTAGGCAAGTTAATTCGGAGATCTTTTCCTGCTGCGCTCAGAGTCAGAACCGCACAACACACAAAGCCCAAAAAGGGCTGCTTGCCGCTTATCCATGGGAAGCTGGGCATATCGGCTGTTTTGATGCATTTTCAGAGGCTTACGATGGCTGAAAATGGCGTCGAAAGACTCCGAAAGAGAGATCGCAATCCCTCGGAAACGCATCAAAAGGAGTCGTGCATAGAATGTCAATAATCAGAGCATTTTGCGGCGTCGGCTTGTTTGTGGTTGGGGGCATCATATTTCTCTGCGCACAAACCCAACCGAATCCGGCGGGAACGCCGGTGAACACCGGCCAGATTGCTTCACCTTCAGATATCCCTGCCCCTCAACAGCGATCCGGAAAATCGCCGGAGGATTACGACCCCCTTCTGGATCCTCCCCCATTGCCGCGCTCAACGATTACGTTGATAGGGGGCACGATAACGAGCGTGGATGAGATTCAGAATCGTATAACAGTAAAACCTTTCGGCGGAAAGCAACGCCTGCACATGGATTTTGATGTTCGCACTCATATATTTCGAAATGGCATAGCGACAACTGGACGGGACTTAAAGCCGGGCGATCGAATTTACTTGGACACAATGCTGAACGGCAGCAAAGTGTTTGCAAAAAACATTTGGATCCGGAATATGGCCGGGAGCGGAAACGGGCGAGGCCAGATTCTTCGATATGACAGCCGGGACAACACGATTACGCTCAGAGATGAGGTCTCTGCCGAGCCAGTGAGTTTTCATTTGGATTCGGGAACTGTGATCCGCAGCGACAACGGCACCGGCTCTGTGGCCGACTTAAAATCCGGGTCTCTGGTGGCGGTAACTTTTGATCCTCAGCAAGGGCGCTCAGGAGTGGTCCGGGAAATCTCAATTTTGGCTGAACCCGGTTCCTTATTTACGTTCATGGGCAGAATTACCTTCATTGATCTATCGCAGAAACTGATCGCCATATCGAATCAACGTGACGACAAAGACTACGATATCTACTTCGACTCCATACCGACAACGATACTGCAAGGTCTTAGGGAAGGCACTCAGGCTTCAATCTCGGCGCTGTTCGATGGAAGCCGTTACGTCGCGCAGAAGGTGGATATCGTTCCTGATGCCGCACCAGGGGTAGAACAAAAATAGCGGGCGCAACGTGCACGGCGTCGTCACAAATCTGCTAAGACGAAACCTTCAAGCCGGGCTGACGCGAGACTTTTCGCGCAGGGCCTCATTAATGACGCGGTGACGATCTTCGAAGATATAAGCCACGGAATTTTTAGCGTAATGCCAAAGAGTCGCAAGATCGGTTTGATACCAGCAACAGTCCATCATTCTGGGCGAAAAGCCGCATAGAAAGCGGAACTGCCGGGGGACCTGCTCAGGCGAGACCAGGGCTGCGGCGGTCATGCGGTGGTTGCCCTCGATAATCGTTAACGGGCTGCGCTCATCAATCCCAATCAGCAAAACGGCACTATGCTCCGGAGCGTCGGCGAAGTCGGTGCTCATTGCGTGCAACTTCGCCAGGAAAGCGTTGGAAGAGCGCGATTCAATTCTGGCGCCGATGCGCTCCGCTGTGTCCAGCAATTGATAGGCATCGTCCGCGTGACGCCGCCACTGATTCCGGGGGAACACTCGTATTCGTTGCAAGTCGGCCATATCCAACGCAATTTCCCACCACTCTGTATCGGGGGGAAGTTCACGCCATAGCCGACCACGCCGCCGATAGAGCAGGGCCTTCCGGAGAGCGTTGTCTCGCTCGTTGTTAAAATTCGGATTTGCAACTACCTCGCGAAAGGGCTCGCGATAGCGGTCAAAGTCCGGCTGATAGAACTCGTTCTTGAGGAATTCCGCGATCGCCTCGGCTTCCCTAACCGGGCGAATTTTTCGTACTCCAGACTGGACCGGTATATCCAACAGCGCTTCAACACCATCCGAAAACTGGTCGCGCAGAAAAGGAATGGACACAACAACCAGAAGCGCCATCATTAAAATAAACTGAACCCAGATAACGGAATGGAGTGACTGATGAAAAAGGTAAATACCGGCAATGATTGCTCCGCTGAATCCAAGCTGTAGCCAGCTTACATTCCCAATCTTGCGCGAAATTTCATAGCTCATCAGCACAACACTTAGCGAATAAATGCCCGTGGTGGCTGCATATAAAACCAGAAGCGAAGTGTAGGAACTGTGACCGCCGAGCGGGAATCCTGCGCCCAGCACGATGTGCCACAGCGCTGGCGGTGCGAGCCATATCGCCAATGTGAACAGAGATGAAATCAGAACAACAAGCAGGAGGCCGGTTCCCAATACTGCACGGCCGCCGCGATCCTCCGATCGAACACCGGCCGAGAAAGGAAACATGCCGCTGACAACGGACCATGAAAGCATGTAAACAACCCGGCCCACCAGCGCGATCGCGGCATATACGCCGGCTTGTGTCGCGGAAAAGAAATGTTTGACCAGGATAATGTCCAGATTGTTGATGATGACTTGCCCGACAAAAAATACTGAGGCCTGTATGCCTTCTCCCATAGCGGCAGGCAACAGGGCCGCGGAATTTATGGCCCGCTCGCGGCGAGGACTGGCGAACAAATAGGCCACGACAACGGAGGCGACAATCGCGGCCACCACCCCAGAGACGCCAAATCCGGCGAATATCAGGATTACGGCGCCACCGAGCTTTACGATGACTTCCAATACGAAATTGAAAGCCAGGGGCCTGAAATTGTATCTACCCTGCATCAAGCCGCGACGAACCCCCAGCGGCACGTAAAACATGGTCGCAATGGCGAGCATCATGACGTACCTGCTGGTTGGTAGATTTAGATATTCCGTAATCAGACCGCTGCCCAGGAAAAGCAGCGCGGCGCACGCCGATTCCATACATCCATGCGCGGCGATGTAAAAAATGGTAAATGCCAATCTTTTCGCCCGGCGAATCATTCTTGGCGACGTACTTTGAACACAGCAATTGGAAAGAAAGGGTGACAGAAGACAACAACATCAATACTGTGTACACGGCGCTGGCATGCCCGAACTTGTCGGCGCCGAGGGCATGGGCAATGGACAGGTTGTAAAGCAGATTCATTGCGCCGACGAAGCCGGAGCTGACCAGCATAATCATGCTGCCGCTGAGAACCCGCGCTCTCAGTGTCCGCACTCTGTGCGCTTCGCCTGCGACGGATAACTCTGAAGCGGTTTCAGAGGCTACGATGGCTGGATTTTCGTCAGGCATGGTGTTTCCTGGCAGCTCTTGGCTGCGGAAGGTCCACTCTCAAAACGGTCAGAACAAATTTATTCTTATGATAGGGACGAAAGAATTGCGATTCTTGCCCTGAAAATCGTAGAACGTCTGTTGCGCCAGCCCCACGGAAAAGCGCATGGGATAATTCACGGGAATCTCAGCCGTTCCATCGCGCACGGACCGCTGCAAAGTTCGCATGTACGACACTGTTACTTGATTACTGACGTTGTCGTAGGCGTGGAATCCTTCTCCCTGCGACCACGCGCCACTGGCATGGACAGCCCAGTGTGAGGCAAAAGGCGCATAGTCGAGGCGAAATCCTGGTCGCATGGCCTGAGCGATGGCAAACAGGCTGTCTTGAACCCGCCATGACCGCAGATACTCAGCAAACACAGCGGCCTGCCAACTTGACCCGAATTTCTGCTCCACTCCGAGATAAGTGCTGGTGGTGTAATACTCGCGGATTAGGGGGCGAAACAGTACATCCCGGCCCTGGTATCCAGTGATCAGTGCGGTCTTCGCCCAAGGCCGTCCAACCTTGAATTCGACGGCCCCCGCAGCATCTCGGGAATGTAAATCCTGCTCCGTGAACGGACCGGCCTCGCGGATCATGCTTCCAGAAAACGAAACCCAGTTCCCAAACGAACTGGTGTTCACGTACAAATACTGGCGGAATAAATTCTGATTCAGGTCGGTGCCGCTTCGGGTGTCCCGGCGAATCGTGAACTGCAATCCAGGATTGAACGTAATCGTATTGTTGCCGAGATGAACGACAGGGTTCACTCCGCCATTGAAAATAGTGTCGTAGGTATTCTCATTCAGCACAAAAAGCTCGCTCGGAAATGCGAATGTTCCGCGCGCGTTGCGCTCCGCCACCATGCCAGTGATAACCGGCCAGCGATTGAAATGAATTTTATAATGCGTAGCCGCGATGGTCTCGGTGGAGGACCGAGGTGGCGGGAGCAATGATGCGTTAGGAACTCCTAAAAGCCGGGCGTCCAGCTGGTAAATATTGATATCTTCAAATATCGGACCGACGGTAAATTCCGGCTGGACCGCAATGTTGGGAGTGAGTTCCTTTCCCGTATCCCCGGCGAGATCAATTTCGGTTTGCTGAGAATACTCATTTCCCTGAGAAACCTGGTTGGCGCGAGCATACATGGATAATGCCCGGGCACTATCCTGCTGCTGCCGATAAACGTTCCCCCTGGCGATCAGATATTCATAGTTTTCGTTGTTGTCGGATGTGCTTCCGAGGGTTTTCAAGACCTGCGCCGCGCTCTGTGTATGACCTTCGGCAAGGTAAGCATTGGCCAGTCCCAGGCTGACCGATTCGTCGTCAGCTCCTAAAGACTGAGCCCTCTCAAAGTACTTTCGAGCCAGATCAAACTGATTGATGGCCATGAGCACATCGGCAGCCTCGATTAAATTCTCTGGGGTTACCGCGGAGGCCTCTCCAATTCGCGCTTCCGCCAGAGCGAAACTCACCTGCTGCTGCGCTTCATCGTGATGCCCGGACACGGCAAATAATCTCGCCAATGCGAGACGAACTTCGGCGCGATCGGAGTGTGGCGCATCCAGAGCGCGCGAGTATCGCTGCATGGCTGCTTTGCGCTCACCGAGGGCCAGAAGCGCCTCGCCGTTCTCCATTAGGACTTTGCTGTCGCTTTGGTGCTGTTCCGATTGCGCAATGGCCTTAAGGGCATTGTCCCGGTCGCGGAGTTGCGCGTAGTTGCGAGCCATTTCCGCGTAGACAATGGCCTCATCCCCTCCCAATCCCAGCGTTCCCTTCAAGGCTTCAATCGCGTCGCGGTAAAGATGCAAGTGATACAACGCATCCGCCACCTCTAAATGGATAGTCACATCTTTGGGCGCAAATTGCAGAGCAGCCCGGTATTCCACTACGGCCGGGCGGAACAGCATTTGCTGCCGATACCCTTCCGCTCGCGCGAGATGGGTTGAGCTCGACTCGCCTAACGTTTTCGCGGCGATATCTGCTTCTTTAATAGCCAGTTTGCCGCGTCGAAGCTGGAGATAGGAATACGCCAGGCCAAGGTGCGCTTCTCCATAATCGGGACGCAGCTTGATGGCGGCCTCAAAATCTTTTATCGCTCCATTCGCCTCCCGCAAATCGTTTCTCACATAACCGCGATTCATGTATGTAGTTGCCACATTCGGAGCAAGCTCCAAGGCCCGGGTAAAGTCGGCCTCAGCCTCCCGCGGATACCCTTCATGGGCATGCACGTATCCCTTGATCAGTTGTAAATCCTTGTCCTTTGGTAGGGCGTGCTCGTACTTCACCGCCATGTTGTAAGCTTCGTCATAGCGGTTCAGATACAACAAGTCGTAGGCGAGATAGACGGGGGCCTCAGGATCGTTCGGCAATTTTTCCAACACCTGATACCCGAGCTTCGCAGACTCCTCATACTTGCCGGTGCGGGTAAGATAACGTTCCCTCTCACGCATGACCTGAGGAACATCGTTCATGCCGGGGCTGGCGTCGGCACGGTCCAACCATTTCTTTGTCAGGGGAAGATCCTGAGATTCGAGCGCGGAGTTTGCACCGCCCACTATGATCAGCGCATTATTTGGCGCCAGCGCGTGTGACTTCTCATAGTTTTCCTGCGACTTGGGAATTCTCTCGCCGACGTATAAAGATCGCCGAGAGCAAGATACGGAACATAATCGTTGGGATAGAGTTCCTGCAACTTCAGAAAATACTTCTCCGCGGTTGCTGCGTCTGAAATTTCCCGCGATAGATATCCCAGGGCGGTTAGCGCCGAATGGCTTGTTGGGTCAAGGTTCAGCGCTACTGTATACGTCTTAAGCGCATCCTGCTTGCGGTCTGTCCTCCAAAGCAGGTTCCCATAATTCAGCAGGATATTCACATTGTTAGGATCAATTGCAAGGCCAGCTTTGAGATCTCTTTCTGCCGAGACAGGATCATTCGAGTCAGCCTCGATCAAAGCCCGCAATCGGAGAAATTCCGGCGAGGATTCCAGACCTGTGATGCCGCCCAGAGCCGTGCGCGCAGCATTGAGTTCGGCGTCTCCGGGGCCAGCCTGGTTGGTACGTTGATACATTTCGTACAGGCTCAAGTGCAGCGATACCGGATATAAGGGGCCTTCCTGAACTGCCGGAGGAAGGTGATCCACAGCAAAGCGATATTCTCTGATGGCCTCGTCATTCCGGTCTTCAATGCTAGCAATCTGGCCTCGGATGGCGTGTAGCCGGTAATTGTCGGGTTCGATCGCATCCGCACGTTTTTAGAAATGTAGTGGCCCGGTCGAATTGTCCGACATTCACAACGGCCTGAGCCGCGCTAAGCTGCAACCCAGCGTCACGAGTAGACCTGTCGGCGGCGCGGGAATAGGTTTCGGCAGCTTCCTTGCGTTTTCCGGCAAGTTGATAGGTGTATGCAAGCTCCGGAAGAGCGTCAGGAGAACGGGCGACAACTTTCTCCAAGATTGCAATCGCGGGATCGTATTGACCAGCGTCCCTCTGAAATGCAGCCACCGCGCGGAGAACACCGGGATCATTTGGAGCGCGGCTTTGTGCGCGATCTAAATATTGCTTGGAGGCGTCCGGCTGATTCAACCGCTGGTACGCCCGCGCGATGAGCAACTCGCTGCGCGCTGATGCCTGCTGGGCATCCGCGCGTTTGAGTAAATCCAACGCGGTTTGCGGATCGGAGGTTAGCGCCAATTCGCCCGCAAGTTCCAAGTCGTCCACGCTTTTAGGATTTGCGGCCAGAACCTTCTTCAGGATGGCTTGCGCTTCGTTTCCACGACCCATCTTGGCGTAAGTCTGCGCCAGTCCGGACAAACCCGGAATCGAGTTAGGCTGCTGCTGCAAACCTTTCTTGTAGGCGTACTCGGAGTCTTGATAGAGGCCCGCAAGCCGAGCCGAATAACCCCACAAAAACCACAAAGAGGTGTTTTGTGGAGCGCCGTGCGCCGCTCGACTGGCATATCCGGCTGCGTCCTTATAATTGCTTTTTCCAGGGCTTGCTGGGCTGCGCGGGAATTTCGCGCGGTTTCTATGCTGGAACCCCAACCCAACCCGTTCTGTGAAGTTTGCGGTTGAGGCTCAGCAGTCTTGGAGTTCTTATTCTTTTTCGTGCTGTTCGGATTATTACCGTTGTTGTTCAGTTCAAAAGTTTGCGCGCACACGCTGGAGACGGCGAAGAGTGACAGCGCAATACCGATTAGGATGTGCGTTACCTTCTGGACCATGTTCAAATGTTAGCAGCGAGCCAGCGACTAGGCGTCAGAAAGAATACCAAGGCCGGTCGCTAAAGCTCTGATGCCTAGTGACTTGCTCCGGTTGGATGTCGGGGGTTGCCTCCAGGGAACCTATTCGGCCAGTTCGCGTTTGGGAAACAATGGGAATGAGCAAACCTTCCCCTCTAAGATAGAATCAAACCGCTGCCCACCATGTCAGAAACTGCATATAAAGTGGAAACAAGCTACTTCCAGCGGCCCATTCCTTTGGCCGCGATTGTGTTGATCGCGCTCGCAGTGCATGGTCCGCTTCTGGCGATGCGACTGCCGTTAACAACTTCTTACGACGCGAACTTCCACATTTTCTTTGCCTCTCATTACGCCCACCATTGGTTCAATCCTTGGAACCCGAAGTGGTTTGCGGGCTTCTCTCAGACGACATATCCGCCACTCGCTCACCAGTGGATTGCATTGTTCTCTTATATCGTTGGCTTGCCAGTCGCATTTCTGCTGGTTCAGCTCATTGCCGTTCTTCTTATCCCCGTCGGTGTTTACCGGTTCGCCGAACTGTGGGTGAGCAAACGGGCCAGCAGTTATGCCGCGCTGTTGAGCATATTCGTGGGAGCAGTTCCCTTTTTGGTTTACTCGGCCTGCGAGTTGCCGACAACGCTGTCGGCGCCTATCTACCTTCTGGCGTTGCCGTATTTTTACGATTGGTCGCGATCCTCGAGCGGACGATCATTTTTGAAGGGCCTGATGCTCACGCTCGCTGCGGCCTCAGTCCACCACGTCACCTTGATTTTCGGATCATTCTTGTTCGCACTGCCGGTACTTTGGCTTGCAGTGATTGATCGGGATGAAGAGCAATCCGCAGGCTCAGTCTTAGGGCGCGGGGTGGTGTTTGCAGCCATCGTGGCGGTAGGCGTGGGGATAGTTCTCCTGCCCTATTGGCTTGCGATTATTCAGCATCCGATTGAACAGATACCGATTCCACATGCCAGCCGATCGAATCTGTTGTTGAATCTGGATTACGCGATCAATTATTTCTTCGTTCCCTACGGCGCGTTAATTCTTGCTTTTCCGTTTGTGCTTTGGGTGGGATCGGCATATCGCCGACTTCGACCTTTGATTTTAGGTTTTTGGATCACTTTTCTCTTCGCCTTGGGCGGCACCACCCCAGTCCCAAAATGGATTTTCCGCCGTGCGTTTGAAATTTTGACATTCGAGCGATTTACTCTTTGGGCCGCCATGATGGCATTGCCGATTGTCGGGCTAATCGTTGAGCGGTTACTCGACCGATATCGAGGCAAAGCAGCTGTGGTAGTGGGGTTTGCGGCGGTCCTGACCGTGGCAATGCCGCTGGCATGGCTAGTATTAAGCCCGTTTCAACCTACGGGCGGCTTAAATGTTGATTCCGTAGTCGCGTTCTTAAATCGCGATGGTCACGACCGCTACCGGTATATCACTCTGGGTTTTGGGAACGCTTTGCCGAAGATCTCGACTTATACAGACGCCACCAGCGTGGATGGAGAATACAACTCAGCGCGGTTGCTGCCTGAGCTTACCCACTACGGCACCGCCCAGTTAACTAGCGCAAAGTTTTTTGGCTCGCAAGGAATGGAATCTTTGCGCGCGATGCTCAAGCACGCTGACCACTACGGCCTGAAGTTCATATTCATTCACGATCCGTACTATGAACCGCTCGTCGGATTCGCCGGCGGCAGCGAGTCGAGAGCTTCGATTCGGGAGCGATCACCGTGTGGGCGAAGGATGATGTTGCACCCGCCAGAACCATTTCGTCCGACGCAATCCCGAGCGAGTGGGAGGGTTTGCTTTGGGGCATTCTGCCCATGGCGACGAGCATTTTGGCGATTCTTTTCGCGTTGTTTCTACCGGACCGGCGTTTACTTCGCCCTGCTGAGCATCCTGTTGGGTACGCAACAACCACAGAGCCCGCAGAGCTGGTAAGGGGGACGGTCTAATGAATCGTCTTCTTGCCATTCTAATTCTTGTCGTAACCGTCGCGTTTGTCGCGATTGCCTGGCTACAATCCGGTGGCGTCGCTCGGGAAAGAATGCAATCGGCGCAGACTCCCGAGTGAGGCTGTCCGCCTGCTATTAACCGAAGCGCAGCAGCATAATTTCGACGCCGCGTACGCCCGCCTTGAAAACCGCGCCGAAGTGGACAAGTCGGCTTTTATTCGCGATTTCTATGGAAGCAATGGCAGCTTATTGACCTATGCCGCACTCGAGAGCTTCGATGTATGGGGACTGCACGCGAACGATCATGAAGCCACGCTGCGCGCGAAACTTCACTATTCGACAGCGGTTGGACCTCTGGATGATATTCGCGATCTGAAAGCCGAGCATGACGGAAACACATGGAAGGTCGTATGGCCCACCACCCATGCTCCTAAACTCGCGCCACAGGTGATTCCAGTCAACTATTTGCGGTGGGATGTAATTAATCGCGGCGCCGAAGATGACTGGGGCGTGCAGAACGTTGATTCACCACAGGTTCGCATCGTTTCGATGAATGCCCTGCAACGCGCGGACAGTGTCGTCGTTCTCGGGGAAATCGTCAATGAAGACACGGTTCCGGCTTATGTCAATGTCGGCGCCACTCTTCTCGGGCAGAATCAGCAGGAACTCGCCGAGGAAAGCAGTTTCGACAAAATCTCTCACACCCTGCTTCCCAAGCAGGTTTCGCCGTATCGGATTGATTTCCCCGGCATGCGGCTGGACAAAATAAAGAGCGTGAGGATGGACGCCAAGGCCATGCTGGTTCCGGCCAGCGCTGATCCAGTAATCGAAGTAAGTCAGCAGCGCCTGGAAGCTGACGCCTTAGGTAAAAAAATCCTTAGCGGCCAGCTTGTAAATCAGAGCGGACAGATCGTTAACATTCCGCATGTGATTGCGGCATTTTACGATGCCAATGGAAAAGTCATCTGGGTCTCTGATGGATACATTGATCAGGAGCTTGTGCCGCAAATTCCGGTTGCGTTCGCGGTTGATTTGCCAGACGACGTTGCAGCGAAAGTTCAAAGCTACCATGTGGTCGTCAATCACTACGACAGGCAGAGTTCGTAGCCTATGCGCCTGCTTGTTTCAACTTTGCTGATTTGGATTGCGGCGGTAGTTCCTTCTCTCGCTGCGGAGGTTCATCCGCCCTCGCAAGTATTAGCGGGAGCCGCTTTTTCCATGGCGAGCAGCGGCGCGGGTCAGGGCACACTTTACCTGATAGGGCCGGCGCACCTCAGCAAGCGTCAGGTGAATCTGGGAACGGATATTGAAGTTGACGGAGATGAAGTTGAACATGCCGGGCGCTACACCGTGATTCTGTGTACTGACCAATGTTCAGCATCGGAATTTTATGTTCATCCTGCCGGGCCAGATCGCTTGAGTTTATTAGTCCATCCTTCGCGCGTGCCGGTTTCAAATCCCAATGCGATTAGCGCTGTTGCAGTCGTTTGGGACGTTTATCACAACCTGGAGGTGTCGCCTCAAACTGTGAAATTTACGGTGAATCCTGACGAGCATACATCGCTCTCCGAAGCGCGACACCACCAACAATGGGATCGCATGGATTCGGTTAACTTCGGCGGCGAAAAGTGGTGTGGTCAGACTGGAAGCCTCGGTCGGAAAGGTTTCCGAAATCCGCGTTGTGCAGCAGGTCGCATCGGACGCTTGTAATTTACGGATTCACGCGTCGTCTGAATCAAAAAAGATAGTGGTTGAAACCGACCCTGTGCGGGACTGTAGTGGAAATTTTGTTCCCGATGGCACGGTGGTGAGTTTCACCATGACAGATTCCGCGGGGGAAACCACGGTTGACGTTCCAATTAAGCGAGGCGTCGCCAAAGTAGAAATGCCGGCTCATGGACACGCCCGAATCACCGCGGCGTCCGGCGTGGTCACCGGAAATGAATTGAATTTGGCCGGTGGCGGCGAATGAAAATCAAAGCGATAATGCGGCGAGCCTTGTTGGCGGTGGGTGCAGCGGTGTTGATTTACCTGCCCGCATCTTTGTTCACAGTGTTCACAGTGCGCGCTGACGACTCGCTCCCGCGGGTTTCACTCAATGCCGACAATCTCGGCCCGCGCTCGATCGAGGAATTGACCAGCAAGGTGGTAGCCAGGGATTATGCCTTCGCCTGGCAAACCATGGCGGAAGCCTTGAAGCAGAACCGCCCAGATTTGCTGGATGGATATTTCACCGGGACCGCGAGACAGTATCTCGAACAACTGATCGCCGACCAGGCGAAAACCAACGTTCGCGTGCACTATGTGGACCATGGTCATAAGCTCGACGCTTTGTTTTACTCCCCGGCCGGGGACGCGATGCAATTGCGTGATCACGCTGATCTCGAAATTAACGTAATGGATGGGCAGAAGGTAATTCACAGCGAGCAAGTCAATCTGCAATACACGGTTCTCATGACGCCTGGCGCAGATCGCTGGCTGGTGCGCGATCTTGAGGTTGCCCCGGAGGCCAAGCCCTAGACTTCGTTTGGGGATTTCCGTTTCCCGCTACGCCCGGATTGCATCGAAACACACGACACCTTGAGGTTTAGTCGAGGATGAAGAGTGCGTCCACAATCGGTTTGATCCTTGCCCTTCTGGTCATTGTCGGCCAGGGATGCGATCGCAATAGACTTCGTCAATCTTTGGATCAAAGCTCCCATCCAATAAATAACAGCCCGAAACTTTTAGCGGACTATCAACCGTGGTTCGGGTCTCCCGGCCATATCAATCCGGGATACTCATCGCAGGATCCTGCTGTCCTTAAAAAGCAAATCCAAAAAGCAAAGAATCTGGGTATTTATGCGTTCGCGGTGGATTGGTATGGAGATCGCCGGCCATTTGAAGATCACAGCTATGCGCTGCTTCAGCAAATGGCCAGCGAAAACAATTTTCATGTTGCCTTAATGTACGACGAAACGGAAGAGGATAACGGACGGGCGACGGATGACGCGCTGGAGGCTTTCGACAAAGCTTACAAATCTTACATCGGTCCCGCCGCGCCGAATCATACCGCCTATTTGCTATATCAGGGGCGTCCGGTGATTTTCATTTTTCCCAAACGCGGCCACACCGATTGGGATCGCATGCGGCAGCAGGTAAATGGCTGGGATAATCCTCCCTGGCTCATCTACAAGGACGATCCGCCGGCCCAGTATGCAAAAGATTTCGACGGCGAGTATGCATGGATTCATCCCGGCCCCAAAGGTTGGACTGCGGACGGCAGCGAGTGGGGCAAGGAATATCTTGAACACTTTTATACGAAGATGAAGGAAGATCACCCCACTCAAATTACCGTCGGAGGAGTGTGGCCGGGTTTCGATGACAGTAAAGCTTCCTGGGGTTTGAATCGTCACATGGACCGCCGTTGCGGACAGACCTTGGAGGACACTCTGGCGATTGCCCGCCGCTACCAGAATGCCGTGCCCATGCCGTTTCTGATGATCGCGACCTGGAACGACTATGAGGAAGGCACCGCGATCGAGAACGGGGTCGCGAACTGCAAGTAGTAACGCCTCCGATCATGTCTACTCGACTTTCATCAACGCAGAAACATATTGATGTTCTGTCGCGATTAGTCTTGCAGGGTTACTCGGACGATTTCAGCGTCCCCAACCAAAATCTGGAGCCGATCTTTCCCGACTTTGAATATGTAGCCGGATTGAACGACGAAGGTCGGACGGAATTTCTGCGCCTTGCCGACATGCATCATGTGACTGTTCGTGCGTTGCAAGTGTTGGAACAATCTGCATCTTCTTTGGGAAATGAATCACTGCGTGATGAGTGTGAAAGCGCGTTATCGAAGGAGCGGGCTCGCATTGAACATGCGACAACATTACTATCTCCGATCTGCGAATCCCTTGACAATGCGGGCGCAAAAGTAACGGTCATCAAGTCTCTCGACCACTGGCCTGATCTTGGTTCAGATTTGGATCTCTATACCATTGGCGATCGTTCGACTGTCATTCGGGTAATGTCCGAAAAATTTGAAGCACAGTTGGAACCGCGCAGCTGGGGCGACCGCCTTGCCAACAAGTGGAATTTCAGCGTTCCCGGCCTTCCTGAGTTGATTGAGATTCACATTGGATATCTGGGACAAACCGGCGAGCATCGAGCGATGGCACTGCGAGTAGTGGGACGACGGGTAACTAGAACGGTGAATGGTTGCGCATTTCAAGTTCCCTCTCCTGAAGAGCGAGTCATCATTTCAACCCTGCAAAGAATGTACCGGCACTTTTATTTCCGGCTATGCGACATGGCTGACTTTGGGCTTCTGTTACGAACTCGCGCCGTTGATTTTGACGAACTGAAAAATGCCGCACTGATCGGCGGAATATGGCCCGGGGTGGCGACGTTCCTGCTTTTGGTTTCTAAGTATGTCGAATCTTTCGGTGGAAGCGCCCCGGTTCCCAAGGAGATCCTTGCTTCCGCGTATACACAGGAGATCCGCGTTTATCTGGGAGGAAATTTTCTCCGTGTTCCCAAAGTGCCAGCCGCTGCTCTGTATGCGTCTCAACTGATGAACGCAGGGCGAAGAGTTGATTTTCGTGCGATGGCTCGCCTGCCACTATTGCCTCCTCTTGCCATCTCCGCTTTGCTCGCTTACAAACTTACCGGAAGCGACAAAGGCGTCTGGTAGTCGCTGTTTCTACAGCATCTACCGGATTGGACTTGTCGTCGTTCAGAAGTAAACTGGTTCAGCGTGGTTGATATTGTTCTTCGTTGACGGCTCAACTTTCATTTCGCTAGATTCTTAAACGTACCTGAGATCTGATAAAGAAGCGCCACTACAAATGAAAATCGCCCAGGTCGCTCCGCTTTACGAAAGTGTCCCGCCGAAGCTATACGGTGGAACCGAGCGCGTGGTTTCATGGCTCACCGAGGAACTGGTTCGTCTCGGCCACGAGGTCACTCTTTTTGCGAGCGGCGATTCTTTGACCAGCGCGAATCTGGTTCCCATATGCCCGGAGGCGTTGCGGCTGAACTCCCAATGCATAGATCAGCTCGCCCATCATGTCATTATGGTCGAACAAGTCTTTCAGGAGCGGAGTGCTTTTGATCTTATTCACTTTCACATTGATTACCTGCACTTTCCGGTCAGCCGGCGGGAACAACTGGTTGGACTAACTACATTGCACGGGCGCCTTGATCTCCCCGACCTGGTGCCGCTGTATCGAACATTTCCGGAAATGCCAGTTGTTTCTATTTCCGACGCGCAACGAAAACCTTTGCCCTGGCTGAATTGGCAAGGAACCGTACATCACGGACTTCCTGCGAATCAATTCAAGTTTCATGCCGGACCAGGCAAGTACCTGGCATTTCTCGGGCGCACGTCGCCGGAGAAGGGTTTGGATCGCGCTATTGAGATTGCCAAGCGCGCGGGCATTCCCCTCAAAATCGCAGCCAAGATAGATCGCGCCGATGCCGAGTATTTCGAAACCCAGATCAAGCCGTTGCTTGATCACCCACTGATCGAATTCGTCGGCGAGATCGGTTTTTATGAAAAGAACGACTTCTTGGGCAATGCCATGGCTCTGCTTTTTCCCATACAGTGGCCCGAGCCTTTCGGTTTAGTGATGATTGAAGCAATGGCCTGTGGAACCCCTGTAATTGCCTACCCGGGCGGCTCAGTTGGCGAGGTTATGAAGGATGGCGTCAGCGGATATGTCGTCGCCGACGAGGATTCCGCAATCAAGGCAGTAGAAAGAGTTCCCGAACTTGACCGGCAAAAATGCCGCAGATACTTTGAGCAGAACTTCACTTCCGCCCGCATGGCGCAGGATTATCTCAACATCTATCAGCGGCTGGTTCAGCAAGAGCCCGCTTCCATCAACATCCCCGACGGAGTACCCAGTTGGACGAAACTAGCTCCCACCAGTACTACATAGCGGCAAAATCATCGCCGGCCGATGACCGCGCCGGGGTTCTCAAGTACGGAAAGATGTTCTGCGTCTTTGATCGTTTTGGGGACATTCAGACTTCGGGTCTTGGCGAAGAGGGACTCTTCTTCGAAGGCACCCGCCATTTGTCACAATTGGCGGTGAGCCTATGGAATTCAACTCCTTTGCTTCTAAGTTCCACGATTGAGACAAATAATTTTCTCTTCACTGCCGATCTCGCGAATCTTGACGTATCTCACAAAAATGAAGTGGTGATTCCACGCGGAACGCTTCATCTGCACCGGTCAAAGTTTCTTTGGCAGGATGTGTGTTATGAGGAGTTCAAGTTCACCAACTATGGGTTGGGACCGCTTCGGATTCCCTTTCGACTCACGTTTGACGCTGACTTCACCGACATTTTCGAAGTACGAGGCATGCATCGCCAGCATAGAGGACGGCGTCTAGCAACCGACGTTACGGGTAGCACCGTCGTGCTCGCCTATGAAGGCTTGGATAGCATTGTTCGTAGGACTCAAGTGCAGTTTGAACCTGCCCCGAAAGATTTATCGGCTACGGAAATGCAATTTCAGATCTCGCTCGGCCCAGGTGAAATTGCAGACTTCCACCTCACAATCTCCTGCGAAGCAGACATTGCCGCGCCAGCGGTGGGCTATTCCAGAGCAATGGATAGCGCCACTGCCGAACTGAATCACCTCGATGCATCGGTACCGGAAATCCAAAGTTCGAACTCTCGCTTCAACGATTGGGTGCGGCGATCGTTTGCAGATGTAAGGATGATGACGATCGGCAATCCCGAGGAAAATTACCCTTACGCTGGCGTGCCATGGTTCAGCACAGTATTTGGGCGCGATGGGATTATCACTGCACTGGAAATGTTGTGGCTGAATCCGGCAATCGCAAAAGGGGTGCTGGAATATCTGGCAGAAACCCAGGCCACGGAGGTCAATCCTGCCATAGAAGCGGAGCCTGGCAAAATTCTGCATGAGATGCGGCGCGGAGAAATGGCAAACCTCGGCGAGATTCCCTTCGGGCGCTATTACGGCACGGTGGACGCGACTCCACTCTTCATCATGCTTGCAGGCGCTTATTACGAGCGCACAGGAGACCTTGTATTTCTGAGAAAGTTGTGGCCGAACATTGAATCGGCTTTGCGATGGATTGATGAGTTCGGTGACGTTGATGGCGACGGATTCGTCGAGTATGCCCGCCATTCCAGCAACGGTCTGGTTCAGCAGGGATGGAAAGACTCCAACGATTCTGTTTTTCACGCCGACGGCGCCCTGGCAACCGCTCCTATTGCTTTGTGCGAAGTGCAAGGCTACGTGTACGCCGCCAAGATGGCGGCATCGCGTCTAAATTGTGCCTTGGGAAACAAGAGCGGATGCACGGGCCTTTTGGCGGAGGCGGAACAGCTCAAGGCAAGATTTGAAGACGCTTTTTGGTGTGAGGATCTATCCACCTATGCCCTGGCGCTGGATGGCAAGAAAGAGCCTTGCCGAGTTCGCGCTTCGAATGCAGGTCATTGCTTATATACCGGGATTGCGTCTAGAGAACGGGGACTGCGAGTCGCGAAACTGCTTCTTAGCGGCGAATTTTGCACGGGTTGGGGGATCCGCACTTTGGCTTGTGGGGAAGTCCGGTACAATCCGCTTTCCTATCACAATGGCTCAGTGTGGCCGCACGATAATGCAATCATTGCGTCCGGAGTGGCAAGATATGGATTAAAAGAATTGGCGGGGAAAATCTTGCTCGGTTTGCTGGACGTCAGCAATCAAGTGGATCTTCACCGCCTTCCAGAGTTGTTTTGTGGCATCAATCGAAGGGCTGGCGAAGGGCCCACTTTGTATCCAGTTGCCTGCTCGCCGCAGGCTTGGGCGGCGGGAGCAGTCTTCCTGGTGCTACAAGCTTGCCTCGGTGTATCCGTGGATGACAGGAACCGGCGGATTGT
>CAVPCG010000006.1:0-6379 GCA_963702325.1 uncultured Acidobacteriaceae bacterium | reverse complement strand
TTTATGTCCTCTACTTGGTTCCGTTAGTATTGCTCGCCTGAAAAGCGACAAGGCCTGAACGCCTAATTTAGATCCGAACCCCAACGAAGGGTAATGGAGTTGCACCACGTCAAAGCTCTGGCGCTCTAAAGTTTTGTGAATTTTCCGCGACTCCAACAGCTCCCAATTACCCCAGTCAATAACGTGCGTCTCCACCCCTCTGGAGTTTAGGGACTCCGCCAAAAGATCAACATAATCCCCTACGCCGCACTGTCCGCGCGGAAACGGTCCAACCACCAAGGCAACCTTCATGCTGCAACCGTCCGGCGAGGGGAAATCAACGGCGGGAACGGTTCGCGGTCTTTAGACAATAGGCAAAATGCCGGGACGGCCATTGCCAGGCCGAATAAGAACCATACGTGACTGTACGCGTACACAAATCCGCTTGTCGCGTTCATGAAGAGAAGAAGTACAAACGCGACCAACATCGAAACCGGCGCCAGAGATAGCTCGAGCCCTTTGGGCCTCATCGCCCGTGCCGACCTCCAAAGATAGGCAAACACAGTTATTACAAATATGCAAAACGACAAAAATCCTAGAATACCGGTGTTGGAGAGCAGTTTAAAAACCAGATCATCGGAGGTCACGCTTCCCCATCCCAGACCTAATATCGGGTATTGAAGAAAATAGTCCCGCGCCATCAAAATCGACAAAAAACGCGCTAGCGCAGAATAGCTCTCTCCCTTTCCAATTAACATTGAGGCCACCAGGTCCTGAACCGGGGCATAAGAGGTATATAAGATTCCTAAAAACCCGGCAAACAGACCCATCGCAATCGCATGGCCTCATCGCAAAATACCGAGCGATAGAGACGCCGGAATACACAGTCCGCAAATTGCGGCAATGCCGATATAGCCTGTCGTGGAAGTCGAAACCAGCAGGGCTCCCAGAATTACGATTAACGCAAACCGGTCCCATGCTTTCGAAATCAACGGCCTTGAGCTGACCACAGCAAACAGCACGAACACTACTGCAACCAGGAGGCACTGGGCAAATATTGAAGGTTCAGTTGTTACTGAGGAAACTCGTTGAAGGCCGATATCCGCCAGTTCCTGGGTGTACCCATTGCACTCTCCGCCTTGCTCGTATTAAAAATGTAGGCTGGATATGCAACTCCGAGCAAGTTACAAAAAAACTAAAGGAAGCCCCAAAGGCTAATAAAGATTGCTGAAACCGTGAGTTTCGGAGAGTCTTATGAAACACCTGAGGGTCCGAATTCTTGAACGCTGCGAAAATAGCCAGACAAACTCCGTAAGCAACGTACGCCATCTGCGTTACATGTCGAAACGTAAATTGAAGCACGATGATTCTGGATTTCCGAATTCTGGAGAATCAATCGTGATCCCACGGCTAATCCATATCGGCATAATTAACGACAAGACAACGATTCCAAAAAATATT
This sequence comes from uncultured Acidobacteriaceae bacterium, assembly GCA_963702325.1. GTDB lineage: Bacteria > Acidobacteriota > Terriglobia > Terriglobales > Acidobacteriaceae > PALSA-188. The sequence goes on along the minus strand of CAVPCG010000006.1, from coordinate 4,939 downwards.
AAAAGACGCCGTACCGGCCGCTCATCTCAGGCTGCGGATCGGTGCGCCTGCGCCGTCGGACCTCTGAAATCTCTGTGGCCATCCATAGCGCGCCAAAAAACATAGTCGCCTGAATTCCCGAGTAAGAACCAGGCGACCCCATATTCACTATTGCCGTAGCGGAAAAGAAAATCGTAAAAACTGTGAGCGGGTACAAGCGAGCAGGCGCAAAAAGATACAACCAGAAACCTAACGGAATAAGAAGCCAGCCGATGGCCGTTACTTCCAATGGTGCTCCCAGCAATTCCGTACATTGTTCACGAATCTAGTTCCCGGAGACATCGAAGAATACCCGTTGCCCGCTACTTTCTGCAAGTGCGAACCACGCGAAGGTAAATTGCTTGCCTGACCAATTTGTAACTCTCTCCGATGCTTCATATTTGAGCGCACCAATCGGGACCAGCCCAAAATGAGATGCTTGCTGAATTAGCTCACGTAGCTCATCCTCTGAAAAGATTCTCCAATCAACCCCGAAAACGTTAATGCCGGTGGTATCTATTTTTTTCGGCCAGTAATCCACCGAGCCCACGAAATAACCACCTGGCTTCAAAATTCGCGATACCTCAGCAAAAACTTTCGCGCACAAAAACCATGCTCTGAGCACAGAGATCGCGGTAACAGCCTCGAAACTCTCGGGCGGAAGTTCTGTCTGCATCAGATCCCTAACCAGATACTTAACCGACGCTGAGTATGGCATCAAAGTAACTCGCGGATTCAGATCAATACCAGTGAGTTTAAAAAAACCAAGCTTGTGAAGACTGCAGAGTATTTCCGACGCATACGCGCCGATATCCAGCAGAGCCAGCCTTTCTTAGCGAGTCTGGCTTCCAAGAAATTCTATTGTCTTTAGTACATCCCAGCTCTTTTTTACATCTCCTACGCTTACTCCCTTTCAATAGCCGGGCCTTTTACAGAATCCGCACCAGGCTTTGGCACAACATACCCTATGCGCCTGCGGCGAATTTCCGCGCGAGCTTGAATCTACATTTCTTCTTGCCGGAGCAAGCACCTCGACGCACATCGTTTATGCCACTCCGCTATTCAAGACTCTTGAATAATATCCCGCCAGAAGCGCTACTGCTCGAACCCAATCTCGCTGAAGAATACGGTTGCCTATCATCAATGCGGACGCCAATGAAAATGGAAAAAAATGGAAACGGGGCGTGCCGCTTTAGGAAATCGCACCATCGAAACTCTCATCAACAGATCGACCTGAGCGCTTTTCTTTCCTGTGCTTCCACACTGCTTGTGCCATACCTGGGAGTTTGGGGGCAACCGCAAGTTTCCAGCCGGCATCCTGAAATCTGAAACATAGGTCAGAGTCCTCCCAGTACATGAAAAAACCGTCGTCCAAAAGTCCTATCTCCTCGAGCGCCTGTCGCCGCAACAACATGGACGCGCCTCCGAGAAACTGGATTCGATGGTCTTCCACCTTTTCAGTGAACACAAATGACCGTCCCAACCACAGGTTCACCCTTCCACCTCCCCAGTATTGAATCGTGTCAGGCTGCTCCATGTGGTATAAAACGGAACCTACCGCGCCTATTCGAATCTGAATTGGCGGTCTCGACCATGGATGTCAGGGCGTGCGAATGGACCTTTGTGTCATTGTTCACCAGCCAGACGAACTCAGCTCCCTGAGCTAGTGCGTGGCGAGATTCCGATGTTGTTCCTCCGGCAAAACCCAAGTTGTTGCCCGTTTCGAGTAATCTCAATCTCCGGAAAATTCGAACGAAGGCGAAAAACCGAATCGTCGGTAGAACCATTATCTACTACCAGCAAACGTTGCTCGTAATCGAACTTCAACAGCGACGACAGGCATTCAGCGGTATCGCGCCAACCATTCCAGTTTGAGAACGACAACGTATACAAGTCCCATCGTTCCACTGCTTGGAGAGATTGGGTGCTGAGATGAGCCTTGGTGTCTTTTTTTCACGCGTAACCTGATTTTGATTAACTTATGCTACAACGACAGGGGTCGCACTCAACCGTGCGACTATTTTCTTGCAGCAGCAAGGACATACAAGGGCTGACAAAAGCCACGACTCCTTGAGTGGACTGAACCCATATCCGAGCGCCCTCCGACAGGAGATCGAATTCAAATTTGCTCTCCCTTGTGTGCCCCTGACCTCTGATTAGTCTGCGAATATCAGATTCAAGTCCCAATTTGCGAAGCGCCCTCAAAACTAGCATCTTGGGTACAAAGAGAGGATAGAGTTTTTCTTCTTGGCCGTAAGCGCTAACTTCTGAAAAAAGACCTCGCAGAATGCTGACGAATTCCCGAGAGGAATATTCCCGCACGTGGAAAGGATTAGCACCATGCCAACTGTAGACTCTGTGATTAGGAGTAGAACAAATCAGGGTCCCCCGGTTTTTTAGAACCCGCCTGCATTCTTGGAGAAATTCCAAAGGCGCAGACAAATGCTCTATCGTCTCGAAAGAGACAACTACGTCCATGGTGTTTCCTGCTAGCGGAATCTCGGTTGCGTCGCAAAGGCAAAAACGGCAGCCTATACACCGTTTGCGCGTATTTGATCGCCCACCGATCAATATCCATTCCCAATGAGCTCACCGCTCCTGCTGCGAGTAGGCATTGAGTCCCAATGCCGGTTCCGCATGCCACATCCAATACCGATTTATCCTTTACAAATTTGCTGGCGAAGAGATATCGAGCCTCGTGTTCGCGGAATAACGACGCCGATACCTTTCCGGGAACCATGCGTTCGCCCGTAAATTCAAGCTCTGCCGTAACTGGAGCATTCCCTACATTATGCACATCTCTCCTTTGCACACGTTTTTGCCTGACATCCCTGCTTCAAAAGGCAAAGCTAGTTACCGAACTTCTTCGGTTCTCGGTCATGGTGATGCCGTACTCCAGCCCTTTACAAAGTGCCGCACTGGGGCCAGTAGGGCCAGGAAGGATTGACGATCCAAGTCGTCAAAAACGTAATTCCATAGTACAAGCCCGAAAATGACTGCCCAAAATCCATTCAAACAAAATGCTAGCGGCAAGAGTCTAGTAAGCCTAGCCATCGTGCCAACCATCGCGAGTCCCACGCCGATTAAAGCTGCGATTCCGATCAGCGTTCCCCAATTTAACAAGGGGCGCAGGGATAGCCCGAATACCCGTTTCGAAATCAGCAAGAGCAACAGGACCTCAATGGCTGCGCGAATGGACCATGCCATAGCTGCTCCCGCAAGACCCCAATGCCGGATCATCAATAGCAGGAGGGCGACGTAGGGAATTAATTCTGCAGCAAGAAGTTTCGCGGGTAACTCTGGACGGCCTAAACTCTGCAAGAAACAATAGGGAACATGCGCGAAGCAATTGACGAAAACGCCCACTGAAAGAATCTGGAGGACTAAGCCACTAGTGGCTAAAAAGCCCGGTCCCAGCCAAAGATTAATGATCTGTTTTGCAAACAGGAATAATATTAGGTTGATCGGCGCCAAAATCCAAAATAGATACTTTACCGACCGGGCGTAGAGAACTTTTAGTTCCTCAGTTTTATTGGCGCCCAATGCGCTACAGGCAGGAAAGATCGTCGCCGTCAAACTCGCGGGAATCATCCATAGCTTCGTGACCGCTTCGAATGGGCGGTGTAATATCCCACCATTGCTACAGAAAGAATTGAACCGATCAGAAATCGGTCTATATAAATGAGAAGTGGATTCAAGAAATTGGCAACCGTGATCCACCCCCCAAAGGAAATCAACGGGTTGATGACTTCCCTACTGAACGAGGGTTTAGATTTTAGCGCCGGCAAAATATGGATACAGAACCCCATGTGCGCGACCGCAAAAACTAGTCTTGAAATCGCCAACAGCAAAACGATGCCTGGCAGACGAAGACCAAATGGCAGCGCCAAAGAAGGGATAACAAAGATTAAGATGCTGGAAGGGATTCGCAGGACATTCGAGATATCAAAGCGCTGACATCCCTCCAAGACTGATCGCATTCCACTTGTTACCAGTACGATCGGCAAGTCGCCGACAGAATATAAAAAGTGAGTCGCGCTTCGCCGATGAGAGACCCTGGAATTTTCAGAACCCTGGTCACCAGGATCGGGGTAATCGTCAGCAAGATAAGGCATCCTACGCAGCCGAGGAGGACCTGTATGGCTAAAGAGGTCCAGACCATTTCGCCTATGAGATCAGTCTTCTCTTGCGAGAGCCACTCCGCAAGAAACTTCGTGGTCGCACGACCGAGTCCGAAGTCGAACAGAGTGAAGTAGCCAAATATCACCCACACTATCCCCAGCATGCCGAAGCGATCCGGGCCCAAGCCTCTTATGATCAACGGAATGAGCGCGAGCCCAGCGACCAACGGAAGTAATTGCCCGGCAAAGTTCAACACAGTATTTGAGCCGAGTCTCCCATTTCCTATCGTCCGGACTGTAAAGGCTGTCATTGAGTCATCGAGGTCGGTCCCTTCGTCTAATCCTGCCGCCGGAGCGCTAGATGGATCAACAATCGAAATATTCGGCGGAGGCATTGAGACGGTCGAGTCGCATCCCTTGTCTGTCATAAGTCCAGCATTCACTGCAGTGTCGCGGCCTAAGTTCTCAAATCCAGACGCCAGAATGTGCGCTATGCAACGTTAGGGTGGGCCAAATGCGTAATCGTTTGTGTGCTTTATTCGGGGACTGAGGGATCAAACCATTTGTAGCAGAACAGCTTCGAATACGATATTGAGGCGAAAAACTCATGTCCGTGGGATGCATTCATTTCCGTGGTGTCATTCATTAACCAATACTTGAACCCGGTTCGCGACGGAATTCTTTAGCAATACATGCTGGGAAATCGGCTCATTAATCTTAGTCAATCTTTGTCCGGATGAGTGACGAAACGCTTCGCCGGTGTTGCCAAAGACTCTTAGCATATGATCGGGTAGTGTTTG
>CAVPCG010000005.1:0-14687 GCA_963702325.1 uncultured Acidobacteriaceae bacterium | reverse complement strand
CTGTGTCGCTGCTGAGTTACGTATTGCTGGACAGTATCCAGGTGGATCTATGTGCAGTTGGAGCACATTGACGAGATTGGCGACGACATCATCGACCCTGATAAAAATTGGATGTTGGTCAAGCCTTCCCAGTTCCGTCAAGGCCTCATTTAGCGCAGCTTGCGCACGAGTCAGCGCATTATCATCGTCCCCCGGCCATGCGCGGGATATACCCCATAGTAGCGAGCTCCCTGGCCGCCCCCCAAAGATCTCAGACCCGATCGGACTTCTTCTGCGGCATTCCAACAGCTTCGGGAACGGACCCGCACCGCGCTCCGCCACCTTGCCTATGATCAGGATCATGTTCGTGGATGGTATTACCATTTCGTGAATCGTGGGACTGGGTATCGGGTGTGGAATTCTGAAGTGTCCACGATTGACACCGCTCTTCTGCTTGCCGGAGTCTTGACCGCGCAGCAGTACTACGCTGACGACGCCGAAATTTACAGTCTTGCCTCTGAGATTTATAGACGGGTTGACTTTTCCTGGATGCTGGATCAGCGGACCGGCCTGTTGCACATGGGTTGGCAACCTGAAACAGGCCTGCTACCCGCCCTGTGGTCGGACTACGATGAGCAAGCGATTCTATATCTGCTTGGCATTGCTTCGCCGACGCATCCCCTTCCCGCTTCGTCATGGTACAAATTTAACCGTCCGGTGCTTGCCATCCATGGCTACCGGTTTGTCGGGCGCGGCCCCCTATTCACACATCAATACTCGCAAGCTTGGTTGTATCTGGCGAACTGTCGTGATGGACCACCGTTCGGAATTGATTACTTCCAAAATTCGGTGGCCGCCACTTATGCTCACCGCGCATACTGCCTGGCCCTTCGAGGAATGTATCCAAATTATTCCGATGATCTATGGGGAATCACCGCTTCAGACAGCAACATCGGTTATGTGATCTGGGGAGAACCTCTTTCCCGACGCGAGGTGGATGGCACCGTCGTCCCATGCGCCCCCGCCGGTTCCCTTATGTTTGCTCCCGCAATCTGCCTACCCGCGCTCCGTTATATGCATGAACAGTTCGCCGAATTAATCTACGGGCGCTACGGATTTGCAGACGCCTTTAATCCCCAAACTCTTTGGGTTAATCCGGATGTCGTCGGCATAAACGTGGGAATTACTTTGCTCAGCGCGGAAAACCTTCGCTCGGGACGGGTCTGGCGCTGGTTCAATCGCTCCCCAGATATCCAACGCGCCAAAGAGCAATTGTTTCAGCAATACTGAACATCCCGTCCGGTTTCGGCACAGGTCCTTGACATCCCTTAACCCAGCGGCGTACGCTGCCGCGACTGTAAACGCCGCTTGCGAGGAGGAAGTCATGTTCCTGCTTTATATCATTATCGTTGGACTTGTGGCGGGCTGGGCAACTGGAAAGATTATGAAAGGCTCCGGCTACGGGCCTATTGTGGACATTCTCCTCGGCATCGCAGGTGCCATCATCGGAAGCCGCTTGTTAGGCTTACTGGGCATTTACACCACCGGCGGCCTGATTCCCAGCATTTTGGTGGCAATACTGGGAGCGGTAGTTTTAGTTCTAATCGTGCGCTTAATCAAAAGAGCCTAATAATAAGACAGGTGCGCCGTCCTTCTCGCATTTTTTGCGAGAGGGCGGAGATTTTTTTCAGTGCGGCGAATGAAATTCAGTGATTAGCAATCGGAATGTCAACTGTTCCAATTCGCTCGGCAGCCTGATCCGCGATCACAATCCGTAATCGCTTGGTGTGGTCAGGCAAGATTTCGTCTACCGGCACGATGAGTGTCCTGTCCGAGTCAGCATTTTTCGGATTAACTTCCCATGACCAGCTGCCCAATATCTTATTGTCCTCCGAAAGGCTAACCGCCAGAACGATCTCGCCTGTTTTATCGAGCCGGCCGAAGAATCTCCGAGGGCCGATCGTGAGTTTAGTCTTGAATCGCCTCGTAATCTGATCGTAATGGGCTTCGGAAGCAACGGCTTGGACGCCGCCATAGGCGAGCGGACTGCCAAGCGCGGCCTTCAATCGCTTATTCCTGTCTCTTTCACTCTTCGCGGGCTCGGCATCGACGGCGTAATAGCCTTGACGCGTACGCGCCGTCATCCCTGGCTCATCAATGTGTACCTCAATCTTTCGGTACTTTCCGTCAAAATTCCGATCGGAAGGCGAATACGAGAGCATATAAGCGCTTGACCCATCCTCGATTGCTACACTGATAGCCTCGTCCACATCATTGCGATTGTAATAAGAGCGGCCGCCCGTATCTCGGGTCAGATGATTTAGCAAAAGATCTGCGCTCCAGTGCTGACTGGTTATGGCGTCGAGTGTCGCACCACTTGCGCGTTGCGCCGCAGCCTGAAATGTTTCGCCCGTCCCCTGCTGGGTGCCGGTGTGATTCGCTAAAGAAGTCTCCTGAATCACCCCGGCAGGATCAACGGTGTACACGCTCATGCGCGATTGAAGTAAAAGATTGGCAAGATTGCGAATTCCCGCGCTGTAATCATCGGACAGCGCAATAGATCGAGCGTCGGCAGAAATTGGCTGTATCAATTCTGGAAATCCACTGGTGACCCATATCACGTTTAGTCGGTCTGGGTAGCCCACGGAAGCGCGTGCAATTTGTTCCAGCGCGCCGAGAGCGCGGTTAGCATACTCGACGGCCAAATTAATATCCGCGTGGCCGCCCGCTCGACCGGTCAACACCGCTGGCAGTGATGAAACTGCTTTCGAGAGACGCTGTCGGTCCGTTGTAAAGTCCTGTACCAGCGAAAGATCTCGTGGCCCAAGTAGCATAAGCGCGATTGGAGCTTCGGACTTCCTCTTTGCAAGAAAGCTCTCAATTGAAAAACGAGCATAAGCCAAATCTGCAAACCGCAGATTGAGTTCGTCCAGCAAAATAATAGTGCGTGGGCCGCGAGCCGAAATAGCCGGAGTCAAGACCGGGGCTTGCGTTGCCGAATTCTGATCAGCCTTCGAGGTGATAGTGGCGACCCTTGGACCTCCGAACGACGAGAGCTTCTGCGGCACGCCGTTTTCCAGAATGCTGAAATCGTTTTCGGAAAGAGAACGAACGGAATTCCCCGCGCTATCGGTCACGACGACATCTAGCAAAACGTTCCGTGAATTGCTAAGAAAAGTCGGCATCCCAGACTCTTGCCCGGTCAGGAGGGCCGTGGCGCCGAGCATCCAGAAGGAAATTGCGATTCTGAGATAGTTCTTAAGGAATATTCGCCGAACGATCTTCAGGAAGTGCGGCGACAGCAGGCGCGGTCCAGATATTTCCGACATAGTGGGAGGCGTTCCGAGGATGAAGTCATCTAACGGAACGGCTCGGCGATGTGGGCAAAACTCTTCAGATTGAATCAAGGCGCTACGGTTCTTCTATCTCACGATCAAAGCAGGACCAGCGGCTTTCACATCCACCGGGGCGTCGAAGTCCTCAAAGTTCTTCTTAAAACGGTCACACAACGCCGCGGCTTGCTCGTCATACGCCGACTTATCCGCCCAGGCATTTCTTGGATTCAGCACCGCGGGCGGAACACCGGGGCAACTCTTAGGGATACTAAAACCAAAAGTCGGTTCTATTTCAAACTCGGCTTTGTCTAATTTGCCTTCGACGATGGAGTCCACCATGGCGCGTGTGTAGGGCAACTCCATTCGTTTGCCCACACCATATTGGCCGCCTTGCCATCCCGTGTTCACGAGCCAACACTGCGCATGATGCTGAGATAGCCGCTGGCCAAGCATCTCCGCATACACTCTTGGGGCCATCGGCATGAACGGCGCGCCGAAGCACGTAGAGAAAGTTGCAGTTGGCTCTTTCACCCCGGCTTCAGTACCAGCCACTTTCGCCGTATATCCAGAGAGGAAGTGATACATCGCCTGTTGCGGAGTCAACCGCGAGATCGGCGGCAGTACCCCGAAAGCATCCGCCGTCAAAAACAAAAGATTTCTGGGATGTCCACCGATTCCGGGAATAACACTGTTCTCAATGAATTCAATTGGATAAGCCGCACGCGTATTCTCGGTGATGCTATCAGCGTTGTAGTCCGGCGCGTGCGTGTATGGGTCAATCACCACGTTCTCGAGCACGCATCCGAAGCGGATCGCATTGTAGATTTGCGGCTCATTCCGACGCGAGAGCTTGATGCACTTCGCGTAACATCCGCCCTCGAAGTTGAAAATTCCATTCTCGCTCCACCCATGCTCATCATCGCCGATTAACCGCCGCGTTGGGTCGGCGGACAAAGTAGTCTTGCCGGTCCCTGAAAGCCCGAAGAAGAGCGCTGTGACGCCGTCATCCCCGATATTCGCCGAGCAATGCATAGGAAAAACATTTCGCTGCGGCAATAAGAAATTCATGATTCCGAAAATACATTTCTTCATTTCCCCGGCGTAAGAAGTCCCGCCAATCAAAACCATTCGACGGGTAAAATTCACCAGAATAAAAGCTTCCGACCGGGTGCCGTCTCTTTTCGGATCAGCGTGGAAATCCGGCGCCGAAATCACCGTAAATTCCGCTTTATGCGTCTTCAATTCCTCAGCGGAGGGCCGGATAAAAAGCTGGCGCACAAACAGGTTGTGCCAGGCATACGGATTGACGAAACGCACCGGCAGCCGGTATTTGGGATCAGCCCCGCAGAAGAAGTCCTGCACAAACAGCTCGCGGTCCTGCAAATGTTCCATCACTCGCTCGTAAAGGGCATCAAATTTATCGGCCTCGAAAGCCTGGTTTACCTGACCCCAAGCCACTTTGCTCGAAGTGATGGCATCTTTTACGACAAACTTGTCTTTGGGAATCCTGCCGGTGTAATTCGTATACGCAACCAACGCGCCGCGGGCTGAAAACTGGGCTTCATTTCGCGCAATCGCATGTTCCGCCAAAGCCGCTGGAAAAAGATTAAAACGTACTCTATCTCCGTGAAGAAGGTCTGCAATATCTCCAATATGAATTGCTGTCGCCATAAATTCTCCGAGCATTCATTGTCCGCTTTTCGATGACATATTCCAATAACATCCGGCTTCACAAACCGACCGGTCGGGCTACTGCTCTCGATTGTTTTCTGAACAAGTTCGTCTAGTGTTGCCGGTCCGCTCAGTGTCTCGGCTCGACCATCGGCACTCGGAATATCCCATTCGAATCATTAAGGAAAGCTTGATGGGGATGATGTGATTTAATAGAAAGAAGCACCCAGAGCATGCCTTCTACCCGCACAAACATGCGTCGCCGCGTCAAGAAACTCCACCGCAATCTGCGCGGATTTGGGAGCATTGCGCGTGCCTTGATCTCGACCGATCATCCCCTGCTGGCACACATTATTCCGATTCGCCGTTGCAATTTAGCCTGCGAATATTGCAATGAGTATGACGATTTCTCCAAGCCAGTTCCGCTGGAAATGATGTTTCAGCGCGTGGACAAACTTGCCGCGCTCGGAACATCCGTTGTGACCATCAGCGGCGGCGAACCACTGCTTCATCCCGAGTTGGACGACGTGATTCGCCGTATCCGTAAGAATGGCATGGTTGCCGGAATGATCACCAATGGCTATCTGCTGGTGGCTGAGCGAATCGAGCGGCTCAATCAGGCGGGCTTGGAATGGCTTCAGATTTCGATTGATAACGTCACTCCCGATGACGTTTCCAAAAAGAGCCTGAAGGTTCTCGATAAGAAACTGCAACTGCTAGCCGAGCATGCGGATTTTCACGTCAACATCAATTCGGTTGTGGGCGGCGGCGTTTGCAATCCGCAGGATGCGCTCACCATCGGCAAACGCGCTCTGGAACTCGGCTTCACTTCGACCGTTGGCATTATTCATGACGGCAGCGGACAATTACAGCCGCTCGGCGGCGAAGAGCGCCGCGTCTATCACGAGATGAAAGCCATGGAGAAAAGCAGCTTCACCAGAATCAATGGCTTTCAGGACAACATCGCGCAAGGACGTCCCAACCAGTGGCGCTGCCGCGCCGGCGCCCGCTATCTATATATTTGCGAAAACGGATTGGTCCACTACTGCTCCCAGCAGCGCGGATATCCCGGCACCCCGCTGGAAAAATACACTGTCGAAGACATCCGCCGCGAATACCTCACCGAAAAAGGTTGCGCCCCCCACTGCACCGTTTCCTGCGTGCACAAGTGTCGGTGGTAGATTCATGGCGCGGACGCCAGCATCCTTCGCCAGCCGCCGCAAGTACCGGTTTGGTGCAGATCGAATGATCTGTGAGTAGGTGTCCAAGTCGCTTCTCGGTTTTTGGGAAGGTTGCGGACGGTTGCGGCGCTACTCGTCGATTTCCTACTTCTTGGGTTGCGCGGATGGCGGCAAGAGGCCATTCAGCCGCAGATACATCGCGGCGGCGGCATAGTGGTCCGACCAGTTGCTGGCCATTCCGATCCAGGCCCAGGCGCGCGGTTGCTTGCGGCCGCCGAAAGCTTCGATCGTATCGCCGAGCTTGGAATCGTCGGCTTTGCTGACGGCGCTTTCGCAAAAATCAAAGGAAGCCTTGAGCGCGGCGACCAGTTTTTCTTTGCCGTCCGTATCTTTTAATTCTTCCGTCTTCGGTTCGGGCACGTCTCCTGCTTTGGCGCACAAAAAATTATTCGCCTGCGTGATGTGCATCGCCAGATGCCCGAATGTTTCCTGTAACGGAGTCGGCTTGAAACTGAATTTGTCCGCAGGCATCTCCTCCACCGCGGCCACGAGATTCTTATGCTCGCGCGTGAGCAGGTCTTTCACCACGGAGGTGACCGGATTTTTGTTCTCCTGCGCCCATACTAACGTTGTCGAGGCGAGCAACATACCAACCAAAACTGTCTTCATAATTTATCCTGCAATCAAGATTTTTTAGTTCTATCTCAGGATGCCATTGCACCCAAACCGGAAAAAAATAGAGTAAGCAGCACAAACCAGGTGAAAACGATCGCAAACGATGTGCTTTTCTTTACCTTCCCCGCATAAGAAAAGCCGATAGCAGTTAGCACCAGAGCCCACAGTCTAAAAACATCCAGGGACGATGCGATTCCGTAGAGAAACGGCGCACTGGCCGGTTGCATGAAATAGCCCGGATTTGTGGCGACCGGATTCTGCAGGTTGAAGGCATCCGGAACGACTCCCGCGAAGACGAGACAATCGCGAGCAATCCCCGGAAAATCTCAGGAAGTGAAGCGTAGACTACGACCGCGAAACAGGTCTTGTACTTCAAATCAGCATTGGCACCAAACTTAAAGCTGGCCAGGTATATGGCCGCAAGAATGGCATAAATGAACAATATGAATAGCGGGAAAGCGTACATGAAATATCGGGTTCCCACGGCCTGCCCATGCATGCGTTGTTCCCGTTGGTCAGCAGGCAAGTCTTCCATACGCTGCTGAGGCTTTTGGTGAGCTCGAACCTGATTTTCCACGGCTTGGCGGAAACCTACCCTGGTGTCAACGGCGTAAGCAAAGCTACAGCAGACAATTGCCATCAGCAACCAAGGCGCCCACCATCTCGCGCTTCGTCGCAAGTCGGTAAAAGTTTTGGACGGAGCGATAAATGTGTCAATGATGCGTTGCGGTTCGGAAAGACCGGGAACAGGTTCTGGAGCGGATAAGGGAGTTGCCGGTAGAGCGGCCATGCATTTTCCTCCGTTTGACGAAACGCATTGTAGCTTGATGACAGAAAGCAAACAAGAAAAAGAAAAGAAAGGGAAATTCGTCCTCGCACGAAACCATGCGGTTGAACTTCGCTCAATAGACAGCCGAAGGCGGCCCTCGCTACGCCTTTCACGCTGCCCTAGACGGCAATTTCCGGCGTCGCCTCAATCAAACTCCGCGTGTAGGAATGCTTCGGCTCTGACGTGATCTGTTCCGTCGTTCCAATCTCAACGATCTTGCCGCGATACATGACGGCGATTCGAGTTGCGAGGTATCGAACCACCGGCACGGAGTGAGAAATGAATAAGTAAGTCAGTCCGAACTCGCGCTGCAATTTCGCCAGAAGATTGACGATTTGCGCGCCCACGCTGACGTCCAGCGCGGAAACCGGCTCATCTGCGACGATGAATTTTGGCCGCAAGGCCAAGGCTCGAGCAATGACGATGCGTTGCCGCTGTCCTCCGCTGAACTCATGTGGAAAGCGTGGCATTGCCGACTCGTCAAGTCCCACGGCACCGAGCAATTCACTCACTCGAATGCGGCGGTCTGAGCGGCCAAGTCTTTTGCGCTCGTCTTTGTTGGAAGTGTCTCTATGAATGATGAGTGGCTCGCCGACTATATCTTCCACCTTCATACGAGGATCGAGCGAACCAAAGGGGTCCTGAAATATGATTTGCATATCGCGGCGCAGGCGGCGCATCTCCGGGCGGCTCGCGGAAAGAAGCTCGTTCCCGTCAAAACGTATGCTGCCTGACGTCGGCTCAATTAGCCGCAGAACAAGCCTTCCAAGAGTACTCTTCCCTGATCCCGATTCTCCCACCAGTCCCAGCGTCTCGCCCGCGCTGATGCTCAGAGACACATCATCCACCGCGCGAACCTCTCCCGTAGCGCCTCCGCCGAAGATAGACTCGCCAAGGGGAAAGACCTTGGTTAAATGGCTAACTTCAACCAATGGCATCATCGGATGGTAGCAGAGCCTTAAGTTCGCCCGCCCCATTGGTGGAGTCGTCGGCAGGCAGGTAGAATAGCCCCAATGTCAACATTGCCTCTTCCTATAGCGGCTTTTGTCGCGGGCTTGGTTTCGTTTTTGTCGCCCTGCGTGCTTCCGCTGGTTCCGGGTTACGTATCCCTAATCTCGGGAGTCGGCGTCGAGGAGCTCAAGTCCCAGCAGACAGGATTGCTGCGCAAAGTAATGCTGAACTCGGTTGCCTTCATTGTAGGCTTCAGCACCGTGTTCATTGCGCTGGGTGCGATTTCCACTGAAGTCGGCCAGGTGATGGCCCGCTACAAGTCAGTGCTGGGGCAGGTAGCCGGGGTGGTTATCATTCTTTTCGGTTTACATCTGACCGGTATTCTTCGGATTAATGCCCTGTACTCAGACAAACGTCTGCATAACATGAAGGGCGGCAGCACGGTTGGAGGGGCTTTCCTGATCGGATTCGCGTTTGCGTTTGGATGGACTCCGTGTGTGGGACCAATCCTGTCCGTCATTTTAGGTTTTGCCGCCGCCCAGGATTCAGTGGCCAAAGGCGTGCTTTTACTCGCAATTTATTCCCTGGGCCTAGCGGTGCCGTTCTTGCTTACGTCGCTGGGAATCGAGCGCTTCCTGAAGTTTTACAGCCGGTTCAAGACACATATGCACGCGTTGGAAGTGGGCAGTGGCGGCTTGCTGATTGCGCTCGGTATCCTCCTGATTTTCGGCCGGTTCACCCTGCTGGCAAATTATTTTTCATTCTTAAGGCGATTTTCTTTATGAGCGAACGGGGAGTTTTCGTGAAACGTGATCCGGTCGTCATCATTGTCGTAGTGATGGTCATTACTCTTATGCTAGTGTTTGGCATACGAAAATCACGGCGGCCCACGCCTTCGACTCAACCAGCGACGACCGGTGCGAGAATAGCTCCAGACTTCGCCCTTCAATCCCTCGATGGTAAGACCGTGCACCTTTCCGATTTTCGCGGTAAGGCAATCCTGCTGAACTTTTGGGCGACGTGGTGCGAGCCTTGCAAGGTGGAAATGCCCTGGATTGTAGACTTACAAAAGGAGTATGCGTCTCAGGGATTGCAGGTAGTTGGTGTCGCCATGGACGACGCCGGTCCTGACGAAATTGCGAAATTCACTCACGAAATGGGGGTGAATTACCCGATCGTGATTGGAAAAGACGAAGTCGCCGATTCTTATGGAGGACTTCCATTCCTTCCGACCACTTTTTACATCGGACGCGACGGTAAAATCGTGGACAAAGTCCTGGGGATTAAAGGACGAGGCGAGATCGAGGACGACATTAAAAAAGCATTGGCGCAAGGTCAGAACGTGCCGGTTCAGAAGAACGGATTTTAGCGCCGCATGAACCGAGGCCTCAACTAGCTTTGAAAGGGCGCGGCTGAAACAGGCTGCGGAAAAAATGAAGAGAATGCGCGGAAAAGGGAAGGGCCCGACTTTTAGTCGGGCCGTAAATGCTGCAAAATCAGTAATCGGCCCGACTGAAAGTCGGGCCCTTCCCAGCTAGAATGAGTTTTCCCGCAGCCTGTGAAAGCCGCGCTCAAAGCTCCTCAGACCGCAAGCGGAAAAAGGCGAACAAAATATGAACGCTTCGAAAACCATACTGATTCTAGCTGCGCTACTCTCTGCCCAGGCCGTTGCTCAAGAATCCTTCGGCAAAAAATCGCCTTCCGTCACAATGTCGCCGGTTCCGATTGAGAGCGTGACACGTGGTAAATCAGGAACCATCGCATTGCGATTTCGAGTGGCGTCCGGCTTCCATATCAATTCCAACACTCCCAAAGAGGAGTATCTGATCCCCACAGACCTAAAGCTGGATCCACCGACCGACATTATTGTTGGGAAGGTCACTTATCCTCCTGGTATTGACGCCAGTCTTCCATTCGCTCCCGACGAAAAGCTCAGCGTCTACACCGGACCATTTGATTTGGCCGTAACCGTGCGGCCATTAATTTCAGTGCCGCCCGGCAAATACTCTTTCCGGGGAGAATTGAAATATCAGGCTTGCGACAATGCAGCGTGTTATCCGCCGAAGAAGTTGCCAGTTGAGTTTGAAGTAAACGTGGTAAAGGGAGCCGCTCCTCCGAAGAAAAACCCCGCACAGAGCCCGAACGTGCACCGGTAGAGGCGGCTGCGAAATGATCTAGAATCGAATCTCTTTTAATCTTCTAACCGTTCTTTCTTTTCCCAGAACCATCATCAGCGCGAACAAGCTCGGGGCTACGGCCTGCCCTGTCAATGCCACTCTTGCGCCATTGATCAATGCTCCTGCCTTGAGATTCTTTTCGGCTGCGAGATCCCGCAGCAATCTTTCAACGGATGGTTCGCTGAAATCGTCACCTGTTTCATACCGATTCCCGAGCTCCACTAGGATCTGACGCACGGATGCATCATTTAAAAATTTGGTTACCGCTGCGGAATCGGCCTGGAAATCGTCCGTAAAGAATGCGCGGAATGAAGTTGCGAAATCTTTCAGGCTCCGGGCGCGCGGCTTCAACAAATCAATTGTCGCGAGCAATGATTTTCGGTCGTGCATCTGATTTTTAACGCCGGCCTTATTCCATTCTTCTTCGATAAGCGGTAACAACTTCTCCGCTGGATAAGTCCGAATGTATTCAGTATTGAACCAGTCCAGCTTGGCGCGATCGAATACCGCATCCGAGCGGGAGATGGCGTTCAGGTCAAATAAAGAAATTAATTGCTCATCTCCCATAATTTCGGACGTTACTTCCGGCGGAGCCCATCCCAGCATCGCAAGGAAATTGCGGAATGCTTCCGGGACAATTCCTTCCTCCCGATAAGCAAGCACGCTCGTCGCCCCGTGCCGCTTACTTAGCCGCGTCTTGTCGGGTCCAAGAATCAAGGGAACATGCGCAAATGTCGGCTCGGGAACACCGAGCGCCTGGTACAGCATCACTTGCTTCGGAGTGTTCGAAATATGGTCAGCCCCCCGGATCACATGCGTAATTCTCATATCAACATCATCCGCGACGACGCTCAGATGATAAGTGGGGCCATTGTCCGAACGGAGAAGGACGAAGTCCTCCACTTCTGCGTTTGCGAACTCGACTCGCCCAAAGACCGCGTCGTCGAAAGCTGTATTTCCGGATTCCGTCACCTTGAAACGAACTACAGCGGCTTCCCCTGCCGACTGGCGCCGGGAGGCGTCTTCCGGAGAAATTTTCCGGCACGTCCCTTCGTATCGCGAAGGACGCCCCTCTTGCGCAGCTCGCGCTCTTCGGCTTTCCAATTCCTCTTTGGAGCAGAAGCAATAATAGGCATGCCCCGAGGCCAGCAATTTCGCTGCAATCTTCCGGTAAATTTCTACGCGCTGTGTTTGATAAAAGGGACCTTCATCCCAATTCAGGCCGAGCCAGCGCATCCCCTGCAAAATACCTTCCACCATTTCCGCAGTCGAACGTTCGGCATCCGTATCCTCAATGCGAAGAATAAAGGTGCCTCCGTGGTGACGCGCATAGAGCCAGTTGAATAGAGCGGTTCTGGCGCCCCCGACATGCAGGTAACCGGTGGGGGACGGGGCAAAGCGCACACGCGGGCGCGAGCCTGCGACTGCGGCCGGTGCGCCCGAATTATGGGGTAATAGAGGCATAAGAGCAGGAACTTCATATCTAAAGGCCCGCGGACTTACGTCAGGACCGGACTGATACACAGCTGGCTTGACACAATTGAATTTACTGATGTATGCGTGCTTGATCCAGTCCACCAACATTTCGCTGCCAAGAACAAGAAGGAAGGGCGACAAAACTTCGCCGGACCAACTGGGGAGGATGGTGAAACTATTGGGAAGAATGGAGTTGCTCCGGATTGGTGCCTCGAAGTCGGATCCTCCAGCATCGGAGCTGAGCACGCTGAGTCCTCCTACCTCGACGATGTTTCGGAGAGCAATGATCGTCAACATGAGCCATAGCTGAAATCGTTCCACCACATCGGCACAAGTGAGTTGAAAAATGTTATCCTTCTCGAATTTCTTGAAGACGGTCGATTTGATCTCCACGAATTGATTCGACATCAGAGGGTGAGGAGAGCATTAGAGTATGAATTAACGGCAACGTTCAGCGTGATGACTTGATAGAACAAGGCTGCGGCATGAATGACGTTGTAGATGAGTGCCAATATGAACATCCCAAGAGGTCGCAGTATCTTGCTTCTGCCGTCGAGATCTCGTTGCAGTGTCTCATCAGAAAACAAACATTCGTATATATCTTGACCAAGGGCAGAGAACAGCCTATCCGCAACCTGAAATGGTGAACAGCTATCGTAAGCATAATAGGCTCCATACCTCAAGCATGTTATAGATCACGTAGAGCTTTATCGCCGCCTGTCCTTTGATGCTGTGGTACATCCTGCTTGCATCAAGCTTCATTAGAATAAGACAACTGCAGATGATCACTGCCCCTTGCAAGAGATCCGCCTTGTGATTCGACGAGATGACGGATGCGATTTTGTTCGGTGATGTTTCCGATCCCAACCCCCACCCTGTCTCGACTTCCGTTCGATCTCTGCCTTTACTTGCTCAATGGTCGGATTCGCATTTCCATTTCCAGCTTCCGATCCTCGGCCAGACTGCGACTGGTATGATGGGGCGTGGAAACCGAAGGTCTTCCCGCTCGCGAAGACTTCGAGACCTTGACGTAGAATCTTGGTGTTCTCGCCGTCGATGCCACATCCGGCCTGATCCATGATAAATGAATCCTAAGATAAATTGGGCCTCTTTGGCAAGAACCTCTCCCACCACCGAATCAAGATCGCCGCCGCTTTGAAAAATCGAAGGGTAGAATCGTAAACGTGTATAGCAATGAATCTAAACACGCTAAAGTGCCAAAGTAGAGAACTTGCTCCAACTGTGGAGGCAATAACAGGAAGTTCAATAAACGCTCAAATTTGATCGTGGAAGATTCGTAAGGATTATCGCTCGTGCTGACCGGTATATGTATAATGGCGATGGTTTAGATGAGGAAAGCTCGAGTTGCAAGTATGTTGGTATTGACATGGAAGGAAGAGGAATGGACTGCGGTATCGGGGATGGAGGATCATTTGCCGGACCTTTGCTTGCATTTGGGTCGCCTTAGCGGAAAGATTGTTGAGGTCCTGAAGGCTCAGGTCTCTGCTCCAGATGCCACCGGCTTTCTTTTGGGTGAATTTGCCCAGAGCTCCCCTTGGTGTAGGAATGCACCCGGATGCTCGCGACAGGAGGGGTGGAGATCGCTCGGGAAGATATTCCGGACGTCTTTGGGGGCCGGTGGCGGGAGTCGATTCCGCACTGGTTCGCCGTTCCCCGTTCGTATCAGGTACTCCAAGGGGTTCGGATGCGCTGTTCTTGCGGTGATCGCTCATCCGATGAGGATCTTCAGATGAGTGGCGAGCAAAATCGGACGCTGTCCTCCGCCGATCAAGGTTTGGTGACGGAGCAAGTGAGATGGGCCCAGAGACAGACGGTCTTCTTGGCGAAGTGATAGGCAATGACTCCGGTGCAGAAGCCAACTCGTCAATTTCAGCAGCACTGGAGCTTCAAGATCTTGTCCTCGCCACTGCCACCAGACTTCGACACCGACAATTTCTGGGCTTCCTGATGTTCTTTTCCGGGATATCATGAGCTCTGAGGCGGTAATGTTTTCGAGATCGGCAGAGGAGAGGCGACCCGGGCGTCTCCATTTTCGATGGAATTCGAGGCGGACAAGTGGCCTTTTCAAAGGGCTCCTCCATCGCGGTCAGGGCGAGCAGCTGCAGCAGGTGGTTCTGGATCACGTCACGAGCCGCGCCGATGCCGTCGTAGTACCCGGCCCGGCCGCCGATCCCGATGTCCTCGGCCATGGTGATCTGCACGTGGTCCACGTAACTGCGGTTCCAGATCGGCTCGAACAGCGTGTTGGCGAAGCGCAGCGCGAGGATGTTCTGGACCGTTTCCTTGCCGAGGTAGTGGTCGATCCGGAAGACGGCGTGCGGGGGGAACACCGCGTCCAGCATCGCGTTCAGCTGCTGGGCGCTGGCCAGGTCATGCCCGAACGGCTTCTCGA
>CAVPCG010000004.1:0-26038 GCA_963702325.1 uncultured Acidobacteriaceae bacterium | reverse complement strand
CTTTAGCTGTATTTTCGGGATCTGTCTAACAATACCCAACTTAAGTCATTGTTAGCCTTAGAAAGCAAGCGCTTCTTGGGCCGGATTACCTAGTGTTCGTACGACTTGGACCTCTCTCGTGAGATTAAATTTTTCCAGAGAACTTGCTTGCATCTCTACTCAAACGACTCATCAGTTGAAGTCAGCTGAAATTAGTTCCGCTGGGCTCTGGGATTAAAGTCTCTCCAATACTTGCGCTTTCCGGCTCTGCTCTTCTCCCTAGTCGCTTCAATGGCGGCTCCCTTCCCCTGCACCTACAATATCTATTTCTGGCAACCGCTATTGTCTGGATCTAGTAATTCGTACCTATATTGTCATTCAGAGGGCTTGTCTTAATGAATCATCACACTTCAGAGACACAAGTGGGAGCCGGATTCCGGAGTTGCCGCTATTCTCTCCCTGGAGAACGACTACGAGACAGGCTTGGTGACTTGATTATATTTGTCACCAAATGGGAGGAGTATTCCAAACCGTCCACCAGCACGCCACCATCTCTCCCCGCAGTTAAGCCCCACTCCGATGCAAACTTGTGAAGGATCGAGTGGCTGCCTCGCGTCATATGCAAGAACTCCCTTTTGTGGTACTTCGTACTTCACACCCTCTTGCCGTGCACTCTGCGGCAGGACGCTTTTGGCCATTTTGACCCCCGCTCACCTGCAGCTTACGCTGCAACTCTTCCTCGGAATCAGATTCAACGTTGTTCAGTTTGGATTCGCGCATCCACAGCTTCGTGAAGGGTCGCAGTACCGGCATCCATTCGAATTTTCACGGCCTCCAGATTTGACTGAGCAATTTGGTTGGAGATGTCCGCGACTTCCCGTGCCGCCTGTAATTGCTCCACCGTGCGCTGCAACCGCAGAGCCTCCACTGACACTTGGTTTTTTGTGATTTGTACCTGCTTCTTGGCATGGATAAAGTAGGCATCCGCCCCTTGGACTCGGGCATGTTGTGAGAGGCTGAAAAAAGGGAAGCGAATAACGACTCCCAGGGTTGCATTGTTTCGCTGAAAACTTCCCGCTCGAAAATAGTTTTCGTAGTTGTTGAAAGTGGAAAGAAGTGCATATTGTGCCGCGAAGTCAACGGTCGGCCACATCGCGCGACGTTCACCTCGTGCCCTGAACCCCGCCGCCAATGCGTGGGTTTCGGTCGTCTGCACAAGCGGGCTGATCTGGACGGCTTTCGCGGGCGCATCATCTTCTGACTTGGTCTCAGGAAGATCAGGGATAGATTCCGGTTCAGTCACAATCGAAGCCGATGCTAACCCAGTAAGCTGCGCCAACCGCTCGCGCAGCACGTCAATGGATCCCTGGGCTTCAGTGACTCTGAGGTGAGCTTGCGCCGTGGTCAATCGTGCCTGATTCCGCTCCAAAGGATTGTCAACTCCCTCACGAATTCTCTGACCCACTATATTTTCGATTTTCAGAGCCTCAGCCTGCTGCTGTCGCAGATGATCAATCAGGGTTTCCCATTTGCTGAGTTCGAGATATGTTAAAACCGTGTCCTGTACCAGTTGGTCGCGCTGATCCTTGGATTGAATCTTCGTGGCCTGCCACTCCGTTTTGGCCGCCCGCGTAAATTCCCGCAAGCCGGGGTTGATCAGAGAAGATTGCGCGGTCACATTAAGAATCGAAGGAGCCGCGTTTTCAAGGCTCAACGGGAATCCCCAAGTTGCTCCCCAGTCCAGAGCCGACCGCGATCTGCGGCACAAATTGATCTTTGGTTTCAAGATACGTAGCGAAAGCGCGCTGTTCGTCGTCCTTGCTGGCACCGACCACCTCACCATGGCTGATTGCCAACTCAACTGCCCGCTTCAGCGATAATGGTTCAGCCAGGAGCAGTGGGGACAAAACTTGAAAAAGAAAGATGAAAAGAATTGGCAAACGTGCACCACGGGAAATGTTTCTCACGGTTATCCCCCACGATTGTTGAGATTCTATGTTGGAAAGTACCTCAGTTCAGACGGTTGACGCGATCCAGCGCCTGGTGTGCGGGCTGGAAGTCTTTGGCCAGTGACAGTGCCGCGCGATATTCATCGGCGGCAGCCCGCTTATTCCCTTGTTCTTCCAGAACAGTGCCGAGCAGATAATGAGCCTTGAATGCGGGTGCCTGTTCGACCGTGGATTGGGAAGAAAGATACTGCCGCAGCAGGCGAGCAGACTCGGGAACATTACGCTTGGTGCGTATCAAGAGCTCCGCCGCGTCCATGACCGCGCCGGTAGAATCCATCTGCGCAGCGGCAGCGTTCTGGATGGCCGACTCCATCTCGTCCAGACGCCCGATATGACGGTAAAAAATTGCCAGGTTCAACCATGAGTTGGCGCTGCCGTGACTCGCATCAATCGCTTTCCGATATTCTCTCTCGGCGGAATTAAAATCTTTTTTCTTTTCGTCTAGCCGTCCATTGACCCAATGCGCCTTCGCGGGATCAATCCCCGCAAGCGACTTGGCCTGAGCCTCCGCTTTATCTCGTCCGCCACCGACAATTCCCGGCGCTTCCAAATAAAATTCCGCCAAATCCGTGCGCGCGTCTATATTTCTGGGATTCAGTTGCACTGCGAGTTCAAATTCCGATCTGACTTTATTCGCCAAACCGGCCGCGGTCAGAAATCCAGACTTATCTGCTTTTTCGCCGTAAATACGCCCGAGCCAAAGATGGTAACGGCTGTTATCTGGATCGAGCGCAGTCGCCGTCTGGCAAGCTGCGATGCCGCGGTCCCATTCTCCCAGAGTCAAGTATGCCCGGCATAAAAGGTTTTGCGCTTCAGCGTCATTGGGAGAAACGCTGATCCTCTGCCGCAAAGCCGCGATAGCCTGGTCTACCCGTCCTTGAGCCAGTAATGACGAAGGATCATCCGCCGCAACCGCCGATGCGCACAGCATCAGAGCGAAAATTACTGCAGACAGCAATACGAAATAACCGAATTCTGAATTTAATGAATGCCAACATTCTTAATGAACCACCTTTACAATCAGCCCGCTGTGCAGGGGCTTCGAATTAGTTGATACGAGAGCGACCAGTGACTTTTCAGAAATGCCGCCCGTGATTTCCACCTGCGTGAGGTTGGAAATTGACGTATCCACGTCCCGCCGCTCGAGTTCGTTCTCCAGTATCTGGTAAAGATACGGCTTGCTGTCATCCTGATGAATCGCTTCGCGGGGAACGGTCAGTGCGCCTTTATGTTCAGCGGTTACGATGCTGACTCCAACATTCACGTTAGGCAACAGCTTCCTGTCGCTGTTGCTTACCACACAAGTGGTTTCCCCAACGTTTCGCGTGCCATGCAGCCTCAACGTTGTCGGCACCGAGGTCAGTTGACCATTCCAAACACGTCCCGGAATCGCATCCCAGGTAACCTCGATGGGCTGCCCCGGAGCCAACCGGGCAACGTCCGGCTCATCTACAAACGCCCGCACCAGCACTTTGGACAAATCAGCTTCCTGCAAGATCAGATCGCCGGGATTTACATAGGATCCCTGATGAACGGGAAGCGAATAAACAACGCCGTCGAATGGCGCACGCACATTGAGTTGGCTGAGCAGATCTTGAGCCGCCGCATAAGCGCTTTCAGCCTGTCCCGTTTGCGCCTGAGCCCGCAAAATCTCCGGGGGCGAATAACGGCCCTTTTGCTTTTGTTCCAGCAGCTTCAAGTCCGCATCGGCACGCTGCAACTGCTCTTCCGCCGCCTTCACCTCGCCCGGCGACGCTGCGTTGTTTTGCTGCAATCGGCGCAAAGCGTCGCGGTTTCGCAGGGCGGCGTCACGCTCGGTGCGTGCTTTTACGAGATCTGATTGCAGTGTTAACACTTCTTCCTGGTTCCCGCCACTGTGGATCGCGCTTGTTTCGGCGTCCGAGCTTCGCATCTGCGACAATGCCCGCGCCGCCTGCTCGCGCGCCTCGGCATCATCCATCTGAACCAGCATCTGGCCTTTCCTAACTGAATCGCCCTCTTTGATAAATAATCTCTTTATGGTGGTTCCCAATGGAGCATGCGCTTCGAAGCTTGCCAGAGGCTCGACTTTCCCGTTCGTAGTGACCACACTACGGATCGTCGTGCGCTGCACGGTAGTGGCGACCACCGGCACCGGATCGCCACGAGACATAAATGAGGCCAGCAACACGATGCCGACTACTATTGCGACCGACCATAGAAGCCAGCGCCGGCCGCCGTTTTTGTTTTGCGTAGATGCCATTTAGAAATCTGTTCGCACCAAATGTATCATTGCTACTGGCCAGGCTCTAAAGGCAGACTTAACCGATTAGATGCAGGAAGATAGATAAAAATTCATCTTTCCTTTCGCAAACTTGCTCGTCCTGCTGGATACAATGAAGCATGCCCAAGTCGCCACGCTATACACCGGACCACGCTAAATCGGGTCTCGACGCAGAGTTTCTCGAAATCGAATGTTGGCCTAACCAGTTTCCTGGATACGAAATCGTAATCGAAGACCCTGAATTCACTTCAGTGTGTCCCAAGACCGGGTTGCCCGATTTTGGGGTGATCACGATTCGCTATATGCCCGACAAGCAATGCCTGGAGCTGAAGTCACTGAAAGAGTATCTTCACCGCTACCGCAATCTTGGCATTTTCCAGGAAAATATCGTGAACCAGATTTTGGAAGATGTAGCCAAATGGTCGCGTCCGGTATGGGCTGAAGTTAAGGGAGACTTCAGGCCACGGGGCGGGATTTCAACAGTAGTAGTGGCAAGGTGGCCCCGGCCGCAGGCAAAAACTAAAAGCTGAGAACAGAGAACTGGTTTGAAATAAACGGCGTCTTCAAGAAAACGTAGCACACGTAACGAATCTTCGCCTCCACAGAGTTCAAACTTCGACAACAGCGAAGCATTTCGCCGCCATGTTATATTCCACGCCAAGTGCCTTCCCCTAAACTCTATCCTCGAACCGCGCTCGCGCTTCTTACCGCGCTGAACCTGCTGAACTACATTGACCGCTCGGTCTTGTTTGCGGTGCAGCCGCTTGTGCAAACCGAATTTCATCTCACCAAAACTCAGCTTGGATACCTCACTAGCGCTTTTCTTGCGTTCTATATGGTCGCAGCTCCATTCGCGGGCCCCCTGGCAGACCGTTATTCACGAAAAGTGATTATTGTTTTGGGCGCATTCTTTTGGAGTGGCTTGACTCTGCTTACCGCCGTCACGCATACCTATTGGGAATTATTACTTCGTCATACGCTGGTCGGAATCGGCGAGGCTACGTTTGTGACGATCGCTCCATCACTTGTCGCTGACCTTTTTCCGGAAAATGTGCGAGGCCGTATCTTCGGTATTTTTTATTTAGCGATTCCGGTAGGCACAGCGGCGGGATACATTCTGGGAGGCAAACTCGGGCCGAATTTTGGATGGCGGTATCCCTTCTACGTTGCGGCGCTGCCAGGTTTCCTGCTTGCCCTTGCTTTGCTTTTTATCCCCGAACCGCCGCGCGGCCAATATGACACACAAAAAGAAACACCGCAGCGAGGAACTTTGCTTGGATTGGCTCGCAATCCCGCTTTCTTGACAGTCACGCTGGGCATGGCTGCCGGCACATTCTCCCTCGGCGGAATTCAAGTCTGGATGCCCACGTTTCTTTCTAGCGCCCGCGGCTACAGTTTGGAAGCAGCGAATCTGATGTTCGGAAAAATTGTAGTCGTGGCAGGTATCGTTGCTTCTCTGGCCGGAGGATGGATCGGCGACTGGCTGCTCCCCAGAATGAAAAGCTCGTATTATTTCGTCTCCGCCCTCAGCATGGGCCTTGGCGTTCCCGTGATGATCGTCGGCCTGTTCAGCCAGGGACGATTCATGATGCCCGCCATTGCCCTCTCCGCGTTTCTTCTTCTGCTGAACACTTCGCCGCTAAACACGGCGCTTGTCAATTCCGTCGGTGCCCATATTCGCGCCACCGCAATCGCCGTCAATATTTTCATCTTTCATCTTCTCGGCGACGTTCCGTCTCCGACGCTGATGGGCATGGTTGCCGACCGGCATTCTCTTCAAGCCGCTTTTATTCTGCCGATTATCGCGATGGCCATATCATCTGCCATACTGTTTTACGGAATGCGATTCGCCACCGAAGTTCCGCCGACAAGAGATGCCGGACTCGCCGAAAAACAGCCGGGATGATTTATTTCCATTGGATCGCCGGCTGCGTCCTGGGATTCGCCTGGTTATCGCGTCTTGTCGCGGCGGGTTTCGGAATGCGGAAAATCGCGGATATATCGCGACCCGAATGGGACCGAAATCCAGGCGAATCCGCTCCACGCGTAAGCATCGTTGTTCCCGCCTGCAACGAACAGGAAGACATCGCGCGCACGCTGACTCAGTTGCTTGCGCTTGACTACCCTAACTACGAGATCATCGCCGTGAATGATCGTTCCACGGATCGCACTGGCGAAGTGATGGATTCGGTTCTCGCCACGTCGAACGCTCAAGACCGCCTAAGAATCGTTCATATCGAAAAGTTGCCTAAAGGCTGGCTCGGAAAAGCCCATGCCATGTGGACCGCCGCATCACAAGCCAAAGGCGACTGGCTCTTGTTCACCGACGCCGATGTGCTTTTCAAACCCGATTCTGTCCGCAGGGCGCTGGCTTACGCCGAGGCTGAACGGGCAGACCATCTCGTCGTTTTTCCGCGCATGATCATGAAGCAGCCCGGTGAAAAAATGATGATTGCCTTCTTTCAGACTTTGTTTGTCTTCGGACATCGTCCCTGGAAGGTCGCCGATCCCAAAACGAAGGATCACATGGGGGTGGGAGCGTTCAACCTGATCCGCCGCGAAGTTTACGACGCGATTGGAACCTACAAAGCACTGCGCTTCGAAGTCCTCGACGACATGAAGCTGGGAAAAATCGTCAAGGAATCCGGCTATCGCCAGCGTAATGTTTTTGGGGAAGACTTGATTACGATCCGTTGGGCCAGGGGCGCCATGGGAGTCGTGAATAATCTG
The DNA here is from genome assembly GCA_963702325.1 of uncultured Acidobacteriaceae bacterium. Classification (GTDB taxonomy): domain Bacteria; phylum Acidobacteriota; class Terriglobia; order Terriglobales; family Acidobacteriaceae; genus PALSA-188. The sequence continues at coordinate 19,057 of CAVPCG010000004.1, read as the reverse complement.
ACCAAGAATTCTTTTGCCATCCTGTCGTTTCAGTGGCCCCGGGTTTTACTGTCAGTAGCGGCTCTTCTATTCCTGAATTTGTTGCCATTTATCGGAGTATTGCTAGCGCATGGTACGGCGAAAATTCCTTATGCAGTCGCGCTATTTTCCATGTTTTCGATCTACGTCGGAATGTCCTGGAAATCGGCGGTCCCCGCTATATTATTTTCTGCTGCATCCAATCAGCACCATATTGTTCGCGTACACGATGCTGCGCTCGATGGCGCTGGCGTTGTGGCGAGGAGGCGTGGTATGGCGAGGGACAAAGTATTCCTCTCGATGAACTCAGGAAAGGACTTGGTGTAGCGCTTCGCATCCGCCGCTAACAGTCGCGGCGGCAATTAAATCGGCGGCGTATTGGACGCATCGGAAACGCTGATTTGTCGCATAATGCCATGCTTCTCCTGATTCACCTATTGATTTTCCGAGGACTCCGCATCACTGGGAATGTCAATGGATCCTGTTGCCGTTTGTTTTTTCGTGTAAACCGTTCTCGCCTTGGGCGCATGCGATGTTCCGGCGCTGTAATGTCCACGTTCTTCAACATCGTAGGCTTTCATAAAGGAAGGCATCTCTGTGTCCTGCGACAACAAATCGCGGGAGTTTTGCAAAATAATCTCTGTCCCTCCATTCGATTCCTTTAATAGCCCATGCATTTTTATGGTTCTTCCCTGCAATTCATGCAGGCCGGCGATGCCCTTAGAATCATCGGCGGAAACTAAAGCGGTGAAGCCACACTTTCCCTGGTCCTTGCAAAAGCTCAAGGTCGCATAGCCCGGTTGCAGGGCATTGACGTGAAACACTTTTCCTTTAACGCAGCTTGTTTCACCAATGTGCTGGCGGGCTTGGGTAAAAGGAATACATCCGGCGAACGAAAGAGATGAAATGCAAATGAGTAAGATCACTTTAATTGCGGCAAATCGAATCATAAGGCCTCCTTGGGCCACTTTTCTGGCGGCTGAAGAGAATGGTAGGCCTTGATTCCGCTGATAAACGAAAGTTAAGAAGAAAATTCGGGAAGCGTCCCAGAACAGGAACGACGTCGCAGGGCCGGATCGTAAAACCCGGCCCCGAAACGTCCTCATTAGGAGGAAGGAAAAGAAGTTAGCCGAACGCCTTAACCGCTACGGCTTCATCGTCCTTTACGTCGAAGACGGTGTAGAGTTTGGTGATCTGCAATAAATCGTGGACCTTCTTGGTCAGATTGAGCAGCTTGAGATCGCCGCCCTGGTTTCGCACCGTGGTGAATGCGCTGACCAGTTCGCCAATGCCTGAGCTGTCAATGTAATTGACATCGCCAAGATTGAGCAGAATTTTCTTCTGGCCTTTGGAGAGCAATTCGCGCACAGCGTCTCGGAGTGTCACGCTGCCCTCGCCTAACGTGATCCTTCCGCTGCAATCCACAATGGTCACCCCATCCACCTGACGAACGCTGGTCTTAAAGTTCACTGGGACTCCTCCTTACCGCCCGCGGCTGATCCGCGGCCGTGTTTTACAAGTTTGATTTCGGTGCCCGTGTGGGAGGGGTGAATTTCCACCTCATCCATGAACGAGCGAATTAAGAAAATACCGCGGCCCGATGTCTTCAAAAGATTGTCTGGCGACAGCGGATCCGGAATCTTTGCCGGATCCAACCCTTTTCCCTGATCGCGAACTGTGATGACCAGATCGTTGCCGGTGGTCTCAAAATCCAGGCTCACTTTTTTCCCCGGATCGTAAGCGTTGCCGTGCAGTACCGCATTCACCACCACTTCACGGACCGCCATCGAAATCTGCATCACCTCATCTTCCCCAAAGCCACTTTCCGCCGCGATCCGGCTGGCGGTTTGCTCCGCGCTATCAACTGTCTCAAGCGTTGAATCGAGCGTATAAGAGACTCGCTGTTCGGTCATAGCTATGGGTGACGGGCGGCCAGCCCGATTGTGGCCGGCGTTTCCCGCCCGGAGCATACTTGACTGAGCCTCATTAAGAACGCCCGCATGGCGGATTCGGTAGTTTGCCTTGTAGGTGCCAAAAAGTCAACGCAGGCTGGAAACGGGAAGATTGTGGTGGCGAGGTTTTGGGTTGGGAAGCGGCTATTTTCAATTCTCTGCATAATTTCGCAGTTCCGCACGGTTGCAGACTAAACATCAAAAGCTATTCAAATTTTAATAGCGATCAACATTTAATCAATTTTTAATTGTTCCTTAACATTCCACGACTTCCCTCCTTCTAGACTTGGCGGGCCTTTCCAGCCTGCACCTGTTTCTTACTTGAGGTTGAGGCCATCGGCAATCAGCCACCTGAACGAAGTCAAAATGGAGGAAGCATGATTTTCAAGAACGTTAGCCCTATTGTTGCCGTTAAAAAAGCCCTCGCCTTAGTAACCGCGGCGCTAATTGCTATAGGTCCGGGTGCAATTCCGGCCCTGGCCGCCAGCGGCACAACGGTTACTCCCATTCAGCATCTGGTAGTCATCTTCAACGAAAATATCTCGTTCGATCACTACTTCGGCACGTACCCAGTCGCAACCAACCCAAAAGGCGAGCCTAAGTTTACCCCGGCCGCAGGCACACCCAATGTGAACGGATTGACCAATGCGCTGCTGAACGTCAATCCCAACCTGAATCTGGCCAATGGCACCTCAGCGTCAAATCCTTTTCGCCTCGATCGCTCGCAAGCGGTGACTGGGGATCAGGATCACGGTTACACCGATGAACAATCCGCCTTCGATGCAGGATTGATGGATCTTTTCCCCGTCCACGGCGGTTTTGGTGCCAGCCAGGTGATGGGATACTTTGACGGAAACACGGTCACCGGGCTCTGGAACTATGCTCAACATTTCGCAATGAGCGATAACTCATATGGCACTACATTTGGCCCATCAACGCCCGGAGTGCTGAATTTGGTTTCCGGCCAGACCAATGGAGTTAGCGCAACATTGAATGGTCTCGCCGATGAAGTTTCTGGAGGTCCTGATGGGTCGCTGACAGTCGTTAATGATGCCGATCCCATTGGCGACGTCTGTTCCAACCCAACTCGCAACCAGGTACAGATGGGCGGAAAGAATATCGGCGATTTACTCACCGCTGCTGGCATCACCTGGGGCGGATTCATGGGCGGGTTCAACCTCTCGACGGTCAATCCGAACGGAACTACCGGTTGCGCCAGAAGCTCGAAGGGCCTCGCGGGAACGACCGCAGACTACATTCCCCACCACTCATTGTTCGGCTATTACGCCTCCACCGGAAATCCTATGCATACGCGGCCTGCTTCGCTGTCTGAAATCGGCAACGCAGGTCCCGCGAATCACCAGTACGACGTTGAGGATTTTTACGCGGCAGCCGCGGAAGGTATGCTCCCTGCCGTCAGCTTTCTTAAGGCACCCGCGTATCAGGATGGCCATGCCGGATACTCCGATCCCCTGGATGAGCAAACCTTTATTGTGAATACCATCAATTTTCTTGAAGCCCTGCCGACGTGGAGCAGCACTGCCGTAGTCATCATGTACGACGACTCTGACGGTTGGTACGACCACCAAATGGGTCCAATTCTCAATACATCAACCGGATCGGCGGACGCTCTGACTGGTCCGGGCGCCTGCGGCACCGCGGCAACCTCACTGCCTGGACTCGACGGCACCGCGAATCCACATGCTCTCGGACGCTGCGGTTACGGGCCGAGGCTTCCCTTGATGGTGGTATCGCCGTGGGCAAAACAGAACTTCGTGGACAACACCGTGACCGATCAGACTTCGGTTATCCGTTTCATCGAAGACAACTGGCTGGCCGGACAGCGAATCGGCAACGGTTCTTTCGATACGATTGCCAATTCGATTGCTCAAATGTTCAAGTTCAGCACAATCCGAACCAACGGTGTGCTTTTCTTGAATCCATCAACCGGAGTGAAAGAATAGACTGAAGTGGCTGCGCCGGGCGTGAGAAGAAGTGTTGTTCTCCGCCCGGCCAGTTTTTTCAATCCATAGGCGACAGCTGTTGTCAGGGCTCAAAGGACGAGTGGAGTGGTGTCGCCTGATTGACCCAAGCTGTCGGTCTTGGTACGTCAAGTCCTTGAGCCGATTGCCCACAGATACGTGAGTATGTTACAAGCCAGACATGCGTAAATGGATGCGCGAGCGCATTACGCGCCGCAAGAAATCCCCCCAAGACGATAAGGCGCAGCCTCTCCAGGCTCCCTTACAACCCGCTTATTTTGACGGCGAGGCGCCGGCATCGTCGAAGCAACCCTCACAAGATGATCGTGAAGACGCTCAAGGCCCGGAGACGCCCTCTCAACTGATGACGTCACCTCCTGTGGAAGCCTCGCAACAAACCCAGACAGGGGAGCCAGGGGATTCGAATCTACAGCCGGGTACCGCGCGACCGCGGGATCCCAATGTGGACTCCAGGCCTCCCCGCCGTCGCCGGGGAAGAGGCGGCCGCGGCCGCAGCGGGCCCCGGCTAAATGCGCCCAGAGCGCCGCTGGCTCCATCAGAACCGCAGGTGGGCACCGCGACCGAGGGTGGAGCACCACTCTCGGGAAACGAGATGCCACCATCTTCTTCGACGCCCCGCGTTCCCAAAGGAGTTGTGATTCTAGCCATCGGGCTCCCTGGATCCGGGAAAAGTTCGTGGTTCAAGCGACACAACATCGCGCCGCTTTCGAGCGATCTGTTGCGTGCGCTGTTATTCGACGATCCTACCGAGCAGCGATTCCAGGATTTAGTATTTTCCAATCTGCGCTCCATGCTGAAAGCGCGGCTGATTGCACGTCGTCCCCTGAACTACGTGGACGCCACTAATCTTACCTCCCACGACCGCCGGGGATGGATCAAACTCGCCCAAGATTATGGATACGAAGTTCAAGCCGTTTTCTTTGACGTCCCCCTTGACGTGTGCCTGGAAAGAAACCGCAAACGCGAGCGCGTGGTTTCAGAAGATGTAATGCGCCGGATGGCATCGAAACAAAAACCCCCGGCATTCGAAGAAGGATTCTCAAAGATTACGGTCGTCAGAGTTAAGCAGAAAGAGTAAGAGGCCCACATATCATGAAAATTTGACTAAATTATGGGCTACATATCTCAACCATGAGAGCCACATTCCTGCATTTCATAACTCACAGAGCTTGATCGTTCGTTGACTGGCCGGAGCGGTGTCCGTAAGATAAGGCGACCCGAAAATTCCGGACTCCTCTCGAATGATTGGCGAGACCATCTCGCATTACCGAATTGTTGAAAAACTGGGCGGCGGCGGCATGGGCGTCGTCTACAAGGCTGAGGATACTTCGCTCGGCCGTTTTGTCGCGCTCAAATTCCTTCCCGAAGATGTCGCAAAAGACCCGCAGGCCCTGGAGCGATTCCGCCGCGAGGCGCGGGCAGCTTCAGCCCTGAACCATCCTAATATCTGCACCATCTACGAAATCGGCGAGCACGATGGCAAGCGTTTCATTGCTATGGAGTTTCTGGACGGCCTGACACTGAAGCACCGTATTGGCGGGCGGCCGCTCGAGATCGAAACGGGCCTATCTTTAGCAATTGAAATTGCGGATGCTCTCGACGCCGCCCACAGTGAAGGCATTGTTCATCGTGACATCAAGCCAGCCAATATATTCGTGACGAAGCGCGGACACGCCAAGGTACTCGACTTCGGTCTCGCAAAGCAGACCCCGGCGGCCGGAAGGGCTGATGCGGCCGCAATTGACGCGACCGCGGGAGTTAGTCTTGAATACCTGACCAGTCCCGGCACAGCTATTGGCACCGTGGCGTACATGTCGCCAGAGCAGGCGAAGGGCAAAGAACTCGATGTCCGCACCGACTTGTTTTCCTTCGGCGCTGTCCTATACGAAATGGTCACTGGCGCCGTCCCATTTCGTGGCGACACGTCGGCCATCATCTTTGACGCGATTCTCAATCGCTCGCCAGTACAGCCGCTTCGTCTCAACCCTGATGTACCGCCGCGGCTGGAAGAGATCATTAACAAAGCTCTTGAGAAAGATAGAGACCTGCGCTACGAACACGCATCCGAGATCCGTAGCGACTTGAAGCGATTGCAGAGGGACAGCGGTTCTGGTCACCGGATGCCCGGGCAGCCGTCGGAATTGACAGAAAATCCGTCACAGCAGAGCGCGTCATCCCGGCCAGCGGTATCGTCCGCAGGTGGCTCGGTCGCGGTTCAGACCGCATCTTCCCAAGTCGCGGCCTCAAGTTCGAGCGTCCGAGTGGCAGCGCGAGAACACAAATTTAGTCTGGCGGCCATCGTCGTAGTCGCGCTTATTTTGGTCGCCGCCGGAGGTTTCGGTATCTACTCGTTTCTTAGCCGCAGCGGGCCAATTCCTTTTCAGAATTTCACGATCACGCAGGTCACGAACACGGGCAAAGCGGAAGAAGCAGCAATTTCGCCGGACGGAAAGTACGTTTTGAACGTGCAAAACGACAATGGCCTGAAGAGCCTCTGGTTGCGCAACGTGCCGACCGGCAGTGACACGCAGATTGTCCCTCCAGCCGCTGCTATCTACAAAGCCCTATCCTTCTCGCCGGATGGCAACTACGTTTACTTTCGAAAAGCCGGCCTCAATACTGCGACCGAATGGGATCTTTACCGGGCTCCGGTTCTCGGTGGCACGCCGCAGGTGATCCTCCGAGATGTTGACACTGGCATGACGTTTTCACCGGACGGTCATCACATGGCTTATGCCCGCGCCAACGATCCCGACGTGGGCAAGTATCGTTTGCTGACGGCTAATCTGGATGGGAGCGATGAAACCGTCCTCCTCATCGCGCCGTACAGTCCAGCCGATATGCCCCAGTCTATGGCTTGGTCGCCGGACGGAAAGCGCATTGCTTACAGCGTCTTCACTTTGGGCGATGCTCTTGGCAGCATCAAAGTTTTCGATATTGCCGGCAAACGAGTTGATCCTTTTACCTCTTTCAAGAACGAACTGCTGTCCGACGTCGTGTGGTTGCCAAGTGGTCAGTGGCTTCTTGCGATGTACAGTGAAAAGGGTCCGAGTTACCTCCACCAGATCGGCCTGATTTCTCACTCTGGAGGATCAATCCTGCCCATTACGCGGGATACGAATGGGTATTCAACGCTGACCATTTCCGCGGACGGCAAAACTGCGGCCACCGTCCAAGTTAGAATCACCCGCAGTCTGAATTTGCTTCCTAACGGTGGTGCACAGAAGAATGCTCCCGAACCTGTTGTGGAAGCACAGGACGTACAGTCCTTAGCGTGGTCTGCCGACGGAAAACTCCTGGTTTCCGACGGAAAGGGTTTGCGACAGATGTATATGGATGGTGGACAGCAAACTACCATACTCAACGACCCAAGCTCATGGATCGTTGACGTGGCGCGCTGCGGAGATCGCTATCTGGTTCTCTCGTGGGCTTTCCACGACGGCACGAACCGGGCTGGCATCTGGCGAGCCAACGCGGACGGCTCTAATCCGACCCAACTATCCAGAGGAAAGTTCGATGTTGCTCCCGTGTGCTCTCCGGATGGAAAATGGGTCTACTACTTTGACTCGTGGAAGGCGCAGTCGGCGATGAGAGTACCGCTCCAAGGCGGAGCACCAGAACCTGTCCCTTTGAGCGATGTTCCCAACATGTACGGGTTTGGAGCGGGCGAGACAATTTCGCCAGATGGAAAACTGCTGGTTTTCAACTCGGAATCAACCGCCCCGAACAACCCGCAACAAGTGCTGAACAGGTTGGCCCTGGTCGAACTTGACGCCGATGCCAAAGGCCAATCCAGTCCACGTCTCATTCAACCCGATCCGCGAATCACCGGTGGAATCGGCGGCAACGCGTTTGCGAATGACCTGACCTTCACTCCCGACGGAAAATCACTGGCCTACATTATTCGCGATCAGGGTGTAGATAATATTTTCGTACAGCCCGTCAATGGCTCAACAGGACACCAGATCACGAACTTCACATCCGACAATATCGCGGAATTTCAGTGGTCGCCGGACGGGAAAACTCTCGCCGTCGCTCGCACTCACAATACCTCCGATGTGGTTCTGCTCCAGGAGAAGTAACATGGAAGCGACTTGGTCTCCATCTGCCACGTCTTCCAAATTCAGCCAGTTGTTGACCACAAACGGCCTCGCCCATAAAATCAAAATTGCGGAAGAGATTCCGCTTTAGCCACGCCTCGTTGCCCCCTCGTTCAATGGTAGGACAGCAGATTCTGGATCTGCCTATCGGGGTTCGAATCCCTGGGGGGCAACCAATCTTTTCCTTTTATGGCGTGACCTCTACCTGTGTTTTCAGCCGAATATCCGCGGACGATGCACCAACCCTTAGTTCTATGTGATCGGGTTCGGTTACGAAACTTCCCTGTCCGGAGTCCCAATAAGCGATATCGCTGCTCTTTAAAGTGAAGTGGACCGCCTTGGTTTGCCGGGGACGCAGCGTGATCCGCTCAAATCCCTTCAGTTCTTCGAGCGGCCTTTCAACTTTTGAGCCGATGTGCTTGACGTACAACTGAACGACCTCATCTCCCGCCATGCTCCCCGAATTTCGCACGTCAACCGAGATTGAAACTTCTCCTGAAGCTGCAAGTTTCGGCGAACTCGTTTTCAGATTCGAGTAATCAAATGTCGTGTAACTCAAACCGTAACCGAATGGATACAGCGGCTCGCCTTTGAAGTACATGTAGGTTCGGCCATCGTGAAGGTTGTAGTCCATCATGGGCGGGAGCTGATCGAGCGATTGCGGCCAAGTTGTTACCAGCCTGCCACCGGGGTTGTAATCGCCAAACAGCACGTCGGCCAAGGCGTTGCCCTCTTCCTGGCTGTCATGTGCCATGTGAACGATTGCCGGCACGTTATCTTTTGTCCATTGAATCGCGAAGGGAAAACTCGAGATCAGCACCACAACTGTGTGCGGGTTCACGGCATAAACTTGCTTCACCAGTTCCTCTTGTTCGAGTGCGATGGACGTCCGATCAATCGCTTCTTTGCCGTCGCTAGGCAACGGGCACTTGGCCCATCCCGCGTTGCATGTCGGATGATTGCCCACGACGACGATCGCGACATCCGCCGTTCGCGCCAGATTTACCGCTGCGTCGTTGTCGTTGGTAGGCGCGTAGTTGACAGTCACGCTGCTTCCTAATTTGTTTTTGATGCCATCCAGCGGGCTGATCGCGTAGGGAGGCGTGCCGCTATACCAATCCAGCAAGACCTGATTTGCGTACGGCCCTATGACCGCGACCGATTTCAGCTTGGATTTATTCAGCGGCAGAAAATGTTCCGAATTCTTCAAAAGAACGACGGATTCTTGCGTCACTTTCCGTACCAAATCTTTGTGTTGCTGGTTGTCCCAAGGCTCAATGTCGCCCTTGATGGTGCTGTAGGGAACCAACTGCGGCGGATCCAAAAGCCCAAGATGGATCATGACCCGGTAAACCCCGCGCAGGTTCTCGTCAATTTCAGACTCGTTCACCAGCTTTTGTTTAAGGGCGTCTTTAAGGCCGTCCTGATAGCGGTCTAGAAATTGATTGATTCCAGCGTGAATAGCTCCCGCGGTGGCCTGCGCAATGTCGGGATAATATTTGTGCTGCGTCACCATGTTGGTAAGAGCGCCCGCGTCGGTGCAAATGATTCCGTTGAATCCCCATTCATGCATGGTCATATCCCGCAAGATCGGCTGAGCGGCCATCGGAATGCCGTTCCATGCGTTATACGCAGTCATGTAAGCGCGTGCGCCTCCGTCAACGATTCCCATGCGGAAAGGGACGGAGTAATATTCGCGCAAGAGCCGTTCGTCAAAATCGGACGACGATCCGCCGCGTCCATTTTCGTTGCTGTTGGCGAGAAAATGTTTCAGCAGGGAAGCGGTGAGCCAATATTTCGGATCCTCTCCTTGCAGCCCCTTAACGAATGCGGTGACCAACGTGCCCGTCAGATAAGGATCTTCGCCATATGATTCTTCGCTGCGTCCCCATCGCGGATCACGGGCCAAATCCGAATTAGGGGCGCGAATCACAATGCCGCCGCGCGGCCGGAGTTCACCAAATCGCATGACTTTAAATTTCTCGCTCTGGAAAATGTATCTAGCTTCGTAGCCTTCAATAGCAGCCGCTTGGCGAAGTAGCGCAGGATCCCACGTCTCCCCGAGTCCGACGGATTGCGGAAACTGTGTTGTTGGAAACGGTTGCAGCCCTCTGCCCGCCCATCCACCCGGCCCGCCGAGGGCTAAGCCGTGGAGTCCTTCCACGTGCCCCGAGCCATGAATACCCAGCCTCGGCACATCAGGATTCGTGCTCAATGCCTTCATCTTCTCGTCGAGTGTCATCAGCGAGAGGATGTTGTTGATGCGATCTTCCACCGGCAGATTGGGGTTCTGGAAGGGGTATGCATATTGCTCAGCGCACACCGGCATCGCGGTTAGAAATAGAACAAGAGAAAGGACAACTAGAGGGCGCATGGGTTTCATCGTCTTTTCCGCAGATCATTTGTGGCAGATGAAGTCAACAAGGTTGCGGATTGATTGTCAAGAGCGAAGACGCGGGTCATCGGTCATTTATTGCGACGGGAGGAAAATCAATTAACCACGAGGGGCACGAGGCCTCACGAAAGCCCAATTTCGACGGTTTTCTTCGTGCAATTTCGTGTCCTTGGTGGTTGATCGGTTTCAACCGACTTCGGAGGAATCCCTTTCATATCGGTTTACGGTCTATGCTCTCTGCGCTGGCGGTGCATGAAGCACTCTCTGCGTATGACCTGTCCGGAGCGTACCAGGCTTTTTCGTAGGTATCACCAGCTTTGCGTATCGTGTCACGATTGCCGTCTTCCCATGTGATACGCGCCTCTCCGTCCACTACAAGCCACGTTCCGTGAGGAGCTCCAATGGTCTTCTTGGCAACGCCATCGCGGTCGAGCGTGATGGTGAAATATGCTCCGGCGCAGTCTCCAACTTTCCATTCACCCAGAAAGCGCCCTTGCCCGGCAGTGGAGGTTGTGGTGGGATTGCCTGGAAACTCAATCCGTGCCACCTCAGACCTCAAGAAGCTCTTCCGATGCCCGTCTTTGAAAACCAAAACGATCAAGCTCACCTCATCTGAGGAAGAGGATGCGGATTGGGCGACGCCGAAAGAAACAGCAATCAAAGATAACCCAAGTACTGGCACCGCTACTAGCAAGAATTTATGCACGGTTAATTCTCCTTTGTGTACTGAAAATGCGAACCCTAAAAGAAGAACCCTCACCCCAACATACGAATTACCGCTAATTTAGTTCCAAGGATGATGGAATGTCATTGCTGAAGTCCACCGTGATTTAGGGTCCACGCCTAATCGGATTTTTCGGTTTAAGATCGGGCAATGCCACTTGACTCGTCTCAGCTTCCCACCCTCAAGATTTCTCTCCGCGGTGCCGCCCGTCTTAAGGCAGGACACGTCTGGGTTTACCGCTCCGACATTGTTTCAGCCGATCACGTTCCTGCCGGAGCCCTCGCACGCGTCACTGATGAGCGCGGCAAGTTTCTGGGTACGGCCCTCTACAGCACCGCCTCTCAAATAGCAATACGAATGATGTCTTCAGAGCCTATTCCTGATCTCGCAAAGCTACTGCGAGAGCGAATCAAGGGGGCTATCGAATACCGGGAAAGAGTCGTCAGCAACACGGATGCTTTCCGGGTAATTTTCAGCGAGGGCGATTTCCTTCCCGGCTTAATAGTGGACCGTTATAACGACATTCTGTGCATTCAGATTTTGACTCAGGCCATGGACTCTCCGTCGGTTCGCGAAACTGTCGTTGCGGAACTGAAAGACTGCCTCAACCCCGCGGCTATCGTTGAGCGGGTAGATCCCCGCATTCTCGAACTCGAACAACTTCCCGCCAGGCCTTCCGGGCTGATCCACGGAGAAAACACCAACACTATCATCTCCATGAACGGCGTTCGATTTCACTACGATGCTCTCGAAGGCCAAAAAACCGGCGCCTTTCTCGATCAGCGCGAGAACTATGCCGCGGCGGCGCAATACGCTCGCGGAGAGGCGCTCGATGTCTTCTGCTATCAGGGAGGGTTTGCCCTGCACATGGCTCCGCACTGCTCCAGCGTCACGGGAGTGGACAGTTCCCGCCCCGCGCTGGAGCTAGCCGACCGCAACGCCGCTCTCAACAACCGCGAGATCGAATGGATCGAGGCCAACGCTTTCGATCTACTCAAAGATTATTCGGCCAGCGGGAGAAAATACGACACCATCGTCCTTGATCCGCCTGCATTCGCGAAGAGCAAACGAACTCTGGACACCGCCTTGCGCGGATATAAAGAACTGAATCTTCGCGCCCTCAAAATGCTGCGTCCCGGCGGAATGCTTATTTCCTGCTCCTGTTCCCACCATGTTGGCCCCGCGGACTTCCTGGAAGTTATTACTCAGGCGTCCCGGGATGTCCACAGAACAATTCGCATCGTGGAAAGCCGAGGGCAAGCCAAGGACCATCCGATCTTGGCAACAGTGCCAGAAACCAGCTATCTAAAGTGTATCGTATTGCATGTAAGTGAATGATATTAAAGTACAATATTGTATTGACAATAACACGCTAAGATTATATGCTTTGTGTCGGCTAACACAATAAATTGCAGATTAGCCGTTCATACAGTCTTAAAACCTAAGCCCTGAAAGGAGAGCAAAATGACAGTACTTACCCGTTGGGATCCCTTCCACGAATTCAACACCCTGCAAGATCGCATGAACCGGCTGTTCCGTGGCTCGTATGGAACCGACCAGGAAGAATCGCTAACCACCACCAGCTTCGCTCCGCCCGTTGATGTTTACGAAGACGAGCATAACGTCACGCTGAAGATTGAAGTTCCGGGAATTGACGAGAAGGACATTGACGTCCGCATCGAAAACAACACGCTGACCGTGCACGGCGAGCGCAAGTTCGAGAAGGAAGAAAAAGAAGAGAACTTCCGCCGCGTCGAACGGCAATACGGAAGTTTCACTCGCTCTTTCACTCTGCCAAACACGGTGGACCCGGAGCAGGTCAAGGCCAACTACGAAAAAGGCATTCTGAAAATCAGCCTGGCAAAGAAAGCCGAAGCCAAACCAAAGCAAATCAAAGTAAACGTCGGCGGCGAAAAAACGCTTGAAGGCAAGCAGCCAAAAGGCGCTAGCCAAGCCGCCTAAACAGGCATAGTCGCATAGGGAGAGCCGCCCTCGGCTGTCCAGTCGGGTATAGCTCGACAATTCTTCAAACGGGAGATGGCGAACATTGCCACCTCCCGTTCTTGTTGAACATGCCTCTTGGCCATCTGCATGAGATGGTTCACAATGCTGAAAGGACAATACGCTGACCGGGAATTCATGAGCAAACCGAAACTGCAAGCGCGGATGAAATCTCTCAACTTGAGAAGATGAAAATTTTGGAGAAGCTACGCGACCGCAGCCGCGCGATTGCGGCGAGCGGGCTGCGAGAGAAAAGAGTGAAAGACGGTGACAGAGCCGCCAAGAAAAATCAAGACTAGTGGGTGCGCGCTGGCGTCCTCGCCCGCGAAATCCGTGCAGGCGCGCTGATCTGAATATCCGTACCTGATATGCATGGATCCGGCCGCAAGCATTTAGAACGGGCGATTTTTTAGTTTGGAGCACACAGTACATGGCAATTCGTTTCGACAAATTAACTCTCAAGGCGCAAGAGGCAATTCAGACCGCGGGCAATCTTGCCTCCGAGAATGGCAATCCCGAGGTCATGCCCGTCCATCTTTTGACAGCTTTGCTTGACGATCGCGAAGGAATCGTTCGCCCAATTCTGGAAAAGATCGGCATTGACCTATCGGCAATCTCGCGTGAGTTGCAGGGTGAGATCGAGCGCCTGCCAAAATTATCCGGCGGAGGAGCAGCCCAGCCCACGCTGTCCACTCCGCTGAATCAACTGCTGGAGCAGGCATTCAAGGAATCCAGCAACTTCAAAGACGAATATGTTTCCACCGAGCACCTGCTGCTGGCGGCGACCCAACTCAAGCGGGACGCGGCGGGTGCCTTGCTATCGCGTTTAGGCGCAACTCACGATGCCATTTTGAAAGCGCTAACCGCGGTGCGCGGATCGCAAAAAGTTACGGACCAGAATCCCGAAGCCAAATATCAGGCGTTGGAGCGTTACGCCCGTGATCTTACCGAGCAGGCCCGCCGCGGCAAACTCGATCCTGTGATCGGACGCGATGAAGAAGTCCGCCGCGTGGTTCAGGTGCTTTCCCGCCGCACGAAGAATAATCCTGTGCTCATCGGCGAACCAGGCGTCGGCAAGACGGCGATAGTGGAAGGCTTGGCGCAAAGAATTATTTCCGGGGACATCCCCGAAGCCCTGAAAAATAAACGCGTCGTCGCGCTCGACCTTGGCGCAATACTCGCAGGCGCAAAGTATCGCGGCGAGTTTGAAGATCGGCTCAAGGCGGTTCTGAAGGAAATCGAAGATTCCGCTGGCCAAGTGATCCTGTTCATTGACGAACTTCACACGCTGGTCGGCGCGGGCGCCGCGGAAGGCTCAATAGACGCTTCCAATATGCTCAAGCCTGCCCTGGCGCGTGGCGAACTCCGCGCTATTGGGGCTACCACGCTGAACGAATACCGCAAGTACATTGAGAAAGATGCCGCCCTCGAACGACGATTCCAGATCGTGTTCGTCGGCGAGCCAAATGTCGAAGACACCATCGCGATCTTGCGCGGCCTGAAAGAACGCTACGAGGTTCACCATGGCGTTCGAATTAAAGACTCGGCAATCGTCGCGGCTGCCACGCTTTCTCATCGCTACATCTCCGACCGTTTTTTGCCCGACAAAGCCATTGACTTGATTGACGAAGCCGCCGCATCGTTGCGAATTCAAATTGACTCCATGCCCACCGAGATTGACCAACTTGAGCGGCGCGCGACTCAACTGGAGATAGAGCGCCAGGCTTTGAAAAAAGAAAGCGACCGCAATTCCAAAGAGCGTTTATCCGTTATTGACAGAGAACTCGCCGGCATCCGCGAAAATGCGAATGCGCTAAAAGCAAAGTGGAAACAAGAAAAAGATTTGATTTCGCATTCTCGCGCGCTCAAAGAACATATCGAGAAACTCAAGCTTGAAGAACAAGCCGAAGAGCGTCGCGGAAATCTTCAACGTGTCGCTGAAATCCGCTATGGCCTGTTGCGGCAAACGGAAGAAGAGCTGGCAAAGCTCAGCGCTCAGATGGACGTGCAAGGCCAGTCGCGAATGTTAAAAGAAGAAGTGGACGAAGAAGATGTCGCCCGTATTGTCTCCAAGTGGACCGGCATTCCGGTTTCAAAAATGCTCGAAGGCGAGGTGAAAAAATTAATCACGATGGAGGATCGCCTTCGCCAGCGCGTCGTGGGCCAGGATGCGGCGCTTGAACGGGTCGCCAATGCGATTCGACGCTCGCGCGCCGGCTTGAGCGATCCTAAGCGTCCCATCGGCTCGTTTATTTTTCTCGGACCCACAGGCGTCGGCAAAAACGAACTCGCCCGCGCTCTGGCAGAATTTCTTTTCGACGACGAGCATTCCATGGTGCGGATTGACATGTCCGAATACATGGAGAAACATGCCGTCTCGCGTCTCATCGGCGCGCCTCCCGGTTATGTCGGTTACGAAGAAGGTGGCCAACTCACCGAACAAGTTCGCCGCCGCCCGTACGCGGTTGTCCTGTTTGATGAAATCGAAAAGGCTCACCCTGACGTGTTCAACGTCCTCCTGCAAATTATGGATGACGGCCGCCTCACCGACGGCAAAGGCCGTACCGTGGATTTCCGCAACACCGTGATCATCATGACATCCAATCTCGGTTCCACCTACCTTCAGGCCGAGAACTTGCGGAACGAAGAAGATTTCGACGCCGCCAGCAAGGAAGTGATGAACGTCCTGCATGGACATTTCAAGCCCGAGTTCCTCAACCGCGTGGATGACATCATTATCTTCCGTCCTTTGAGTAAAGATCAGTTGGTCAAAATTATCGAGCTAAGATTGGAAGACGTGCGCCGCCTGCTCGCCGACCGAAAAATCTCACTCGAATTGACCGACGCCGCAAAAGATCGGTTACTCGCCGAAGGCTTCGATCCAAACTTCGGCGCAAGGCCGCTCAAGCGAGCGATTCAAAAAGTGATTCAGGATCCGTTAGCGATGAAGATTCTCGATGGAGAGGTTCTGCACGGAGATCACGTTGTCGTAGATGCCGAGGCAGGAAAAGTGAAGTTCGAGGTCAGCCAGCGCGTGGGGGATCGCGAACCAACGACACCCATTGGTTCAAGGTAGCGACGGAGGTCCTCGTCCGTCAGTTCGAGCGGACGCTACATCTTGATCGTCGTGAACCCACGCACGTTCCTTATTTCTTTTGAAACGCCTCCGTGACAGGGGCTTGGTACAAGTACCAGACAATCACGACCCTGACCACGACTCCGAGTCCACCCCAGAACAATGCAGGACGAAAATCCACTGCCGCAGCTGAAACACTAGGAATTAACATCACCATTCCCAGCAAAGCAGCAACAATGGCGGCCCGCCGGGCCCAGTTGTTTAGTTTGAGAAGTCCGAATCCAATTGCTACACCGACCGCGCCCATCAGCAGAAACATATATGGGCCCGCGATTTCCAATCCATTTAGCAACGGGGAGCCCATAGTCATCGAAACTGCCCCCGGCCAGGCGAACATCAATCCGCCGATGACAATGAGATACGCGCCGGCGAAGAGAAACGTCGCAGCTGCGCCCGTGACGCCGGAAGGACGGTGCGTCGAAAGTGGCGACTCTGGCAAGTTCTTATCGTAGCGGGAAACAGTCGGATGTGCCTTCAGGGATTCAACGGTGGCGGAGGTGCCGGCATTTTCGAAGTCACGCTCTCATCCGCTTTTTCATGCAGCTCACGTACTCGGGCAAACTCCTTTTGGGATGCGGTTTTGTTTCCCATGGCCTGATACACACGTCCCAGGCGGAAATGTGCGTCGGGTTGCGCGGGATCCAATTGTTCCGCGCGCTGCAATGCGGTTATGGCCTCGGGATAATGTTTCTGCTCGGTAAGAATCGCCCCCATATCAATATAGGCAATCCGAATATCACCTCTTGCCTGCACGGCTTTGCTGAGAAGCGTCAGCGCCTTGTCGAAATTATTCTCCTTCATTTCAATATCGCCCAGATAAGCCAACGCCTGGGGATTATTGGGATTTATGGATAATTCGGTTTCGAAGTCGCCCCTCGCCTCGCTATATTGATGGGATTTCCAATGTAGGTAGCCGAGGCCAAAATGTAAGTCTGGTTCGCGCGGCGCGGCCTTTATCGCGGCCTCAAACTCAAGGATCGCGTCTGGCGTCCTCTGTAGTCCATCCAGGGCTTCGGCAGCGAGCACGTGGGCTGCGGGTGAGTCTGGGCTCCTTTCCAAAATTCTGTGGTACGAATCCAGGGCGCAGGAGTATTTCTTGGCCGCGAGGCAGCTTTGCGCGAGCATCTGCTGAAGTTCGATATTTGAAGGATCGGATTTTGCCGCGGCATCCAGATATTTGGATGCCTCGGTGAATCGTCTCGCGCCGTAGTAGCTGAGGCCGAGCAGGATGCGAGCTTGCGCGTTCTTCGGATCGGATGCCAACGCGCCAATGAGAGGCGCAATCGCGTCCTGAAAACGTCCTTGTTTGAATTCTGCCAAGCCCAGGTTGAGTCGAACACCCGGCAACTTAGGATTCAGCGCCAGAGCTTTTTTATAGGCCGCCGCTGCTTGCCCATACTCCCCCTGCCTGGAGAGATCGAGTCCCAGGCTGGCAAAGGCGCGTGCGTCGCCGGGATTCTGCTGCGTAATGCCTTGCCACGCCTGCACGGCTTCAGCCAGCTTTCCCTGTTGCTCGAGCGCAATCGCCTGGTCTGGGGTGACAATTTGTGCCTGAGAAAAAATGGCCAAGAGAATCCATGCCAACAGCGCACTCGACAATAAGGGCGGCCGGGAATATCTCATACCGTAAAAATTTAGAATAGCCACCCGCCTGAGTGATAGCAATCGTGAAGGTTGCCGAGCAAACTTTACGATTGCCAACTGACAAAAAGATACCCCGCTCACAGTCTCGTAAGCGGGGCGAGCTTATTGCCGGTTCAAACTGACTAGAAGATCAGCTTGGCTCCGAGTTGGAATTCGCGAGGATCGGCAGCACTAGTGATCTGGCCGAAATTCCCCGAGCCGAAATTGTTGCTGAATCCGCCATTCTGTCCGGATCCACCCAGTTGCGTGTGGTTCCAGGCGTTGAAGGCGTCGACACGGAACTCAAACCGTGAGCCGCGTGATTCGCTAATCAGGAAGCTCTTAAAGAGTGAGAGATTCCAGTTGTCGTTACCCGGACCACGTAGCGCGTCGAACGGCAGATTGCCCCAGGTTCCGGCAGCGGGAGTGGTAAATGCAGCGGGGTTGACCCACTGTATGCCTGTTACCTGACCCGCAGGGTTGACGACCGGAGTCTTGGGGTAGGCAACCGACCCAACCAGATTCGGCCGGTTGTACACATCGCCGCCGGGGAAGACGCTGGCGACGTTATTACCATTTATCCCAAGGTTATAGGGGATACCCGATTGGATGGTAACAATGCCGGACAGTGACCATCCGCCTAGAGCCGATTTCATGAAGCGGCTGGAACTGTTCCGTAGGAACGGAACCTGGTAAACGAAGTTCACAAACAGTACATGCGTACGGTCAAATGGAGACGGCCCGACGTCATATCTCCACCCTACATACGGGTTAGTAACAGCGTCTAAGTCAAAGCCATTGCCGTTGCTGCCATTGGTGGCATCAACTGCTTTGGAGTAAGTGTAGCCAACCTGCAGTTGAAGGTCATGCGAGATTTGGCCACGCAGTTCCGCTTGCAGCGAGTTGTAATGCGAGTTCGCGCCATTAAATGCCTGTTTGATGGAGGTGTAGCCCTGGTAGGGAACCACACCGTTGAACGCTGGCCGTGCGCCGGTACAATTCGCCGAGGCCTGCAAGCAGGCCAGCGAACCTTCAGCTGGCAAATTGATTTCCTGCCAGTAGCTCTGATGCCTATCAACGCTACCGACATAAGAGACCGAGAAGA
>CAVPCG010000003.1:0-5347 GCA_963702325.1 uncultured Acidobacteriaceae bacterium | reverse complement strand
TTTGTTCGGCGGAGTGGTAAGTATTCAAGCCCTTATTATGCCAAGCCATCTGATGCCCTTCAGGTTGGAAGCTGCTCTTCCTTACATCTTGGGGTCGCTTCCAGAGACGTTTTGACAACATTCTCGAAGACATGAAGCGTCATGAGGCCTTGGTTGATCAAGAAGCAAATGCTCGCAATATTGCCGAGGCACGAAAAATGCGCCAAGACATCCGTACCTGGAGAGAAGAGAGTCTTGGGCAAGTGGGCCGTCTTGAAGAGGAGCGGGCTGCTGGACTACAGATTCGAAAATGTATAAGGAGAAGACGGGCATTGATCCGCGGATTTACATTACAACCGCTGCGGACGGTGCCGGGCAGGTCAGTGTGTGACAATTTCAAAGTATGGTGGTGGATCAAGTCGTATTTGAGCCAGGCAACAAAGCAGGTCTCTCGACTCCGCAAGATCGTCCTGGAGGACGATCTTCCTCCGCTCGAGATGACAGATTTAGTAGGCGTTCGACCATAGTAAACAATGTTTAATCTGAACGAAAGTTCTCACCGGCGACTGAATCCGCTTACGGGGGAGTGGGTGCTCGTCTCACCGCACCGGACGCAGCGTCCATGGCTCGGGCAGGTCGAAACTGCCGCGGCGGAAATACGCCCGCTTACGATCCTTCTTGTTACCTGTGCCCTGGAAACGAACGAGCACGAGGAGTTCACAGATCCCAAATATGATTCAACTTTTGTTTCGACAATGACTTCCCTGCCCTTTTACCAGATACCCCAAAGTCCGAGATCAACGAAAAAGATTTGATCGTTGCGAAGGGCGAATCGGGAGTTTGCCGGGTGGTTTGTTTTTCGCCGCGGCATGATTTGACGCTCGCCCGAATGTACACCGGGCGAAACTCGAAAGGTAATTGATGTGTGGGCAGACCAGTTTCTAGACTTGGGAGCGCGAAATCACATAAATTATGTTCAGATTTTCGAGAATCGCGGGGCGGCGATGGGTGCGAGCAATCCGCATCGCCCGTCAGATTTGGGCGAGCAGTTCCGTCCCAAACGAGCCGCACAAAGAGCAAATTTGGATGCTGGCTGTCGAGACCAGCATCACCAATGCCTTTTCTGCGAATATTTTCTCTACGAGTCGGACCATTCGGAGCGGCAGGTTCTGAGCAATGAACACTTTCAAGTCGTAGTGCCGTTCTGGGCGGTCTGGCCTTTTGAAACTCTGATTATTGGAAAACGGCATGTTGCCGATATTGCGCATTGAGCTCCGAAGAGCGGGACGCTTTTGCTGATGTTCTGGGCAAATTTACTAGTTGCTACGACCGGCTTTTTAACGTTTCGTTCCCATATTCGATGGGGATTCATCAGCGCCCGACGGATGGAGAAGCGCATCCAGAGTGCCATATGCACACACATTTTTATCCGCCGCTTTTGCGTTCGGCAACGATTCGGAAGTTTTTGGTGGGATTCGAAATGCTGGGTTCTCCGCAACGAGACATCACAGCGGAGGCTGCGGCTGGTCGTCTGCGGGAAGTTTGCTCGATGAAGTAGTGACACGAATCTATTGCACAAATTTAGTTTGCACTAATCTATTGCACTCTGGTGCACCGGCTTTAGATTGCGTATTTCGGGTTTAGACGAAGGGCCGCAAAACCGTGGAAAGTGCTAGGCTATTGGCATGAAACGCCAGCTTGCATTGTTGATTCCGTTCGTTGCTGTGTTTCTCTCACCGCTACTTTTTGGCCAACAAGCCGGAGATGCACAAGCCAACCCACCCGAGGACAGCGTTGATATCGTGACGCAGGTTCAACAGCTCAGAGCGGAAGTCGAGCAATTGAGCGAGCAGGTTGATCGGCTGAACAATGAAATTAACAGCATGCGAACGGCCAGCCCAGCGCCCGCTAGAACCACACGGAGTAGAACCGCACCTGCGGCTCTGGCGTCCGCAGTCGCGGCAGCAAGCGCCCCGGCGACGCCAATTGCGGCGAGTACCCAAAATGACGAAACCATTCCTATCACCGTGCTGGTGTTTCGCGACGGCCGGAAAGTAGAAACGCGGAACTACGCCATCATTGGGGAAAGTATCTGGGTCTATAACGAGGAGGAGTCGAGGAAGTATCGGGTTGCAGACCTGGATGTTGACGCGACGAGGAAACTAAATTCGGATCACGGTGTTGGGTTTCAGCTTCCGCCGACGCGATAAAGTTCATAACGGGTACGCGCGAGATCCCTCACTCGGCTGGTGAAAGCGCAGAGTTTCGGGATGACGTCAGAAACTACTATTTAGGAATCGAGAATCAGCCTGCTATCGGCTCAACAACTGCTCTCGCAGTCTTCTCGATAGCTTCACGGCGAGCGAACGATAGAACCGATAGGCAAGATGGGGAAATAGTTCGAAGAGATCGGTGATCATTGCCCAGTCTATCGCGTAAGCCTGACCCTCTTCTTCTACTGTAGCCGTGGCGCTCGCCAGACTATTTTCCAGGTACGCCATTTCACCGCAGATTTCACCCGGACCAACAGTCGCGACCGCGGTGCCACTGACACTTATTCTGAGGCGGCCTTCAAGCAAGATATAAATGGTTTGCTCTCGCTTGCCCTGTTTGATCAATATATCGTCTTTTTTCAGAGTTATCCGGCGGCATTTATCAATGATCAGAATCCAATCGTTGGGAGTCAGGTACTCCAGCCGGTCTGGCGCGGTTCGTAAGACTGACATCAATTGATCTTTCGGCAACGATGTGTTCTGTTCCATAGGTTCGGCCCGGATACGGAAGGATATCAAAGGATCGGTTCAGCGTGAGTATGCAGTTTGGTCCTATCAGTCATTTCAGTTCAGTCGTCGGCGTTCGCAGTGACCGGGAAATTCTTCATGGGCGAGATTTCCTGATCTTTATATTGCAGCTCATAAAGCTTCCAGTAAATTCCGCGCTGCGCCAGAAGTTCCTGATGAGTGCCGATTTCACGAAGCCGGCTTTTGTGCATCACAATGATTTTGTCAGCGCGTTGTACGGTTGAAAGCCGATGCGCGATGACTACGGACGTGCGTCCCTCGACCATTCGGACGAGGGCTTCGCGGACACGGAATTCGGTTTCGGTATCCACGCTTGAAGTGGCTTCATCCAAAATCAAGATCTTGGGATTGTGAGCCAGCGCGCGCGCAAAAGAAATCAGCTGCTTTTGCCCGGTGGATAAAGTTGACCCGCGCTCCCGAACCTCTTCTTTAAAGCCGTTGGGCAGGGTCTGAATAAAATCTGAGAGGTTCACATCTTCGGCGGCCTTTTCTACTCCGGCGTCTGAAATCCAATCGGTGCCCAGGCGGATATTGCTTTCGACCGTTCCAGTAAAAAGAAATGGATCTTGCAGAACCACACCAAAACGGCGGCGGAGGTCAGCTAAATCCATGTCTTTCACATCCACGCCATCAATGGTGATCGCGCCTTTTTGCACATCGTAGAAACGCATCAGGAGGGAGATGATTGTGGTCTTGCCGGCGCCGGTGTGGCCCACGATGGCGGCGGTTTCGCCGGGTTCGATTGTAAAGCTTACGTCGCGGAGAACCCAGTCGGGTTCCTCGTCCTGAGTATCTGCCGACCTTTGCCCGGCCTCACGAGTGGGGACACCCGTCGCCGCATGAGCAGGGTCGTGGCTCGCCGCACGGGCATTGTAGGCGAACCACACGTGGTCGAACTCAATTCGTCCAGCTCCCTGCGGCGTTTTGATCTCGACGGGGGTAGTGATCTCGGTGGGCGTGTCGAGTAATTTGAATATTCGCTCGCTGGAAGCCATGGCTGATTGCAGAATGTTGTATTTTTCGCTGAAATCCTGAATGGGACGGAAGAAGCGCTGCGCGTACTGAATGAACGCCACCAGGATTCCGAGAGTGGTAACGTTCTTTACCAGCTGCCAATGCAGCAGTGTCTTTCGACTGAACGTAACTGAGAGTCCATGCGTAACCACGCCGTGTAACACGTCGCTGCCTCCGAACCAGATTACGCAGGCGATTGCGGTCGCCGAGAGCAGTTCAACCACGGGGTAATAGACGGCGTGCGCCAGGATCGCGTCTTTGTAAGCGTCCATGTGGACTTCGTTTACTTCAGAGAATTTGTCATAGGCGCGCTGCTCGCGATTGAAGAGCTGCAACACCATCATGCCGCTGACGTGTTCCTGCAAGTAGGCATTGATGCGGGCGATCGCGACACGAATGCGGCGGTAGGAATCGCGGACTTTATCGCGAAAGATTTTCGTTGCATAAGCGATGACCGGCAAAACCGCGAGCGTGATCAGCGAGACACGCCAGGTCATGTTCAGCATGATCGCCGTGATGCCCACAAGCACGAATACGTCTTCAAAAATGGAGACCACGCCGGAGGTGAACATTTCATTCAGCGCATCCACATCGGTTGTAACGCGAGTGACCAGGCGGCCGACAGGATTCTTGTCATAGAAGCCGATATGCATTCGCTGAAGATGGCGGAATATCTGACTGCGCAAATCAAACATCACCATCTGGCCCGCCCACTGCATGAAATAGGTTTGCAGGTAGTCGAGCAGGAAACTGAAGGCGAGTAGTCCAACTCCTATCGCTGCGACCTGTGCGATTCCGACCAAGGGTTTGTTGCTTAGGAAAAAATCTAATGGCGTATGAAGTCCGGGCACTGGCGCAAGGTATTTATCAATAACAACCTTTGTCAGGTAGGGACCCAAAACGTCGGCACAGGCTTTCAAGAGAATCGAGCCCAGCGCAATCGCCACTTGCCATTTGTAAGGACGCAAATATCCGACCAGCCGCTTCATGAGGCGGCTGTCGTAAGCTTTGCCTAATACTTCCTCTTCGTGGTGAGAAGCCATCGGTTGATTTTGTGGCTAGTGCGAAACCAGCACAAAAGATCGTCATCCCCCTGGGATTCAGTCCTAAAGGATATTGCACGAGTTCAACAAACTCTCGCGGCAGGGCCAGAATTGCCTTTCATTCTTGATCCCAGGTCTCGCAAATGCGGCGAGACCTGGGGCACCCAGCACCCAAACGAGAAGACTACCCTCAATAGATGTACCAGGAGGCGCACAGGATGGAATGAATGTGGTTAGCGATTCGGAGCGGCCTTGTCGGAAGCCGGCTTACGCACTTTTAGCACGATCTTTTTAGGAAGCTGACAGTCGTTTTTTCCATGTCTTCGCTGATTTCTTTGTGCGGTTCTTTAGGCAATGCCTCGAGCCACCTGACGAGTGGGGCAATGGAATGCTCAAAGGGCCTGCGGCTGGAATCGTCTACAAAGAAAAGATCCTGCCAGCGGTCGCCACGAAAGATGTCCACGTGAAGCTCGTCCAGCATAATCGCGCCTGTAGGAGGTATGATCTGCT
>CAVPCG010000002.1:0-13955 GCA_963702325.1 uncultured Acidobacteriaceae bacterium | reverse complement strand
ACCACGGTGAAGAATGCCGAAGCCATGGCCGAAGCGAAGGTGATTGACAGCAAGGCGGAAATGGAGCGGCGTAAGTTGTTGTCGGCGGCCGAAGCGGATCGCATCCGCGTGACTGCCGCAGCCGATTTTATACGCATGCAGGGTGAAGGAGCGGTGCTAAAACAGAATCCGCTGTTGATAAACAAAATCGTGGCGGAGAGGCTTTCTGACAAACTGCAAATCATGATGGTGCCAGCCGATGGTAAGTTTTTCTTCGCCAACGATGTTTTGCGCAGCATGAGCGTGGCGAATCACAGCAGCCAGGCAGACGGCTCGGACGAGCCACAACAGAAATAGTGTTTGGTGCAGGAAGCAGGCGGCCATGCGCAGAGCAAATAAGACTCCGGTTTATAATTCGCGCATTCTGAAATGCCCTCGACTTTCGTGCGCACCCTCACATCGGCCGCCTGTTTACTCTGCATGATGCTGTACGCGTCCGAGTCTTTTTCCACCGACTGGAGCAGGCCTGAACAGCAACTCGCGGGCAAGATCGCTGCTGCGACTGGTCCCGGAGCAGTCGCAATCAATGTAGTGAATCGCTCTTCTCTTTCCCTATCAGATATGGAGCAGATTCACCGCGGCCTGCTGGCTGCTTTGGAGAGTCTTGGTGTCCGCGCGGCGAGCGCCGATTCAGCCACGGCGACCGTAGACATTACGCTTTCCGAAGGACTGAAGAACTATGTTTGGGTGGCGGAGGTTCATCAAGGCACGAACCAGGCTGAAGTTGTGATCGTTTCGCTGCCACGGCCAGCTGCGACAGTCAGCGATCAGGCTGCGTTCCCGATGTCAATTCGCAGAAAACTAATCTGGACCAGCGCCACTCGGATTCTCGATATCGCGTTGTTTAATGAGGGTGGTCAGCACATGATTGCGCTTGGGCCCGAGAGCATCGTCCTTTATCAATTTCAAGAAGGCCGCTGGCAGCAGGAACAATCCTTGCCGATATCGCATGCACATCCATGGCCCCGCGATCTGCGCGGGCGTCTTGCGCTTAGAAAGGACCATCTTTTCGACGCCTATCTACCCGGAGTCTTCTGTCGCAGCACGAGCACGACACCGCTGGCACTGAACTGCCACGAGAGTGACGATCCGTGGCCCTTGGGGACGAACGATTCAGGGCAGAGTGCCTTTTTCGCCTCGACAAGAAATTTCTACACCGGAGCAATCTCACCGGGCATCGGCAAGCAGGTCACAGCTCAACCATTTTATTCTGCCGCAGCCGTTCCCAGAGAAAAGTACGAGCTTTGGATACTTGACGGCGTGGACGGTCAAATTCAATTGCTCGACGGATTCACAAACAGGAGTGCAGCCCTTGGCTGGGGCAGCGACATCGCCAGCGTGCACTTCGAGTTGCGGGCTCGGCTGGCAAGTACTGGTCAGCGCGAGTAGCGATGTCACAGGCGACACGATCAGGGCCTACGAGATCGCAGATCGCGAATTTACCGCCGTGAGCCAGCCGATTGAATTCGCAGGGAGGATTACAGCGCTCTCGACCGGCTCGGATGGGAACAGCGCGATTGCGATTTCGCAAATCGCGGAAACGGGGGAGTATGAGGCGGATCAGCTTTCCATTGCTTGTGGCCAGTAGCTTGTTTCTTGCCACGATCGCAGGCGCCGAGACGCGTCCCCGTTACGGCGGAACTCTTCACGTGGCCATTCGAGATGCTCCTGTTTCGGTTGATCCCTCAGAAATCGCTCGCGCGCATGGACAAACTTCGGCCAACTTGCTCTCATTGTTGTTCGACACCTTGACGCGAGTGGACGAGCGGGAACAATTACAGCCTGGGCTGGCAAAGTCCTGGCAGGCTGACGCTGGCAACCGGCGTTGGCGATTTGTCCTGCGCGCTGGAGTCACCTTTTCGGACGGAAAGCCGCTTACTGCGGACACCGTTGTGGCTTCCCTAAAGACCACAAACCCGGGCTGGAAGATATTTTCAGAAGCAGGGGCCCTTATTGTCGAGAGCGACTCCGCCACTCCTTATTTGCCGGCTGAGCTAGCGCTGCCACGGAACAGCATTGCGAAGCGTGAGGGTGGAAAAGAAATGGGAACTGGGCCGTTCGTGGTCAGTCAGTGGTTGCCGTCGAAGGATCTGACTGTGGCAGCACGAGAAGATTATTGGGAGGCCGTCCGTTTCTGGATTCCATTGAAATTGAAATGGGGGTGAGTCTGAGAGATCAGATGATCGCTTTGGATTTGGGCAAGGCGCAACTGATCGAGGTCGCGCCCGAGAAGGCTCGCAGCGCTGGAATTGAAGATCGCGAGTTAAGCAAGTCCGCTGGGATGGAAATGATGGCTCTTGTTTTTTCTCAGCCATGCGAGTCCACTCAGGAACAATATCTTCGCGACGCCTTCTCGCTTAGTATTGACCGGGAATCACTCAACAACGTAGTGCTGCAAGGAGAGGGAGATCCAACAGGCGGACTTCTGCCGAATTGGATGACTGGATATGAGTTTCTTTTTCCATCACAGATGAATTTGACTCGTGCAAGGGAGGAACGATCGCAGGTCCAGCATGCCCCGGTCTGGACTCTAAAGTTCGATCCCAGTGATCCGGTCGAAAATATAGTTGCGCAAAGAATAGTGCTGAATGCCAATGAGGCTGGTCTTCGGCTGCAACTTACAACGGCGAACGCGGCTGACCTTCGCCTGGTTCGCCTTCCGCTGGCCTCGCTTGATGTCCATGTTGCCTTGGATGAGTTGGCTACGGAGCTAGGCCTTCCCCAGCCTCAATACACCTCAGATTCCCTCGAAGACGTATATAGTGCGGAAAAGGCATTGCTGGACTCTCATCAAGTAATTCCGTTGTTGCGCTCGCCCAGGGAATGGGGGGTTGCGGGAACGGTTAGAAACCTGACCATGTCGCGGGATGGAACATGGCAATTGCCGAACGCGTGGATCTCCGCGGGAAAGCCATGACGCTTCGGCGCAAACTCTTGCTCTTATTTACCCTCGTTGTTTTCTTGTGCGTTGCTACCGTGGCTTGGATTATTTCGTCGCTTGCACGTCGAGCATTCGAAAAAGCCAACGATGAGCGAACCGCCGCATTGGTGGCGCAATTTCGCCGCGAATTTAACAGGCGCGGAGAAGAAGTCTCGCAGCGAGTACAGGCTATTGCCACAAGCGAGGCTTCGACTCGCATGGCTCTGGCGTTGAGTCGCGGGGTTCCGGATTACGGCACATATCTTAACGAAGCTGGAAATGTCGCCACGAACGAGCAGTTGGACTTTCTGGAATTCCTCACCAGTGATGGCACGATTATTTCATCGGCGCAATGGCCGGCAAAATTTGGCTATAAAGAAAATTCTGTTTCCACGAGCACAGTTCCTCAAACTGTCTTTCTGAAACAGGAAGAATTGCCTGAAGGTGAAGCGCTGGGTTTGTGCGCGTTCAGGGAAATCAAGGTAAGCGACAAGCCGCCTCTGGTATTGGGATGCCGCCGCATTGACAAGGGCTTCCTTGCCAGCCTTGACCTTCCCTCAAGTATGCGAGCCATGTTGTACGAAAGCCCGTTTCATCAAGATGGAGAGAGTACTTTTTCTCCACAACTTCTGATTGATGCAGCCGGTCCGGTCCAGCGAACCGATCCGGTAGCACCGCTGATCCGGCAGATACAACAGCAGCAACGCGAAATATCTCAACTGGTTCATTGGTCATCAGATCCCGCCGACGATGAGACGATAAACTCCATTCTGTTGAAGGGCCTTGATGGGCGGCTGCTGGGAATTCTTCTAATCGCGAACTCGCGTCGTCCTTATGTAGAGCTGCGCCGGCACATTGGTTCGACTGCCTTTTTTTCCGGCTTTGCTGGAATGCTGATCGCCGTGGTATTAAGCGGATGGGCGGCGGCCCGCATTACGCATCCCGTCGAAGAGCTTGCGCAGGCGGCACGCGAGGTAGCAGCGGGTAACTGGAACACTCAAGTAGAGGTCACGACTTCTGACGAGTTGGGACAATTAGCGGAATCTTTCAACGTCATGACTCGAGAGTTGATGCAGCAGCGCGAGCATCTGGTGCAAGCTGAACGAGTCGCGGCGTGGCGCGAATTGGCTAGAAGACTGGCCCACGAATTGAAGAACCCTCTGTTTCCGCTTCAATTAACAGTAGAAAATCTGGTGCGAGCGCGGCAGCACAGCCCGGAAATGTTCGAGGAAATTTTTCAGGAAAGCTCTTCGACATTGTTGGCGGAGATTGGAAATCTCAAGAACATCATTTCGCGGTTCAGCGAGTTCTCCAAGATGCCTCTTCCACAATTCGAATCCGTTGACCTCAACGAGATAGTCAGGAAGGTTGCGCGATTGTTTCAGGCACAATTCGATGCGCCGGGACAAGCTTCCATCAAATGCAGGTTGGAGTTGGCGGATTCTCCTGTCTCGATAGCGGGTGATCCAGAATTGTTGTACCGCGCGCTATCGAATCTGGTATTGAACGCAATGGACGCGATGCCAGGAGGTGGAACACTGACTTTGCGCACAAAATGGGAAGGTGACGACGCCTGCGTCGAAGTCTCGGATACAGGAAGCGGCCTCACTCCCGAAGAGAGCGCACGAGTGTTCACGCCGTACTACACCAGCAAAACACACGGCACGGGCCTAGGCCTGGCTATTGTTCAATCGGTCATCAGCGATCATGGCGGGCGAGTTAGTGTTCGAAGCGATCCGGGACGCGGAACTACTTTCGAGATCAAGCTGCCGAGTAATGAAGAAAAGTTGCAAGGACCAGACTTAACTGGGTAAACGTTGGGCTCGGCGCTATAAGGAGAGCCATTGGCGCAAAAGGCAAACCTACTGATTGTGGATGACGAAGCCAATACTTTGGCCTCGCTCTCCCGCGCATTTCGTCTGGCGGGCCACGAGGCGACGGTTTGCGACAACGCCGCAAAAGCGCTCGAACTGGCCAAGTCTCAGAACTTCGTCTTGATCTTTTCCGACGTGGTAATGCCCGGCAAGGATGGCCTTTCATTTCTGGAGGACCTCCGTGCGCAGGGCATCGAAACTCCGGTCGTGATGATGTCCGGCCAGGCCCACATCGAGATGGCCGTGCGCGCGACGCGGCTTGGAGCGCTCGACTTCCTGGAGAAGCCAATCTCAACCGAGAGGTTATTACTCACCGTAGACAATGCGCTCAAACTCCAACATCTGGAATCTGAGAATCGGCAACTGCGGCAGCGTTTGGGAAAGCACGAGATCATATGGACCGGCGATGCGATGCGAAAGATTATGGCCCAGGTGGAACGAGTCGCAGCCAGCGAGACTCGAGTTTGCATTCTGGGAGAAACCGGTACCGGCAAGGAATTGATTGCTCGCACTCTGCATGAGCGAAGCTCTCGCGCATCCGGCCCGTTTGTTACGCTGAACTGCGCCGCGATTCCCTCTGAACTCATCGAGTCGGAACTTTTCGGTCACGAAAGAGGCTCCTTTACTGGCGCCGCCGCGCGGCACATAGGCAAATTCGAGCAGGCCGATCACGGCACACTTTTTCTCGATGAAATCGGCGATATGCCTCTTTCCATGCAAGCAAAGTTACTACGGGTTTTGGAGGAAGGTGAAGTCGAGAGAATTGGCGCCGGGAAACCGATCGCGGTAGACGTGCGTGTATTGGTCGCAACTCATCGGAATTTGGAAACCCTCGTGCGCGACGGAAAGTTTCGGCAGGATCTTTTCCATCGCGTCTACGTATTCCCCATTAACTTACCGCCTTTGCGAGAGCGGCCGGAGGATTTCCCAGCATTGGTGGAGCATTTTTCGCGACAGGTGTGCGCTCAGAACGGATGGAAGCCAGTCTCGTTCGCGCTCGAAGCTATTCAGGCACTGGCAGCTTACTCCTGGCCCGGGAACCTTCGCGAACTAAGAAACATGGTTGAGCGGCTAATGCTGTTGACTTCCGATAATCAAGTATCCGCCGCTAGCGTAATCGAAGCACTTCCATCCCGAGTCGCGTCAGGTTCCTCTGGCCAGTCTACTGGTTCGCTAGTTGAACGGGTGCAGGATTTCGAGCGTCAGACAATTACCGCGGAACTAAAAAGAAATCACTTCCACGTCACCAATGCAGCGAAGGCACTCGGCTTGGAGCGAAGTCATTTGTACAAGAAAGCGGAACAGCTCGGAATTGATATCACGAAACATCGCCGCGACGAGGAACCCTAGTCTGCAAAAGCAGTTTCAAACGGACGTCTCGAATGGAAGCGCGTTGCAACCAGTTGCAACTAAGGCGTCCGCTTCAAGTGAATGAGTGGACAGGAACTCGAGGTTGGTTGCGGGGCGTGGATTTTGAATCGCTGGTTTCTTCGTCAGAGGATTTAGCGTCGGCGAGGAAGTCTCTTCGCCGGGGCCTCGGACCTAGCCTCGGACCCGGGTGGTTCGCGGAACGGTTCCACAGCAATGCGCTCGTAACGCACCTCCAGCACGGTCAAGGATTCTGTCCCGCCCGGCAATTGAAGGACTACGCTGTCACCCGCTGCCGACTTCATCAGCGCGCGCCCGAGAGGGGACACCCAACTTATGTGGTTGCGGTCGAGATCAACTTCGTCGGTGCCCACAATGCTCACCAATCGCTCCGCTCCCGCGGCATTGGCATAGCGCACGGTCGCGCCGAAAAATGCTTTCGCCGCTGCGGACCCTGCTCTCGGAGTTTCCGGGTCCACCACTTCCGCGGCCTCGATTCGCTTGGTGAGAAAGCGAATCCGGCCATCAATCTGGCGCAGCCGCCGCTTGCCGTACTGATAGTCGGCGTTTTCACTGCGATCGCCATTGCCGGCTGCCCACGCCACAACTTCCGTTACCGCCGGACGTTCCCGGGTGAGCAGAAACCGGTGCTCATCTTTGAGGCGCTCGAGCCCGCTCGGTGTGATGTAGTTCTTGACGGGCGTCGCGGGCTCGTCCGTTTGTGGCTTTCTGGTAAACCCCTTGCGCATTTCGTGATTTTTTCACGTTTTCCACCACAGCATGTTTTATTTGTTTGGCGTCGGCGACGGGATTTGCCAATTGTGGATCGCGCTGACCGACTGGAGCTTGGTGAGGATCTGTCCTGCCTGCTTATGATTGATCTCGCCTGAAGAGGAGGCGGTTCAGGACTCGCATCAGAGCGCGCTGTACGGATGCGCGTCTCCCAGGGGCACGGATTCGAACCAGCGCTGGCGCGTCCGCTCAGCAATTATTCTTGCTTTCTGCCCATGCGCACGTTTATGGAAGTAGCAGTAGCGCTGGCGGCGCATGGCGGGGGAGCCGCAGCGGGTGGTGTTGTCCATCCAGTGCTGGCATAAGGGGACGGGGGTCCCCACTAATATCCCCATTTCATAAGGTATTTAAGATTCATAGACTTTGCGGACTTTTGCTGCCAAATACCGTTTCCTAAAGAAGTTAAATATTAGGTTCTTTAGAATCATGTAGTTGCCACCGCGTTCACCTCGTGGACTGGGACGAGATTGTCCTCTGGTCCTAGTGCTGGGACAATGATGGAATAATTCGGTGTGGACGGCAAGGTCAGATGTCACAAGGTGGAAGCGACCGGCTGTTGAAAAGTGTTTTGTAGGGAAAATTGCGTACGAGCGGAACGTTTCCCAGTTATTCGTCAAATGAAATCAGTGAACGTCCCGTTTGTCCCCGATTTCCGTTAGGATGACAATTTTATTTTGATGGCCCAGGTTAGCGCCCAAAAACGGCGCGAACCCTTCGACTTCGCTCAGGGCAGGCTCAGGGGCACCCAGACTTCTGCTACAGTGTTGAGCAAATTGCTAGTGAGGTGATCTATGCGTCTCCGTTATGTTTGCACCGCTTTGATTATAGGAGGCTGTACGCTCGCGGGCTCTGCGCAAACGGGTTCAATAAGTGCGAAGGTGGCCGCCGGCACCCAAATGTCACCGGTGCAGGCGCAGAACGAGTTGCTGAACCTCTTCGAGCATGCGTTTATGGGAGTCGCGCAGGCAATGCCTGCGGACAAATACGGCTTTGCGCCTACTGCGGCAACCTTTTCGGCGTCGCAGGGCGCAAAGTATGACGGGGTTCGCACGTTCGCGCAGGAAATATCGCATGTCGCAACGGCGAACTACTACTTCGCTTCGAAGATTCTTGGGGAGAAAATGCCGGTTGACCCGAAAAGCATTGGCGGTCTGACGACGAAGGACGAACTCCTGAAGGCCGCTGCGGATTCTTTCGCCTATGCACACAAGGCACTCGCGACGATTACTCCCGAGAATGCCTACACTGCTATTGACGGTGTCGACGGTCTGCACACGCGGTCGGTCGTCGCATCTTTCATTTCTGCTCATGGATACGACCACTATGGGCAGATGGTCGAGTATCTGCGCATGAACGGCGTTGTGCCTCCGGGCTCGAAGTGAGCCGGGTGCCCCAGGTCTCGCCGTTTTGCGAGACCTGTTTTTGCGAAACCCGGGAATACCGCGCGCTCCCTCCAGCCTCGTATCAGGGCGGTTTCAATCGCCTGCCCTGAGCGAGGCCGAAGGCCGCCGCTCACTTTGTCATTCCGAGCGCAGCGAGGAATCTGCTTTCCTAATCCCCCCAACCACATTTATCATCCTGAGCGCAGCGAAGGACCTCCGCATTCTCCCGACACCGCGTGCGCGGCTGGCCCACCTTTGCGTTTTCTGCAAAGGTGGGGACTCAAGCAGCCTACACCGACGTTCTTGATCTTTGCGACCGCTAACTGATTTGCACGGTCGCTGGAGATGTTGGGTACGG
Organism: uncultured Acidobacteriaceae bacterium; assembly: GCA_963702325.1. GTDB lineage: Bacteria > Acidobacteriota > Terriglobia > Terriglobales > Acidobacteriaceae > PALSA-188. Next base: position 5,222 of record CAVPCG010000002.1, on the reverse strand, counting down.
TCCTAGCTTGCCCGCAGACGCGAAAGGAAAAGCTGAGACCTCCAGCCTCATCGCCTCCCACCTTTACAAAAAGCGTAAAGGTGGGCCAGCCCCCAGGGGTAAGAAAAACGGGGAACGTTCCGGTGTGTCCCCCGCATTACCCCGAATCACAGATGACGCCGAACGGCCGGTGCAGATCACTCCCCGCCCCTCCAGAATGGCTCGATCCAAACTTCTTTGTGCTCACTGTGGTTGGGCCCGCACGCTTGCGCACGCCAGAAGCCACGTACCCAGTGACCACGTGGCGATGCGTGCGAACCGCCAAGTAGTTGCGACTCACTCCTCAGCCTGTAATTTGCTCCGATCGTATTGGGGGACCAAAATGCTTTAATGGATTGCTTTTTATGAACCTGCTTGAGCGATGAACCCATCGAAACCAACTCAGGTCTCGCTAGCATTAGTTGCAGCGTGTTGAACACCAAATGCGCGACACGAGACATGAAATCCTTGCCATACGGCGTGACCTCGGTTTGAAAATCTGTTTGGAGCGGCTCGTTCGCTGTGTCCTGGATGGTGGCGTCAAGTTGTGCGATATCGAGTGGCTGCTCCCACGGATGTGACCAGTTGAGTAGCAGACCATCCAAAATCCCGGCAAAGACACTGAAATCACCGCGTCCCGTTATGGTTTTGACAGCAACGGGGTTGATGCTCGGAATCTCCTCGCGCATCGCGGCTCGCGCGTAGGACACGCAAACAACGTCAGTTGCCTCACCTTGATAGGTCAGCGAGCCTTTCGGCAACATGAAGACTGCCGCCTCGAACGGCAACTTCATGATCGTAAGATCAAGAGTGACGGGCAACGTAGTTAACTTAAGAGCTTCTGTGATTTCACGACTCAGCCAGAAGATCGGCACGCGATAACTTGCCAGCCTGGAGGCCCAGATCGCCTCGACCGTTTCGTTGAAATGCTGGTACAAGTGCACTTCTGGCTGTTCGATCTTGAGGGCAACTGCCAACAACAAATATCCGACGAGTTTGGCCGAGTAGTGTTCTCCACCATCAACGCCTTCATATATCTTCGGATAACATTTCGCCCACAATTCCGGCCGGCCGCGGGACAGTTCGTCAAATTGACGCCACTGGTTGCTTGGCACCTTCACCATAGTTTGACTCTATGCTCAGATAGCCGAGAACACGCGGAACGTCCCGAATTTTCTGACTAATGGAACTGGTGGAAACATCCGCTCCGACCTTCCTAGAAACCGAGCTGGGCGCGCCATGCGGCAGCGAGAATGACTGGTGGCGGCTGGCCCACCTTTGCGTCTTTCTGCAAAGGTGGGGACTCAAGCAGCCTACACCGACGTTCTTGATCTTTGCGGCCGCTGACTGATTCGCGCGGTCGCTGGAGATGTTGGGTATGATCCTAGCTTGCCTCTAGATGCGAAAGAAAAAGCTGCGGCCGCCAGCCTCATCGCTTCCCACCTTTACAAAAATCGTAAAGGTGGGCCAGCCCCCCGTTTCCCGCCAAACAATTGGGTCAGTCCCGTCTGTCCCCGTATTTTTCCGTATTTTTGTCCCGGCAAATTTCCTCTGTTTCGTACCCGGCTTCAGGAGCGAGTTTCTAGAACACGAAGCGCTATACTGGACACCATCGATCACCCTTTTTTCCAGCGGAACCGAGGATAGAACATTCAAACAAGAGGCAGTCTTAGACTGTGGGGCAGCCGCCGCGGCGTTAAGCGGTCGCGCTGAGCTTGACGCGATAGATGAAATAAACCATCAATTCGAAGAGCGATACAGTGGGCGCCTTTCACGAGACTCCACGCTGACAAGGGGGCTCGTCAGCTTTCAAGCAAACAAATCCCGGTCAGTGTACCGATGGTACAAGTTCAAAGAAGCCTTTTCAGCGGATCTCGTCGAGTACCTGCTGGTTCGGCATGGCGTTAAGAAGGGTGTCCTTCTAGATCCATTTGCGGGTAGCGGTACAGCCCTCTTCGCCGCCAGCGGCGTAGGTCTGCATGCTGAGGGAATCGAGCTCCTTCCCATCGGGCAGCGTGTCGTCGAAACTAAGCAGCTAATCGACTCAGGCCTCAGCGCCGGGGACACCGCTGCACTCACAAGATGGGCCTCGAATGCACCATGGCGCAAGGTCAAAAAGGCCCGACCGCTGGCTGAACTGCGTATTACAAAAGGTGCGTATCCGGTGGAAACGGCCGAGTCCATGGCGAGGTTCCTAGAAGCCATCAACACAGAATGCGATAGCGTCCGGTCGATTTTGACGTTCGCATTGCTCTGCATTGGAGACCATAAGTTTCACCAGGAAAGACGGGCAATATCTCCGCTGGGATCATCGCTCAGGCAGCCAGGGGGCAAAAATCTTCGACAAGGGTGCCATACCGTCCTTCGAAGACGCGATGCGCCGAAAGTTGACAGACATAGTATCTGACCTCAACGAGAGCGACACACAGCAGGGGCTATTCGCCCGCGACGTAAAGCGCGGCGAAATTCGTCTGCATCGCGGATCGTGTCTCGATCTGTTACCCAAGCTGCGGTCGTCGTCGTACGACTGCATCGTCACCTCGCCGCCCTACTGCAATCGATACGATTACACGAGGACATATGCGCTTGAACTGGCGCTTCTCGGAGTGGACGAGGATGGGCTTGTCGACTTTCGGCAAAAGATGCTTAGCTGTACAGTTGAGAACCGAGCCAAGGATCTGATGGGGCTCTCCCAGACGTGGGCCCCGGCGATTACCGCAGCAGAGAGGCAAGAGATCCTGCAGATGGTGCTGAGATATTTAGAAGATCAAAAGGAGCGGTCTTTATTGAAATCACCGGCATTCCGCGCATGGTCAGAGGGTATTTCTACGAGATGGCCTGTGTGATTCTCGATGCGCGCGGCTGCTGAAACGTGGCGCACCGCTCATCATGGTGAATGACGATACGTCCGCTATGCCGGCGCCAGTATCCCGGTCGATATAATCCTCTCCGAGATCGCGTGCGAGCTCGGTTTCGCGGTCGAAAAGATTCTCGTTTTGCCGAACGGGAAAGGGAACAGCAGCCAACAGATGGGGGCACACGGGCGCGAGTCGCTGCGGAAGTGTGTTTATGTTTGGCGCAGGAGCTAAAAATGATCTTGCCCTTCCAAGAGCATCTGCAATCCAGCACGGACCTCGTGACCAGCTACGCAGCTGTCAGGGCAGGATTTGTTGCGCTGGCACTGGAAAAAAATCGACGCGCTACGCCATTGTCGAAGAGGCAAGAGCTCGAGAGCTGCTGCGTCACAAGCCACAACCGCTAACGGACTGTCAAACATGAAGGACATTAGGCCCGGACTTTTGACGGCTGCTGGATATCGGCAAAGCGACCAATCACATGGAAGAAAGCGACAAGGATGATGTGATGCCGGTTTGATTCGTAACTTCCTCGAACCCGCAGGTGACAAATTCATCGAAGAACTCGTGTTCCGCTTTCTTTTGACCAAGGGGGACACCTTGGGCGGATCGATGCGAAATATTGGAGGTGCTATGGCCCAGAGGAGGCTAACGCGATCGATCATCTCATGCGTTCGCATAGCCGGAAGGCCACACTGGTGGCTTCATTCCAAGACAGACGCATGGGCAGCGTCATCAGAGGACGATGCGGACATCGAGCTTTATGTGAGGGGATTGGCGTGGATCAACGAGAAGGGCCCACGGACACTGATCTACAACCTTAACGTCCCGGAGGTCGCCAATGTTGATTTGTGTCTCTTCGGAGTAGAGCACAAGGCGTGTGACAAGGACTGTCACCGAAATTTTGGGAGCTACATCGCTCTAGGCGAATTTGAAGGGCGGAATTACCCGCCGGCGCCGATGAGCACTGGAAGACGGCAAGGACTGCGCTCGACAGAATCCACAAGGCTTTTGGCAGTCATAAACCCGCGACATTTTTTATTGGCGGCGCCATTGAACCTAAGATGGCGGAGGAAATCTGGGAACTCCTCGCACAGGGGACAATCGACAACGCGGCTAATCTAACCGAAGAGACCAGATGACCGCATTGACGCGATGGTTGTGCGCCCTGTGAGATTGGTCGTACTGCGACGCCTCAGCCGCCTCGATTCGTTTGTCAGCCCGGACTATCGCCGCAGCGTGGTTACCAAGGGTCGACCTTCCCAGGTGGAAGGTTATTTCTGGGCCTGCGGCCCGGCCTCATGACCAACCCTAGGCCGACGACGGTGCCCCGTCGAAAGAAGGTTCTGCTGGCGAACCACCAATCATGCCGGCGAGCCTGTCGATCGCCTGGATCTTGCACTAGGAGCCGCGTGGCGGCGGAGATGAACCACAGAAAGGGGCCCGCTGAAAGTCGCGACCTTTAACATTAACAACATCAATAAGCGGCTCGACAACCTGCTTGCTTGGTTAGCCAAAGCTGAGCCGGACGTGGTTAGTCTCCAGGAGCTCAAGGCTGAGCAGGGAGCCTTTCCTGTGAATGCCCTTCGAAGTCTCGGATACGAAGCGGTCTGGCAAGGGGAGCGGTCGTGGAATGGCGTGGCCATCCTCGCGCGAAATCAGCTTCCCGTGGTGACGCGCACGAGCTTACCGGGAAATTCTGAGTAATAATAATGAAGATCGGCAAGCTCGCTACATTGAAGCGGCGGTTCGGGGAGTGCTGATCACTTCCATCTACCTGCCCAATGGGAATCCGCAGCCCGAAATTCAATTACAAGCTGGCATGGTTTGAGCGCCTCATTGCTCACGCATCCGAACTCATGGCGAGCGGAGCGCCGGTGGTGCTGGCCGGTGACTACAATGTTGTGCCGACACCGCAGGACATTTATCCGACTCGGTCGTTGGATAACAACGCGTTAATCCAGCCCGAGAGCCGGCAGGCCTTTGCGCGTTTGCTGGCGCAAGGCTGGACGGACGCGCTGCGGAAGCTGCATCCGGACGGGCCGCTCTGGACATTCTGGGATTACAAATTTGAACGCTGGCAGAAGAACAAAGGCATGCGACTCGATCACTTTCTGCTCTCTCCAAATTTGTCGGACCGGCTCGTGGACGGCGGTGTTGACCGATGGGCGCGTGGCCAGGAAAACGCAAGCGACCATGCGCCAACCTGGATCACGCTTGATCTCTAGACCAGAGCATCTCTTCGTACAATAAATAAGGGGAACCGTGTGTCAGTTCCCCTAGTTGGACAGCTTTGGACAGTCACTATAAGTGCCCAATTGCCCGTAACCTTATGATTGCGTTGGTTGC
>CAVPCG010000001.1:0-18679 GCA_963702325.1 uncultured Acidobacteriaceae bacterium | reverse complement strand
CAGCGTCGCGAAAATCGCCGCGAGGCGGGCGTCATCGGCGACTTCGCGGATGGCGGCTTCGCACAGAGGCCGGCGAACGGGCTTGCTCGAAGTCGTTACGGACGAGTTCGATGATCCCCAATAACTGGTCGCCGACCCGCGGGTGCTTGCAGAGCAGCCGGGCCAGTTGTTCGAGGCGGCGGTTCCGCCAGACCCAGCGGTGCAACGCCACGGCATATTGGCACAAGCGGTCGCGGCCGCCGCGAAAAGGCCGACGCGCAGCCAGCCCGGGGTATCCCAGACCCGATCGAGACAAAACAACAGCAGGTACGCGACCAAAACGCCGAAGGCCGCCGCGGCGACCGCTTCGACCATTTTGATCATCCAGACACGGCGGCGAAATTCGTGCAACTGGGCCTGAAGCGAATCAGGCAGCCGAAGCCGATCAGGTGTATAGGCGAGGCTCATGTTGTCCTCTCAAGATGTGTTACCAACCGAAGCGTCCACATCTTGGTCCGATGATTATACAAGACCGATCACTTTCCGTCCTACCCAAAAGACGCCCGAGCGGGCCGACAGCGCCGCGGCCGTGATCGGGTGGCACCAGAGTGGCACCCTGCGCACCCGGGGAGGCGGGTCGGGCAGTCGGCCAGACCGCACGACGTCCTCCAGTTTGCGTTCCCGTTTACTGTGTCTACCACCAGGTCACGGCCTCCCTTGCCGACGGTGCCGTGAGCACTGTGGCCGACCGGGAAACCATTGCTGATGGTCAGCGGGAAATCTGAATTCATACTGCCATTGACCGAGCTGAATTTCACTCGGCACTAAAGTCGTCGGGCATTCGCATTCCACCGAACCATTCACGCTCGCAAACTTAAGGATTCCCTCCTGAGCGGCATCGCCGATTCTGGCCTGAATGGAACCGTTTACCGTCTCCGCCTGCGCCCACGCCGCTGTCGAAAGCCGTATGGATCCATTAACGCTTTGCGCGTGAACGAACCGGCCCATATTTTCAGCGGTTACATCCCCATTGACCGCACTGCCCGAGAAACGGAGATTCTTGGGCAAACGTACGGTGAAGTGAACCCGCGTGTCGTCCCCGTGTGTATTGCTCGAATGTCCCGTATTCCCCGGTTCGCAGTTGGCCGAGCCGCCAAAAAATCCAGTCGGATAGATCGCACAAATGGTGACACCCTCATCGCTTGGTACCACCACAATCTTCACCTCGTCGGCTCTAGGACCGCTCTTCTCGGCAGTCACCTCGACCTGCTCACCCGATGTGGTCTCGGCGTCAATGTTGCCGTTCACATTCTTGATCTCGACAACCTTGTCCGCCGCCAGCTTGCCGCTCCAGTGAAAAACTCTGCCTTGATTCTGGGCCAACGCGGCAGTGCCAAACAGGATCAGTCCAACAACTATCAGCCGATTGGAATGGTGAAGTTTCATCGTGGCGTTTCCTCTCAAAAAATAGACGATCGCGGCCCCCGGTTGTTACCTCCCGCAAGACCTTTATACACATACGAGGATTCCAGAGTTCTAGTTCCAACTGGGCAGGTTCCGACCTCATCAGAAACGAAATCCCCGCCCGTCCTTCAAAAACTAGAGGGACAAAGACGGGGAACCATGCCTACCCGCTCATTTCCCGGTATAGATGATTCTCCAGATCGTGCTTGAACCGTCGTCGGTGACGAGCAACGACCCATCGGTCGCAACCGTGATTCCCACCGGCCGTCCCCAAACGTGATCGTTGTCAACTACGAATCCCGTGAGGAAGTCTTCGTACTCTCCAGTTGCGTGGCCCGTCTGATGAAGGGGAATGCGAATCACTTCCGTATCCCACGCGGACCGACTTGTTCCACGACCCGTGCTCAGAGGCGAAAATATCTCCCTGATATTCGGCAGGGAACTGCTTGCCGTCATAAAAAGTAAGTTGCAGCGAGGCATTGTGTGGCTGTAGGGGAACGTCGGGAGTGATGACTTTGTCCTTCAATTCAGGATGCTTGCCAGGATGCCGCGGGCCCTGATGCCCGCCCATGTACCACCATGGCCAGCCGTAGAAACCGCCATCCTGCACGTGTGTGATGTAGTCGGGAACAAGATTGTCGCCGAGCGCATCGCGCTCATTGACCGAGCACCATAATTCGCCAGTCTTGGGATTAATAGCAAGGCCGCCCCCAGCGTTGCGGATGCCGTACGCATACACGCGCATGCCCGAACCATCGGGATTGAATTCCAGAATGTCGGCGCGATTCTTCTCCTCGGGATGCGTGTCTGCGTCGTCCACGTTCGAGGATGACCCGACCGCGACAAACATCTTCTTGCCATCCGGCGTGAACTGGATAGAGCGAGTCCAGTGGCCTCCGCCATAAGGCAGATCGGCGAGATGTTCCGAAGCCCCGCGCGCTTTCAAGTCACCGTTCTGGTAAGGGAAACGCACGACGGAGTTGGTGTTGCCGATGTATACATATTGCGGATTTGGTCCAGGCGGATAAAAAGCTATGCCATATGGCCGCTTCAGCCCAGAGGCAAACACCTCCATCTGCTTAGGCTTGCCGTCACGGTGATCCCCCGGAAGGCCAGAATTTTTCCCGCATCACTTTCAGCCACAAAATAATCGCCGTTGGGTGCGGTGGTGATGAGGCGCGGATTATCCAGATCAGTCGCGTACTGTTCGACTTTGAATCCCGCAGGAGCCTTCGGCCACGCATCCTGCGGGCGGGGAACAACACTCGGTCCATTATTGGACGATCTTGAAGCGTATGGTTGCGGAAGATCGTGCATCGTGATCTTGCGGAACGTTCCGGGTTGCTCAAAACGGTAATCAGTGAAGGGCGCCTGCGGCGGTGCTAACTTGGCGTCGTCCGCGGCCGTGGATCCGGTTGCAGCGGCCGTCTCAGCTTTCGGGGCATTCGGCAACGCCTTGACGAAGCTTACAACTTGCCAGCGCTGCTGCCGCGGTAGCGCCTTCCATGACGGCATTCCATTATTTATGTCCCCCTTGGTGATAAACCAAAAAATTTCACCATCGCTTGCTGATTGCGTAGGACCCTCAGTCAGCGGGGGGACGTTCCCCGTACCCTGTCCATTTGCGCCGTGGCATTTCGAACACGTATTGGCATAAAGTTTGCCGCCCGCTTCTACGGCCTGTGGTTGCCCCGAGTACGGGTTTGTCAATTTTTTTGCGGACGCAGGAGCTTTATGAAAGGCCGCGTCTTCAGCCCGGGAAGAGATGGGCATAACCGACAAGAAGGCAATCGTAGCGAGAAAAACTACCACGGGGTGCGTGCGTATTTTCAAAGTAATTCCTCCCCCTCAGAATAAAGACGTAAACATACAGAAGCCGGTCGGCAAATCTTACTCCATTGGCAGCCCAACATAATTTTCCGCCAAGGATTGCGAGGCCGCTCGCGAGCTGGTGACATAATCGAGTTCCGCGAGTTGCCGGCGCTGATCAAACGAATTGTCGCCTGGCAAGCGATGCAACATGGATGTCATCCACCATGAAAAACGTTGCACCTTCCAGACCCGGCGCAAGCAAGTTTCCGAATATCGCCCTAGCAGATCGCGTCGGCCGGTCCGGTAGAAGTTTACAATGGCCGCCGCCAGGACGCGAACATCGGCGACGGCAAGATTCAATCCCTTCGCGCCGGTCGGCGGAACAATGTGCGCGGCGTCTCCCGCCAGAAACACTCTGCCATATTGCATCGGTTCGGCGACAAAGCTTCTCATCCCGGTGACGCCTTTTTGCGTAATGTCGCCGCGATTTAGCTTCCAGCCATCGGCAGTCCGAAATCTGGCTTGGAGCTCATCCCAAATTCTCTCGTCGGGCCAATTCGCAAGATCTTCCTCCGGATCGCATTGTAAATACAGGCGCGTGACCTGCGGAGAGCGCATGCTATGCAAAGCGAATCCGCGCTCATGATGGCAATAGATCAGTTCTTCAGAAGAGGGCGCCGCGTTCGCCAGAATTCCCAGCCACGCAAATGGATAAGTTCGCTCATACAGTGTGAGTGCTGACTCGATCGTGGGACGGCACACACCGTGAAAGCCATCACAACCCGCAACAAAATCACACTCAACGGTTTCTGATTTGCCCTGCTGACGAAAGTGGATGTTGGGCTTCGATGACTCGAAATCGTGCAGGCTGAGGTCTTCGACTTCAAAAATAATCTGTCCTCCGGCCTTCAGCCGAGCATTCGTGAGGTCCTTAATAACTTCATTTTGCGCATAAATTGTGACCGCCTTTCCTCCCGTTAAATCGGCAAAATCAAGGCGGTGCCCGCGGCCGCCAAAGCGCAATTCAATTCCGTGATGCAGCAGGCCCTGTCGCTTCATTCGCTCGCCCAGTCCCATTTCGTTCAGCAGGTCAACCGTGTTCTGCTCAAGAACGCCCGCGCGAACTCTTTCCTCGACATGTTGCCGGCTGCAATTCTCCAGCACCACGGATTCAATGCCCAGAAGATGAAGAAGCTGCGAAAGCACGAGCCCGGCCGGTCCCGCGCCAACAATACCGACTTGTGTCCGCATGGTCATTTCGATTCACAAACAATAACATCCATCTGAATGTAAAATATGCTGCAACATTCAAGACGCCGATATCCGTCCAACGTTTCAAAAAGAAATCGCAACAGAATGTTTATTAGCCACGAACATTTTCGCGTCGAGTGGGGAGATTGCGATCCCGCCAACATCGTGTTTTATCCGCAATACCTGAAGTGGTTCGATGCCTGCACTTCCAGCTTATTCAAGAATGCAGGCTTGCCCCTGGCAACGCTGTTCAAAGAGCATGGAATCATCGGGATTCCGATCGTGGATTTAAAAGTAAAGTTTATCGTTCCTTCCGGATTCGGAGATGAACTGCTGGCGGAGTCGCAAGTAGTGGAATGGCGAAAAAGTAGTTTTGTGGTCCAGCATCGCTTCTTGAAGAACAGAATGCTGGCCGTCGAAGGCGTAGAAACCCGCGTGTGGACTGGGATTGATCCGGCCAACCCAGAAAGAATGAAATCGCACCCCGTTCCCCGAGAGATTGTAGAGAAACTTTCCACCTAGAGATCCAGAATCATTTTTTGGGGATTCAGCCGGCGAGATGGTAATAGTTTAGACTCCGAGTTGTTTCTTGGGATTTCGTTATTATGCAAACCGAATCAATTCTGGTCACGGGCGGGGCAGATTCATCGGCTCGAACTTCATCCTGCATTGGCTCGCCACCGAACCGACTTCGGTGGTCAATCTCGACAAGCTCACCTACGCCGGAAATCCCGCGAATCTCGAGAAACTTAAGAGTGATGTCCCGGTACAAATTCATTCAAGGCGACATTTGCGATCGAAAGCTGGTGTTCGACTTGCTACAGCAATATCAGCCGCGAGCCATCGTGCATTTTGCGGCGGAAAGCCACGTGGACCGTTCAATACACGGCCCCGATGATTTTGTGCGGACGAATGTAAACGGCACATTCAGTTTGCTGGAAGAAGCAAGAGCTTACTGGGCGAATTTGCCGGCGAACAGAAATCCGCATTCCGATTTTTGCATGTTTCAACCGACGAAGTGTATGGGTCGCTTGGACCCGATGACCCGGGCTTCAACGAGAACACTGCATACGCCCCGAACAGCCCGTATTCCGCGTCCAAGGCGGGTTCTGATCATCTCGTTCGTGCCTATCACCACACCTACGGGCTGCCCACACTCACCACAGAATTGCTCCAATAATTACGGGCCGTACCAGTTTCCCGAAAAACTGATTCCGCTCGCGATTTTGCATGCGTTGAAGGGCAAGCCCATTCCAGTTTACGGAGACGGCAAAAATGTCCGCGACTGGCTCTATGTCGAGGACCATTGCGAAGCCATACGGACCGTCATCGGGAAGGGAAGAGTTGGCGAGACCTACAACATTGGCGGCAACAACGAAAAGCAAAACCTCGAAATCGTCCGCACGATTTGCAAGATTCTCGACGATCTGCGCCCCAATGATCCAACGGTGCCTCACGAAAAGCTTCTGACTTATGTTCAGGATCGCCCGGGCCACGACCGGCGATATGCAATTGACGCGCGCAAGCTTGAGTCTGAACTCGGCTGGCGGCCCAAAGAAACATTTGAGACCGGCATTCGCAAAACTATAGAGTGGTATCTGGCTAACGAGGCATGGACTCGAGATGTCACGAGCGGCAGCTACCGTCAGTGGATGGCAAAACAATACTCCGTTTGAGATGCTATCGTTAAATATCGCTTATATTCATGTCCACATCGAACGCTACGCAATCCTGTAAACACAAGGGCATTATTCTGGCGGGCGGCTCCGGCACGCGTCTATATCCCGTGACCCACGCCGTTTGTAAGAGCCTGCTGCCGATTTTTGATAAGCCCATGATTTACTACCCGCTCTCCACGCTAATGCTGGCGGGTATTCGCGACATTTTGATTATCTCGACTCCCGATGACCTGCCGCGATTCATGCAACTGCTTGGAGATGGATCGCGTTTTGGAATCAATTTTGAATATGTTGCGCAGCCGCGTCCCGAGGGCATTGCGCAGGCTTTTTTAGTCGGCGAATCATTCATCGGTTCTTCAAGCTGCGCCCTGATTCTAGGCGACAACATTTTCTATGGCACCGATCTGGCCACCAGCCTGATGAGCGCGGGAAACGGTATGACGGGCGCGCGAATATTTGCGTATCCCGTAAATGACCCGGAGCGTTACGGCGTGGTCGAGTTTGATGGAGCAGGCAAGGCCCTCAGCCTTGAAGAGAAGCCTGCGGCTCCTAAATCGCGATATGCGGTAACCGGGCTTTATTTCTATGACAATCAGGTTGTTGCCATCGCGAAATCACTGAAACCCTCGGCCCGCGGAGAACTCGAAATCACCGATGTCAACAAGGAATACATGCGCCGCAGCCAGCTTGAAGTCGTCGTTATGGGCCGGGGGATGGCCTGGCTCGATACCGGAACGCACGAGGCGATGCTCGAAGCGTCACACTTTATCGAGACGATTGAGACGCGGCAAGGCTTGATGGTGTCGTGTCCTGAGGAAATAGCTTTTCGCTACGGATACATCACTGCCGAGCAGCTGGAATCCACGGCAATGCCAATGAAGAACAACCGCTATGGGGCATATCTGCTGCAACTTCTCAAAGAAAAGGTATTTTGATCAGTGAACAGAAATTCTTGCAGTATCTCGCAGCGAAACTTCAGGTTGGTTTATGAAAGCCTCTGAAACTCAACTCCAGGGCGTACTTCTTTTGGAACCCCGAGTTTTCAAAGACGCGCGCGGATTCTTCCTCGAGACCTATAACGAAAACAAAATGGCCGAGATTGGCATCCGCGCGCGTTTCGTCCAGGATAATCTTTCCTTCTCGTCGAAAAATGTTCTGCGAGGTCTGCATTATCAAATACAGCATGCTCAGGGAAAGCTGGTGCGAGTAGTTTCTGGCGAAATTTTCGACGTTGCCGTTGACCTCAGGACCGGTTCGCCCACCTTTGGACGCTGGTATGGCGCCGTTTTATCCGGCGAAAATAATCAAACGCTATGGATACCGCCAGGCCTGGCACACGGCTTCCAGGTACTTTCCAGCACGGCATACGTTCTCTATAAGACTACAGATTTTTATTATCCGGAATTCGAGCGAACACTGGCATGGAATGATGCGGACCTAAATATTGCCTGGAGGTTTGAAGAGCAGCCCATCGTTTCTGCGAAAGATGCGCAGGGTTCTTCTCTGAAAGACGCGGAGAAGTTCGAATTTTAGACCACCAGCCCCTCTAAGTCCGGCTCCCAACGAATCGGAGACAATCTTCAGCTCGTCCAAAGTCGAAATTGCGAACGCCGCACCCCGCCACTCGTGTAACCACTGCTCCCGCGTATTGCTCTCCAAGTTTCAGGTCCCTGTAATGCCAGCGCCGAGGCTGCCCATCTTCATCAATATCAATGGTCCCGTCAACTTGCGATGGATTCACTCCAACCGAGAACTTATTTAGGCCCGCGGCTAATCCCTCGCCTGTCGCCTTGATATAAGCTTCCTTGCGAGTCCAACAGGCAAAAAAGCCGGCCATTTGTTGGGCCGGATCCAATTTTGCCAGCTCATTGCTCTCTCGAAGGGAAAAGAATCGTTTACTAATTTTCTCCCAATCCTCCACGGCTTTCATCCGTTCCACGTCAACCCCTAATTCGTCGCCCGCAACCGCATACACTGCGAGTTCACCAGAATGTCCAAGATTGAAGTGAAGATCGGGATGTTCCTTCAAATATGGCTTGCCCTTTGAACCATAGCCAAAGACGAGGTCTTCCGGTCGAGCAGGCATGTACGAAGCCAGGATTGCCCTCAAAATCCCGCGGCCAACGACGAACGAATTCCGGTGCTCTTCGGCATAAAAGCGCAGAGCCCGTTCCCGTTCATCGGGAGAAAGAGACTGTCTTAGCTCCTCTATGATGTGACTCGCGCTTCGTATCGGCACCGACCAAATATCCACACAATTCGGCGCCGTGCGCAATTCACCCGGCGGGCAGGAAGATTCGCCCCGCATAGTGGGATCACTCACGGGATCTCCAGCTTCTCATCCCCGCAGTTTACCGCGAACAGGATTTTGAATTCGATACCGGAAGAACCTGGCAGGGTCAGGGGATGGAGACTTGAACTCGATTCGAGAAAGCGCTTTGTTTGCCATTAGCGGCAACCGCGGTTGTCACGTAGTAATAGGTCTGCCCTCCTTGAACTGTGGCATCCAGATATGAAGGGTTGGAATCGGTCATGGAATTGATCTGCGAATACTGGCCGCTGGGGGCGTTCGCGCGGTAAATGTTGTAGCCAATCACACCTGAGCCGCCCGCATTCCATGAAAGGCTGACTTTATGTTGCGCCCCAGGGACGGCATTCCCTGACAACGTTTCCTGGGCCTGCAAGCCCGGCGCGCCCTGAAATGAAAGCACTGCCGAGCTGCTACCGCTGGAACCGGGCGAGTAAGTCACCTGATACGCCCTGCTTTGTCCGGCCGCGATAGTGAACGGGAATGACAATCCCGTCAATGCGAATTCTGACGACGTGATGCCTGCGGAATAAATCGTGACCGGCAACCGCCCAGCCTGAAGTACTCCCGAAAGCGTCGCGGTTGCTCCAGAAGTCACATTGCCGAAATTCAGTTGTGCTGGCGTTATGCTGAAGCGGCCCGAATCCAGGCCTTTTCCGTCAACTGGAATGGAAAGGTTCGCGTTCCCAGTGTCCACAATAATGTCGCCCGCCCTCGCGCCAACTGCTCGTGGCGCAAATGTGGCAGTCAATGTGAGGCTCTCACCCGGTACGAGGGTCGTAGGCAAATTTAGCGTATCCATCCCAAATTCTTTGCCGGAAATCCATAAGCGCGATACCCTCTGATTCGTCGAGCCGGAGTTAATCAGCACAATTGGAAGCCGCTCACCCGACCCGACTCGCACATTTCCGAAATCCAATCTCTGCGGATTCGAAACCAATCCACCACGACCCCTGTTGGCGTCCGCGTGCAGCACGACGTTGCCAGCATGGTTAGTCACAAAGGTAAAGTTAGTCTGCAAAGGGCCGCTGCGAGCAGGCAGGAAGGCAATTTCAAACCGGACACTTTCTTCTGATTTCATTCTCAGCGGCACTTTCAGTCCGCGGAGGCTGAAAATCGAATTATTTCGTTGCACATTCAGTATCGTGACCGCTGACCGGCCATGATTGCTCAGCTCAACTTCCCGCATGTATCTCTGGCCCACCAGGACATCTTTGAAATGCGTGGCCTGCGGGCTGAGGCTCAGCCTTCCTTGCCCTGCGCCTCGTTCGGATCGTGATCCATCCTGATTGACCGATGCACCGAGGGCCGCGTGAGCAGACAATAAGGTCGCGGAAAGGGCTAGAATGCCCAACAAATTTTTAATTGCGGATAAGAAACTTCGCGCGTCCATGCCGCGTAGTTTCAAGGATCATGAGTTATAGGGGAAGGTCTCATTAGTACATCAGGAAAACTTTAGTCTGTTGAAAACTCGCACCCGTGGCGGTTTCTCTTGACGACGTTCGCGGTATTGTGATCGAACCGCCCGGCTTACGGGGCTGGAATGGCCGCCTGGACTTCGTTCGAATGAGCGCTTTCCGCGCCGGAGCTATCCACCGCAGTGGTCACGTAGAAGTACGTTTGCCCAGCAGTTACAGCAGTATCCCCGTAGTTGGTTGACGGCGCGGGCGCCGAAGTGAGCTTGGCATAGGGGCCTCCTGTTTGCGTGCTCCGATAGACGTTATATCCCGCCACAGCGCTGCTGTCCGGGGACCAGGAGAGCGCCACATTATGCTGTGGGGGCGCTGTTCCTGCGCCGGTAAGTGACTCTACGGTTGCCGGAGCTGTGCCGCCAAATGACAGGCTTGCAGCGGCCGCACCGCTCGTTTGAGGCGCGAAAATGACGGTAAAGGAAGCGCTTTGTCCAGCGGGAATCGTGACTGGCAGTTGTATCCCGCTAAGAGAGTACTCAGACCCGCTGAATGAAGCGGATGACACCGTGACTGCCGATCCGCTGGCAGCCAATGATGCTGCCAACTGCTGAGTCTTCCCAACGATTACATTTCCGAAGTTCAAGCTCGCGGGCGAAAGCGCCAGCTGGCCCGGGGCGCTTGCCGATCCGGATAAAGCCAAATTTACTGTCGGATTCGAAGCGTTCGAAATGACTGAAATTTTTCCCTGGACGTTGCCGCTGGCTTGCGGAGTGAATGACGCCGAGAAGGTAACGCTCTCGCCGGGGGTAAGCGTCATCGGGAGAGGAAGCCCGCTGATGCCAAATCCTGAACCGGTAGCCGTAGCAGCGGTGATAGCGACCGGCCCTCCGCCTGAGTTGGTCAAAGTTGCCGGCAGATTTTGAGTGTTTCCGGTCTGCACGTTCCCAAAGCTGATGGTGGAAGGTGCGGGCGTAAGCTGGCCGGCCACCATGGAACTACCGGAGACTGGAATTATGAGCGACGCTTTCGAGGGTAGGGATGTGACCGCTTGATAATCGCCTCTGCGGCCGGTTGCCCACCACGCGGTCGAGGTGGCAAGCGTTATGTTTCCGCTTGCATTTCCTGAGGAGGCGACCGAAACAATGATAGTGGTGCTCTGATTCGGCTTCAGTGTCATGGGCAGCGCTAGCGCTCCTATCGTAAATCCGCTTCCGCTGATGGTTGCACGCTGGAGCGTCACATACGTTCCACCGACATTTGTAATGGTCTCTCTGATCTGCGGGCCCGTGCCGGAAGCAAAATTCGCATTAGGTGGATTCGCCGTCAATTGTCCCGACGCAATACCGACCCCATATAGTGGCACCGTGACATAAGGAGTAACGCCATCAATAGAAATCACAAGCGAGCCGGATGCATTCCCTGCCGCGACTGCATTGAAAGTCACCAGAAGAGGAACTTGCTGGCGGGGCGCGATGGTCAGCGGAAAACTCGCATTGCTGATCTGAAAATCCGCACCCTCAATGGTCGCCGTTGCAATGCTGACCGGAGCACTCGTAGGGTTCCAGATGCTCTCGATCACCTGGGTTGAGCTGCCCACCACTACGTTTCCGAAATTCATGGAAGGCCGGCTAAGAACCAATTTTGGGGATAACGGAGTAGTTGCGTGTGACACGCCCGACATCAACGTGAGGGTTAAGGCGAGAACTAAACCGCTCCAGGGCGTACGGTGTTCTTTCACGAATGCCTCTTGCGGGTCGCATTCCTAGATCATGCGACGGGGGATTTACATCAACTGCTTGTGTCCCATGAATGCGGAAACATCAATCAGCAACGTCAGTGTCCGTCTTTACGGTTCTATGGGCTAGGTCTCCGAAGGCCGAGAAGTGGCTAGCAGAGAGGCATGTAAGGCATTGTCCTATGGCCTTTAGCCTTTAGTGTTATTCGCGCAAAGTGCCGGAAAAAGTGCGGGAAAATGTGCGGGAAAATCGCACTTAAATCCCAGTTTCAGGGCAGGGAAAATCGGATGGGCAGAAGAAGTTGATGCAGGACGTCCCGACGACTTTGGGCTCAGACCCCGGCTTTGGCGGCAGTCCCGGTTGCTCCCAGCTCGAGTTCTGGAACGGATTCAAGATTACTCTCCGAGGCCAGCCATTCCACTAACCGTTTGCGCGAGTGCGCGGGCATATCCAGAAAGCGAATTCCGACGCCCCCCAAAGTATCCTGCCAAACAATTTCAGCTTTCGCCTTAAGCAATTCGTTTGATTCCGGAAGCGTGCATTCGAAACTCAAGCGCGCCGACGCGGGCAATGGATTTTCGGACCTGATCGCGGCTCCAGAATCACTCAGATCCTCAACCGCAACGGGCTTGTTAGCGAACTTTCCGTAGCTTACCTTTGCCTCGAAATCTACCCGCACACGCTTGAACCCGCCGCGCCTCTCCTGCGCCATCAGATTGCGAACAGCACGCAACCCGTGTCGAACGCGTTCGAGGGAAAGTGGTTTGTACAAAACAATCTGGGTTCCGCTCTGGAAAGCAGTTCCTATAGCGGTCGGTCCCCCGGCGAGTATGATTCGGACCGACTTTCCGCACATGGGTAGGCCACGCGCAGCTTCTAACAACATGGTAGCGCCGGGAACCTCGTCGTCCGCAACGATCGCATCAAATTTTTTAGCTGCGAGTTTCCGGGCCGCGGCCTTTTGATCCCCAGAAACCTCTACCTCTACTCCGAGGTCTTTGAATACACGGGTAACCGTGCGAATAATGGTCTCGTCGCCGCAAAATAGCAGTGCCGCAGGCATATAAGCATGCTAAAAACATTGGAGTTTACCGGCAAGTTACTGAAGTTCCGACGAGCGGGCAGGGGGCAAGGGCGCTTTAAGAAAGCGAAATCCACGATCGGGATTGTGCTGACTTTTCCACCGCATCCAATACTTTTTGCACGAGCAATCCATCCTCGAAATTTGGATGGAAGGTTTCTTTTCGCGAAAGCGACGTTAAAAAATCGCCCAGCGTTGCGATGAAGGTGTGTTCATACCCTATGCCGTGACCAGGCTTCCAGAAATTCTCTTCATAAGGATGATCCGGCCCAGTTACCAGTATCTTGCTGTTGCCCTGAAGGTTTCCCGGGAGAGTCGCGTCATAAAATTCTATGTGGTTCATATCTTCGAGATTGAAACTCAGTCTCCCTTTCGACCCCTGAATCTCGAACGTGTTGCGATTGCGGCAGCCGACGCCATAACGGCTGGCTTCAAAGGTCCCGACGCTTCCGTTCTCGAAACGCACCAGCGTGGCGACTTCATCGTCAACATCGCGGCCGGGAACAAAGGTATTTGTCATTGCGCTTAGTTGGCGGATGGGTCCATTCAGATAGATTGATAAGTCAATCACGTGCGAGAGTAGATCTCCCATCGCGCCCGAACCGGCTTCCTCACGCCGATATCGCCAGGCGGTGGATTTGCCGGAGGTATTTCCCGACTGGTTCATGTAGTTGGCGCGATAGTGAAATATCTGTCCCAGTTTCCCTTCGCCGACCAATCGCTTGATGAATGCAATTGCCGGGACACGGCGATAGTTAAACCAGACTAGATTGGGTACACCCCCGGCTGCCTGTGCCATGCGTTGAGCATCGGTCAATGAAGTTGCCAGGGGTTTTTCACACAGCACCATCTTCCCGGCTTGCGCCGCTGCAATGGCGATGGGAGCGTGCAGAACGTTCGGCACCGCAACGTCCACGATATCCACGTCAGGCCTGTTAACTACCTCTTGCCAATCCGTTGAAACTTCCTCCCACTCCCATTGCGACGCCATGGCCGCTAGTTTCTCGCGATCTCTTCCGCAAATTACCTTAAGGCCAATCTGATATGGCAAATCAAAAAAATGGCCGACCTGATGAAACGCGTTGGAGTGCGCCCGGCCCATAAATCCCTGGCCGATCATCGCTACATTCAGAACTTTCTTCTTTGGCATGGTGAGTGTCGGGGTGCGTCAATACGATACACGAGGATGGCGCTCGACGTAAGCCAGAGATCCCGTTCCGCCGCAACCATAAAAACTGGTTGACTGTTCGAAACTCTCATCGCCCCCACGGGTTTTTCCGGATGAAGCAGGTTTCAGACGCTTAAAGCCTGCGTCCAGGAAGTAATTGTTTGGTATCAAACCGGACCGTCGAATTTTGCGAATTGTGATATAACCCGCTTGTTAACAGGTTTGTGGCGGAATCTGGAGGCTACTCGTGAACGATGAAGACCAACGGATACGCGAACTCTGCGAGCTGACTTCTAAAGAACAGGATGCGGAGACGCTTTTGCGGCTCGTTGCCGAGCTGAACGAATTATTGGAGGCGAAGGAACAGCGCCTTCTCGCCCGCCGCAAGCCACCCTCTACCAGAAGCGCCGACTAGTCGCGGCCCAACATTTTCCCGTGACAGTCGCTGTTGAACGGACGCTGTTAAGAGATTGTTAAATCCGCTTTCCTTCCGCATGATCGTTTTGCCACTGTCTTTTTGCATCCCACGCGCCATTCTTGCATCAGATTCCTTACCGCGCACTATAGAATGACTGCTTGACCGCCCGGCGGGAAAAGGAAGATATGCGATCTGTGGAGAAGCGCCGGTGAAATCGCAGTGTTTACCCTTTACCCAAATCCCGCACTCGAACCAGCTATTTACTGATTTTCTCTCCTACCGTCCGTCAGTTCACCCGTTCTATCCACGTTCCCCAAGATTCAGTGATTGGTTCGAGGAAGCGGCGGATGGGCTGAAATATGATCCGGCAAGGCGCCAGCGGGTTTGCTCCGTCCTTGAGCGCCAGAATACGTCCTGGAATGCCTCCCCAAAAACCTTCGAAAATATCGCGCGAATGAAAAGCGGCGCCGCGGCCGTGGTCACCGGCCAGCAAGTCGGACTTTTTGGCGGTCCGCTGTTTTCATTATTTAAGGCTCTCACAGCGGTAAAGCTGGCGGAAGAGGCAAGCTCCCGGGGCGTGAATTGTGTGCCGGTATTCTGGCTGGCGACCGAAGATCACGACCTTGACGAAGTCAATCACATCTCCCTGCCCAATACAGATCATGCGTTGCAAAGTGTGATTGCGCCCTCGGCCGGCTTATTGCATTCTCCGGTCGGAGCCATCAAATTTGGAAACGAAATTGAGGCTGTAGTTAAACAGGTTGAGATTCTGCTGGGCGAGTCCGAGATTACGGCTAATCTGCGCGAGGCTTATCGCCCAGGGGAAACGTTCGGCACAGCTTTTGCCCGCCTTTTTTCAAATCTGTTTTCCCCATGGGGTGTGATTCTGCTGGACGCTTCTGATCCTGAGTTGCATCAGATCGCGGAACCCATTTACAGCCAGGCTGCGGAACAGGCCGATCAAATCAACGGCCTCTTGCAGGCGCGGGGAAAAGCGTTGCAATTGGCTGGATACGAGCCTCAGGTCAAGGTCACTTCATCTTCGACTCTGCTTTTCACGCTGGTGGGCGGCGCCAGAGTTCCAGTGCACCAGCACTCTTCTGCTACCGATGGAATTAGTTTTGTAATCGGCGAAGAAAAATTATCGAAGACAGAATTACACGATCGCATTCGGGCAAAGCCTGAAGATTTCAGCCCGAACGTGCTCTTGCGCCCCGTAGTGCAGGATTACCTGCTTCCCACCCTAGTCTATGCCGGTGGGGCCGCGGAGATTGCCTATTTCGCTCAGGTAGCCGAGGTGTATGACGCTCTCTTGCACAAGGTGACTCCCATTGTCCCCAGGTTTTCCGCCACAATCATTGACGTGAAGCACCAGGCTTTACTTGATCGTTATAAGTTGCGCTTTACCGATATATTTCAGGCTCCCGAACAGCTCCGCCAATTCCTCGCCGCCGAAACCCTGCCCCAGGGATTGAACAAATCCTTTGAAGACGCCGAAGCCTCCGTGAAGCGATCAATATCTGCAATCCGTGACGGTCTGGAAAGCTTGGACAAGACGCTGCTTGAATCCGCCGCCACCGCTGAATCAAAAATTCTCTATCAACTGACCGGTCTGCGCTCTAAGGCTGCCCGCGCCGAGTTACGCCATAGCGAAATCCTCGGACGCCATGCGGAAATACTTAGCAACGGGCTTTATCCCAACAAGACTCTGCAAGAACGCGAAATCGCGGGCATACATTTCCTGGCTCGCCACGGAACGCAACTCCTTCAGGATTTGTACGAAGTCATCCATCTTGAGTGCCTCGACCATCAGATAATCTCCCTTAGCTAGCTCGCCCCGCCCACGCACGATCGTTGTCGCCAAACAGTAATATCGGGATTCGTCCCGTTTCTGATACTACTGTTAAGCAACCAAATATGATCGTGAGCGGCTCTTCCGGAACACTGTGCTAATGGCATTCCACGCGTGGATGATCAATAGCTTTTTTTCTTGCAGTCGGCATTCGCTTTTATTTTTCAGAATTCCGACAAGCAGGAAGATATCTATGACATTCTGTGGGCCGTCGTATTCGGATTCGCGACCCTCAATATCGTTGGCCTTGCATTACGGCGTTTCGAAACCTCCGGAAACCGCCTGAACCTCGGCGAAATCCTCGCCATCATGATTGTTGGACTCTCCGTGATCCTTCTGGGATGGGAGATGCTCTACGTGCTCAAGATCCTCCCGATCAAATTGGAATCCCACTAGAAGCGACTTCGGGATATGATTGAGTTGATTGCTCAGGTTCCCATCGCAGTATCGAAGATACGATCCCGCTTTATGAGTGCGAAGAGTCAAACGCATGGCCGATAAATCAGCATTCGATATCACCTGCCCATGCTGCAACGCAGTGTTGAAAGTAGATCCCCAAAATCACGCTGTCATTGCCCACACCGCAGCCGTCAAGCCCAAGACTTTCAACGACATTGAGGAAGCCGCGCGCGCTATGAAAGAACAGGATAACCGCCGCGATTCCATCTTCCGGCAATCGGTTGAGAATCAGCGAAATGCCTCCGAACTCATGGAAAAGAAATTCCAGGAGGCGGTAAAACGGGCAAAAGAGTCTCCCGATACGGGCAAGCCTATCCGCGACTTCGATCTCGATTAACGTCACTAGGTGATTTGTCTTAATTGGCACGCTTTCCCATTTTCGCGCTGCCATATGTACTCATGGGTACAGCATAAATCCCGCGGCATGGCATACAATTCGGCATGGCCGCCCCTCCTCTTTTGCTTGGCCATCGTGGCGCGCGAGCAACCAAGTCTGTTCGAGAAAATACTCTGCCTTCGTTT
Organism: uncultured Acidobacteriaceae bacterium; assembly: GCA_963702325.1. GTDB lineage: Bacteria > Acidobacteriota > Terriglobia > Terriglobales > Acidobacteriaceae > PALSA-188. Next base: position 1,538 of record CAVPCG010000001.1, on the reverse strand, counting down.
GAACTCGCGCTTTCGCATGGATGCGATGGTTTTGAATTTGATGTTCGCCGCACCTCAGATGGCCGCGGCTTGATTTGCCACGACCCTAAGATCGGCAAACTCCCAGTTTGCGAGGTTACGAGCAATCAGTTGCCGCAATGCCCTCTCCTCGAAGATGTGTTACAGCATTGCGCGCATCGGGCTTTTCTCGATATTGAACTCAAAGTAAGCGAGCTTGAAACCACCGTATTGACCGCCCTTCGAGGATGTCAGATCGAAAGAGACTACGTGGTGTCATCATTTCTCCCCGAAGTCATCATGGAACTGAAAGCCCGCAGCGGCACCATTCCGGTTGGCATCATTTGTGACAACGCCACTCAACTCGCCCGCTGGCATCAATTGCCGGTGGAGTACGTAATTCCCGAGCAAAGGCTTGTCTCGGAACAGTTCGTTCATGAGGTCCACTCAGCTGGCCGTAGATTGTTCACCTGGACCGTAAATGACCCCAAAGCAATGCAGCGCCTCGCCGGCTGGGGAGTAGATGGAATCATCAGCGACGACACGAAATTGCTCGTGCAAACCCTGGGACTGAATACCCAACCGACGCCCTGAACGGCGACCGGGAGCCCCAGCCTTTCGCGATGTTCGCGAAGGCTGGGTCTGTCAGCCCGGGCAGCGCTCAGCCCTTTACAACCATGAGTTGGTTATCAACCGAGAAAACTCCGCCAACGCCGTTCGCTCGGATGCCTGCGAGGTTTCTGTCCATCTCGTTGTCCACGACGCCCACTAGAGTGACATGCCCGTTGTCCACAATTATGCGGATAGACTTATTGACGCCCAGCGCATATTTCTGGAGCGCAGGATAGCCATAAATCGTGCGGAACAAGCGGACGCGCAAGCCATTGTCCATAAAAGACACCGGCAGCACCTGAATCTGATTGTTCACGTGCTCCACGCCTTCGATTCGCTTGATCGCGTTCGCAGCATCACTCTTGACCACTGGGTTCGTCACCTCGCCAGCCAGCGTGACATTGCCATTTGCGTCCACCGCGAATGTCATGTAATCGAACACGTTCACATACGGCAGCATGTTCAACTCATGTTTCACTTGCTTATCAATTGCCTCCGTGCTTCGCGCAGTCGCCATTGCACTTGGCACGCAAAATGACAATGTTGACGCAATCATTCCAATACTAAGAACCAACGTTTGCAGTTTCATATTCAATCCTTTCTCTGAGTTCAAATTCGTTCATTCCGAAATTTGGTAACAAGGGCTGCCCATAGCTGATGTTGCGCCACGAACAGCCCGTCCAACTAAGTCGAGTCGTTCAGTCCGCGCTACCGGCGGTAGAAATAATAACGCCGGCAACAAATCGCCGCCCATACCCATGACCGTAGAAGTACGGTGCAGGCACATATGCGCGCCGGTATATTGGCGCGGGCCTATAGGCCACAAACGGACCCGGTGCGAAATACGGCCGCACGACGTATCCGGGGGCTGCGTATCGCGGGCCAAAATAGCCGTAAGCCCGTACCGGATGAACGTAAACCGGACCTCC